>DASPMC010000016.1:0-70557 GCA_035627275.1 Noviherbaspirillum sp.
GCATCAAGCTGCCGATCGAGCGGGCGGTGAAGGTTGCCGAGCGCATCGCCGAGGGTGACCTGGGCAGCACGGTGGACGTGGGCACCAACCAGGACGAGATCGGACGCCTGCTGCAAGCCATTGCGGCGATGCAGGAACGGCTGCGTGGCCTGGTCGGCGAGATCCGCCAGACGGCCGACTCGATCCAGGTGGCCAGCGCCGAGGTGGCGACCGGCAACACCGACCTGAGCCACCGCACCGAGCAGGCGGCGAGCAACCTGCAGCAGACGGCGAGCTCGATGGAGCAGCTGACCGGCACGGTGCGCCAGAGCGCCGATGCGGCGTCGCAGGCAAACCAGCTGGCGGCCTCGGCGGCCGAGGTGGCGCAGCGCGGCGGCCACGTGGTGGCGCAGGTCGTGAAGACGATGGACGCGATCAACGCCAGCTCGAAGAAGATCAGCGACATCATCGGCGTGATCGACGGTATCGCCTTCCAGACCAATATTCTTGCACTCAATGCTGCGGTGGAGGCCGCACGCGCCGGTGAGCAGGGCAGAGGCTTCGCGGTGGTCGCGGCAGAAGTGCGCAACCTGGCACAGCGCTCCGCCGGCGCAGCGAAAGAGATCAAGCAGCTGATCAGCGACTCGGTCGAAAAAGTCGACGCAGGCGGCAAGCTGGTCGACGATGCCGGCAAGACGATGGACGAGATCGTGGCCGCCGTCTCGCAGGTTGCCGACATCATGCGCGAGATCACGGCGGCAAGCGAAGAGCAGAGCGCCGACATCGAAGAGGTCAATCGCGCGATCGCCCACATGGACGAGATGACGCAACAGAACGCGGCCCTCGTCGAACAGGCGGCAGCGGCGGCGCAAAGCATGCAGGACCAAGCGTCTACCCTTGCAAGGGCGGTATCCGTGTTCAAGATGGAAGGCATCCAACCGGCCGCTGCATTGCCCGCAATCGCAAAGACTGCGTTCGTGCCCGAACCGGTCGTCCATCTCGCACCATCAGCGCCGGCACATAAGCGGCTGATCGGTGCCGTCCCACGGGACGAACAATGGGCCGAGTTTTGAACTCCTGAAACGCCTCAATCCACGGAGGCTCTTCCCCCCCTCGATATTGACGCACAGCAAATCGTATTCCGCTCTTCATCATCCTGTCACAGAGCATCGGAATAATGGTCTGCACTGCGGACACTCCTTATATGCCCTCGGTCTGAATCTTGCTATAGTGACCATGCGCCCGGACGCGCCGGACGGCTTGATCTGATGAACCTGGATTCACATTTCTGGCTTTTTTTAGTTGCGCCCGACCCGTTGAGTCAAATCAAACGGAGTGCGTGTCCGGGGCGCTAAGATGAACGGCTCTTTTTGAGCAAGCCCAAATAGCTCGGCCATTCGCCGGCATCAGGGCAGGTTCGCAGTATTTTTCGTCCTCAAGGGAGATTTGAAATGAGTGAAGTCGTCATCGTCGCAGCAGGCCGTACCGCCGTCGGCAAGTTCGGAGGTTCGCTGGCCAAGGTTGCTGCGGCAGATCTGGGTGCGCATGTAATCAAGAACCTGCTGGCCAAGACCGGCATTGCACCGGAACAGGTCAGCGAAGTGATCATGGGCCAAGTGTTGGCCGCCGGTGTCGGACAAAATCCGGCACGCCAGGCAGTGATCAAGGCAGGTCTCCCCGACATGGTTCCCGGGATGACGATCAACAAGGTTTGCGGCAGCGGCCTGAAGGCGACCCACCTCGCCGCGCAAGCCATCCTGTGCGGCGACTCCGAGATCGTGATTGCCGGCGGCCAGGAAAACATGAGCGCCGCACCGCACGTCCTGAACGGCTCGCGTGACGGCTTCCGCATGGGCGACGCCAAGCTGATCGATACCATGATCGTCGACGGCCTGTGGGACGTCTACAACCAGTATCACATGGGCATCACCGCCGAGAACGTCGCGAAGAAGTACGGCGTCTCCCGCCAGGAACAGGACGAGTTCGCGGTCGCTTCGCAAAACAAGGCCGAAGCCGCGCAGAAGGCCGGCAAGTTCAAGGACGAAATCATCCCGTTCGAGATCGCTTCCAAGAAGGGCTCGATCGTGTTCGACACTGATGAATTCATCAAGCCGGGCGTGACGCTCGACTCCATTTCCGGCCTGAAGCCGGCATTCGCCAAGGACGGCACCGTCACCGCTGCCAACGCTTCCGGCATCAACGACGGCGCAGCCGCGGTCATCATGATGTCGGCCAAGAAGGCAGACCAGCTCGGCCTCAAGCCGCTGGCGCGCATCAAGGCCTATGCCTCCGCCGGCGTCGACCCGACCATCATGGGCATGGGGCCGGTTCCTGCATCGCAGCTCTGCCTGAAGAAAGCCGGCTGGACGCACCAGGACGTCGACCTGATGGAAATCAACGAAGCCTTCGCGGCACAGGCGATCGGCGTGAACAAGGAAATGGGCTGGGACACCAGCAAGATCAACGTCAACGGCGGCGCAATCGCCATCGGCCACCCGATCGGTGCGTCCGGTTGCCGCATCCTGGTGACGCTGCTGCATGAAATGATTCGTCGCGATGCCAAGCGTGGTCTGGCCAGCTTGTGCATCGGCGGCGGCATGGGAGTCGCGCTTGCAGTTGAGCGCTAATCAGTAACGCCGATATCGATAAGGTATCTGCTGGGGAATTCAATTAATCTTCAAAGAGAGAATAGAACATGGCACGAGTTGCATTAGTTACGGGTGGTATGGGTGGTCTTGGGGAAGCTATCTGCATCAAGATGGCGGCGCTCGGTTACCAGGTCGTGACAACCTATTCGCCGGGCAATACCAAGGCGACGGAATGGCTGGCGTCGATGGAACAGCAGGGCTACAAGTTCCGCGCTTATCCTTGCGACGTGGCGGACTTCGACTCCGCACAGTCCTGCATCCAGAAGATCACCGAGGAAATCGGTCCGATCGACGTGTTGGTCAACAATGCCGGCATCACCCGCGACATGACCTTCAAGAAAATGGACAAGGCCAACTGGGATGCGGTCATGAAGACCAACCTGGACTCCGTCTTCAACATGACCAAGCCGGTGTGCGATGGCATGACCGACCGCGGCTGGGGCCGCGTCATCAACATCTCTTCCGTGAACGGCCAGAAGGGCGCGTTCGGCCAGACCAACTACTCGGCTGCCAAGGCCGGTATGCACGGTTTCACCAAGGCGCTGGCGCTGGAAGTGGCGAAGAAGGGCGTGACCGTCAACACCATCTCCCCGGGCTATATCGGTACCAAGATGGTCATGGCGATCCCGAGCGAAGTTCTGGAAAGCAAGATCATCCCGCAAATCCCGATGGGTCGCCTGGGCAAGCCCGAGGAAGTCGCCGGCCTGGTCGCCTACCTGGCATCCGACGAAGCGGCCTTCCTGACCGGCGCGAACATTGCGATCAACGGCGGTCAGCACATGTACTAATGCAGTAAAGCACCCGTCCGCGCAGCTCCGGGCGATTTGCCATATTGGCGCAGACAACCGCACGGTTTCTGCGCCTTTTTATTTGAAGCGCACTCAAGCGGTGCGGTGCAAAGAAAAACGGGACCGCTATGGATCCCGTTTCTGGTCGAGCACACGGCGCAGCGGCGCAGGCTGCGCATGGAGCGTCAGGCGGAAGTGCTTCCCTGTTCCGCTTCCTGGCCTACGATCGTTTCCAGCAATTCCACCAGCCTCGGCATCGCGACATAACCCGCCGTCACCAGGTCGAGTTGCTTGCCGCGTTCCAGGATCAGCGTCGGAAAGCCGCGGATCTCCCACTTCTCGCTCAGGAGGAAATCCTCGTTGGTGGCCTTGATCACGACATCCGAATTCCAGGTCGCGAGGAAATCCGCCTCGCTGACGGTATGCCCCTGCTCGGCCAGCGCCTTCGTCGCGATCGGCGCCAGGACTTTTCCGTCGGTCACATCCTTGCCCTCAGAATAGAACGCGCGCTGGATCTCATGGAAGACATACAGGCTGGCTTGCGGCGCGATGAGACGGGCGGCCACGACGGCACGGCAAGCCGGCTCGGTGTCATAGACAAAATTTTCCTTCGTAAAGAAGTCGAAGGAAAAGGGCAGGCCGGTACGCTCGCCGACTTTCTGCCACTGCTCCTGCAAGTCCTTCTTCAGCGCGGCATCCATGACCCCCTTGTTGTACGGGCGTAGCCCGCCGACCACGACCTCGATCGGCAGCCCCGGCAGCCCTTCCAGCAGCGCGGCCAGTTCCGGCCCGAAGCCGTAACACCAGGAACACATCGGGTCCGCTATGTAAATCAGCCTCGACATAGTTTTTCTCTCTTAATGTGGTTGTTGGGCAAGATGATCCAGCCTCCATGCTAGCCGAAGGCGGTACTGCCGGGAGCGCGGAGCAGGGATCGAAACCCGCGCCTTTTCTCAGGATGCTGTGCAATTGCCTGAACTTATCACTCTTGAATTGCTCTATCGGCGGTAACACCTTGATACGTTGTTGTTCCCCCTGTTTTTTTGCGAACCGGGTTCTACACTGAAATTCATATCAAACCATATGCGCTTTTTTTGGAGACGGTTTTATGCGGAGCGAATACTTCCAGAAATTCGGTTCAGAAGACGACGAGTCATTTGAAAAACTGCGCAAGGACGCGATGCGCACGATCGAGGCGCACGGCAAGCGCGAAGCTGCCGAACTGGCGGAGATGACTGAAGGCGAGCGCGCCAAGTGGTTCTTCTGGAACCTGCACGAGAACCTGGAAGAGTTTAGAAAACTGGAACCGAGCCTGATCGGCCAGATCATGTGCACACAGCTCACCGTCACCGACGGCCTGTCGATGGCAACCGAAAAGGTGGGCATGGAGAAGAAGATCGAGCTCAATTGCCGCTGGCACCTGCGCCTCGCGTTCACCACGTACCAGAAGGAAGAAGCCTACCTGATTGGCGATGGCGCGGTGGATCTCTCCGTCTCCAACGCGATGCCGGCGAACCCGCCGCTGCAGAAGAACCAGAAGGGCTACATCGACTCCGATAGCTCTCTCTATCCGAACCAGCTCTACCTCTATGGCTGGGTCACCGAACCGGTGTGGGAAGAAATCAAGCAGCACCTGTACACGCCGACGCCAAATTGTCATACCGACCTGGTCTTGCGGGACAACTGCCTGTTCCCGGTCAAGACCGGCTTCGGCTTCGTGGCTGGACCGCCGGGTTCCGTCGGTTTCACGAATGTCGAATTTCGCGTTTCATCGCATTCCATGGAACGCCGGATGAGCCGTCGGACCGAAACGCTCTAGACCTGTTTCCTGACAAGCCAATCATCCACCGAGAATCGCCCGGGGCCGAATGCGACGATGGCCAGCAGCATCGCGCCCCAGTAGAGATGATCGTTGACCGCGGCCGGGCATTCGAACTCCCACAAGGCGGGATAGGACAGCAGCGCCATCGCGTTGACGGCGAACAGTCCCAGCGCGGCCGGACGCGACAGCAGGCCAGCCGCGAGCAGCAGCGGGAATATGAGCTCGCCGGCCGCGCCCATGAATGCCGCCAGTGAGGGCGGCAGCAGCGGCACCTGGTATTCGTAAGTGAACAGCGCGACAGTGGCCTCCCAGTCGCTGACCTTGACCATTCCCGCCTTGAAGAACTGCCAGCCGATGAACAGCCGTACCGCCAGGCTGAACAACGAACCCGCCCACTCATTGATGCAGGCATCGTAACGGGTTACTCCGTGGTGCAATCTCAGGATTCTGTCCATGGTCCTTACCGTTCAGTCGAATGTTCGGCGAGGTCGACGGCGACGAACACTGCACTTTGCATCCACTGCTGCAGCTGCGCGCCGAAGTCGAACCCTTCATCGATAGACAGGGCTGCGTCCAGTGCCGCCCCTAGTGTTTCGCCTTGCCGGATTGCGGAGAGCGCCGTGTAGGCAGCTTCCGTCAGTTCCAGCACGCCGGCCTTCCAGCCAGGCCGTACGACCAGTCCAAAGCTGCGCCTGGCCAGGTCTTCCGGAAGATCCGTATCCAGCTTCGGCTGGTGAGCGCGCCAGATGTCCACGACAGCCCAGTCCGACGCAATCAGGCTGCACGCGGGATGCATCACCAGTCGCGCGGTATCGAGCCGTTCCGGTGCGAGCTGCGCCAGCTGAGCGGGCGCAATCGGCGCCGCATGATCAGCATAGTGCGCACAGTGCAGTGCCCATTCCAGGCGCGCGACATCCGGGAAATACGGATAGCCGGCCACATGTTCAAAGCCGGCAAGGAAGTCGGCGAAATGCGCGCCGAATCGGTTGAGGTCGCCGGTGGCGGAAGGATGGGCCTTTCCGTACGCGCGAGCGAGCGCTGAGAAGAATTCTTCTCCGACCAGTGCCTTCAGCACGGGATAGGCAGACGACAGGGTCTTGTCCCACCCTCCCGTGAGATTGCCGCGATAGAGCGCCAGCCGCTGTTCGTTGCGCTGCGCGTCGCCTTTGAACAGCGGGAGAGCCAGCATGTCCGTCTTCGCATCGAACAGCGCGTTGGAAAACGCCTGCTGCGTCACGGCCAATCGTTCGCCCTCACAGCGCGCGTGCAAGCCGACGGCGACCGATCGTGCACGCCGCACTTCATCCAGCAAGACGTCGAGCGCAGGAATGTCGGTATCCCATTCGATCAGCGTCGACACCGGGCCGAACCGGTCTAGCGCCTTGCCGTACAGTTCCCAGACCTCCGGCGCGACGCGGTCCCCGTGATGGTCGATGACCGCGTCAGGCGTGACGAGATGCCCAGCAAGGTGCACTTCGCCGACGCTGTCCAGGGGAATTGCCGCGAGTGCCGCAAGCGGGTCCTCATCGTGGTTGCGCAGGTTGACGTACAGGTTGTTGATGTCGAGCAGGACGCCGCAGCCGGTGCGTGCCGCCACCGCCGCGAGGAATTCCGCTTCGCTCATTGCATCGTCGCGGTAGCGGAGATAGGTGGACACATTCTCCAGCAGGATGGTGCGGCCCAGGGCATCCTGGATGCGCTCGACGCGTTCGCAGACCAGTGTCAGCGCCTCCTGCGTCAGCGGCATCGGCAGCAGGTCGTTGAGATGCCTGTCGTCGACAGCGCCCCAGCACAGGTGCTCGGACACCAGCGCCGGTTCGATGCGCTGCGCGACATCACGTACGCGTTGAAGATGGCGTTCAGAGAAGCCGCGTGCGGAACCAATGCCGAGTCCCACGCCATGCAGGCTGACGGGATAATCGCGTCGCAGTTGTTCCAGCACCCACGCATCCCATCCGCCGGCGTCAAAGTAATTCTCGGTGTGAACCTCGAGCCAGTCCACTTTCGGCCGATGCTCGAGGAAGTCGCGATAATGCGGAGCACGCAGGCCGACGCCGAAGCCGAGGAATGGACGGGACGGCTGAGATGCATACGTGGACATCGCTGGCGCTCCGGTACCTGTAAATGGCCTTGCTTACTTCGCCGAAGCGAGCTTGCCGCCCATCTTCTCGCAAGTGCCTTTGGCGACGAACTTCCATTCGTTCGGGTCATTGTCCTTCTTGGCCTGGCCGGCGCAGGAGTGCGCCCCGGTGGTGCTGGCGCAATCGTTTTGCCCGGCCTTGGCGACGCCGAAGCACTTCTCCTTTTCACCGGCAGCCGGTGCTGCAGAATGCGAAGCGGCAAATGCAGTGCCCATGGTGGCAGCGCAGACGGCAGTAAGGGCAGTGGCGATCAGAGCGTGGCGTTTGTTCATGATGGTCTCCTTGTTCTCATCAGGTGGAAATGTAGCCGGATGCGATCCGGGTTGAGGGATAGTCGGAACAGGACACCGATCCTTACAGGCGTCCTGCGGGTTACGACACTTGTTTACTTTTTCGCTGCGAGCTTGCCGCCCATTTTCTCGCAGGTACCCTTGGCGACGAATTTCCACTCGTTCGGGTCGTTATCCTTCTTGGCCTGGCCTGCGCAGGAATGCGCACCAGTGGTACTGGCGCAATCGTTCTGGCCGGCTTTGGCGACACCGAAACATTTTTCTTTATCGCCCTCCGCGGCATATGCGGTACTGAGGCCCGCTGCGCAGGCAATGGCGGTGGCGAGCAGGACGTGGCGTTTGTTCATGCAATTCTCCTTGCGATGGTTAATGAATGTGAGACGACGCCGGTTAAGCGGCTCGATCACTCAGTCGTCACGTTCTTGATTTACTTACACACCATCGCAAATTTTTTTATTCTGCCGGCATGAATCTTCCCTGAAGCAGCAGGATCGCCGTACGCAGCGCGAGGAAGGCGATCACTGCGGAGGCCGCGAGCAGGGCCGCGATGCCGATCCAGAGCGGCCATCCGCCGCGGTGGACCGCTTCGAGGATGACGCTGGCAAAGGCGGCAAGGGGAAAGGAGAATGACCAGAAGCCGATGGAAAAGGGGACGTCGCTCCACCAGCGGTAACGGACCATCACGCCGACGAAGGGCGCGATCGAAATGCCCAGGCCGACCATCAGTACATCGGCCGGCAGCTTGGGCCAGATCATGGCGGCGGCGAGCGTGGCGATGATCGGCGGCGCGAGTTCGACGCCGATCGTCGGACGTACCGGTTCGGGCATCGGGCCTTCGAACAGTTTGCTCAGGATGCGCGCTTCCAGCAGCGCCCAGCCCGACAGGCCGGTGCCGAACAGCATGGCTGCCCATCCCCGATATTCCAGCGCCGCCAGTGCCATGGCGCCCACCAGTGCGCCGCCGACAACCGGCAGGTAGAGCGCGGGCGTAATGGCGTTGGACGGCATCTGTCCTGTGGTCAGTGTGGACACCACACGAAACGCAATCAGCGCATGCAGGCCGAGGGCGAGCAGGGCGAGGACCATCCACACGCCCTGTTCGGACCGGTTGAACTGGATGACCGCGAGCAGGATGGACAAGGGCAGCAAGGCCTGGAGCGAACCTTGCACCGGGTGCCGGTATTCACGCAGCACCGCTTGGGAATGGCGCTTGCACTTGAACGCGTAGAGCGTGAGGGAAACGGCCCAGATAACGCCTATCGGCCAGATCAGGAAATTCGCAACGTCCGCCGCGATGTTCCAGCCGAAAGCCGCGGCGCGCCGCCATGCGCCGACCAATCCGAACAGGCCGACCGAAATCGCGAATATGCCAACCGGCAGCCGCGCCAGCCAGGATGATCCTTGCGGGTGTTGCGTCGTTCCGAACAGGTAGTACAGGCGCGCGCGCGGATTTTCTTTGTCCATCGATCCCTATCTCCAACGTTTGCACGGTGGCCGGGAGTGCGCCGGCACCTGTTGCGGTGCATCAGCGGCCCGGACCGGGCGTCGGCTTTTTCGTTTCATATTAGCCGATTTGGAATGATTGGGAGGAAAACCTGCGCGGTACGTGCTTGCGGTTCAATATGCATAGCGCCATGACTGGGAAGCAGGGTGCCGGTTTAAGCACATAGCCGAGCTGGAACATCAATGAGTTGGAGCCGTCGACAGAAACCTGCACCGATTGCGCGGGCGGCGCAACCGGCATGTTCGGCGCCCATGCTTGCAATGAAATACATGGGCCGCGCGACCGGTATACGCACGACAAGTTCCCTTGTGCCCTGCAATAAAGGGCGGTTTTGTACGAATGATTGCCACAAGTAAACGAAATGTTGCAGCTCGCCGATTTATTTTCTGCGTCGCAGCAATTCTCGCTTGAACTCCAGGGGATCGATCTCTAAAATAGTCGATGTTGCTTTGCAACAAATTTGGCAACATCTTTTGCCGTCGACGCAGTCCCGAATTCCGTTTTATTGGAGATTTCATGTTCCCGATTCAAGACCAGATTTCCGTAGCAACCAAAGCCAACCTCGAAGCCAACCTGGCTCTGTACAGCTCCCTGACCAGCAAGACGCTCGAAAGCGTCGAAAAGCTGTTCACCCTGAACATCGCCGCCGCACGCACCTCGATGGAAGAGTCCCAGGCTGCTACCCGCCAGATCCTGGCCGCGAAAGACCCGCAGGAAGTCTTCTCCCTGATCGCTGCACAAGCCAAGCCGAACTTTGAAAAGGCACTCGCTTACGGCGGCCACCTGACCAGCATCGCCAACAGCGCCCAGGCTGAATTCACCAAGGCGGCCGAGTCGCAGTTCGCGCAATTCACCCGCAAGGTCACCGAACTCGTCGAAGAGGCAAGCCAGAAGACCCCGGGCGCCGACGGTATGACGGCCATTATCAAGAACGCGATGGACAATGCCTCTGCCACCTACGAGCAGCTCACCAAGACTGCCAAGCAGGCCGCCGAAGCGGTCAACGCCAGCGTGAGCGGCACCGTTGCCCAGATCGCCCAAGTTACCACCGCGAAAGCGACAGCCTAAGCTCTACTTCAAGCAGGGCATACACTGAAGTCCGACGGGCCGCACACGCGGCCCGTTCTTTTTATGTACGGCCGAAACGCGCCGCATAGGGCTCCAACTCAACGCGGCACGCGTTGGTCATGTAAGAGATTGTCCGGTAATAGCCGGCGAGGGCGATCAGCTCGAGCAGCTGTTCCGTCGTAAATGTTTCCTCCAGATCTTTCCAGAGGGCGTCGGACACGGCTGCCTTGTCATGCAGCTCGTCTGCCAGACGCAACACGAGCAGATCCTTCGCATCCCAGCAGTCGCCAACCGAACCCGCCGCGGTTGCCGCAACCTGCTCCTCGCCGAGCCCGGCCTGCTTGGCAAAGAAGGTCACGTGCACGCCCCATTCGTATTCCGACCCGCAGCGCGCGCAGGTGCGCAGGATCATCAGTTCGCGCTCACGCAGCGAGATCGCACCCTTGTCGAGCAGGCTTCCACCAAACATCCGTTGCAGCACGCGCGGGCTGCGCGCCATCGTACGGAACAGCTTGAGCGGATCGAAACCCGGCGGCATGATGCGATTGAAGGCAGCGGAAATCGGCTCGGCATAGGGAGGTTCTGCAGGCATAATTCGGGGTGGAAACATCGTTTTCTCCTGTAGTTGATCGATGAATGGCATCCATCTGCACTGGATGCTACGTTTACTGTAGCATATTGCTACGTTATGTGTAGCGGAGGGGTCATGGCATTACCGAAACCGGGGACGCCGGTACGGGGATCGAAGACGGGCCGGCCGATCATGGCCCTGCTCGATCTGTTGGGACAACGCTGGGTATTGCGTATCCTGTGGGAGCTGCGCGAGACGCCGCTGACATTCCGCGAGCTGCGCGAACGATGCGACATGATGTCGCCGACTGTGCTCAACCAGCGCCTGCGCGACTTGCGCGAGGCGGACATCGTGGTGCTTGAGGAACCCTATGGCTATGCGCTCAGCAAGCAGGGACGGAAGCTGCTGGAAGCACTGATGCCGCTGCATCAGTGGGCGGAGCAGTGGCAGAAGAAGCTGGCGGCGAAGGCGGATCAGTGAAGCACTTTGACTTCCAGCTTTCCCTGCGCAATGGCGCGCGACACGATGCGATAGGTGTCGAACTCGAATGAAGGGTTTGCCGGTCCCTGTGCCAGTAGTGCCGGGATGTCCTCTTCGCTTTGGGCCCGGCCAAGCCAGTGCCAGCGGTCGATCAGGTGCAGGTCTTTTCGGTCGCCGTGGCCGTATTCAATGGCGACGATGGGGCCGGGGTAGGGCCAGTTGAGAACGGGTAGCGAGGAGAGGGCTTGCTTCAGTCGTCCCTTGCTGGGTGGTGGCATGTTGCGTGGTCGTGCGCCGGATTGCTGTTCTTCCAACCAGGGAATGCGCAAGCCGTTCTTGTCCGCCAGCGCGCGCAATGCCATTTCCGCCTTTTGCGGAGAAGTGAACAAGCCGTAATACAGGTCATCTCGCGCAAAGTCAGGCTGGTTGGCATGCGCGAGCAGCGGCAGCGAGCTGTCGTCGATATCTTTTGCCAGCCGCCAGGCGCAGATATCTTTTTCAGTCGGCCTGCCGATGCTCGCCGGCGGCTGCAGTTTCCGCATCAGGCGTGCTTCCAGAAGCTGCGCACCGACTTCGCCTGCGGTCTCCTCCCACTCGAGCCGGCGCGCCTCGCGTGCCAGTTCCATATCCTTCTGCGACGGGCGCTCGCCGTGGAAATGCGACAGTACCCGCTGGCGCAGATGCGGCGCCCGGATGACGTGCAGCGCCTTATCGCCTTCACCGAAAAACACATAAACGCCGGGTGAATCGGGAAGGTCGTCGAACATGTCCGGATCGAGATGTGCAGGCAGGTTGGGGCGCTGCAGGAGCTGGCGTGCGGTCTCGACCAGCGTCTCCTTCGGTAGGATGCGTTCGAGCATCTGCCAGTACTGCCAGAGGATCTCGGCATCACCCAACGCGCGATGGCGCGCCTCAGTGGTGAACGCATGGCGCTCGACCAGCGCATCGAGGCCGTGACTGATCACGTCGGGGAACAGCTTGCGCGACAGCTTCAGCGTGCACAGCACTTCGCAGCGGAAGGTCTTGCCGATGCGCTTGAATTCATGGCGCAGGAAGCCGTAGTCGAAGCGCGCATTGTGCGCGATGAAGAGTCCGTCCTGCAGCCACTGCAGCATTTCCCCATGCACCGCCTCGAATGTGGGGGCGTCGCGCACCATGTCATCGGTGATACCGGTGAGCGTGCTGATGAAAGGGGGGATCGGCACTTGCGGATTGACCAGCGCCGACCAGCGCCGTACCCCGGCACGCGTGACTTCCACGATGCCGATCTCGGTGATCCTGTCGGTCAGGGGATTCGGCCCGGTGGTTTCCAGGTCGATGAAGACCAGTTTTCCGTATTGTTCGATCATGGTTGCCTGGCCGATGTTGCAACCGTGCGTGATGGTCAGCCGGCCACGACGCGGATGCGGATGTCGCCGATGTCCACTGTCTGCCCTGCGCGAATCTTGCAGGTCTTGCGCAGTTCCTGCTGCCCGTCGACCGACACCTCGCCGGCTGCGACGATGGCCTTGCCGGCGCCGCCGCTGTCGCAAATGCCGACCAGCTTGAGCAGCTGGTTCAACTCCACATATTCACCGTCAAGTTGGAAGTCGAGTTTTTGCATGTCAGGCCTCCAGTGTGTTACGTGCCTTCTCCAGCCACACCGCCAGGTTGGCCTGCAGGTCCTCCTGGCTGAAGGAGCAGCTTTCCTCGGTGAACAGGCTGCCCGCTTCCATGCGGCCGAGCAGGTCTTCCATAACCTGGCCGTACTTGGGAGGAAGCGCGGCGAGCAGGCTGGTCTGTGTGCGCCAGGTCTGGCAGAAGGACTGGATACTGATGCGTTTGTGCTCCAGGTCGTCGAGCGAATTGCGCAAGGCCTGGAGTGCGAGGGCGTGGGACATGGACGGAAATCCGGGAATCGAATCCTGCATTGTATCGGATCAGAGCTGGGCCGCTTCAAAGGTATTGCATGTAGTGACCTGTCCGCTCTGGATACCGCGCTTGAACCAGCGCACGCGTTGCGCCGACGTGCCGTGGGTAAACGAATCCGGCACGACTTCGCCACGCGATTGCCTTTGCAATGCATCGTCCCCGATTGCGCTGGCGGCATTGAGCGCCGTTTCCACATCACCGGCTTCCAGGATGCTGCGTGCGCGGTCCGCGTGATGCGCCCACACGCCGGCAAAGCAATCGGCCTGCAATTCGAGGCGTACCGATAGCGCATTGCCTTGTGCCTGCGACATGCGGCGTCGCGCCCCATCGACCTTGTCGGTGATGCCCGTCAGGTGCTGGACATGATGGCCCACTTCATGCGCGATCACGTACGCCTGCGCGAACTCGCCGGAGACCCCGAAGCGCTGCTGCATCAGCCGGTAGAAGCTGAGGTCGATATAGATCTTCTGGTCGCCGGGGCAGTAGAAGGGGCCGGTGGCGGATTGTCCCATACCGCAGGCGGTAGGCGTGCTGCCCGAGAACAACACCAGCTTGGGCCGGACGTAATCGCCGCCCTGCGAGCGGAACAGCCCGGTCCAGGTATCCTCGGTATCGGCGAGCACGGTGGACACGAAGCGCGCCATCTGGTCCGTTTCCGGCGGCCGCTGCGCGGGGGCGTCCTGTACGGTTGAGATATCGCCTCCGCCGGTCAGTACGTTGAGTACCGTCATCGGACTGACGCCGAGGAAATACGATACGACCAACGCGATGACGATTGTGCCCAAGCCGACCGACCGGCCACCGAATCCCATGCCGCCCGTGCTGCGCCGGTCTTCCACGTTTTCGCTTTCGCGGTTGCCTTCCCATCTCATGATGCGTCTCCTCGTTCCATGGGGGAAGAGGGAAGCAATAAACGTACGCGCGACCGCGCAGCGAGGGCGCCGTATGATGGGCTGCCCATCAGCGGGAAATTTTTACAGCAGGCGTGCAAGCAATGCCTTGTCGAAGCGCGCATCGAGCGGAATGCGGACGTGATGGCCGCAGCCGACGGCAACGGTCAGCGGAGTACCGTCTGCCAGTATCAACCGTTCCAGCCGGACGACTTCGTTGCCGGCTGGATGGATGACTTCGATGCGGTCGCCGCCCGAGAAGCGGTTCTTCACTTCAACTTCTGCCCGGCCGTCCGTCACGCATTGTACGTCGCTAATGTGGTGGCTTGACGAGCCCTCTTTAAAATTCGACCGCTCGTTCGATGGGTTTGAACGGCTTGCGGAAATGCGTCACGAGGAAGTCGATAAACGCTCGAGTGCGGATGGATTGATTGCGCCGGCTCGGGTAATAGACAAACAGGTCCGCCGACGGAAGCGTGAATTTGGGAAGCACAACCCGCAGCCTGCCGCTTTCGATATATTTCGCCAGATCCCACTCGGAGCGGATCAGGATGCCATGCCCGTCGAGCGCCCAGCCGAGCACGATATCACCATCGTTGCTCGAAAGCGCGCCATGTACCCTGATGGCCTCGCTTTGTCCGCGGTTCATGAAGCGCCAGATTCCGTGGGCATCGTCGTTCTGCCGATGGATGATGCAGCGGTGATTGGCGAGATCGGCAAGGCTCTTTGGTTCCCCATTTCGTTCAAGATAGGCAGGCGACGCGCAAAGGAAGCGTCGGTTCGACATGACGCGCCGCGCATTCAGTCGTTTGTCGGGCAGTGCGCCGAAGCGGATCGCAAGATCGAAACCGCTCTCCACCAGATCAATAGGCCGGTCCGTCACGTCGACCTGCACTTCGACATCCGGGTACTCCTTTGCAAACTCGGAAACGAGTGGTGCGATCGTCGTGCGGCCAAAGCCAAGCGTCGCGTTCACGCGCAGCAAACCACGTGGCGTTGCACGCGCTGAGGTGACCGCCTCCTCCATCTCCTCGATCTCGTCAAGGATGCGCATCGCGTGTGCAAGAAAAGTTTCGCCTTCGCTCGTCAGGCTGATGCTGCGCGTTGTCCGATTCACAAGCCGGACGCCCAGCCGGCTTTCCAGTTGTGCAAGCCGTTTGGTGGCAGCCGGCGGCGTCAGGTCGAGAGCTCGAGCGGCTGCGGACAGGCTGCGGTGACGAGCAATTAGGACAAAGAACTCCAGGTCCGCCGAGATGTGAGTTTTCACTATGGTTCACTATTCAATTGAATCAGAGTGAATTCTAAATCTCTTTTTCGCGATTAACCTGACGACTCCCATTTGCATCCGTCAGGAGATTACCCGTGAGAATCGTCGACATCCGCGAAAAGACCGTCCCCATCAATTCGAACATCCGCAACGCCTACATCGACTTCAGCAAAATGACGCTGAGCCTTGTCGCTGTCGTGACCGACGTCATCCGCGACGGCAAGCCCGTCGTGGGCTACGGATTCAACTCCAATGGCAGGTACGGACAGGGAACGCTGATGCGCGAACGTTTCATTCCCCGCCTGCTTGAAGCGAATCCCGAGAGTCTCGTCGATACCACCAGCAACAACCTCGATCCGGAAAAGATCTGGAACACCATGTTCACCAACGAAAAGCCCGGCGGCCATGGTGAGCGATCGGTGGCGATCGGCACCATCGACATGGCGGTATGGGATGTCGTGGCGAAGATCGCGGGCAAGCCGCTGTTCCAGTTGCTTGCCGACCGTTACGGGAATGGCAAGCCCAACCGCAAGGTGTTCGTCTATGCCGCGGGCGGCTACTACTATCCGGGCCAGGATCATGGAAAGCTGAAGGACGAGATGCGCAGCTATCTCGACCGCGGCTATACGGTGGTGAAGAAGAAGATCGGCGGCGCTTCGCTCGACGAGGATTTGCGCCGCATCGACTCCATCCTCAGCGTTCTCAAGGATGGCCAGAAGCTCGCTGTCGACGCCAACGGGCGCTTCGACCTGGACACCGCCATCAAATATGCGAAGGCCTTGTCGCAGTACGACCTGTTTTGGTACGAAGAGCCGGGCGATCCCCTGGACTTTGAACTGCAGGCGACCTTGCGCAATTACTATGACAAGCCGATGGCGACCGGCGAGGATTTGTTCTCCATGCAGGACGCGCGCAACCTGATCCGTTACGGCGGCATGCGCCCGGACCGCGATTGGCTGCAATTCGACTGCGCCCTGAGCTATGGCCTGGTCGAATACCTTCGCACGCTGAAGATGCTGCACCAGCACGGCTGGTCGCCAAGCCGCTGCATTCCCCACGGCGGCCACCAGATGTCGCTCAACATCGCTGCAGGTCTCGGACTCGGCGGCAACGAGTCCTATCCTGACCTGTTCCAGCCATACGGCGGCTTCCCGGACGGCGTCAGGGTGGATAACGGCTATATCACGATGCCAGACTTGCCGGGCATCGGCTTTGAAGGGAAAGCAGACCTCTACGCCGAAATGCAGAAGCTGTCCGCCTGAACCGAATCAGCATACAGACCAATGACAGTATTCACGCCGCTTATCCCCATGCAACGCAACCGATCAAGGCCCCGGATGCGAGCAGCCAAAGGATATGAACTTGAAATTGGCAAAGGGTCACTACTGCAATCCCGAAGATTGTCCAACTGACTGGCGATCCAGCCTCAGCCGCTCCCGCAAGTGTTGAGCCTGTTGAAACAAGAAGCGCGATCACCACAGGGGCCATACCTGCCTTGAAAGCGCGCACTGCGGGGTGGTCCCTGTGCGTGTGCCCCCATCGAGCCACGAAATAAGAAAGTGCGGCGCCAGGGACAAGTATGCCGATCATGCTCAGGGTGACGCCAAGCAGCCCCATAACGACGCTGCCACTATTCAGCCCAATATTCCAGCCAAGCAAGGCAACGAAAAGGATGTTTGGTCCAGGTGCTGCCTGTGCAAGTGAAATCGAGGCGCTGAACTGTGTGTCACTGAGCCAGCGCTCTTCCGTCACAAGGTAACGGTGCATTTCCGGCACGGTGGTAATCGCTCCGCCGACCGCAACGATGGACAGCGACAGGAAGTGCACCAGCATCGCTGTCCAGTCGGACAGGGTCATGTCGAGCGCCGGTGTCTCGGTCATTTCGCTACTCGAAGATATGCAATGACGCTGGCAGGAATGCCAACGCCAAGTATCACGTAGACCAGCGGTAAACGGAGAACGGCAGTCGCAAAGAAGGCCAGACCACCGGCTGCCGCGCACAGGTACTTTCCCAAGGGGTTGCTGCGCAAGCCACTGAACAGGCGGATCCCGTTTGCGGTAATGAGGGCAGCGGCCACGATGCTCATTCCCTTGATGGCGCCGCCGACTGCAGGATGGCCGGCAAAGGAGCGGTACACCATGGCGAGCGCAAGGACGAGGACCAGCGGCAGAAGAATCAAACCCATGAGCGCCGCAAGCGCGCCGCGCAATCCGAAATGGCTTGCGCCGACCATCAGCGATAGATTCACGACATTCGGTCCGGGCATGACCTGAGCCATCGTCCAGTGCTCGAGGAATTCTTCCCTTGTCAGCCACTTGCGCCGCTCGACCAGTTCATGCTGGACGATGCCGAGGACTCCCCCGAAGCCTTGTATCGCCATGACAGTGAATGCAACAAAGAGATCGGCAGGCGAGCGTGGCCGGTGGGTTGCGGCAGGACGGTCAATGTCCGGTTCCATGATTTCCTTCGTGCACATGATCGTTTCGTCCTCGAGAGGTCGTGACGATGCGATTCGACGACGGCGGTTCACGCCGTCGTGTCAAAGCCGGTTATGGAAAGAAAGGTCGCGTTACGCCTGCTGGAGGGCGAACACGTGGCTGCTGATCATCTCGCTCTGCGCCTGCAGGCGCGAGACAAGGCTCTCGATCCGTTCCCGCTCGTCGGCCGAGTTTTGCGTGAGCAAAAGCAGGCTGCCCGAGACTTCCCCTGTGCTGAGAATGATGGGAACAGCGATACCGAGCATCTTGGTGTTCACCTGGCCGACGGTCATGGCATAGCCATCTTTCCGGATCGCCGAGAGTTTTTCCCGGAAGTCCTTCCAGGTTTCTCCCAATCCTGCTTCGGAGATTTGCGTCTGGTTCGCAAGGTAGAGCGACTTGATCCGGTGCTGCGGCAGATGTGCGAGGATCGCAAGCGAACCCGCACCCTTGAATAGCGGGAAAGGCGTTCCCCTGTCGCGCATGATCGGAATCTGCTTGCCATTCATCGGCAGGGCGTCGACCCCCGCCTTCTGGATGCATAGCACGCGGTCGTTGTACAGAGTGCACAGGAGCAGCGCTCGCTTCTCGCACAGGTCCTTGAGGTTCGCCATCGCCAGTGTGCCCGCGATATACAGCGGATCGGTGAGTCGCAGCAATCTTTCCAGTTCGACGATCTTCGGCCCGAGCGAATAGTTGCCCTTGCCCAGTTGCGCAAGAAAACCTGCGTCGCAAAGCTCTTTCAGATAGCGATAGGCGGTGGACTGGCTGACGTCAAACGTCTGGGCAACGTCATCGATGTGAAGAGTGGTACGGTCGACACTGTACAAATCCAGTATGTTCAGGATCTTGGATGACGAACTGACACTGTTTTCCCTGGACTTTGCCGGCTCCGGGGATTTCTCCTCCGCACGGACTTCGGTACGGGCGGCTTTGTTCATTGCTGAGATCCTATCTGGCTTCGACTGTATTAAGGGCATGGCGACACGTGATTTTAATGATCATTTCCGCCTTTGTGCAGCGCATTCGCAGGCTGCGCGAGGCAGAACGGCGTAGCGGCCGCAAAGCGTTCCAGTGCCGTCCCCGCGGCATGCTGGAGGAGCAGCAGGTCGCTGCCGACGGTGATGAGCACGGGTTTGGCTGCAAGCGCGGCATCCATCAGTTCCTTCGAACGCCATGTGCCGCCGACCATGAAATCGACATTGGCGCGTTTTGCCGCGAAAGCAACCTTCTGGATGGATGTGCTGATATATCTCGCGTCCGTAATTCCGGCCTTCTTCGCATCTTTCGCCAGGTCGGTGCAACCGATCATGACAAAGCGCAAGTTCGGTTGCTTGACGATGGCGTCGATATCGGAAACGGACGCCACCGATTCCACCATCAAGCCTAGCTCGAATTCCTTGCACCATCCCTGCCGCAGCTGCGGCTGCTGCGGCAGCTCCTGCAGGAGTAGCGATGCCTGTTCAGCGGAGTCTGCGCCCGGAACGAGAATGCGCCGCACGCCGAGGAAGGCAAGCGACATGATCTCGGGCACGTGCGGACCGGACGTGCGGATAAACGAAACCATTCCCGACCGGTCGGCCTCCGCGGCGATCTCGGCCGCCGCCGCGGCGCTCATGCTGGCGTGCTGGAGGTCGACGTACAAGGCCCTGAATCCCGCTGCATGCAACAGCGGGACAACCTGCGCCGACGATACGAGCCGGACCGACAGGCAGGCCAGCGGTGCCGGTTCGGAAATCGATCCGCGCATGATCGTCCCCATCCTTAGCCCAGGAACCGCGATTCCGGGATGCCCTTGACGCCCACATCGATCGCGAACAGGGCGCCCGCGAGCGGCTGGGCGGCCTTCTGTTCGTCGGACAGGTTCTGGGCCGCGGTGGTGATGTACAGCGTCCCCAGGTCCTTTCCGCCGAAGCCCGCGCAGGTCACCTGCGTAACAGGCAGCTTGATCTCCTGCAGTACGCGTCCGTCCGGCGCGTAGCGCACCACGCGCCCGCCGGCGTATTCGGCATTCCAGATGCAACCCAGCTCGTCGATCGCCGAGCCGTCGGGGCGGCCCCGATTGCCGGTGAGGTCCTTGAATACGCGTCGGTTCGATACCACGCCGTCATCAAGGTCGAAATCAAACTGCGAGATGATCTGGCGGGTCGTGTCGGCAAAATACATCGTCTTGCTGTCCGGGCTCCAGCTGACCGAGTTCGGAATCACGATTTCGTTGAAGTGCGAGGTATAGCTCAGGTCCGGCTGGAGGCAGTACATCGTGCCTTGCGGTTCGCGCCGCGTGTCGAGCATCGACCCGCACCAGTAGCGTCCCTTGCGGTCGCATTTGCCGTCGTTGAGCCGGTTTTCCGACTTGTCCGATTCCGGATGCACCAGGAATTCCATTTCGCCGCCCGGGGTATAGGCGAAGAAACCCTTGTTCGTGGCGAGCACCATGCCGCCGGATTCACGGAACACATAGCTGCCGACGGTGAAACCGGCCGGCAGCGCGAAATACTCATGCTTGCCGGATGACGGGTCGTAGCACTGAATTGCCGGCCTGCGCACATCGATCCACCAGAGCTTGTTCGTACGGTTGCACCACAACGGCAGTTCGCCCAGACGGTCACCACCAGCAATCACTACCTCTACACTTTTCATTCTCATTCCTTCTTCAGTAAGAAAATCATTCACAACCTGTGCTGCCGCACACTTCTGCAATCATCGGCAGCCACACTTCAAAGTCCTTTTTCAACCGCTCGGAAAACTGCGCGTCCGTGGAAACGGCGGGCGTTATCTGTTGCGCTTCAAAGGTGCCGAGTGTCTTGGGGGCCGTCCGCGCCTTGTCGAGGGCTTGACGCAACTGCTTCATGACCTCGGGTTTCACGTTTTTCGGGGCGAACAACGCGTACCAGGTTTCCATCTGTACCTTGCCGAAGCCTTGTTCGGCGGTCGTCGGCACGGCAGGGATAGCCGGGTTGCGCTTGGGGCTTGCAATGGCGAGCGCCCGCAGCTTGCCGCTTTGCAGATGCGGTGTGATGACATTGAGTTCGGCGAACGTGAGATCGAGCTGTCCGCCGAGAAGGTCGGTGATTGCCGGCCCGCTGCCGCGGTAAGGGACATGGGTCATGCGCACGCCGGCTTCCTTCTCGAGCAGCACGCCAGTCATATGCATCGTGCCTCCGACGCCGGCCGAGCCATAGCTCAGCTTGTCCGGATGCGCCTTTGCGAAGGCGACCAGCTCCTTCAGGTCCTTATAAGGAAGATCGGCGCGCGTGACGATCACGACCGGCGTCGTCCCGACTTCGCCCACGGGCACGAGGTCGCGTTGCGCGTCGTAGCGGATCTTTCCCTTGTACACGCCGGCAGGAAAGACGATGGAGCCCAGGCCGCCCAGCACGATCGTGTAGCCGTCCGCCGGCGCAGCGGCTGCCGAACTCACGCCGATCGTGCCGCCGGCACCGGTCTTGTTGACGACGACGACCTGCTGCCCGAGAACCTCCGACATGGGCTGCGCAATCGTCCTGGCGACCAGGTCGCTTGTTCCGCCTGCCGCAAAGGGAGAGACCAGCGTGACCGGATGTGACGGATAGGTATCCGCTACTGCGGTTGCCGGTGCGGCCGTTGCGCCGGCGAAGATTGCCGCAAAGGCAAGAAACAGTCTTGCTCGATGAAGGGGGTAGCGCATGTGTCTCCTTTCGTTTGTGTGGTTTCGATCCATTCTATTTCACAAATTCGCACAAAACAAGAAATTAGTTTTTCTTGCATTGTGCGAAAACGTGGATTAGGATGCGTGACATCACAACGACGAAAGTCAATTCAGGAGACGTTAGCAATGACCATTTCCCTATCCTTCAAAGGTGCCGTTTCCAGGTGTGTATTCGGTGCAGTCGCTCTTCTGGCCGGTGTTTCTGCCGTCCAGGCGGATAGCTATCCGAGCAAACCGATCAAGCTGGTCGTGCCCTATCCGGCCGGCGGCGGAAATGACTTGCTGGCCAGGGCGATCAAGACGCGTTGGGAGCAGGCCTTCGGACAGCCTGTGATTGTCGAAAACAAGCCGGGTGCAAACGGCTCCATCGCCACCGAGTTTGTGGCGCGCGCGCCGAACGACGGCTACACGCTGCTGATGGGCAGCGTCGCTACGCATGCGATCAACCCGAGCATGTACCCGCAAATCCGCTACCGCGCCGACAAGGATTTCGAGCCGCTCGCACTGGTTGGATCCACACCGCTGATCCTTACGGTGCATCCCAGCGTCAAGGCGAATACGGTGGCTGAACTGGTCGCCGAGGCGAAAAAGCAACCCGGGAAACTGACTTATGCCTCGGTCGGCATGGGCAGCGCGGGTCACCTCGCGGGCGAACTGTTCACCGTAAACACCGGTACCGACATCCTCCACGTGCCCTACAAGGGAATTTCGCAAGCCAGCACTGATCTCGTCGGCGGCCAAGTGAACATGGCGTTCAGCAATGTGATCAATGTCCTGCCCATGATCAAGACCGGCAAGCTCAAGCCGCTCGGAGTCACGAGCAAGGCGCCGCTCGATGTCCTGCCAAACGTGCCGCCCATCTCGAAAAGCGTGCCGAACTACTCCGTCGACCTCTGGTGGGCACTCTTTGCCCCTGCCGGCACCCCGAAACAGGTCATCGACAAGTTGAATGCCGAAACCAACCGCTATCTCAGCGAGGCCGAAGCGAAAGAAAAGTGGGCGAAAGACGGCATCACCCTGCTTCCATCGACGCCCGCGCAACTCAAGGCCCTGGTAGCTGAAGATGCAAAGAAATGGGCGGACGTCATCAAGACCGCAAAGATCACAGGAGAATGAATTGAACCAACCGGTGCAAGCTGCCAAGGCCTCGGCGTTGGCCGAGTTCATCTACAACTCGCCGTCACTGTCGCGGACAACCGTAGAGCGTGCAAAGAAAGTCATCGTGGACACCATCGCCGCCAACCTGGCCGGCTTGTCCAGCGAGGTCTATGAACCCTTGCTGAAGTATGCGGCGGCCAGCAATGCTGAAGGCGACTACGCCGTCCTCGGCAGCGCGCGTCGGGTCGATGCCGAGACGGCGGCGCTCATCAACGGCACGCTCAGCGCGGCTCTGGAATTTGACGACGTCTTGTCCATGATGCCCGGTCATCCGAGCGCGGTCGTCGTTCCTGCCTTATGCGCGTCCAAGGCCGCACTGGCGGCGAATGGGATGCACGTGGTTGAGGCTTACGTGGTCGGCATCGAGGTCGGCGCACGCATCGCGCAGGCCATCACGCTGGACCACTACAAGAAAGGCTTCCATGCCACCGGCACTATCTGTCTGTTTTCTGCTGTTGCCGCGCTGGCCAAGATCGAGAAGCTGACGCCGGAGCAGACTGATGTTGCGTTCGGCATCGCGGCATCCATGTCATCAGGCATCCAAGGGAATTTCGGCACCATGACCAAGCCGCTGCACAGCGGATGGGCGGCCCGCAACGCAGTATGCGCTGTTCAGCTATGCCTGTCGGGCCTCACCGCATCGCGCAATATCTTCGAAACGGAAGGCGGCTTCTTTGACGCCTACGGCACGGAAGAGTCGGGCCTGTCGCATATTGACGGTCTGCTTGGCAAGGAATGGATTGTCGACAAACCGGGCATCGCACTGAAACTTTTCCCGTGCTGCTACGCGACGCATCGCGGCATCGATGCCGTGCTCTCGCTCAAGGCGGAACTGGGGATTGAACCTGCCGACGTCGAGCGCGTCATCTGCAAGGTGCCGCCGGGCGGCCTGATCCCGTTGAAATTTGCAAAGCCGCGCACTCGTTTCGAAAGCCTGTTCAGCATGCCGTATGCGCTGTGCATGGCGATCCTCCACGACCGGCCGCGACTGAAGTCCTTCACGGAGGAGTGCGTGCACGCACCGGAAGTCGCACATCTCCTGCAGCGAATCGACGTGTCGGAAGACCCGTCCTGCGTCGCGGACTATCCGGACTATGAACAGAAAAGCTATGGAAGCCGCGGCGAAGTCACGGTCGAGATCGTGCTCCGCGATGGCCGCCGTGCCGGCAAGACAGTGCGCATTGCGCCCGGCCACCCGGACCGCGAACTGACCTGGGAGCAGTCGGAGCAAAAGTTCCAGGACTGCGCATCCGCTGCCGGCTTCTCCGACAAGCGGATTCGCGAAACCTACGCGGACCTCAAGACACTGGACGACCAACTCTCTTTCGGCGCGGTCATCGCCGCCCTCAATCTCTAACCTGGATAACAGAATGAAGATTTTCTACAGTCCCAATTCACCCTACGTACGCAAGGTGATGATCACCGCCATCGAGCTGGGCAACGACCAGCAGCTCGAAAAGGCGCCGGTCACGCTCTCTCCCTACGAACCGAACCCGCTTGTCACTGCGGAAAACCCGCTCGGAAAGATCCCGGTCCTGGTTACCGGCCAGGGCGATGCCATCTTCGATTCCGTCGTCATCTGCGAATACCTCGCCGCGCAGGCCGGTAACAAGTCGATCTTCCCGGCGGATGCCGCAGTGCGATGGAAGGCGCTTTCGCTCAACGCACTGGCCGACGGCATGCTGGAAGCAGCAATGGCCATGCGTTTCGAAGCAGCGCGCCCGGAGCAGTACCGCTACGCGAAATGGAGCGAAGCACAGGGCGGCAAGCTCGATCGCGCGTTTGCCTGGCTGGATAGCCATTTGCCGGATGGTGTCGACATCGGCGCAATCGCACTCGCAAGCACGCTCGGCTGGCTGGATTTCCGATTCCCGGACCTCGGCTGGCGTGACAAGGCGCCGCGTCTCGCCTCGTGGTTCTCCGTATTCTCGCAACGCGAATCGTTTGCGACCACGGCGCCGCCGGCCTGACTGGCGCACCGATTTTCATTGAACCCTGGGTCGCCGTCACGGTGGCCCGCACGAACCCTGATAAGGAATGACATGAGCACCAATGATGTATTGAAAGACTACGAAGAATACAAGCAGGCAGGACGCGTCTGGGGCCAGGTGCCGCCGGAGCGCATCAAGAAGATCAAGTTCGAGCGCACCTCCAAAGAAGTCATCGCCCGCTACATGAACCTGCCGGACCTGACGACGACCGTCTCCGATGTCCTCGATTCCCTGGGCATCTCGGGCGTCGTTGCCGCTTCGCACATTCCGCCGCTGGTTCCCGGAAAGAAAATCGTGGGTACGGCGGTCACGCTGCGCTCCATCCCGGAACGCAAGACCCCGACCCAGGGTTACCTCGACAAGGAACCGATCAAGATGTCCACGCGCGAGATCTACTACCTGTCGGAACCGGGCGATGTCCTGGTCGCGGATTTCGGCGGGAACCGCGAGGTATCCAACATGGGCGGCCAGTCCTGCATGGTTGCAAAGACCACCGGATTCAAGGGTGCGATTGTCCACGGCGCGGTCCGCGACCTGCCTGCCATCCGTGAACTCGACTACCCGGTATGGGCGTCCGGCGTCACCCCGATCACCGGCAAGTTCCGCATGGAAGCGATGGAGATCAACGGTCCGGTCACCCTGCACAACGTGGTTGTCTATCCCGGCGACTTGATTGTTGCGGACGACTCCGGAATTTGCGTCGTCCCGTTCGAGTACGCAGAAAAAGTCGTCACGGAAGCGGAAAATATCGGCAAGGCTGAAGACTCGATGCGCGACCTGATCAAGAACAAGGCGCCCATCAGCGAGCTGCGCCCGCTGTTCCGGAAGCGTTACGACTAAGTCCATTCCCGGCCCCTGCGAATGGAGACTGATGCGGTGCGGCCGGTGTTCACATCCACGTTCAATTATTGAATAAGACGCCATGAGGAAATACTTAAGCGCAGTCCTGTCGTTGGCATTTGCCGTTGC
This sequence comes from Noviherbaspirillum sp., assembly GCA_035627275.1. Lineage (GTDB taxonomy): Bacteria > Pseudomonadota > Gammaproteobacteria > Burkholderiales > Burkholderiaceae_D > Noviherbaspirillum. The sequence continues at coordinate 25,644 of DASPMC010000016.1, forward strand.
AAGCGGCGCGGCGAATGCCGAATCGGCAGCCAATTATCCGAACACGACCGTCAAGATCGTTGTGCCTTTCGGCCCCGGCGGTGGTACCGACGTGGTAGCTCGCGTGGTTGCCCAGAGCCTGAGCAAGCGGCTGGGACAATCCGTCATCGTCGAGAACCGCCCGGGTGCAGGCGGTGTGCTGGGCGTGACCGCGGTGACCAAGAGCACCCCGGACGGCTATACGCTCCTGCTGGGCAGCAACGGCCCCATCTCCATCAATCCCTCCGTTTATCGCAACCTCTCGTACTCCCCGTCGCGCGACCTCGTGCCGGTGGCAAGCATCGCAGCGGTTCCGTTCCTTCTTGTCGCCAATCCGCAGTTCCCGGCAAACAACGTCAAGGAACTGATCGAGATTGCGCGCAAGAAGCCCGGAACGGTCACGTACGCATCGCCGGGCAACGGCACGACCAATCACCTCGTCGGCGCGCTGATCGAATCGATGGCCGGTGTCGACATGCTGCATGTGCCGTACAAAGGCGCTGCAGCGGCAGCCAACGATGTCATCGGCGGCCAGGTGCAAATCATGTCCGGCGACGCCAATACCCTCCTGCCGATGGTGCAGAACGGCAAGCTGAAATCCTTGGCAGTGACTGGCGCGACACGCAGCGTCTTGCTGCCGAACGTGCCGACGGTGGCGGAGAGCGGGCTGCCGGATTTCCAGGCGACCGGTTGGTTCGGCTTGTTCGCCCCGAAGGGTGTGCCGGCTGCCGTCGTCGCCAGGCTCACCAAGGAAGTCAACGCGGTGCTGCAGGAAGAAGCGGTGAACCAGCGTATCCACGCACTGGGCGGCACTGTGCTCGCGACGACGCCGGAGCGTTTCCAGCAAATGATCAACGACGAAACGAAGCGGTGGGCAAAGGTCATTGCGGACAAGAAGATCAAGCTGGAAGAGTGACGCCGGCAGTCGCAGCGCCTTTCCATTCACTTTCCATCCTCAACAACAAGAACGCCGTCCGATTCGATTCGAGACAAATGCGTGCGCTGCAGGAGCGCGGAGACAGCGATGTCTCCGTGCCGCTCCCGGCCACGCGTGTAGGAGATACCGATCATGAAGATCAGGAATTACAAGGATTTCTGGGCCGGGCTGTTATGTGCAGCATTCGGCTTGTTCTTTGCCGTCGTCGGCAGCCAGTACCGCTTCGGCACGGCAGCAAAAATGGGCCCGGGCTATTTCCCGACCGTCCTCGGTTGCGTTGTCGTTGTGCTTGGCCTGTTAGTGACGCTGACTTCGATGTCGCCCAAGGCGGCGCAAGAGCGTGTTCCGGCATTTGCCTGGAAGCCGCTGGTGCTCGTGCTTGGCGCCGTCGCGCTGTTCGGGCTGCTTCTCAACCAGCTGGGCCTCGTGCTCTGCATCGTCATGCTGGTGTGCGTATCGAGCATGGCAAGCCATGAGTTCACCTGGAAGGGGACGATCCTGAACGCGACCGCATTGCTCGTGCTGTGCATGACGGTCTTCGTATGGGCGCTCCAGCTTCAGTTCCCGCTGTGGCCGAACCTGACCCTGGGCTGACCGGCATGGATACCTTGATTGCTAACCTGGGCATCGGCTTCGGCGCGGTGCTGGCGTTCGAACAGGTGTCGCTCTTCGGCGCCGCCATCACAATGCCGATGAACGTCCTGTACTGCTTTTTCGGCGTGGTCATCGGCACGCTGATCGGCGTGCTGCCGGGCCTTGGCCCCGTCGCCACGATCGCCATGCTGCTGCCGGCGACCTATTCGCTTCCGCCGTTGGGCGGGTTGATCATGCTTGCCGGCATCTACTATGGTGCGCAGTATGGCGGATCGACGACCGCCATCCTCGTCAACCTGCCGGGCGAGACGTCCTCGGTCGTCACCTGTATCGACGGCTACCAGATGGCGCGCCGGGGGCGGGCAGGGGTCGCGCTGAGTACCGCCGCCATCGGTTCGTTCATCGCGGGCTGCATCGGCACCTTCCTGCTGGCGGCCTTCGCCGCGCCCTTGAGCGAAATTGCGTTCGAGTTCGGCCCGGCGGAATACTTCTCCCTCATGGTGCTTGGCATGATCGGCGCCGTCGCGCTGGCATCCGGTTCGCTGCTCAAGGCCGTCACCATGATCTGTATCGGCCTGCTGGGCGGCATCGTTGGGACCGATGTCAATTCGGGCGTTTCCCGCTATGCGTTCAATACTCCCGAACTGGCGGACGGCATCGGCTTCGTTGCGGTAGCGATGGGGGTGTTCGGTTTTGCCGAAGTCATTTCCAACCTGGCGCAGGGAGAAAAACGCGAGGTATTCACTAACAAGCTTACCTCCCTGTTCCCGTCGCGCGAGGACATCCGGCGTATGTTGCCGCCGATCCTGCGGGGCAGTGCGCTTGGCTCCGCGCTCGGTGTGCTCCCCGGCGGCGGTGCCGCGCTTGCCGCTTTCGGTTCCTATTCGCTGGAAAAGAAAATCAGCAAGAACAAGGATGAGTTCGGCAAGGGAGCGATCGAGGGTGTGGCCGCACCGGAATCCGCAAACAATGCGGCCTCGCAGACCTCATTCATCCCCTTGCTGACGCTCGGGTTGCCGCCCAATGCCGTGATGGCATTGATGGTCGGCGCAATGACGATTCATAATATCCAGCCCGGTCCGCAGGTCATGACCAGCAATCCGACGCTCTTCTGGGGATTGATCGTCTCGATGTGGGTCGGCAATCTGATGCTGGTGGTCCTGAACCTTCCCCTGATCGGCATGTGGGTCAAGTTGCTCAAGGTGCCGTATCGCCATCTGTATCCGGCCATTCTCGTGTTCTGCTGCATTGGCGTCTACACCGTGAACAACAGCACGTTCGATGTCCTGATGACGGCATCCTTCGGTGTGCTCGGCTACCTGTTTCACAGGCTCGGCTGCGAGGGTGCGCCGCTTCTGCTCGGGTTTGTCCTTGGCCCGATGATGGAAGAGAACTTCCGCCGCTCACTGCTGCTGTCCCGCGGAGACTTCAGCGTGTTCATCACGCGTCCGCTATCCCTCGCACTGCTGGTTGCGACCGTCGTGCTTATTGTGATCGTTGCAATGCCGGCGATCAGTGCGAAGCGCCAGGAGGCATTCCAGGAAGACTGAACACTCTTTTCACCTAGCGTAGTCATTCCAGGCCGGATCCAAAAACATGCACGTCGACCGTGCAGGGGGATCCCTTTTTCAAAAAAACGTGAGGTGTCAAAGGCACAGAGGAATAAATCGAATCGCACCGGGCTCAAAAGGCTCAGCCCCTGCGGGGAGCGTTGTCCGGCACCACACGGCGCGACACGGTCGTGGAAGGAGCCGTTCCAATCGGGAGTAAATGGGAATGGGCGTGCTTTCAATCGATGCACGCTTCTGTAAGATAAATAATGGAGATATAAATGAAAAAGCAAGTCTTGCTGCTGGTTTCGAGCGCTGCGCTGGCTGCCGGAGCAGCTGCGCAGTCTAATGTCATGATCTATGGTGTTGCCGACGTAGGCGTGAACTATACCGATTTCAAACGCGGCGCAGCAGGCAATACGTTATCGCTCGACAGTGGAGGCTCGCAGGGAAGCCGGTTCGGCCTGCGCGGCAGCGAAGATCTCGGCGGCGGACTCTCTGCACAGTTCACCCTTGAAGGCGGCTACACCATCGATAACGGCAATCTCGCTTTCAACGGCCGCCTTTTCGGCCGCCAGGCGTGGATTGCGCTCGACAGCAAGACCATGGGGACGCTGGCAATGGGACGTGCCGGTTCGTTCTCGTCGGGCGCGGCGGCGTACGACATGTGGGTAAGCATCGATCCGTTCAAGACGGCTTTCGGCCTGGCCAGCCTGAACAACACCTTCTCGTCCGGTGCGCTTCGACTGGATAACACCGTGTTCTATCGCAGCCCCAAAATGGGCGGCTTCCAGGGCGGCCTGTTGTATTCGTTCCAGTCCGCGCAGGCGATTCTCACCGAGAATCCGGGGAGCGGGAACAACAACCGCACGATCGGTGCTGGCCTCAGCTATGCGAACGGTCCACTCTATGCGGTCATGACGTATGACCTGATCAAACCCGCGACCATTACCAGCGGCGCCCTCGCCGGTCGCACCAATCCTGACCAGAAGCATTTCCAGCTCGGCGCGACCTACGACTTCGGCGTTGCCAAGGTCCATGGCGCCTACGCGAAGCAGACGGACCATTCCTTGTATTCGCCGGTCGCCGCGGATCTCAGCTTTGCGAGCACCGTCGACCCGCTCAGCCGCCCGGACGCAGACAGCTACATGCTTGGCCTGACGGTCCCGGTCGGAGTCGGTTCCATCCTGGCCTCGTATCAACTGCGCGACGGTGAGGCTGTACGTACGAGTGCGGCAGCGACTTATGAAGCCGATCGGCGCGTTTTCGCCATCGGCTACGTCCATCCGCTGTCGAAGCGCACGCGCCTGTATGTGGAGGCCGCCGACTCCACCGGCAAGAAATCGATTGCCGAAGGTAGCGCTGCAAACGACGCATTCAACCGCCGCGAATTCCGGGTTGGCGTGAATCACAACTTCTGACAAGCGAAACAGGGCGGGCCATGTGTCTGGCTCCGCCTGCATCTCCAAAGGACTTTGCCCGCCCTGACACGCGCGGGCTTTTTTTTGACCCGCCCAGGAGACAGAAAATGACAATACGACTGAAAGACCAATCCTTGCTGAAGAAAGACGCCTACATTGACGGTGCGTGGTATGGAGCAGATGATGGATCGCGCCATGCTGTTCACAATCCGGCTAATGGAAAGGTGATCGCTCATGTGCCCGACATGGGGGCCGCGGAAACCCGTCGCGCAATTGCAGCGGCAGATGCGGCACTTCCTGCATGGCGCGCAAGGACGGCAAAGGAACGCGCTGCGATCCTGCGTAGATGGTATGACCTGATCATTGGCAATCAAGAGGACCTCGCCGCGATTTTGACCCATGAACAGGGAAAGCCGCTGGCTGAGGCATGTGGAGAAGTTGCTTACGGCGCGTCGTTTATCGAGTGGTTTGCCGAGGAAAGCAAGCGCGTCTACGGCGATGTTATCCCGTCTCCCTCAGGCGACAAACGCCTCGTTGTGATTAAGCAGGCAGTCGGTGTAACTGCTGCCATCACTCCCTGGAATTTTCCCATTGCGATGATCACGCGCAAGGTGGCTCCTGCCCTGGCAGCAGGATGTACGTCTGTCGTGAAGCCGGCAGAGGCTACACCGCTATCGGCACTGGCCTTGGCTGAGCTCGGTGAGCGAGCGGGAATTCCGATGGGGGTGCTGAACATTGTCACAACAGGCCGCCCAGCGGCCGTCGGAGGAGAACTTACCTCCAATCCGATCGTGCGCAAGGTGAGTTTCACCGGCTCTACCGCGGTCGGCAAGCAATTGATGGCCCAATGCGCCACTACGGTGAAGAAAGTGTCATTGGAGCTCGGGGGCAATGCGCCGTTTATCGTATTCGACGACGTCGACGCCGCCGTGCACGGGGCAATGGCGTCCAAGTATCGCAATGCCGGACAAACGTGCGTATGTACCAACCGTCTGATTGTGCAGGATGGCATCTACGACGTATTCGTCAGGAAGCTTGCGCAGGCCGTATTGGCACTGAAGGTCGGTGACGGCATGGAGCCTGGCGTACAGATAGGGCCGTTGATAAACGGGGCGGCGGTGGACAAGGTCGGGATGCTTGTTGAGGACGCTGTTTCCAAAGGTGCCCGGGTCGTAGCCGGCGGCGGCCGCCACAAACTGGGCGGTAACTTTTTCGAACCGACTGTACTGATCGATGTAATGTCGACGATGGCAGTGGCAAAGGATGAGATTTTCGGTCCGATTGCACCGGTATTCAGGTTCTCAACGGAAGAGGAGGCGATTTCCCTCGCTAACGATACCCCGTACGGGCTTGCGGCCTATTTCTATTCGCGAGACGTCGGACGGGTCTGGCGTGTGGCAGAGGCGCTGGAATACGGCATGGTCGGTATCAACGAAGGCATGATCTCTACCGAAGTCGCTCCCTTTGGCGGGGTAAAGGAATCGGGCATCGGCCGTGAAGGTTCACGTTACGGTATCGAGGAATACCTTCAGATCAAGTACTTGTGCATGGGCGTTTAATAATGATCGAGGACATGGGGGTATAGTGATCCCAGACCATGACGTGATGTTACATGTCGGCCGCCTTGGAGAATTTTTAATGACAGCTTTGGCGCCAGTCGCGACGTTCCGCGGTTATAGCGCCACCCGGTCGCGCCCGTCTTCCTTGGCGCGGTAGAGCGCTGCATCGGCGGCGGAGATCAGCGCTTCCGCGTTCTGCCCGGGCTCCAGCGTGGCGACGCCGAGCGAAGCGGTGATGTGCGGCAGCGGCCGATGCAGTTCGCTGAAAACGACCGCCTGCCGCAGCCGTTCGCACAAGCGCTGCGCCACCATCAGCGCACTGGTCTGCTGCGTCGCCGGGAGGATGATGATCAATTCTTCGCCACCAAAGCGTGCCGCGAAGTCGGTAGGCCGCAGCCCGGCGCTGATCACCTTGGCCGCTACTTGCAGTGCATGGTCGCCGGTCACGTGACCGTGCAGGTCGTTGAACTGCTTGAAGTGGTCCAGGTCCATCATGACCACCGACAACGGGTTGTTGACGATGTGCGCGTTCTCGATGAGCGTCGGCAGGTTGTCATTGAGCCAGGCGCGGTTATGCAGACCAGTCAGGCCATCGACCATGGACAGCTGGCGGTAGAACTCGCCGACCTTCTGGCGTCGCCGCAACTGCGCGTTGGCGGCACGGACGCGGAAGGACAGCAGGCGCAGCAGGTTGCGGGCAACGTTGTTCGATTCGTCGACCAGCTTCCATAGGACGTCCGAGTCGATCACCAGCACCTCGGACTCGACGCGCGCGGTGATGCGGTCGGAGGAAGCGGCCTCGTCCAGGACCGAAAGCTCACCCACGCATTCTCCCGGCAATATCTTGGTCGCAGCCCCGTCGAGCCGCGCGTCACGCGCATCGGTGTACGTGACATCAAGTGCGCCCTGCAGCACGACGTAGAGGCTCCCGCCCTTGTTCGACCAGTCCTGCACGGCTTCCTGGGCAGCGATGCGGTACACGGGGCAAGCGGCGATCAGGGAGGCGATCTGTTCAATTGCCGCACCCTGGAAGAGCTGTATGTCGGCGACGTGATACTTCGACTCGGCGAAGGTCGTGATCTGCTTCATCAGATGACCTGCTTCGTGAGCGCAAGCTTCACGATGTAGCCGAAGATCAGCAGTGCGGCCACGAAGGCGCCGGTCCGCACGGCCTTGGTCTTGCCGCGCTTGAGCGCGATCGCGCCGGCGATGATGTAGGCGATGACAGCGGCTACCTTGACCGTGATCCACTGCACCGCGAACGGAGACTGGGCGCTCCAGGCGGCCAGGGTCAGTGCGCTGGCAAGCAGCACCGTATCGATGACGTAGGAACTGCGATTGATCCAGGCCTTGTGCAGCAGCGGCGATTCGCGCAGCATGAAGAGGCCGCGCAGGAAGAAGAGGGTTCCGCTCATTGCGGCAAAGCTCATGTGCAGGTGCTTCAGTGCGAGATAACTCATCGGGATCCGGTGGACTTGTTCAGTTGCCGTTTTCGGACTGCGGCAGGCCGTCGTTGAGGTTGTACCAGCTGGCTTTCGAGCCGGTGAAGATGTGCTTCTGTTCCGGCTGGTCCAGCGCAGTGTCCAGTGTGCCGAGCGTGAAGCCGGTCCATTCCGGATCCGCGGTATCGCTGTACCACTGGAGGGTGGAACCGCAGTGCCGGCAGAATGTGCGCGTCACCGACGGGGAAGAGTGGTAGGCCGCGACGGAATCTTCACCCTGCGTGAAACGGAAATTGGCGCGCAAGACGGTACCGTAGGAGCCGAATGCTGCGCCATGGGCCTTGCGGCACATCGAGCAGTGGCAATGCGTGATGCGCTTGATCTCGCCTTCAACCTCATACCTGACTGCGCCGCATAGGCAGCTACCCTGGTGCATCTATCCCTCTGTGCAAGCGTCACGAAACGGAGAACATTCTATCAATGTATATCTGCACGCGGCCGCTCCGACAGCAAAAACGGGCGGAGGCCGACGCGCTTGCGCGTGCCGGTCCGGCAACGTTCAGTCGCGGTCATGGTGCTTGTGATGCTTTTCCTTGTGCTTCTCTTTGTGCCGGTCTTCCTTGTGGCCATGGTGGCCGTGCTTTTCGCGCCAGGGACGGCCGTACTGCTCTTCCACGTACATGTGCTGGCGATACGGGCGTTCCGAAGCGAGGGTCACGGCGACGCCGGATGTCGAAACCACCCGGTAATGCGCAGGCAGGTTGACGCCGAACTGCCAGTTGCCACCGCTCATCCAGAACCAGATGTTCTGTTCGGGGGAGAAATAGACCTGCTGAGCGGGGTAGTACACGTAGCGGTAAGCACGCTCCTGCTTGGCGCGATATCCGTGCGCAGGAGCCCACGGCGGCGGATCGGCAAGTGCGGGAAGGGGAACGGCAAAGCTTGCCGCAATGAACGCGAACAGCGATGCGTAGTGTCGGCCTGAACGGATTCTCATGGCGAACCTCCGGAAAAGTGCATTGCCTTCCGAAGCGCGCGATGGCGTCGCTTCTGGCGAAGACACGCATCCCATGTTCGCGCGCCTGTCGTCCGGGTGGGAAAGTTTATTGTTCTGAAATGTTACCGGCGGCGGGCTTCAATGCCCGTCGCCGGCGGGTACGGAGGTTACAGATCGTTGCAAACAGGCAGTGGCTTGACAGTCTTTTCATATTCACAAACCGAATGTCAGTTATCCGAAATCGCAATTGGAATAATAACTGACCCGTACCTACACTATGACCAAGCAGAACTTTTTATCGAGAGGAATGAATCATGGCAACTCTGACAATCGCAACCCCGGCTGGCGCAACCATCGGTTCGAGCTATGCACAGAACGTCGGCCGCGCCGCGCGTGCACTGCTGGCTGCATTGTTCGCAGCAGACGCCCGCACTGAAACGCCCGCAAAAGCACGCAGCACCAGCGATGACATTTCGCTGTATCGCCTGTATCGCATGTCTCGTTACGATTCCGTGATGCCGAACCTGGCGCAGGAATTGACGGTCATCGCCGGCCGCCAGCCGTAATCGGCGATCTGTTTTACCCTGCCGTTATTGCTTCCCAGCGAACGGCGCTCCTCGAAGGACATGGCACCGCAAGACGCCGTTTCCCTTCGTTAAGCAAGCGGCCATCTGCAATATGGCCGCTTTTTTATTTCACGATCGTCCTGAATGTCAGGTTGATCCGCGGGCCGCGCGGTTCTCGTTCCTTCATGACGGCATGTTGCCAGAACCGCTGCGTCGTCCCTGCCATCAGCAGGAGGCTGCCGTCGGTGAGGTCGATGGCAACCGGCTTCTGGTCCTTGCGCGACCGGTGGCGGAGGCGGAAGGTGCGGGTTTCGCCAAGGCTGAGCGATGCGATGACGGGAAATTTTCCGAGTTCCGGTTCCGCGTCGCTGTGCCAGCCGACGCTGTCGTTTTCATCGCGATAGAAGTTCAGCAGGACGCTGTTGAACCGGCATGCGGTGGCGTTTTCCACATCCGATTTGATGCGTGCGAGTGTGGCGGTCCACGGAAGCGGCCGCAAGACCACGCCGGAGTAAGTGTAGCCGCTGTCCGCATCGCCATACCAGGCCGACAAGCGCGGCTGCAAGTGCTGCTTTCCCCACAACGTGATCGTTTCCTGCCGCCACGGCGTTTCGTCGGCGAGCCGGCGCATCAGCTCGACGCTGTCCGGCTTGCGGTAAAAGGATGGCATTACGCGTACATCCGCATCGACCATGGGAACCGGATCCCAATGGCCGGTGCTGTCGAACAGTGCGAGCGTTTCCATCTTCCCTGCCGTTACGCCACCTGGCGGAAGCGCGGCACCTGCCGGCCATCCACGGTGACAGATTCGAAAAACATGGCGGCGTTCCGATGCACAAGCTGCGGCCAGTCGGTTTCATACAAGGGCCGGTAGACCACGCACACCTCGTTGGTTTCGGTGTTGCGCGACAGGCCGAGGACGAAATATTTCTTGCCTTTGTAGTGCTCGTAGACTCCGGGGCTGATGTGGATGTCGTTCATGATGCTCGCAATGGAAGATGGTTTCCACCATTGTACGAGCAGCGGCTGAAATCAAGCAGGCTTCGGATAGAGGATCATCTGCGTGCAGCGGAAGGTGGCGATCAGCTTGCCGGTATCACGGTGCCTGACCAGTGCATCCCAGACCTGCGTGTTACGCCCGGTGTGTACCGCCTTCGCTTCGCACTCGATCACGCCTTCGCGTGCGGTGCCGAGGAAGTTGCTCTTGAGTTCGATGGTGGTGAAATTGGTTGCGCCTTCGGGCAGGTTGGCGACGCACGCATAGCCGCAGGAGGTGTCCGCAAGCGTGACGATTGCGCCTGCATGCAGGTAGCTGTTCGGCGCGAGATGGTGCTTTTGCACGGTCAGTTCCGACAGCAGCAAATTCTTGTCGACGCTGTTGACTTTGATCCCCAGCAATTCCGGCAGGTAGCCGGCGCCTTTCTGGTTGAATGCTTCGGCGTCCAGTATTGGTGGCATGGTATTCCTTTAAAAAAGGCCGGGCGGGTAGGCCCGGCCTGGGAAACGCCCGCTTGGGTCAAGCGGGCCAAGAGACACGGTATGCGAATGCGTGCATGAGGGGAAAACGTCACGCATTCATTTCAATCGACTTCTGTACAAGTTGGAACACGGTCTTCGTCAGGCCGTCGAGGTCCACGTCATGCATCATTTGCGCAAATTCCTTTTGCGCGTTCTTCCACAGGGGCACCGCCTCCTGCAGGCGTTCCCGGCCGGCATCGGTCAGCTGCCAGTGCCGCTCGCGCCGGTCTTCGCCCGGTGTCGCTTCGATCCAGTTGCTGTCTTGGATGATCTTGAGCGTACGGGTGAGTGTGGTGCTGTCCATCACGAGTGCTTCCGCCATTTCGCCGGTGGTGAGGCCGGGACTGTACGACAGCAGGCGCAGGATACCGAACTGGGTGATCTTCACGCCGGAGGGCTTCAGCGCCTTGTCGTACATTTGCGTGACGACGCGCGAGGCTTGGCGTATGGATCCGCAGTAACAGGGCAACTTGAGGGGTTTCACGATGGTCTGAAGCAGGAATGACGGAATCAATATATATGCATATACATTGATCTGTCAAATAGCAGGCTTCTCGACAAGGGAATATTGAACTTCGCGAGGAACTTGCGCTTCCAACAACTCCATTCAACTCCTGGAGCAAGAAGAAATGAGCACAATGACCGAAGAAGACATCCGCCGTTACGGCAGGCAATCGGTTGCGCGTGTGCGCTCGGCTCCCCGCCGCAATACCACCCTGCTTGCCGTTGGTGCCGCTCTTGCAGCTGCCGCACTGATCGTCCGCCAGCGCACGCGTGAGGCGGAACTGGACAATCCGCCCACCGGCAAGTTCGTCGAAGTCGACGGTATCCGCTTGCACTATGTCGAACGCGGCTCAGGCCAACCTGTGGTGCTGCTGCATGGCGACGGCAGCACGGTCCAGGATTTCGATATCAGTGGAGTGACCGACCTGGCGGCGCAAAAGTACCGCGTCATCGCCTTCGACCGCCCGGGCTACGGCTACAGCGACCGGCCGCGCACGACCATCTGGACGCCCTACGCACAGGCCCGGCTCCTGCATCGCGCGCTGCAGCAGATTGGCGTCGAGCAGCCCATCGTTGTCGGTCACTCCTGGGGCACGCTCGTCGCGGTCGCGCTTGGCCTCGATTTTCCCGACGATGTGAAGAGCCTGGTCCTGCTTTCCGGCTACTACTACCCGACGCCTCGCCTGGACGTACCCTTGCTGTCGCCGCCGGCCGTACCGGTCATCGGCGACCTGATGCGCTATACCGTATCGCCGCTGATCGGCCGGCTGATCTGGCCGATGATGAAAAAGCGCATCTTCGCGCCCGCGGAGGTGCCGCACAAGTTTGACGCCCGCTTCCCGGTCTGGATGACGCTGCGTCCGTCGCAGTTGCGCGCTTCTGCCGCGGACATCGCGCTGATGATTCCCGCTGCGTATTCGATGCGGCATCGATACCATGAACTGACGATGCCGGTCGTGATCATGTCGGGCGAAAGCGACAGGCATGCCGACCAGCGCATTCACTCGGAACAACTGCACAGGGAACTGCCGCACAGCAGCTACCACGTCACGCGTGGCGCCGGCCACATGGTTCATCATCTCGCGCCGCAGGAGGTAGTCAGCGCGATCGACGAGGCGGCCACCGCGCTTGCGGCGGAGCAGCGCACCGAGTACCGGCATATCTACCCGTCACCCGCGCAGCCGGTCTGATCCAAAGGCTGCGTCAGTGACCGACGATCTGGCGATACTGGCGCGGCGACACGCCGACGGCAGCGCTGAAGCGGTGGCTGAAATGGCTGAGGTCGGCGTAGCCGCTTGCGTCGGCAATCTGCTGCAAGGGCAGGCTGGTTGACTTCAGCAACTGCCGCGCACGGTCAAGGCGCAGTTCCGCGATCCATGCGTGCGGCGGCTTGCCGAAGGAGATGCGGAACATGCGCGCGAGGTGGTACTCCGACATGCCCGCCACCTCCGCCAGTGCGCCGATGGTTATGTTGCGCCCGAGGTTGGAATCGATGTAATCGGCGAGCCGCCGCCTGATGGCCGGCGCGACGCCGCCTTTCATCGTCATGTTGCGTCGGGGTGCCGCCTGCGAGCGCAGCAGCTGGCTCAGCGCTTCATGCGCGGTTTCGTTCGCGCGCAGCAGGGCGTCCGCGCCGTTCCACGGCATGTCGGCCAGTGTCTTGCACAAGTGCGCGATGTGCGCGTGCTCGAAGTAAGTCCGGTCAGCGAGCGTCAATTCGCGCGGCTCGCGATCAAGCTCGACGACCGCGCGGTGCGTGAAGTGCTCCGGCAGGAAATACACATGCAGGAAACGCAGTCTGTCGCGCACGAACCAGCGCGATTCATGGTCGTCCGGCAGAGTGCACAGCCGTCCGGGACTGCCGTACATGCCCGGAAGCTCATTGCGTTCGGTCCGGTAGCCGCCGCCCAGGTAATAGGAGAGGGTGTGATGGCCGGGACGGACGTAGGAGGTTTCCTCCTCGTCGGTTTCGCGATGCCAGATCGCCACCGCCAGGTCGTCTCCCAGCCACGCGAAGCGCTCCAGCTCCGCGTTGGTGCCGCGCAGCGTGTTGAACACCGCGTGCGTGATGCGCGTGGGCGGTGTCTCCGGTACGAATGGATGTGACGGGCGTGACATCTTGGCGGCGATCGGGGGTTCGGGGTTTCACTTTATCATTTCTCGCTCCACAGCGTGTTCGGCCGCAGGCCCCTGGCGAGAAAAGCGCAAGATCGGACAAGTTTTGCCCGGGAGCGCCACAATGCAGCAATACGGGACAAGTCATTCCCGTTCTGGTACGTCATGCTGCCTCCATGCTAACTGCAATGGCGTCCCATGAACACTTTCCTGTACACCCTGACCGTCCTCATCTGGGGATCGACCTGGATCGCGATCAAATGGCAGCTCGGCGTGGTGCCGGCGCCGGTTTCGATCGCTTACCGCTTCTGGATCGCGGCCTTCGTCCTGCTGCTGATCATCGTGGCAATGCGCAAGCCTGTCCGGCCGCCGAAGCAGGCATGGCCTTATTTGTTCGCGCAAGGCTTGGCCTTGTTCTGCTGTAATTTTCTCTGCTTTTACTATGCCAGCCAGTGGGTGCCTAGCGGCCTGGTTGCAGTCGTGTTTTCGACCGCACCGCTGTGGAATTCGGTGAACGGGCGGCTGTTCCTAGGCAGGACGATGCAGCCGCAGGTGATCCTTGGCGCCATACTCGGCCTGGCGGGGATTGCGATGTTGTTCCTGCCGCAGATGAGCGGTCACTGGAGCGACGGCGGCATGCTGCGCGGGCTCGGCCTCGCGCTGCTGGGCACCTTGTGCTTCTCGACGGGTAACCTCCTGTCCAGCCGCATGCAGTCGCTCGGGCTGACGCCGTGGCTGACCAACACCTGGGCCATGTTCATCGGCGCCGGCGTGTTGACGCTCGTCGGCCTGGTGCTCGGCATGCCGTTCGACATCGAGCCGACCGCGCGTTACGTGGGTTCGCTCCTGTATCTGGCGATACCGGGATCGGTGGTCGGCTTCACCGCCTACCTGCTGCTGGTCGGCCGGCTCGGACCCGAAAAGGCAGCGTACTGCACGGTGCTGTTTCCGGTCGTGGCGCTCACCATCTCGACCGTGTTCGAGGGCTACCGCTGGAGTGCGCTGGCGTTCGCCGGGCTCGCCTGCGTATTGGCGGGCAATGTGCTGGCATTCATGCCGGCGCGGCTTCGGTTGCGTGCTGTTGCTTAATAACCGCGGCGATAGCGATACCCTTTGTAGTTGAACACCATGCCGCTCGGCGTCATCTTCTCCAGCACCAGGCCGGGTGCGACTTCGTCGCCCTCGCGCAGCAGCCGTTTGTTGATGAGGACCGAGCGGTCGGCCTTGTTGCCGGAATAGATATAGCCGCCGATGGACAAGGACGGGATTTCGCCCTGTATGTGCGTCGGCAGGTCGTGCAGCGTGCCGACCGGGGCATCGGGTGCGGTCGTCTTTGCCGTCTTCGGCTCTTCATTCGGTCCGGACCGTTTGCGTTCGACAGTTTTTTTCGGCGGCGTCTTTGCTTTCGGTTTTTCGGCAGCGTCTTCCAATGCTTCGGGCATGGAAGGCTTCTCGCGCGGCACGACAGGCGGGACCGCGGCAATCGCCGGTGCGGGAGTTGTGGCCGCAACGCGCGGTGTTGGGGCATCGGTGCGTGTCACCGCGAACCAGCCCGCGCAAGCGAGGGTGACACCTAATGCAGCAAAGGCCGCCCAGGGAAGGGGGCGGCGCCATGCCGGTTTTTGGCCTGCGGCGGCCGCAATTGGCGGTAGCAGCGGCGCCGCATGCTGTGTACCGCCGCGGCGTTCCGCCTCAGCCTTTTTGAGGGCTTCAAGGATGTAAGACATGCGTTACTCCGCGCGTTGTGCCGTCGTTGCCTGGGCGCCCAGGCGCGGTTCATCCACACCGGCGGCGCGGTTGATGTGCATCGCCGTGACCGGCCCGATGACGCCGTCGACGAACAGTCCGTGCGCCTGTTGGAAAAGGCGGACCTGTTTCAGAGTCTTCTGGGTGAATGGCTGATCCGGTGCTGGTGGCTTTGCGCCATGGAGCTTGGCGAGTTCCCCTGCAAACCAGTCGACGGCCGGACCGTGGTCACCCATTTCAATGGTGTCGTCGAATCCCGACGGCGCGCGCCACAGGGTGATGAACTCGCTGCGGAAAAAACGCGCAAGCGTCAGCAGGTTCACATCCTGCCGGGCGTCGCCGACCTGCAGGCTGGCCGTGTTGTCGGACAGTCCGGCGAGCATTGCGTAGAAGGGACGGTTGGACTGGTCGTAGAGTTTGAGCATCGCCGGCCGGTCCAGTTGCCGCAGTTCCGAAATCCCGCCATTGCTCCTGTGGCAGTGCACATTCTTCGCGCGCGCCGCGCCGCAGGGATCGTCGCCGGCAAGGTCCAGGCGCCAGTACGGCCCGAGTTGCGCGATCGCCTCCGCTTCGTTGCGCAGGCCGGTGCGTGTGCTGCCGTTCTTCACCGAGAAGATGGCCTGCGTAGTTGCAGGACTTTCGCCCGGTTGCGGCGCTGCTTCTGCCGGCGGACTGTCTTCGAGGAGTACGCTGCGCACCACATTCACAACAGGGTTCGATGGCTCGGCGGGAGCTTCTGCCGTACTTGCCGATGCTGCGGGTGCGTTTGCGGACCCGTTATGCAGCAAACTTCCCTCGTTGACCAGCCAAGCGGCTGCGATCAACGCCAGGCCGGCGGCCAGAGTGGCGACAGCGGGCCAGCGTCGCCTTTTCTCTCCATCCTTGCCGTTGCGCTGGTGGATGAATAGCTCGCTGGCTGCTTCGTCGATGGTCCCGCGGTCGACTTCATGCGATCCCTTCGCATATGCGCCGAGCAGCGCGCGGTCGCACAGCAGGTTGATCCGCCGGGGCACGCCCGCGCTCAGCCGGTGGATCTGCTTCATCAACGGTTGCTGGAACGGCGACGCCGTGGTCAGGCCGGCGGTGGCCATGCGGTGCTGGATGTAGCTGGCCGTTTCATCCTCGGACAGCGCGGTCAGGTGGTAATGCGCGATGACGCGCTGCGCGAGCTGCTCGAGGTCGGGACGCGCAAGGATCGTGCGCAGTTCCGGCTGGCCGATCAGGATGATCTGCAGCAGCTTGCGCTCGCTGGTCTCGAGATTAGTGAGCAGGCGCAGCTGCTCCAGCACATCCGCAGACAGGTTCTGCGCCTCGTCGATCACCAGTACATTGCTGCGTCCTTCCGCATGCGCGGCGAGCAGGAAGCGGTTGAGCACATCGATGTGATCCTTCACGCCCGGATTCGGCTTGTCGAGCGGGACATGGAACTCCTCGCAAATCGATTGTAGCAGCTCGATGACCGTCAGCTTCGGGTTGAAGATGTACGCGACGTTGCAGTTGGCCGGCACCTGCTCAAGGAAACAGCGGCAGATGGTGGTCTTGCCGGTGCCGATATCGCCGGTCAGCAGCACCACGCCGCCGCCCGCGTCGACGCCGTACAACAGGTGCGCCAGCGCTTCGCGGTGACGCTCGCTCATGAACAGGTAACGCGGGTCGGGCGAGATCGAAAACGGGGCCTGTGCCAGACGGAAGAATTTGGTGTACATGGCGCACATTTTTTTGTGTTCGCGCAAGGCTACCACAAGTATGGAGGCGGCAATCTGCGCGGCAACAAGGCGCCGAATAGGCGTTTGCTAGAATGCCTCGGTGCCTCGCACCTTTCTCAATCGCATTACATCAGGAGACCCCATGCGCCAACTTGCCATTCCGCTGCTGCTGTTATCGATGCTGTCCGCCCCTGCCTTCGCCGCCACGCAGATGAAGCCCGGCCTGTGGGAGATGACGATGAAGTCCGACGCCATGAAGAACATGCCGAAGATCCCGCCGGAACAAATGGAACAGATGCGGAAGATGGGCATGAACATCCCGCAGATGCAGGATGGCGCGATGGTCACCAAGGTCTGCATCACAAAGCAGATGACGGAGAACAATGTGCCGCCCGGCATGGAAAAGAACGACATGGGCTGCCAGACGAAGAACATGCAGCAGGGCGGCGGCAGCTACAGTGCCGATATCGTGTGCAACAGCGCGCAAATGAAGGGTGAGGGCAAGGTCAAGGGGACCTTCAGCGGCGATACCGCGTTCAGCTCAACCTACGACTTCAAGGGCACGATGCACGGCCAGCCGGTCACCCAGCGTCACGAAAACAGCGGCAAGTGGCTGTCTGCGGACTGCGGCAACGTGCCGCCGACCGGCGGCAAGATGCCGAAGAAGTGACCGCGCGAGGCCGGCGGGGCAGGTCAGAACAGCAAGCCTACTGACCTGTCGTTGCCTGCCGGCGTGGTGGCGCCGGTACCTGTGGTACCTGTGGTGCCGGTGCCGGTCAATCCGGTACCGGTTGCACCAGTTCCGGTCGTCCCTGTACCGGTTGTTGTCGTTCCTGTCGTACCGGTACCCGTCATCCCCGTTCCTGTCGTCGTTGTACCGGTCGACCCCGTGCCGGTTGTTCCCGTTCCGGTTGTCCCGGTTCCTGTCCTGCCGGTAGCATTTTCTCCGCCTGTAGCGCCGGTGATCGTTTCCAGCGAAATCGTCTGCGGCAGGATCTGTCCGCGGATCTCTCCTGTGGGAAATGTCCTGCTATGGACATTGAAGTACAGGTTGCCTGCCTGCAGCGAATTGAATTGCGCCTCGGTCAGCACTGCCAACACGGTCCATATACCACTCCCTGTCACCGACTCCGCCAGCGGAACGATGATCGGGCCATTGACGCCCGCCGGGCCTTCATGGATATGAGCGGCGTCGCCGGCGATGCTGATGGTCGTGATGGCCGCGGTGAACTGCCTGCTGGCCGGGGTGATCAGCATCGTTGCCGATCCCTGCGCGATGCTGGCCGTCGGCGGCACCTCTTGCGAGCCGCGCAAGGCCGCGAGGAAAGTTGCGGTCGACGCGACGAAGGGATTGAGGCCGGTGCCGGTGCTGGTCGTCCCTGTCCCCGGGCTCGTGATCACGTTCACATTGTTGTTCACGCCCGTCGTGACCGTGCCGGGCTGCTGCGACAGGATCTGTCCGCGGATTTCGCCGTCGGCGAAATTGATGCTGCGCACATTGAAGTAGAAGTCGCCGGCGCGGAAGGCATTGAACTGCGCTTCGGAAAGCGTCGAGCGCGTGGTCCAGATGCCGCTGCCGCGCGTGGTTTCGGTCAGCGGAAAGATGAGCGGGCCGTTCAGCCCCGGCTGTGCCTGATGGATACCGGCGTCAATTCCCGCGATGGCGGTCGTCGTCAGCGTCGCCGACATCTGCCGCGTGGCGGGATCGATGACGACAGTGCCGGAACCAGTCGCCCCGCTCGGCCGCTGGGGAACTTCCTGGGCGCCGGTCAACGTGGCGGCAAAGGTGTTGGCGAGTTCCGATACGGAGGCCTGGGTCGCCGGCTGCGAGAGGTTGTTGCCCGGCGTACTTGCGCCGCTGTCTCCGCCGCCGCCGCTGCATGCTGCGAGCGCCAGCGCTCCGAGGACGGGAAGCCAGCTGCTCGCAAGGATTCGGATCGGTTTCATGGTCATGTCTCCTGTCTTGTTCTCGTCGACGCACATGACGTCGCCTGCGCGCGTGATTAGGGGAGCGCGCATTGCGGACAGGGATGCAGTGTTTATGCCAGCAGTTCGTCCTGCTGCAAGAAAAGGGGCGGCGTGCGCGCGGCTTTCCGGGTAGATTCGCCGGCAGGTAAGAACTACGCAGATGCAGGAAAAAAATGCCGCAATCGAGCCCTCAATGGGGCCGTCAATACTTCCGTTTTTGTAATTCCTTCCGTAATGCATCGAGAGCGACGGACTGGTGTCCGTTGCGCCACACGAGGTACGTCTTCGCGCGCGATACACGTTCTGGCAGGGGGAATGCGGTGACTTCGTTTTCCGCATGCACGACGGAAAGCACCGAGCGCGGCACGATCGCAATGCCGGAACCTGCGCTGACACAGGCCACGATCGCGTGGTAGGACCCGAGTTCGAGCACGCGGTCCGGCACGACCGAGGACATGCCGAGCCAGTCTTCGAGGATGCGACGGTAG
This sequence comes from Noviherbaspirillum sp., assembly GCA_035627275.1. GTDB lineage: Bacteria > Pseudomonadota > Gammaproteobacteria > Burkholderiales > Burkholderiaceae_D > Noviherbaspirillum. The sequence goes on from DASPMC010000016.1 coordinate 44,773, forward strand.
GAGCAACCGGTTGTGAAGGCGATCAGCGTGTGCTTGCGCAGGTCCTTGGGCGATTTGACCGGCGGGGAATTCTTCGGTGTGATCAGCACCAGTTCTTCGCGGAAGGCTTCCTGCATTTCCAGGTCGGTTGCCGTGAACGGCTCGGCGACAAAGGCCGCCTCCACCTCGAAGCGGTGCACCTTGCCGACGAGCGCGCCCGAGGTGCCGGTGACGAGCTCGATCTGCACGTCGGGGTAGTGCTGGTGATAGAGCGACAGCAGGGGTGGCAGGCGCGCCGCCGCGGTGCTCTCCATGGTGCCGATGCGCAAGGTGCCGCGCGGCGAGCCTTGGCGCAATGCCGCCTCGGCTTCCGACGCCAGGCGCAGCAGCCGCTCGGCATATGACAGCAGTTGTGTCCCTTCGGGCGACAGCACCAGCTTGCCGCTCTGGCGCTGGAACAGCTTTACGCCCAGCCGGTCTTCCAGGTTCTTGACGCGGGTGGTGATGTTGGATTGCACGCGGTTAAGCTGGCTGGCCGCCTTGGTGATGCCGCCATAGTCGACAACCGCCTTGAAGATATGCAGCGAGTCCAGGTCAATGTTTCTCATTTTGAGAACCTCCTATCTCCATTATTCATTTTTCAGAATGGTCTGGTCAAGCTAGACTGCCTGCATGCTCAAACAACATTCCACACTCCACGAAGCCGTCAGGGCCGACGCCGGCCCGGTCGCCAAGGCGCTCGCCGGACTGGCCGCGCTGGCTGTCGCGATGGGCATCGGCCGCTTTGCCTTCACGCCCATCCTGCCCATGATGCTGCAGGACGCCGGCTTGTCGATTTCCTCCGGCGGCTTGCTGGCGTCGGCCAACTATCTCGGCTACCTGCTGGGCGCGCTCAGCGCGATGGTGGTGCGGATCCGGCCGGAACGCGCGATTCGTGGCGGCCTGCTGGCGATTGCCGTCGTCACGCTGGCAATGGCATGGCCGCTGCCGTTTGCAGGGTGGGCCGTGTTGCGCCTGATCGCCGGCATGGCCAGCGCATGGGTGCTGATTTCCGTGTCGGCGTGGTGCATGGAAGCACTGGCCGGCTACCAGCGGCCCTTCCTCAACAGCGTCGTGTTCGCGGGCGTCGGCACCGGGATCGCGAGCGCCGGATTGATATGCCTTACCTTGATCGGGATGGACGCGGTATCGTCCCAGGCGTGGGCGACCATGGGCATTGTTTCGTTTGCTGTTGCCTCGTTCATCTGGCGCTTTTTCCGCCGCCCTCCCGCGCCGGAACATACGACGGCGGCCGAACCGCACGGCCGCCTGCGCTGGGACGCGGACGCCCTGCGCCTCGTGCTGTGTTACGGCGTGTTCGGCTTCGGTTACATCATTCCAGCGACCTTCCTGCCGGTGATGGCGCGCAATGCCTTGCAGGGCTCGCCCTTGTTCGGCTGGTCGTGGCCGGTCTTCGGGCTGGCGGCGGCGCTGTCGACACTGGCAGTGGCCTTCCTCGTCAAGCGCATGGGCAACCGGCGGGTATGGATGTTCAGCCAGTTCGTGATGGCGGCAGGCGTGGTGCTGCCGGTGTTGCATCCCGGGTTGCTGTCGGTATTCGTTGCCGCGCTGTGTGTCGGCGGTACCTTCATGGTCATCACGCTTGCCGCGCTGCAGGAAGGCAAGCATGTCGCCGGGCGCAACGGCACGATGCTGATCGCGGCGATGACCTCGGCATTCGCCGCGGGGCAGATCATCGGTCCCTTGACCGTCTCCGCAGGCGGCGGCAATGACAGCTTCTCGACGGCACTGGTGATTGCCGCCGCACTGCTGGCCGGGAGCGCGCTGCTGCTCGGGCGCGGCAAGGCACAGGACAATTGAATCAAAAGAAAGGACGCAACATGAGCAACGACACCAAGCCCCTCAATGCCCTCAACTGCATGCCCGGCCCCGAGCGCATGCCGGCGCTGTCCATGGAGGTCATGGACGACGCGCAGAAGGCAGCCGCGCAGGAACTGATCAACGGCCCGCGCGGTGCGGTGTTCGGCCCCTTCATCCCGCTGATGCGCAGCCCGGAGCTGATGAACCGCCTGCAGAAGGTGGGTGAATACATCCGTTTCCAGAGTGCGCTGGAAACCCGCATCAATGAATGGGTGATGCTGATCGTGTCGCGCCAGTGGACGCAGCAGTTCGAGTGGTGCATGCACTACCCGCTGGCGCTCAAGGCCGGCATGAAGCAGGAAGTTCTCGACGCGCTTGCCGAAGGGCGGCGTCCGAAAGGCATGGCCGAGGACGAGGAGATCGCCTACGACCTGTGCGACGAGCTGGCCCGCACGCACGGCGTGTCGGACGAGACCTACCGCCTGGCCGTGGAGAAGTTCGGCGAGCGCGGCGTGATCGATATGGTCGGCCTGGCTGGCTACTTCACCACCGTTTCGATGATCATGAACGTGGCGCGCACGCCGCCGCAGAAGGAAACGACGGTCACCCCGCTGTCGCCGTTCCCTCACTGATTACGCCGCCGCTTGCGCTGGCGCCGGTGCGGGGCGGTCTTTACCGGCCCACCAAGCGATCGCGGTCAGCGTGAGATAGGCTGCCAGGAGCTGCATCGCCACCATCGCCGGCTCCGCAGGCTGCTTGTACAGGCTGTACAGGTGCAGGCCGGTCATCCCCACAGCCAGGAGCAGGTAACGCCATCGGTTCTCGCCGGCGGTCTTCAGGCACAGCAGCACGCTCGCCCACAGCAGGGTGAGCTCCAGTACCAGCGCAAACGTCCAGTAATTCCACCATCCGAATCCCACCTTGAAGCTGTCGAACCACAGCGGCAGGTCGGGAATATGCACCAGCAGGTCGAGCATCCAGTGCGCAAGCACCGTCAATCCGATCGCAACCGCGCAGCGCGCGCGTTGTGCGAGCTTCGGCGTGCACAGCCAGAACAGCACCCCTACGCCGACCGACCAGATCAACGCCGACGACAGGCTGTGGGTGTAAGGCATGAAGTACAGGTCCAGGCCGTTGGAGCGCGTGAAGTTAGGGATGACCCGCATTTTCTCGACGCCCAGCAGGATGAAGCCACCCCAGAACAGGTCGATCAGCTGGCAGGTGATGAAATACACCGGGAGGGGGACCGCCGGTGCGACGCGCTTGGCGAGGAAGGCTGCGGAGTAGTGGCCGACGAACATGGGCATCCTTTGTTGTTGTGGATACCGCCGGACTATAACGCAGAAATATTTCGTTTTAGAAATATTTCTGCGAATACAACAGTTTGAGCAATGTCATATTTATGGCATATTTCTACGGATAAAGGACGGCCCGGCATGCACCGGTCCGCCGCAACAAGAGCGGAAGAGGGGTTCATGTTATTTCTGAAGAGTACGTCGGCACCGGTCGCACCGGGCGTGTTCGCAGTGGACGTCGCGGCGAAACCGCCGGGCAAGACGTTCATGATTTACGTGGCGGTGGACGCGGTCAATCTACCGTCCAGCTTCATCGAGGCGGTCGAAGGCATCGGCTTCAAGCAGGTGTTCTCCAAGCCTTACACCCATCACGACGGCAAGAAGATCGTCGACCTTCATTTCCAGAAGGCCGGGACCGACATTTTTGATGGCTGGACCGCCGCGGAAAAGGAAGACAACCTGCAGAAGCTGAACGATGTGATGGCCGGCTTCAATATCACGATCAATCCGCGCGTCATGTCCCTGGCGGAAGCGTTCCGCTAAGCGATTCTTCCCCGCACCGCCGGACCTGCACGGTACGTAGATACGTAGTGTCCGCAATCTCGCTCCCGGCGGCGTCAGAGTGTGCTAGTCTATCGACTCCCTGCGGCAGGCAGCAAACACGCCGGTTGCGGGGCGACGTGTTTGCTCCTTCTCCCCTATCGGCGGGAGAAACCGGAAGGTGTCGCGAACGTAGCCGCGACATGTACCTCCCCTCGGAGCGCCAGAGGCTTAAGCAGCCCTTGAGCGCACCGCAAACGACGGCAAGAACGGTTGCACGAGAGATCCCTGTGCCGTGTCCGGAAGCCGGACAGTTCCTTGCCGTATCGACGCCCGGAGGCGTCGAATCTCGACGAGATGGCTTTCGCCTGCGGTTCGCATGACCGCGTGTGCGCCTGCGCTTGTCCCGCCAGAGTCCGTTCGAAAACCAACGCGTGCCCATAGCGCGCGGCCGCCGCATTGGCGTGCAGCTGCATCGGCGTTTGCAGTGTTTGGTTTCGCACCGACTCCCGCAAGGATTCGAATTCAACTATTACGGAAAGCACCATCATGACCACGCTGGAACAACAAGCACTCGAATACCACGCCGCCGGTCAGCGCGGCAAGATCGCCATCCAGGTCACCAAGCCGGTCGCCAGCCAGACCGACCTGTCGCTGGCGTACTCGCCGGGCGTCGCCGTCCCCTGCGTTGAAATCAACAAGGATCCGGCCAAGGCGTACGAGTACACCGCCAAGGGCAATCTGGTCGGCGTGATCACCAACGGCACCGCGGTGCTCGGCCTGGGCGACATCGGCGCGCTGGCAGGCAAACCGGTCATGGAAGGCAAGGCGGTGCTGTTCAAGAAGTTCGCCGGCATCGACGCCTTCGACATCGAGATCGACGAAACCGACCCGGACAAGCTGATCGAAATCATCGCCGCGCTGCACCCGACATTCGGCGGCATCAACCTGGAAGACATCAAGGCTCCCGAGTGCTTCGCGGTCGAGCGCCGGCTGCGCGACCGCCTGTCCATCCCGGTGTTCCACGATGACCAGCACGGCACGGCAATCGTCGTCGGCGCGGGCTTCCTCAATGCGATGCAGCTGACCGGGCGCGACATTTCCCTGGTCAAGGTTGTGTGCTCGGGCGCCGGCGCTGCCGCGCTTGCCTGCCTGGACATGCTGATCGACCTCGGTGTACGTCGAGAGAACGTGTATGTGTGCGACAGCAAGGGTGTGCTCACCACCGAGCGCGACCTGACCGAAGAGAAGCGCGCATGGGCGCAGAACACGAGTGCGAAGACCCTGTCCGAGGTGATCAGCATGGCCGATGTGTTCCTCGGCCTGTCGGGTCCGGGGCTGCTCAAGCAGGAAGATGTGCGCAAGATGGCGGCGCAGCCGATCGTCTTCGCGCTCGCCAATCCCGAGCCGGAACTGCGGCCGGAACTGGTGCTCGAGGTCGCGCCGGACGCCGTCGTCGCGACCGGCCGTTCGGATTATCCGAACCAGATCAACAATGCGCTGTGCTTCCCCTATCTGTTCCGCGCGGCGCTCGACAGCGCGGCCACCACGATCAACCAGGCGATGAAGCGCGCCTGTGTGGTTGCACTGGCGTCGATGGCGCGCAGCGACGACCAGTTCGGCAAGAGCTACATTGTGCCGACCCTGCTCGACAAGCGCCTGTTGACCGGCGTGACGCCGCAGATCGCGGCGGCGGCATTCGAAAGCGGTGTCGCGCGCAAGCAGCTGGACGAGAAGCAGTACACCGCTCAGCTCGAAGCGCTGGCCAAGACCCTTCTGTAATTGAAACGTTCGGGGCTGTCAACTGGTCAGCAGGCGGCAGCCCGCCTTTCCGGCGCCCGTCCGAGGCGCTGCAGGTCATCCTCGTATTTCTCGAACGCGTCATTGACGATGGCACACAGTTCGTTGGCGTCCCAAGGCTTGTTGAGGAACTTGTAGACCGCCCCGACGTTGATCGCGTTGGTCACCGCGTCGATATCGGCATAGCCTGACAGGATCATGCGGACTGTCGCCGGGTACATGATGCGGATGCGCGCGAAGAATTCCACACCCGTCATTCCCGGCATCCGCTGGTCGCTCACGATGACGCCCACTTCATGCATGGCCATCAGGTCGAATGCCTCGAGCGCGCCGTTGGCCGTCAATATCCTGCAACCCGTCCGACGCAGGATCCGTTCCAGCGCAGACAACACATGCGGTTCGTCGTCGACCAGCAGGATGGTGCGGTTCGTCCGGCGGCGGCCGAGTTCCTCCACGGGCAGTACGCGGTTTTCCTCCAACAGGGCAGTGCAGCGCCCTACTGGCAGCGGGGCGCTGAAATAGAAACCCTGCATTTCGTCGCAGCCGTGGTCGGCCAGGAGCGCAAGCTGCGTCGCGCTTTCCACTCCCTCGGCGGTGACCTTCAGGTGCAGGCTGTGCGCCATCGAGATCACGGCATTGGAGATCGCGAGGTCTTCCGGGTTACGCACGATGTCCTGCACGAAGCTCTGGTCCAGCTTGATGATGTCTACCGGGAACTGCTTCATGTAATTCAGGTTCGAGTAGCCGGTGCCGAAGTCGTCGATGGTCACGCGTACGCCCATATCCTTCAACTCGCGCAGCAGGCGGATCGTGGCTTCCGGATCCTGCATGGAAAGCGACTCCGTGATCTCCAGTTCGAGCCGGCTTGATTCCAGGGGTGTGTCGAGCAGGATATCGGCGATCATCTGCGTAAAGTCCTTCTGCAGGAACTGCGCTGCCGAGATGTTGACGGAGATCGGTAGATCCGCGACACCGGCGCGCTGCCATGCGGCCTGCTGGCGGCAACTCTCACGCAACACCCACTCGCCGATGCGATGGATCAGTCCGAGCTCTTCGGCAAGCGGAACAAAACGGCGCGGTTCGATCTGGCCCAGTTCCGGGTGGTTCCAGCGGATCAGGGCTTCCAGCGCGGTGATCTTTCCGCTCGCGAGGTCGACCCGCGGCTGGTAGTGCAGTTCGAATTCATCCTGCTGCAGCGCACGTCGCAGCCCGGCTTCCATGGCCAGACGCTCGTTGATGCGCGTGTGCAGATCCGCCGTGTAGAACTGGAAGTTGTCGCGCCCGAGTTCCTTGGCGCGGTACATCGCCGTATCGGCATTCTTGATCAGCGTTTCCGCATCGCGTCCATCCTGCGGGTAGACTGCGAAGCCGATGCTGCAGGTAATCGTCATTTCACGGCCGGCAATCTCCATCGGCTGCGAGATGCTGCTCAGCACGCGTTGCATCGCGTGGTAGGTGATGTCTTCGTTGGCCTGGTCGTACAGCACGAGCACGAATTCGTCGCCGCCTAGGCGGGCAACCGTATCCGAATCCCGCACGCAAGCCGACAGGCGCTCGGCGACAATCTTGAGCAACTGGTCGCCGACGTCGTGGCCCATGGTGTCGTTGATGTGCTTGAATTTATCGAGGTCGAGGAAGGCGACCGCCACCATGCGCTGATAACGCTGCGCATAGCTGATTGCCTGCGCCAGGCGGTCGGTCAGCAGGTTGCGATTGGGCAGGCAGGTGAGGGCGTCATGCGTAGCCTGGTGCTGCAGTTGTTCCTGCTCTTCGCGCAGGCTATCTTCCGCTGCGCGCCGCGCCGTCGCATCGCGCATGATGCACATCAGCGAAGCGACCTCGCCCTGGGCATTGTGCTCGGATACAAAATGCGCTTCGAAGCTGCGGCCTGCATGGTTGTACTCATGGATCTCCTCGCCGCCTTGCCGGAACAGGCGCTGCATCAATGCGCGCGCGCTGTCGCCCATGCCGAAGTCGGTAGCGGTGCCATTCACAATGCGTTCCGGCGGCATGCCCAGGTAGTCTTTTACCTTGCCGTTGGCATAGACGCAGCGCAATTCGCGGTCGAAGCGCGCGATCATGTCTGGCGAGTTTTCCAGGAGTGCCTTTAATTCGAATTCATGTGCCTGCGATTGAGCATAGGCCGCGCTCAGCTTTTCAATCATTGAATTGAAGTTCTCCGCGAGCGTGGCGAACTCGCGGATCGGTGATACGACCCGGCGACCGATGCGCCGCGCCGCGAACAGCGCCAGCAGCAGCGTCACAATGCCTAGCACGGCGTATATCGCCATTGCCTGGCGGACCGCGACCTCGGCGGAGAGAGCCGGACGTCCCAGCCGCAGGCGCAGGCCAAGGGAGTCAAGCGGAGGTGCGAGCGTTGGCACCGACACTTGCTCGATGTAGTCCGGGCGGTGTGGCAGCGGCAGGTTCGTGACAGTCGCGACCTCCATCAGGAGCGCGCTTTCGGCGGGTAGTTGCGCGGCTTCGGCGGATACATCGTCGAGGTCCACCGCGCCGAGAAGAACCCCGGCCGCAATCCCGGATGCGCCGGAAGCAACGGGCTGGAACAAGCGCAGGACGCGCCGGCCGCGCGTGTCGGCAACGATGTCCGCGTACGGCCGGCCATTGCGCAGTACGCTTTGCGCCCCGGCGCGCGCGGCGGATGCCGACGGCTCACGGATATCTCCCGCGACAAGGCCGCCATGCCGGTCATAGACAACCAGGGAGACCAATTGCGGCAACGGTGACGCGTACTCCTTCAGGACGCTTGCCGCTTCTTCCGGCGCTCGCGGCGCACCTGGTGCGGAGAGCGCGGCTGCCATTCGGCTGTTCGCCGCCAGGGACACGAGGCTGTCAGCGTAGTTGTTCAACCTGGACTCGAAACGCTCCTGCGTCGAGCGGACGCTGGCCTCGAGGTCGGATTCGACTGCGTTGCGCAGCCCCCAGTGCAGGATGCCCACAGTGGTGGCAAAGGCTGCCGTCAGCAGTGCGAGGCTCAGTGCCAGCGTCGATAGCGTGATGCGGCGGCTGATGCCTTCCGGGGCATGCCAGGCGGCGCGGGCTTCCCGCGTACCGGCAATCCATTTGCTAAGGTCAGGCATGGCAATTCCGTCACGTCGACGGTGCGACGCCCGGAAAGGCGGCGAGGAGCATGGCGTTCCGGGGTAGAACGATACGGGTCGATGATGCCTGCGCGGTTCCCGACATGACAGCCTCCTCGTGGTCAGGCTTGGAACGTCGATTGTGGCCGGCGGGCAGCTACGGCAGTGCAGCGAAAGCCAGGCCGGTTTGCGTCAATCGCAGCCTGCGCCGGAGACGAGATTTGCTTTCGCCTCTGCATATTGACGTATATCAACACATTTCATCATATATGCTCGGCTTCGATTCCGCGAGGAAATTGTCACAAGAGGAAATTGTCTTATCAACAACGACGGGCGGCGCAATCCTGGCTATCCCGGGCAACGATGCGATCGTGCCCCGTCTGCCTGCCGCGGCACATGCGCTGGTCGGGGAGGCCGACCAGCTTGTTCCAATCCTTGGTGCCGTCGGCAGGCTTCCGCCTGCCGCACCTGCCGCATGAATCCCTGTCAGCTTGTCTTGGCCAGGCCCAGGCTTTCGATCGTTTCCTTTTCGTCCCTGAAGGTGTCGTGCGCAAACTTGGTATAAGCCGCGCTGTCCATGTAAATGACCGGCTGGTCCAACTTGTCGAGGGTCGCGATTACATTCGGATCCTCCAGCGTCTTGCGGAAGGTGTCCTGCAGGCGCGTGACCAGCGCCGGGTCCATGCCTTTCGGGGCGCCGATACCGAAGGGTGAATCGGAGACGGTCTGGTAGCCCAGTTCCAGCAGCGTTGGTACGTTCGGCCAGCGCTTGGTACGCTTGCTGCCGTACGTCGCCAGCAGCCGCGCCCGTCCTGCCTCGACCGCGGAAGCCCAGCCGGTCGCGTCGCTGTGCGCCATCACATGGCCTCCGAGCAGCGCCTGCATGCCGTCCGCATTCCCCTTGAACGGCACATGCATCAGCTTGATGCCCGCGCGCCGCGCAAACTGCTCCACCACCAGGTGGGGCGTCGTGCCGGTGCCGGTGGAACCATAGGAGAACTGTTCCGGGTTCGCCTTCGCGAAATCGACGAGATCCTTGATGCTCTTGATCGGCGAATCCGCACGCACCACGATGCCGAAGGTATAGCCGGTCAGGCAGGCAATGTAGGTCAGGTCCTTCATCGGATCGAAAGCCACCTTCTGCATGTGCGGAATGCGGAAGATGCCGAGTGGGACTTGCGTCAGCGTGTAGCCGTCGGGCTTGGCATTGACCATCTCGACGGCGCCAAGGATGCCGCCCGCGCCGGGTTTGTTTTCGATAATCACGCTGCCGCCGAGGATCTTGCTCGCGCTTTCGGCGAAGACGCGCATGACCACGTCGGTCGAGCCGCCGGCCGGCCAGGGGCAGATCAACCGTACGGGGCGCGAGGGATAGGACTGGGCAAGGGTGGGAATGGCGATGGTGGCTGTGGCAGCTGCGGCGGACTTCAGGAAATCGCGCCGTGTGAACCCGGGATGCGTCATGGTATGTCTCCTGTTTTGTTATGCACTGCAAAATGCACTGGGTAATGAATCGCGTACTGCATTGCGTGCGGCGCACCGCCGCACGGCAGGCCGGCAACGCCGAGGATGATTTGTTATCTGTTCGGTGCGGGTACCGGCCCGCGCATATCCTACTGGATATTAGGGTCTGTTCACATTTAATTCGGGAGATGCGTTCAAGCCAAAACGCGTGTTGGCGGTGGTGCGTAGCGACGCAAAGGCTGGACGCCTTTGCTAGCCATGCAACGCCGTCAGCGCGCGTTTTGGCTTGAACCCTCTGGGAAGGTGCCGTATGCGCCGTATGGCGGTGTTGCTCGTCGTTGCCGTAGCACGGGGACGCCGAGTCCGCTACGACGCCTCTTCGCGCCTTGCCCTGCAACGTATACGGCGCCTTCGCACTTCCGAATTAAATGCGAACAGACCCTAGGCATGGCCGGTAAGGACGCGGTGGTGGAAGGCGATGTGGTCTGCAATGAAGCTTGAGATGAAGTAGTAGCTATGGTCGTAGCCCTCATGCAGGCGCAAGGTGAGGGATTGCCCAGCCTGGATGCAGGCTTGTTCGAATTCCTGTGGCAGCAATTGGGTCGTCAGGAATTTGTCGGTCAGGCCCTGGTCGATCAGGATGCTGTGTTCGAAGGGGGCGCGGCGACGGCGCATGAGTTCGCTGGCGTCATACTCGGCCCATTGCTCTTGGCCTGCGCCAAGATAGTGGGAAAACGCCTTCTGTCCCCACGGGCATTTCATCGGTGCGGAAACGGGAGCCAACGCGGACACAGATCGGAACCGGTCCGGATGGCGCAAAGCCAGGACCAGTGCACCGTGCCCACCCATCGAATGGCCACAGATGCCGACCCGGTTTCCATCGGCATTGAACTCGATCAGTATCAGGCTCAGCAATTCATGCACGACATAGGACTCCATGCGGAAATGCCTGTTCCACGGCGCCTGCGTGGCGTCGAGATAGAAGCTGGCCGCGGTGCCCATCTCCCAGTCCTTGTCGGCTTCCGGGATGATGGTGTTGCGCGGACTGGTATCGGGGGCGACCAGCATGATGCCGTGCTGTGATGCCCAGCGCTGCGCTCCCCAGCGCTGCGCTCCCCCCTTGATCATGAAGGTCTCCTCGTTGCAGGTCAGTCCGGCGAGGAAGAACAGCACGGGTACGAGACGCTTCCGTTCCACGGATGGATGATAGACGGCGAATTGCATCGGCAGTCCGATCACCTCGGAGTCATGCCGGTAGAACGCCTGGATGCCGCCGAAGCAGGAATGTTCGCTTACGATCTCCAGCATGGCGTGCTCCTCGAGGGTGATTGCGGGGATTCAGTACAGGACCACCGTCCGGATCGACTCGCCGCGCTTCATCAGCTCGAAGCCTTCGTTGATCCTTTCTAGCTGCAGGCAGTGCGTGATCAGGTCGTCGATATTGATCTTGCCTTCCATGTACCAGTCGACGATCTTCGGCACGTCGGTACGTCCGCGTGCGCCGCCGAAAGCCGAACCCTTCCATACGCGGCCGGTGACGAGCTGGAAGGGGCGCGTGCTGATCTCCTGCCCCGCGGCGGCGACGCCGATGATCACCGACTGTCCCCAGCCCTTGTGGCAGCACTCGAGCGCCTGGCGCATCGTGGCGGTATTGCCGATGCACTCGAAGCTGTAGTCTGCCCCGCCGTCCGTCAACTGGATGATGTCGTCGACAACGTTGGCCGACTGCTTTGGGTCGATGAAGTGCGTCATGCCGAACTTGCGCGCCATGTCTTCGCGCGCAGGATTGAGGTCGATGCCGATGATCTTGTCCGCACCCACCATCCGCGCAGCCTGGATCACGTTCAGCCCGATGCCGCCCAGGCCGAACACGACGACATTCGCGCCGGTCTCTACCTTCGCCGTAAACAGCACTGCGCCGACACCGGTCGTCACACCGCAGCCGATGTAACAGACCTTGTCGAACGGCGCATCGCTGCGGATTTTTGCCAGCGCGATTTCCGGCACCACGATATGGTTCGCGAAGGTCGAGGTGCCCATGTAGTGGAACAGCGTCTGTCCCCCTGTAGAAAACCGGCTCGTGCCGTCCGGCATCAGGCCCTTGCCCTGCGTCGCACGGATCGCCTGGCAGAGATTGGTTTTCCTCGACAGACAGAATTTGCACTGCCGGCATTCCGGCGTGTACAGGGGGATGACATGATCGCCTTCGCGCAGCGAGGTGACGCCGGAGCCGACTTCCATCACGACACCGGCGCCTTCATGTCCGAGGATCGCAGGGAAGATGCCTTCCGGATCGGCGCCGGAGAGGGTGTAGTAATCGGTGTGGCAGATGCCGGTGGCCTTGATTTCCACCAGCACTTCGCCGGCGCGCGGGCTTTGCAGTTCGACTTCCTGCACCTCAAGCGGAGCCCCGGCCTTCCATGCGATTGCCGCTCTTGTCTTCATATGCGATCTCCGGATGACGAAGGAGGACGTAGACTGCGACGAGCGATGCGGCTTGTTTGTTCCTTAGTTGTTCCGTATGGCGACCAGGCGGGAAAGACCAAAGAAGTTCACTTTCTGCACCGACAGGATTTCCCAGTTGTACTTCAGGATCTGTTCGTCGTAGCAGAAGTCCGAACGGAAGCCGATCCTGTTCGACAGGGGGCGTACCGCGCGTTCGAGAAACCACCAGAAGCGGCTGCCGCTGAAGTGGTTGAGGATCAGTATCGTGCCGTTCCTGCGGCATACGCGCCGGATCTCTGCAACGAGCCGCTCGGGATTGGGCGTAACGGAAAGGACATAGGGAATCGCTACGCAATCGAAGCATCCGTCCGGAAAATCCATCGCTTCGGCATTCATCGCTGCGAGGTGGATGCTGCGACCGGGAAGTCTTTCGGCACGCTCCCGCGCAATCTCGAGCATCTCCTTGGAAATGTCGATGCCGACAACCGGTGCGCTTGCCGGGTAACGTTCCAGCGTCAGCCCGGTTCCGATGCCGACTTCGAGGATCGAGGTGGGACGTATCGCATTGACGGCATCGGTAAGTGCGCGCCGTCCGGGTTCGAGGACCGCGCCGAACACGCGGTCGTAGAGGGGGGCATAGAAACGGTATGTATCAACAACGTTATCAACGGAAATTGGATTCATACGGTCCCGGCAAATGAGGTTGTCAAATTCGTATGTAAGACACTTGGGCCGCAGAAAGTTCAGTAGCGCCGAAACGGAGGGCGCAGCCCCTTCCGGGCGGTAAGCGCTCTGGGAAGTGCAAGCCTGCCGGCGATGATGATCGCGTCCTTGTTTTTGCCCAATACGGCCTTCTGCACCCCTCCTCGCGCAGCATTGAAGTCCGTACCTGCAACGCAGGTGAATCACATTCTTCCGTATTGGAAAATTCGAAGCATGCAAGTCTTTGCTTCGCAAGCCTCTCGCTGCATCGATTGCGCAGACTCAAGAAATGTGCAATCAAACCCGACATGCTGCAGCAATCGCATTGCATTGCCGAGGAGAGCAGGTGATCAACTTCATCGTTTCGGGAAATTGCCGGCGCGTGGTGTCCGCCGTGTTGCTGGCCGTTCGCAGCTTTACCGATGCCAAGTGCACCGTCGTGGGGGGACAGGCGACGCGCAGCCTGCGTTGGTCGCGCCTGTGCAAGGGACAGGTTACGGTCGACATCGACGGCGCGGACGATGCCGGTTTCGTCGAGGCGGTCAATCGGATCGCCAACCGTAATCCGCATGTGATCCTGATTCCCGCCGACTGCGACGCGATACGCCTCGCCAATCGTGTGCATGGAATGCTCAATGTCAAGACGACACCGATACCCGACCTGCGCACGCTCGACATGTTCGACAACAAGTGGCAGTTCCATCAGTTCTGCACAGGGCAGGGCTTGCCGGTGCCGCCGACGCATTTCTTTTCGTCCAAGATGGAGATGGACTTCCATGCGATCGTCGCAGAAATCGGATTGCCCTTCGTGGTCAAGCCGCTCAACCGGGCCGGTTCGACTGGTGTCCACGTCGTACTGAGCGAGCAGGACTTCGAAGCATCGATCCTCGACAACCGCGGCTACGACTTCGGCCCGTTGATCGCGCAGCGCTTCATTCGCGGCGTCGACGTCGATGTCAGCTTCCTGTCGTCTGACGGACGCCTGTCGGCTCTCGCCGTGCAGCGGGCAAGCGGATCCCGCATCGACTTCCTGTCTAATCCGGCCCTCGAAGCCATGGCGTCCGCACTGTCGGGGGCAAGCGCTTATCACGGTGTCATGCATGTGGACGCGCGGGTCGAGGAGGGTACAGGCAAGGTCTGGCTGATCGAGTCGAACCCGCGCTTCTGGGCATCGCTGACCGCGTCTGTCTGGTGCGGCCTGAACTTCGTTGCAGAGAGCCTGGTACCGGCGCCGAAGAATGCAGGCGTGCGCGCGCTGACGGCGGGCAGTGTCAGCATCCGTCACCCCTTGGTCCGTCCAGCGGCATGGCGGGGCTTGCTGGCCGACCGCGGCGGACGCGGCCGCCTTCTGCGTGCCATGGCGTTCGATCCGCCGTCGCTCGGCGAGTTTGCGCGCGAACTGCCCGCAACCGCGCTGCGATTTGCCGGCCGGCGGACATCGCCGTACTTGAAGGGAATGTTCAGGGGCGCCGCATCCGGGGGCATGGCGAAGGAAATGGCGTAATGTGAGTGACCGCTTGCTCGCCTGTGGCAGTCCCCCGGGCATTAGAGGACTGTCTCTATTCATGCCATTTTCAGTACGCCGGCCAGCGTAATTTGTTGTTTGTTTTCAATTATGTAGATACACTGCCCCGAAAAAATCGAGCGCCGGCTCCGCCGCCGCCATACAACAGGAGGAGGCAGGGATGGAGCAGAGGCGCATCACCATGTCGGACATCGTGGTCGGGAAACCCCTGCCATGGGACGTCTATGACGCGAACAACAAACTACTCTTGCGCAAGGGCCACATCGTCCAACGTGAGCACCAGGTCGAGACGCTCGTCTCGCGCGGCCTGTTTGTCGCAGCAACCAACGACAAGTCTTACACACCCGCTGCGGCGGCTGCGGCAGCGAAGCATGTCGAAAGACCGTCCGCGTTGCGCCTGATCAATCTCTCCACCAAGCGGCTCGAGCGGCTGCTATTCAACCTGCACAACGAATCCGAGCTGCATCCCAAGATCGCAGAAGTCGTCACCGCCATCAAATACGCGGTCGACATCAATGCCGACGTCGCGCTTGCCTGCATCCTGCTCAACCAGGAATCGGGCAGCTACCCAGTGCGCCACAGTATCGACAGCGCGGTCGTCTCGCTGCTGGTGGCGCGCGCGATGAACAAGTCGCCCTGCGAGACCCAGGACATCATGGCTGCCGCGCTGATGATGAATGTGGGCATGCTGCGCCATCACGAAAATTTCCATCATCGCGATCAGCCACTGTCGGATGAAGAGCAGGACATGATCCGCCACCATCCGGAGGAAAGCGTAAACCTCCTGCGCGGCGCCGGCGTCACCGACGAGAATGTGCTCGCCTATGTGCTGCATCATCACGAGAACGAAGACGGCAGCGGCTACCCCCTTGGCAAGAGCAACGCGGCGATCCCGGAAAACGCGAAGATCATCGCGCTGGCCGACCGCTATTGCGCGCGGGTGTCGTTGCGCAACTACCGCAAGTCGATGCTGCCCAATGCCGCCTTGCGCGACATCCTGCTGACCGAAAAGAAAAATATCAATCCGTTGCTCGCGACCTGCTTCATCCGCGAACTTGGTACTTATCCAACTGGCACTTTCGTGCGGCTGGTCAACGGCGAGGTCGGTATCGTGACTGGGCGCGGCAACAGCACGACAACGCCCATCGTGCACTCGCTGGTCGGGCCGCGCGGCGCGCCGCTGTCATTCCCGATCCGGCGGGAGACGCACAAGGAGTTGCATGCGATACGCGAAGTGCTGAATGAAGCGCAGGCCGCTGTACGAGTCAACATGCAGCAACTATGGGGAGCGGAAGCAAGTCTGTAATCTCGCGGCGGGAGGGATTTTTTCCAGGTGGCTGCGTGTCTACTGGCATCTGGATTAACCGACAACTGTCGAGGTGACTCATGGACAATGCCAAACCCCAAGCCAAGCGATTGGACAGGACTGAAGCCGACGTACAGTCGATAGACGGCTGTTCAGGCCGAGGCAACAAGAGCAGCCACAACCGCAAAAGCCACGTGAAGGCGGGAAGGAGCGTGGGTGCAGGCGGCGGCAAGAAGCAGGAAAGGCATCACCACCACAAAGGGCATTGAATGCCGAGGCGGGCCTAAGGCACTGCCTAAGCCCGCCTCATGTCAGGCGCTATTTCTTTTCAACTGGCGCATCAGTTCTTCGGTAACTTCCACGATCGACATCTCGCGGCCGTCGGGACGGATCACCTTGCGGCCATCGTTCTCTGGCATCGTCACCTGCTCTCCTCTCAGTTTTTTCATCAGTTTCGCGAACACCACTTCCTCGTTCGGAACCTGCCCCTCTTGTGCATCCATAGCGCCTCCAAAGAAAGCTTAGTTTCGCCAGGTTAATATTGGTTCCCAGAGGAAACAGCAATTCTGTTTGATGCCGGTTGAGATGGATGTTGTCAATTGGACTATCGTTCCCGTACTTCTACGGTAGTGCGAATGTCTCGAAGTTGACAGAAAATACTCGGTTCATCGTGTATGCTCGCGCGACCAATTACCCCACATTCAAGGAACAGAGATGGCAAATACAAGAGACGTAGTCATCGTCGGTGCGGCACGCACCGCGATCGGTACCTTCGGCGGTTCGCTGAAGGATTTCAGCGCCTGCGACCTCGGCGCAATCGCGGTCAAGGAAGCGTTCGCCCGCGCAAAGATCGATGCGGCGCAAGTGGGGCAGATCGTGCTGGGCAACGTGATCCACTGCGAGCCGCGTGACATGTACGTGTCGCGCGTGGTCGGCCTCAACGCCGGCATGGCCAAGGAGTCCGCAGCCCTCACGCTCAACCGCCTGTGCGGCTCGGGCCTGCAGGCCATCGTGACCGCGGCCAACGCGATCCAGCTCGGCGACACCGACATCGCTGTCGGCGGCGGTGTGGAAACCATGAGCCGCGCACCGTATTCCACGCCGGCTGCGCGCTGGGGCCAGCGCATGGGCGACTTCAAGATGATCGACATGATGGTGGGCGCGCTGTCCGATCCGTTCGGCGCGGGCCACATGGGCATCACCGCCGAGAACGTCGCTGCGCAATACAGCATCTCGCGCGAGGAACAGGATGAATTCGCGCTGAACAGCCAGAAGAAGGCGCTGGCCGCAATTGCCGCCGGTTACTTCAAGTCCCAGATCGTGCCGATCGAGATTCAGGGCCGCAAGGGCACCGTGGTTTTCGACACCGACGAGCATCCGAAGGCAGATGCGACGATCGAAGGCCTGGCCAAGCTCAAGCCGGCATTCAAGAAGGAGGGCGGCACCGTCACCGCCGGCAATGCGTCCGGCCTGAACGACGGCGCAGCAGCCTGCGTGCTGATGGAAGCAGGCGCCGCATCGCGCGCCGGCCTGACCCCGATGGCGCGCCTCGTGTCCTACGCGGTGGCCGGCGTCGAGCCGTCCATCATGGGCACCGGCCCGATCCCGGCAGTCCAGCTCGCATTGAAGCGCGCCGGCCTGAGCCTGAACGACATGGACGTGATCGAATCCAACGAAGCCTTCGCCGCCCAGTCGCTCGGCGTATGCCGTGGTCTGGACCTCGATCCGGCGCGCACCAACCCGAACGGCGGTGCGATCGCACTCGGCCACCCGCTGGGCGCAAGCGGCGCGATCATCACCATCAAGTGCCTGTATGAGCTGATCCGCACCGGCAAGCGTTATGGCCTGATCACGATGTGCATCGGCGGCGGCCAGGGGATTGCGGCTGTGATCGAGCGCGTGTGATGATGCGCCGAAGGCGGTGCTGTCGCCTTTGATGATGAAAAGCCTGCACAGTTGTGCAGGCTTTTTTTCTTTGGAGTGTCGATGCTATTTCGCGGATCATGCTGCCCTCTCCCCGCCTTCTCGGGAATGGCGGGCGAGGGGGATCGTGACATTCGACGTAGTTACCCGCGTTCAAACGAATCGATTGCCGGGCCTACGCTCTCCGCCTCGGAAAATTTGCGTAATTTTCCGGTGAGCGCTCACCGCCAAACGATCGGCGCAGGAACCGTCGAAACGCCTTGCGCCTCGGCCGCTTGCTTCTGCACCTCCAGCGCCTGGCGATATCCATCCCGCTGCTTGAGCCGCTCCCAGTACGCCTGCACTGCAGAAGGAAACTGCTCCTGCATCCCAAGATACTCCGCCAGCATCAACGCATAGCCAACAGAAATATCCGCCGTCGTGAACCGTCCCGCACAAAGGAACTCGCTGTCAGCAACCACCGCATCCACGGCGCGCAAACGCGCAAGGAACCAGCGCTGATAATCCTCCGCTGCCTGCGGCAGCCGGCGGTCCTCTGGTTCGAGGTGACGATACCGCAGCACCAGCGTCTGCGGAAAGGTCAGCGTCGCCTCGCCAAAATGCATCCAGTTCAGCCAGGCGGCAAATCCCGTTTCGTCTCGCCCCACTTCCAACGGCGTCGGCCCGTATTTAGATGCCAGGTACTGGCAGATCGCCGCCGATTCGGTCATCTTCACTTCGCCGTCGAAGAAGGCCGGCACCGTGCCCAGCGGGTTGACCGACAGGTATTCCCGCGCATGCACGCGCGGCGGGAAGGGAAGCATCTTCAGTTCGTAGTGCGAGCCGAATTGCATGCCCATTTCTTCCATGGTCCACAAAGGACGGAAGGAGCGGGCGCTGACGCAGTGGTAGAGGGTGATCACGTTGAGGGTTTTCCTTGCAAAAAAACAGCCACCTTGCGGTGGCTGATTGTGAAGAAATCGCTGATCAGATGCCGAGCAGTTTCTTGGCTTCGCCGAGTGCCTTCATCGATTCGGTATGCTTGCCTTCCTTGTGGAGCTTTTCGCCTTCGGCGCGCAGGGCCTTGATCTTCGCCTGATCCTCGGCGCCGACGCTCGCCGTGCTCAGCTTGGCGTCGATCGCCTTCATTTCGTTCGGGCAGTTATGCGCGCTCGCCAGCGCGGATACGGACAACAACAGGACAGCCAGAATCGCCTTCATCGCAGTCTCCTTGTTGGAATGGGATGAATACCTTAGCAGCAAACGCCGGTCTTTGCACTGCTGCCGGACATCAATTCTGGAGGCGACGGCGGGAAAAGCGGGGCGTCGCTATACTGGCCGCTCCCTGCATAGAAAGGACACTCCATGCCATTGAACGGAAAGATGATCTCCATGGCCATGCGCGACGGCGCACGCATCAGCGTCTACCACGTGCAACCCTCCGGTCCGCGACGCGGCGGCCTCGTGCTCATCCAGGAAATCTTCGGCGTGACCGATCACATCCGGGAGCAGTGCGACATCTACGCGGCCGAAGGTTACGAGGTGCTCGCGCCGGCACTATTCGACCGCGAGGCGCCCGGTCTGCAGGCAAGCTACAGCCAGGAGGACGTGCAGTCGGCACTGCGCATCGCGCGCGAATTGCATCCCTTTGACCAGTCGATTGCGGATGTGCAGGTGTGCATCGACAGCCTGAAGGACAAGGGACCGGTATTCATGACCGGCTACTGCTACGGCGGATCGGCCACTTGGGCGGCGGCCTGCCGTTGTACCAGCCTGGCGGCTGCGTCCGGCTATTACGGCGGCATGATTCCAAGGATGGCCGAAGAAACGCCGCGCTGTCCGACCATCCTGCATTTCGGGAAGCTGGACAAGGGGATTCCCCTGGAGGGGGTGGAAGCCGTGCGCGCCCGGCATCCGGAAGTCGAGGTCTACCTGTATGACGCCGGCCACGGATTCAACTCCGACCGTCGCAGCGATTTTCATGACGAAAGTGCAACATTGGCGCGAGCCCGCACGCTGGCGTTGTTCCGCGCCAACGGCGGATGAGAGGTATTGCTCTCGACGAGGGGGGAATTTGAGGGTTTCGTCGACTTCCTCAATTGTCGCCGTATAGCCGAACTGTTACTCTCGTGAAATCCATGAACCTCGCAGGGGCAACGATGATCGACGCAGTACAAAAGGATATCGACGAACGCAGCAACCTGACCAGTTCCAACAAGTTCGAAATGCTGCTGTTCCGTCTCGGTGGGGATCAAAACGGCGAGCACTCGGAGCTGTTCGGCATCAACGTGTTCAAGATTCGCGAGATCGTTGCCATGCCCGAAATCACCGGCATTGCCGGCTCGCGTCCGCAGATGCTGGGCGTGGTCAATCTTCGCGGTCAGATCATTCCTGTGCTGGACCTGCCCGCCATCGTCGGCTGCATTCCCAAGACCGGCCTCAACATCCTCCTCGTGACGGAATTCGCCCGCACCACCCAGGGTTTTGCGGTGGAGGCAGTGGAAGACATCGTGCGCCTCGACTGGAGCCAGGTGCTGTCCGCCGAGAATACCGCTGCCGGCCGCATGGTCACCAGCATTGCGCGCCTCGACGGCAATACCGAAGGCTCGCGCCTGGCGCAGGTGCTGGACGTGGAATCGATCCTGCGCGAAATGGGCGCCCCCGGCGAACAAGACATCGACCCGGCCGCGGTGGGCGACAAGGTCGTGCTCAAACCGGGCAGCGTCGTGCTCGCCGCAGACGACTCGGTGGTCGCCCGCACGCTGATTGAACAAGGCCTCGAGGCCATGGGCGTGCCCTTCATCATGACCAAGACCGGCAAGGAAGCATGGGAACGCTTGCAGTTGATCGCCGCAACGGCGGCAGCAGAAGGCAAGCCGGTGCGGGACAAGGTCGCGCTGGTGCTCTCCGATCTGGAAATGCCTGAGATGGATGGCTTTACGCTGACCCGCAACATCAAGCAGGACCAGCGTTTCTCGAACATCCCTGTGGTCATCCATTCCTCGCTGTCCGGCACTACCAACGAGGAACACGTCCGCAGCGTAGGGGCAAATGCGTATGTGGCGAAGTTCAACGCCGAAGACCTTGCCGCAACGCTGCGCAAGGCTCTAGCGACGTAAACTGATCTGATGCGGGAGAGGTGCTAAGTCTTCTCCCTTGCCAGCGCAAGGAATTCGTTTCTCAATCCGAGATTCGTCCGCATCTCTCCCAGCAGCGCCGAGGTGACCGTTTCCTCTCCCGGCGTTTGTATTCCCCGGCTTTCCATGCACATGTGACGGCAGCGGATCACCACACCGACCGACAGCGGCTGCAGGTGTTCCATCAGCGAATCGGCGACTTGCACCGTCAGGCGCTCCTGCACCTGCAAGCGTTTGGCAAAGCAATCCACCAGTCGCGTCAGCTTGGACAATCCCACAATCTTGCCGTTCGGCGTATAGCCGATGGTCGCCGTGCCGAAGAAGGGCGCGAGATGGTGCTCGCAATGGCTGTAGACGGGGATGCCGCGCACCACGATCAGTTCGTTGTATTGTTCGGCGCCATCCTCGAACACCTTGAGGATGTCTGCCGGATCCATCTCGTAGCCCGACGTCCAGTGCTCCCACGCCTTCTCCACGCGCTGCGGCGTCTCGAGCAGGCCTTGCCGGGTCGGATCTTCGCCGAGATGCTTCAGCATCCGGCGCCAATCATGCAGCGTGAATCGCTCTTCGTCCGGATCACGGACCGGCGTCGCCCGCATTGGCAGTGTCATTGTTCTTCTCCCCTGGTTGTTTATTTGGCGCAGGGCTGCTTCGTGCCTGCATCACGCAGGTAGGCGATCAGGTCCGCGCGTTCCTGCCTGTCCTCGATCCCAGCATAGCCCATGCTGGTGCCGGGAACCACCTTCATCGGAGCGGTGAGGAAGCGGTCCAGCGATTTCTCGTCCCAGACGATCTTCGAGTGCTTCATCGCGTCCGAATAGTCGAAGCCCGGAACGCTGCCGGCACGCCGCCCGAACAGGCCGCAGTGGCGTGGTCCGGTCCGGTCATGCTGCAGCGAGTGGCAGGCCAGGCAGCGCGCGTAGACTGCTTCGCCGGCCTTGATCTGTGCCGGCGAAGCCGCGAGCGCGCATGGCGTCAGGAGGACAGCGGATGCCAGCACGAGTAGTGCGCGCATGCTGCCCTCTTTCAGGAAACGAAGGCCGAAGGCACAGGTGCTTCGCCCAGCGCATTGCGCAGCACCGCCCAATGCATCGCCTCATCGCCAAGGATGCTCGCCGCAGCCTTCGACAGATCGCGGTTGCCGAACAGCGGCACGGCACCGAGGTAGGCGCTCACGGCGCCCTTCTCGAGCATGGCGGCAAAGCGCAGCACATCCGCCTGGTTCTTCAGCGTCTCAACCGGGAAGCTGTACTTCTCCTTCGCGGACACCGGTTTGCCGCCCAGCTTCATGATGGTCTTTGCCAGCACGTCCGCATGTTCCTTGTGATGTCCCTGGAAAGTCACGGCCAGGTCCAGCACAGGCTTCTGCAGCAGGCCGCTTTCCGCACCCACCTGATAGGCGGCGACTGCCTCGAGTTCCGCGCCGAGCGCGGTGTTGAGGATGCGTACATCCGCTTCGGTCGATTCGCCGCCTTTTTTGGCCGCCAGTGCTTCGTTGCCGGCGAGGAGGGCGACGGCAGCACCGGACAGCAGCAGGCCCGACTTGCCGAGGAAGGCGCGGCGGGCAGCCGGCGCGGGTTGTTCGTTAGCGAGGATCAGAAAGGACATCTCGTTTCTCCCATGTTAGTTGATGCAGAAACAGGCGGATATCAGGCCTCCGCCACCTTAGCCAATGTGCCGGCCACAATACGGTCGCAGCGCTCGCCGTCAAAGCCGAATGCGCCTTCCAGCGCGTAATCGAATTCCCTCGACAGCGATTCGCGCAGCATGCTGCGGGCGCGGAAGAAGCGCGTGCGTACGGTTGCATCCGGGATGCCGAGACAGGCGGCGGTCTCCTCCACCGTCAATTCTTCCAGTGCACGCAGCACGAAGACGGTGCGGAAGGCATCCGGCAGTTCGTCGATCTTCTGCTCGAGCAGTCTGCGCGCATCGGCACGCATGGCCGCCCGCTCCGGTTGTTCGTTGGTTGTATCGTCCATCTCCGGCTCCGCCATATCGAGGGATTCGTCGTCGCCGGTCAGCTGGATGATCTCCGCCCGCCGGCTGGTTTTGCGCGACCGGGCGATCGCTTCGTTGACCACGATGCGCGTCAGCCAGGTCGACAGGCTCGACTCGCCGCGGTACTTGTCCATGTTTCGATAGGCGAGGATGTAGGAATCCTGGAGCGCATCCTCCGCCTCCGCGTCGTCCTTGAGAATGCTGCGGGCGGTGCGGTACAGCGCGCGGTTATGCCGGCGCATCATCTGTTCGAAGGCAGTCTTGTCGCCGGCAGTAATGCGGCGTGCGAGGTCGCTGTCGCTGTAGCCGTCATCGGTTTTGGTAGCAGTGTTGGGCATGCTGTTCTCTCGTATCCGGTGCTTTCACAACATTAGATGAAACAGGATTCCTCCGCGTTCCCAGTTTACTGATCGCAGCCGCTCGTGCTTGTCGGTGGTGCTTGTTAGTGCGCTTTCTGGCAGAATCCCTTCAAGTAAAAGGGGTTAAGACAACAACATCACACACTAGGGAGAAACGAGCATGAACAAAGCACTGAGCATTGCGCTCGCCTTATGCGCAACCGCCTCTGCCGCTTACGCGCAAACCCGCGGCCCCGCTGCCCAGTACTGGATCGACCTTTCCACCAGCAACTTCTCGATGCCCGGCATGCCGGAAGAGGGTGGCACCGCGGGCCTGCTCGGCGGCCTCATGGGCGGCAATGCCTTCGGCGGATCGATGGGCATGGGCGGGCGCGGCAAGATGATGGATACCGAACTCTACGTGCGCGCACACCCGAACGGCACAGAAGGCACGCATTCGATCCCCGCCGGCATGAACATGGGGCCGTCATTGCTGCTGGTCCCGAACCGCCCGCAACCTGTGGAGCCGGGCCGAACCACTCGCGACGACACACCCGATCGCGAAGAGAAGCCGAAGGGCCGCATCCTGCTCTACTGGGGCTGCGGCGACAGCATCCGTCCCGGCCAGCCGAAGGTGCTCGACTTCGCGAAGCAGGACTACGCCGAGTTCGCCAAGTTCTTCTCCAGCCACGGCAAGGCAAGCAAGGGCGTGCAGGGCCGCCCCGGCGACGCCCTGTGGCCGAACGAGCGCGACAACAAGCGCGTGCCCGACAACGCATCGCTGGAAGGCGAGCACGCGGTCAGCGGCAACGGCGTTCCACCCACCCTCAAGTTCAGCGTCGGCAACGCCTACGACTTCCTGCCCAAGGTACAGCTGACGGCACGCGGCGCGCCCAAGGACGGTGTGCAGGTCGAATGGAATGCGATGCAGCATGCGAAGGGCTACTTCCTGCACGCGCAAGGCGCAGCCGAAGGTCCCGGCGGCGCGCAGGACATGATCTTCTGGAGCTCGAGCGAAAAGCCCGACAATGGCTGGGCAATGATGAGCTACCAGTCGCCGGCGCAAGTCGCCAAACTGATCCAGCAGCAGGTCGTCCTGCCACCTACCACGAGCAACTGCAAGGTACCGAAGGGCATCTTCGACAAGGCCCAGGGAGCGATGCTCAACATGATCGCCTACGGCAACGAGCTCAATGTGTCGTATCCGCCCAAGCCGGAGAAGGCGCCGGCGAACTGGCAGCCGGATTGGACGGCCCGGGTGCGCATCAAGTCTACCGGGATGACCATGCTGGGCATGGATGACGGTGGTGAAGCGCGGCGCGGCGGCGGACGGAATATGGCGAACGAGCCGAGTGATAGTGGATCGCCGGTGCCGCAACTGGATGTGCCGAATCCGGTGAAGTTGTTGAAGGGATTGTTCGGTAGCTGATGTAACAGGTTTGGACGGAAAGAGAAGGGCAGGGCCGTGAGGTGCCTGCCCTTCTTTTTTTGAGGCGGATTAGCGGCCTTGTTCTTTCAGTAAGGCTGAGATTAAACTGGATGACGTACTTCGTGGTTATTTATTACGGAGTTTTTATACAGTAGTTCCTCAATCGAAGCAACGGATGAGTCGGCTTGCAAATGGGACCGAGCTCCTACCCCTCGGTCAAGGGCACGTTCCGCAAATGGGCCGCCATTCATATCGAACGTTAGAAGATCGAAGCGATGTCCTTTGTCGTTGAGCCGTTAACACATGTCGCGAAGGACATGATCGATCTCGAGACGCTCGGTTTCGCAGCGGATTATGTGCTGCCCGAAAATAAATGGGTCGTTGACCGGAGCGTAAATGTCTTCCTCGTCACTGTGTCATTAACTCGCCACAGAGAAGAGGAATGGCGAAAACTGCTCTTTTCGTATAAATCCCGCCCAGTGTGGATCGACGTCGACAGTCGCTCTTGTGGTCCACTGTATTGGGAAATATGGGACGGTTTGGCCGAAGATGAAATCGCTTCGATTAGCGCTCTGATCAGAGCGGCGTACTGCAAACTATTTGAGGACACCATACCTTATACATGGCAAAAGGTATCTGTTAAAGCTTATCGGCGTAAGCCATTTACGGACGAAGACGCAGCACAACTTCACTCTCGATGGAATGAAATTCGTGAGCAATTGGAGCAATTTTCGAAGAAGACGAACGCGGCTCCGAATCAAGTTAATCGAGGAAATCCCCAGCGCTTATCAAGGCAATACTAGGGCTCTTACTGTGTGCCGTCCTAGTGTCCTATTCCGTTAATTCGTGACATATATAAAGGCGAGGCGTAAACTCCCCCTTCGTCATAGAGAGGAGAAGCGCCATGCCGATGGGCCGCCCGAAAGCTGAATTGATGTTGAGCGCCGAGGAGCAATCGCAATTG
>DASPMC010000017.1:0-199101 GCA_035627275.1 Noviherbaspirillum sp.
GCGTACAGCTCTGTCTCGGTGATGAAGGCCAGGTTGCCGAGGTCGGGCGCGAGTTCGAAACCGGCATGCAGCGGCGCGACGCCGAGCATGACCTTGGCGGAGGCGGCAACGAAGTCGGCAAAACCTTCGCAAGGCGTCAGCGTCAGGTCGTATTCGTTGAAGTACTGTTGTAGCGTCTCCCGACGTCCGCTCGATTCGGCGCAGATCATCACGCGTTTACCGGTCTGCAGCAGGTAGGCACGCAGGTTGGCGAGCGGGTCGTCGACGCGGCGGTTGACGGCGACATTCGGCACCGGCGCGGAAATCTCGGAAGCGGCGTCACCCGCCTGGATCACCCAACGGCCGAATGGCTTGGCCAAGGTGAAGAAGTCCTCGTCTGTGAGGAACAGCCGTTCGGGAGGCAGGATCGGACGCTCACGGTCGGTCTTCAGGAATTTGTAGCGGGACTGCGTGTCGCTCCAGAAGCGCTTGATGGATGCTTCGATGTCGCCGACGAGCGCGAACGTCGTGTCCTCCGGTACGTACTGGAACAGCGTGGCCGTCTCGTCAAAGAACAGCGGCAGGTAGTATTCGATGCCGGCGGATGCGATGCCGTTGCCTATGTCCTTGTAGATCGGCGACTTGGAAGGATCGCCTTCGAACTCTTCGCGCCAGCGGCCGCGAAAGGCGGTCCGGGCTGCTTCGTCCATCGGGAATTCCCGCCCGGGCAGCATACGCACTTCACGCACTGGGTAAAGCGAGCGCTGCGTATCCGCGTCAAAGGTGCGGATGGATTCAATTGTGTCGCCGAACAAGTCGATCCGGTACGGGAGCACCGAGCCCATCGGGAACAGGTCGATCAACCCGCCGCGCACCGAATACTCGCCGGGCGACATCACCTGGCCTACATGGGTGTAGCCGGCCAGCGTCAATTGGGATTTCAGCCTTGCTTCATCGAGCGTTTCCCCTTGCTTGAAGAAGAAGGTATAAGCGGCCAGGAAGGAAGGCGGCGCCATGCGCAGCAGCGCGGTGGTGGCCGGCACGATCAGGACGTCGCATTGGCCGGTGCTGACTTCGTGCAGCGTTGCCAGCCGTTCCGACACCAGGTCCTGGTGCGGCGAGAAGGCGTCGTAGGGCAGGGTTTCCCAGTCGGGCAGCAGATGGCAGCGCAATGAGGGCTCCGCTCCGCTGAACCACGGGATTTCCTGCAGCAGCCGCTGGGCATCGGTCGCATTGGCGACCACGACGGCCAGCATGCGTTTCTGCTGCTTGAGTTCGAGCGCGGCCTGAGCAAGGACGAAGGCATCCGCAGAACCGTGCACAGCGGGGAGGGCGAAGCGGTTACCGGGTTTGGGGAGGGACTTTTTCAGATCAAACGACATCGGGCGTGTCAGGTTGCCGAAACTTCCCCAGGGTGCAGCATGGCGGGGACTTCGACTGTGAGAAAATATGGCGAGATTATAAACCAACGCCCGCGTCGGCCCCGCCAACCCTTATGCAGGGAAAGCGACGCGCGGGCCGGATGTTGACAGAATGATTGCATCCCGTCACTTTGCCCTTGTTCCCGCCGCCGGCGTGGGCGCTCGCATGTGCGCCGAATGTCCGAAGCAATACATGCCGCTGGCCGGAAAACTGATGCTGGTACATGTGCTCGATACTTTTGCCTCCAGCGATTCCATCACGCATACCTATATCGTCGTCAGTGAGGGCGATGGGTATATTGACGACGCGCTCGCCGGTGCGAAGCATCTGGCTGGCCGTGTAACCGTTCTTCATGCCGGCGGGCCGACCAGGCATCAGTCGGTGCTGAACGGACTCAAGGCGATGCGTGAACATCTTGCTGATGATGACTGGGTGCTGGTTCACGATGCCGCCCGTCCTGGGCTGACTGGCGAGCTGATCGATCGGTTGATCGGCGAGGTAAAGGATGACCCTGTCGGCGGCCTCCTGGCGCTGCCGGTCGTCGATACCTTGAAGCGCGGCGATGCCGGCGGACGGGTTGAGAGCACTGTGCCGCGCGATAGCCTGTGGGCCGCGCAGACGCCTCAGATGTTCCGGTACGCGCTATTGCGCAAGGCGCTGGAGCAGGCAAGCGAGGTCACCGACGAAGCTTCCGCGATCGAGGCGTTCGGCCTGAAACCGAAACTGGTGGAGGGGAGCCCGCGTAATTTCAAGATCACCCTGCCGCACGACGTCGCGCTGGCGGAATTGCACCTGAAAGGAAAAGCATGAGCCTTCCCCCGTTCAGAATCGGGCAAGGATACGATTGTCACGCGCTCGTCCCCGGCCGTGCGCTGATCGTCGGTGGCGTCAGCATTCCTCACAAGACAGGCCTGCTCGGGCATTCCGACGCAGATGTCCTGTTGCATGCGATCACGGATGCGATCCTCGGTGCAGCCGGACTCGGCGACATCGGGCGGCACTTTCCCGACACCGATGCGCGCTTCAAGGGCGCAGATTCACGCGTGCTGCTCCGCGAGGCCGGGCGTCGTGTGCTTGAGGCCGGGTATGCAATCGGTAATATCGATTCGACCATCATCGCGCAGGCGCCGAAAATGGCACCGCACATTGCCGCGATAGCAGCCAACATCGCCGCAGACCTGGACATTGACGCGGGCCAGGTCAACGTGAAGGCAAAAACCAACGAGAAGCTCGGCTTCCTGGGGCGCGAAGAAGGTATTGCCGCGGAAGCGGTCGCGCTCGTCTACAAGCGCTAAGCTTCAGCCTCCGCCAATACCATGGATCACGCGGCCCGTACCTTCGCAGGTCGGGCATTCGCTGCCGTCTTTACGGATACCTGTTCCGCCGCAGTCCTCGCAAAGGTCTTCTCCGGTGCCGGGTGTGCCCGGGGCCGCATCGTCGCCTGGTTTGAGATGTGTCGGCTGCCTGCCGGGCGTTCCAGTTGGGGGCGAAGTAGGCATGTAACCTCCTGAAAGAAAAACGGCATGGAAGCAGTTCCATGCCGTTTGTTTCGCATCTCTGCCTTCCGGCATTCCGACCTAGTAGATTGCCGGCCTTGCCGGAAGTTCAAGCAAGGAAGTCCATGCCCAGTCCATGCCTGATTGTCAGGCGCTCATTTCGAGGACTTTCCTGCTCACATCCAGGGTAACGTCGCGTTGCTCGCCCAGCGTCACCATGCGATGACTTTCCAGATGTTTCAGAATGGCATCAATGTTCTGCGAACCGAGCTTGTAGTCGGAAAGGTGGGTCTTCACGCCCATTTTTTCGAAGAAGTCCTGGGTGCACTGGATGGCGCGCTCGATACGCTCGTCTTCGCTGCCTTCGGTGATATTCCAGACGCGAGCTGCATACTGGAGAAGCTTGGCGCGCTTGCTGTCCTTGCGCACGCGCAGCATGCTGGGCAGCACTATGGCTAGCGTCTGGGCGTGGTCCAGGCCGTACAGGGCGGTGAGTTCATGGCCGATCAAGTGCGTGGCCCAGTCCTGAGGCACGCCTGCACCGATCAGTCCGTTCAGCGCCAGCGTCGCGCACCACATGATGTTCGCCCGGGTATCGTAATCCTGCGGATTGGCCAGCGCCTTGGGGCCTTCCTCGATCAGCGTCAGGAGCAGGCCTTCTGCAAAACGGTCCTGTACCGGCGAATTGACCGGGTAGGTCATGTACTGCTCCATCACATGGATGAATGCGTCGACCACGCCGTTGCCGACCTGCCTGACCGGCAGGCTGAAGGTCTTGGTCGGGTCGAGAATGGAGAACTTCGGAAAGACCAGCTTGCTGGCGAACGAGATTTTTGCCTGCAGCGACTTGCGCGTGACTACCGAGCCGTCGTTCATCTCGGACCCGGTTGCGGGCAGGGTGAGGATCGAACCAAAGGGCAGGGCCTGCGTGATATTGCGGCCGCGCTTTTCCAGGATCGCCCACGGATCGCCTTCGAAATTAACCGCAGCGGCAACGAACTTCGTTCCGTCGATGACGGAACCGCCACCCACCGCAAGCAGGAAGTCGAGTTTCTCCTTGCGCACCAGTTCCACGGCTTGCATCAAGGTTTCGTAGCTCGGATTGGGTTCAATGCCGGCAAACTCATGTACTGTACGGCCGGCCAGCGCGGCCATGACTTCGTCGAAAACACCGTTGCTCTTGATGCTGCCGCCGCCATACAGGACCAGGACGCGCGCTTCTGCCGGGACGACCTTGGCGAGATCGGCGATACGGCCTTTGCCGAACAGGATCTGGGTGGGGTTGTAAAAATCGAAATTCAGCATGTGTGTTCCCTTTAGTTATTTGTTGTCTCCGTCCGGATTCTATGACAAGTGCAAATAACGCGTTTGCCGCAGCGTTTTTCGCTGTTTTTGATAGGAATTGACTGTTCCTGCGGAATCGCCGATTGGGATTGTCAATATGCCAAATTGAAATTGCCAATTTGAGCTTTGGCTTCCCGAGTCACACAATGGGATTGCACCACCCGACTATCGCGAGCGTATTCGCGCCCGCTGTTTCGTGCCGCATGTATTTCCACCGACGTACGACTGACTACAAGGAAGGAGACTCACATGGCAACCCTGAAAGGCTCCAAGACGGAAGCCAACCTGAAAGCCGCATTCGCCGGCGAATCGCAAGCCAACCGCCGTTATCTCTACTTCGCCAACAAGGCGGACGTGGAGGGGCAGAACGACATTGCCGCCTTGTTCCGCTCCACGGCCGAGGGCGAGACCGGCCACGCGCACGGGCACCTTGAATATCTTGAAATCGTAGGCGACCCGGCAACGGGTTTGCCGTTCGGTTCTTCGCGCCAGAATCTCCAGGCAGCCATCGCGGGTGAAACCCACGAGTACACCGACATGTATCCCGGCATGGCCAAGACTGCGCGCGACGAGGGATTCGACGAGATTGCGGACTGGTTCGAAACGCTGGCCAAGGCGGAGCGTTCGCACGCCAACCGTTACCAGAAGGCCCTTGATTCGCTGGTCGACTAATGCTTCTTGAGCTCAATCCGTCTTCTCTTTTCCGAGGAGACGGATTCGCGCATCCGCCCGCGACGGCGGTTACTGCCACGTGGAGATGACACGTCATGGCTCACCGCGAAGGAAACCTGGAAGCGCCGACCCGGCATCCGCTCGACTGGAAGAGCGAGGATTTCTACAGCGAGGAATCGCTGCACAAGGAAATGGAGCGGGTGTTCGGGATCTGTCACGGCTGCCGCCGTTGCGTGTCGCTGTGCGGGGCTTTCCCCACGCTGTTCGACCTGGTCGACGCATCCTCGACCATGGAGGTGGATGGCGTCGACAAGAAGGATTACGGCAAGGTCGTCGACCAGTGCTACCTGTGTGACGTCTGCTATATGACCAAGTGTCCATACACTCCGCCGCATCCGTGGAATGTCGATTTTCCGCATCTGATGCTGCGCGCCAAGGCGGTCAAGTTCCGCAAGGGCGAGGTACGCATGCGGGACAAGTTCCTGTCGAATACCGACGGCCTGGGCAAGTTTGCGGGCATCCCTATCGTCACGCAGACCGTCAACGCAGTGAACAAGACCCGCACCGCGCGCGGGATGATGGAAAAAGTGATGGGCGTGGACAAGACCGCCTGGCTACCCGATTTCGCGGCACGGAAGTTCCATTCCGGCGCGGCGGAATCCCGGCCGTATGCGGTCAAAGACGGTACTCTGACGCCAGGCAAGGTGGCCGTGTATTCTACTTGCTACATCAATTACAACGAGCCTGGCGTCGGTCACGATCTCCTCGCCATCCTCGACCACAACGAGATTCCCTACGTGCTGGTCGAGAAGGAAGCCTGCTGCGGCATGCCCAAGCTGGAGCAGGGCGATCTGGCCGGTGTAGAGGCAAAGAAAAACATCAATATTCCGCAACTCGCAAAACTGGTGCGCGACGGATATGCCATCCTGACTCCGATTCCTTCCTGCACGCTGATGTACAAGCAGGAACTCCCGCTGATGTTTCCGGACGACCCGGATGTCCAGCTCGTGCGTGACGCAATGTGGGATCCGTTCGAGTACTTCGTGCAGCGCAATCGCGACGGCTTGCTCAAGCGCGACTTCAAGCAGCCGCTAGGGAACGTGTCTTACCATGTGCCATGCCACTTGCGCGTGCAGAACATGGGAAAGAAAACTGCGGAAACTCTCCAGCTGGTACCGGACACAAAGCTGAACGTCGTTGAACGCTGTTCTGGCCACGCTGGCACTTTCGGCGTGAAGAAAGAATTCCATGCCACTGCCATGAAGATCGGCAAGCCGGTGTTCAAGGCGATGGCCAACAATGAACCGGATTACATTTCATCCGACTGCCAGCTCGCCGGGCACCATATCGAGCAGGGGATTGAAGAGAACGGGCTGAAGAAGGCACAACTGGCGCATCCGCTGGCGTTGCTGCGGAAGGCCTACGGCATATAGGAGAACACATGGCGAGTGAAGGCTACCATGAGTCACTGGAGAAACTGTCCTCCGCAACGATGGACATGCACCGGGCGATCGTTTCGTTGATGGAAGAACTGGAAGCGGTGGACTGGTATAACCAGCGCGTCGATGCCGCGACCGATCCCGAACTCAAGCGCATCCTGGCGCATAATCGCGACGAGGAAAAAGAGCATGCGGCGATGGTTCTCGAGTGGATACGCAGGCGCGACCCCAAACTGGATGCGGAACTGCGTGAAGTCCTGTTTAAGGAAGGCGACATCGCCGGCCACCATCACGACGACGATTGACACCTGCCGGGAAACAGAAAAGGAATGCCCATGATGCTCACCCGCGATCAGTTGCTGACGCTCGAGGCCTACGCCAAGGCCCGTCCCGCCTTGCGTGCCGAAATCATCCGTCACAAGAAAGTGCGCAGTGTGCAATTGGGCAACCATATGACACTGCTGTTCGAGGATGAGCAGACGGTGCGCTACCAGGTACAGGAGATGTTGCGGATCGAGCGGATCTTCGAAGAAGACGGGATACAGTCGGAGCTCGATGCGTACAACCCGCTGATCCCGGACGGCAACAACTTCAAGGCGACGATGCTGATCGAATACGCCAACGAGGCGGACCGGCGAGCCGCCCTGGCGAAGTTGATCGGCGTCGAGGACCATCTGTTCATCCAGGTCGAAGGCCAGCCGCGCGTCTACGCAATTGCGGATGAAGACCTCGACCGGGAGAACGAGGAAAAGACCTCGGCAGTGCACTTCGCCCGCTTCGAGCTCACGCCCGACATGAAGAATGCGCTCAAGGGCGGTGCGCAGATGATGGTCGGGTGCGATCACCCCAACTATCCAGCGCATCTGGAAGAATTGCCAGCGGAGACGCTTGCCTCGCTGGTGAAGGATTTGCGTTGACTCTCAGGCAGCGGCCACTTCGTCCTGGTTGCCAAGCGGGAGCGCGATTCGTGTCTTTGCCCGGTAGGCGTTGGGTGCCATCCCTACGATCTGCTTGAATACCTGCCGGAAGTAGGCGACGTCGCGGTAGCCAACCTGGTCGGCGATGACCTCGACGCTCGTCGCGCTGTGTTCCAGCCGGTGTTTGGCGTGCTCTATTCGCAAGCGCTGCAGGTATTCGTTCGGCGCGTCGCCGGTGGCCTTCTTGAAGCGCCGCTTGAAATTCCTCTCGCTCATCGCGGCAATCTCTGCCAGTCCTGCAACATTCAGCGCCTCCCGCAAGTGCGACTCCATGTGGTTCTGCGCCTTGAGGACGGCGGTGTCACCGTGCCGTTTCTGGAATTCGAACAGCGAATAATCTGTCTGCTGCTCGCGCCAGCCGTCAAGGACCAGCGCGTGCGCCAGCTGTTCGGCCGTCTTGTAGCCGCACCAGAGCTCGACCAGATAGAGGCATAGCTCGGCATAGGCATTGATGCCGCCGGAACAGAAAATACTGCCATCCTGCGTAAGCATGCGTTCCGGGCGCACATCCACCTGCGGATACAGTTCCCGGAATACCGGCACGAAACCCCAATGCGTAGTCGCGATCCGGCCACTCAGCAAACCTGCTTCGGCCAGAACGAAAGCACCGGTGCAGATGCTGGCAATCTGCGTTCCTTGCCGGTGCAAGCGCTCGAGATGCGGGATGATCGAGTGTTTCCAGCTATCCCGTTCCGCAATATTGGCCGAGGTTACGATCAGCAGGTCGGTTTGCTCGACTTGTCCGAGCACGCAATGCGGCTTGATCTGCATGCCGTTCATGCAGGTGACGTCCTTGCCGTCGATGCTGGCGATGCGTACATTGAAGCGAGGCGAGGGGTTGGCGGTGCACAGTTGCTCCCATAACTGCCCTGCCTGCGTGAACACATCCATCGGCCCGGCGACCGTCGTCGGCAGCGTCCCCGGCATGGCCAGGATGACGGTTTCGACAGGCCGGAGTTTGGCCTGATTACCCATTGAACTTGGCACGGTCCTCACTCACTGAAGAAAGTTTGCTGCGCTAGACTGGCCGCACTGTCACTGAACGGAGCGCAATCGGATGGAACAGAACGTTTACCAGTACCAATATACCGTAACCTGGTCGGACCTTGATGCGAACGTGCACATGCGCAATACCGGCTATCTCGATTACGCGGCACAGACGCGCTTCCTGTATTTGAAGGAAAGCGGCTTCACGCCCGCCGATTTCAAGGCCGCCGGGATTGGCCCGATCGTCTTCTCCGAGCAAATCGTTTATCACAAGGAACTGCACTTCCTCGAGAATTTTTCGGTGATGATGCAGCTCGGGGGCATCAGCGAGGATGGCGCAAAGTTCATCATGGTCAATCGCTTCATGAAGAGCGATGGCCGGCCGGCGGCGGAGGTGATCACCCGGGGCGCGTGGTTTGACCTCGGCGCACGACGGGTGAAAGCGCCTCCGCAGGGCTTGATCGATGCGCTTGTGCGCTTGCCACGAACCGAATCCTTCGAAAATTTTTAAGTCGGAGAATAGGGAGAATGGCCGCAACCATCAAGCTTAAATGGGTGTATGAGCCGGGAACGGCTGAGGATGGAAAGCGTATACTGGTCGACCGCCTGTGGCCGCGCGGAATGACGAAGGAGCGGCTGGATATCGCGTATTGGGCAAAGAGCGTATCCCCATCCAACGACCTGAGGAAGTGGTACGGACATGATCCGGAGAGGTGGGATGAATTTCGGGACCGCTACTACAGCGAATTGCACGGCAATCCCGACGGCGTGCAGGAGCTGCTGGCGCATCTGGGAAAGGGGAAAGTGACTTTCCTTTACAGCAGCAAGGAGCATGAGATCAACAACGCCGCGGCATTGCGCGACTATCTCCTGCCATTGTTGAAGCGCACCTGAAGCCCTAGCTCAACGCGCCGGTAATCGGAATCGCAACCCGCACGCGCAATCCGCCATCATCCTTGTTCGACAGTTTGAGCGCGCCGCGGTGGCGCCTGACGATACGGTCGACGATCGCCAATCCGAGGCCGGCGCCGTTCGCCTGGCTGCGAGCGGTGTCGAGGCGGGTAAAGGGGCGGAGCAGGCGTTCCACGTCCTTGGCCGGTACGCCGGCGCCGTTGTCCGAAATTTCGATGACTGCCTGGTTGCCTTCCGAACGGCAGGAAATGTTTATTTCGGCAATATTCGAGCTTGCGGACTTGCCGTAGCGGCGCGCGTTCTCAACGAGATTGCTGATGACGCGCTTGAGATCGGTGGCATGGCCGAATACGTTGACGTCGGGCGCGATGTTGGTGCTGACCTTGACGTCGCTCAGGCGTCCGGCTTCGCGTGCGCAATCGGTGAGCATCGCGCTCAGGTCTACGCTCGAGCCGTGCCCGATATCGCTCGGTTTCGCGTATTCCAGGAACTGTCCGATGATCGCGTCCATCTGTGCCAGGTCGGACTGCATGCCCAGCCGCGCTTCATCCGTCAATTGCGCCATTTCGACTTCCAGCTGCATGCGCGCCAGCGGCGTGCGCAAGTCATGCGAGATGCCGGCCAGGATCACCGCGCGGTCGGATTCCACGCGGTTCAAGTCAGCAACCATCTGGTTGAAGCTCCGGTTAGCGTCGCGGATCTCGGTAGGGCCGCGTTCCGGCAACGGCTCGGGCCAGCGGCCCTTGGCGATGGCCTGCGTGGCTGTCGCAATCCGCGATAACGGCTGGTTGATCAGGCGCGAAATGAATACGGCGCCGAGCAGCGAGAGGGTGAGGGCGGCGGTGCCGAAGCCCAGCCACTGGATGTTCGACACGCCTTCGAGCCGTTCCCTGTCCAGCCTTAGCCAGTATTCATCTTCCTCGATCTTGAAACTGACCCAAAACCCGCCTACATCATTGACGCGGCCGGCGAATTTGGTATCCGAGCCAAGGCGGGCCTTCACGTTCGCCTCGAGCACCTGCATCAGTTCACTGTCGGATGCCGGTTCCACGACGTCGGATTCTTCGAGCGGATAGATGCGGATACCCTCGTTGCTGGCGAGGTCGAACAGGAGCTCGCGCCGCAATTCAGGTGCGGAGTGCGTCAGCGCAGCACGGGTAATCGTGACAATGGAAATGACCTGGGCGGCCATCTGCTGCGCGCGCGGCGTGCGTTCGACGATTCGAAAGCTCGCCACCCAGGCAAGGATGCTCGCGGTGATCAGGAAGGCGAGCAGGAAGAAGGTTCGCCAGAACAGGCCGCTCTTAAGCCAGCCGAGCCGGTTTCCTATGATGGCAATCAAAGCAAGCCTTAACGCGGTTGGCCTTCCGGTATGAAGACGTAGCCAAGGCCCCACACGGTCTGGATGTAGATGGGATTGGATGGGTCCGGTTCGATGAGCTTGCGCAGGCGGGAAATCTGCACGTCCAGGCTGCGATCGAATACCTCGTACTCGCGGCCGCGGGCCAGTTCCATCAGCTTTTCACGGGACAGCGGCTGCCGCGCATGGCGGGCGAAGACCTTGAGCACCGAAAACTCGCCGGTGGTGAGGGAAATGGTTTCGCCGTTCTTTTTCAGCGTGCGCGTGCCCAGGTCGAGGATGAAATCGCCGAACTGGAAGGTTTGCGGTGTTTCGGATGGTGCGCCGGGAATCTCGTCGGGGCCCTTGCGGCGCAGCACGGCATTGATGCGAGCGACCAGTTCACGCGGGTTGAAAGGTTTGGGTAGGTAGTCGTCCGCGCCCATTTCGAGGCCGACGATGCGGTCCACGTCCTCGCCCTTTGCGGTGAGCATGATGATTGGCGTCTGGTCGCCGGCGCCACGCAGGCGGCGGCAGATCGACAGGCCGTCTTCGCCGGGCAGCATCAGATCCAACACGAGCAGGTCGTAGCGCTCGCGGATCCACAGCTTGTTCATCGCCTGCGCATTTTCGGCAGTGACGACATTGAAGCCCTGTTCGGCGAGATAGCGGCGAAGCAGGTCGCGCAGACGCTGGTCGTCATCGACCACAAGTATTCTTGCCTGGTGTCCGCTGGGGGTGTGTCCAGGCGTAGGTGCAGTGGGGTTCGGGGTATTCATGGCGCTATGGTAACGTCAGTAAATTCGTGTTGAATGTCTCTAGCGCAAAGCATTACAAAGTGTTACAAACTTTACCTTAAACAGGTTTAGTGCGCACGGGGCGGGGCATACACTTCCGTATTATTGATATGCCTTTCCGGTACGCGAAGTCTATCGCAAGATGCACCCGGCAAAGGGAAATCCCGGCAAGGTGAAGTGTTTTTCGATATGCGATTTCTAAGACTCGGTTCCTCTGTTTTGCTGACGCTTTGCGTGGCGGCCGCTTCGGCCGACCCAGGCTATGGCCGGCGCGACGCGCGGGATGCCGTGCGCGCCTACCATATCCAGAGCGTTACCCTCGAGCGCAACTTGCCCCGGGAACCGCAGCAAGTGCAACCGCAGGAACGCCCGCGGCAGGGCCTCGGCCAGCCGGAAAGCAGCGGATACGGCTCGGGCGGCGAAGCGCAATCCCAACAGCAGGCCCATCAACAGACCGAAAACCAGCGCCGGCAGGGCCGCATGACGCCGGAGGAACGCCGCGCACTGCGCCGCCAGATCGACGAAGCAGGTCACGATATCTACCACCCGAAGCGTTGACGCCTCAGCCGGTCGTCCCTGCCTTCTCTGCCGTATTGCCTTGCATGTAGTTGTTCTTTGCCCGCACGTAGTGCTCCGCCGAGTACCGCAGGTATGCAATCTCGTCGGGCGTGAGCGCCCGAACCGCCTTTACAGGCCTGCCGATATAGAGCATCCCGCTTTCGAGGACTTTCCCCGGCGGGACAAGGCTGCCGGCGCCGACCATCACGCGATCCTGGATCACCGCGTCGTCCATCACGATAGTTCCCATTCCAACGAGGCACTCATTGCCGATGGTGCAACCGTGCAGGATCACCGAGTGGCCGATGGTGACGTAGTCGCCGATTGTCAGCGGTGACCCTTCCTGCTTGGCCGGGGTCTTGTGGGACACGTGGCACATCGTCAGGTCTTGCACGTTGCTGCATTTGCCAATGCGAATGCGGTTGACGTCGCCGCGCACAACGGCGTTGCACCATACCGAACTGTCCGCGCCAAGCTGTACGTCGCCGATCACCTGGGCGGACTCGTGCAGGAAGACGCGTTCCTGGATCACGGGGAAGGCATCAAGATAGGGAGATAGAGGCATGTTTTTCCTGGCCGTATATATATGTCAGTCGTGTTGCCCGGCACTGCGTCTGCGCGCCGCGATGGCTGCGGTCTGTTTGCCGAGTTGCTTGTAAAGCGATGCAAAACGCTTGTCCCATGCGGACACCGCACG
This sequence comes from Noviherbaspirillum sp., assembly GCA_035627275.1. Lineage (GTDB taxonomy): Bacteria > Pseudomonadota > Gammaproteobacteria > Burkholderiales > Burkholderiaceae_D > Noviherbaspirillum. The sequence continues at coordinate 12,620 of DASPMC010000017.1, forward strand.
ATATTGCCTGAGCACCGTGGCGACATCGCCGCGTGCGATGGGGCCGGTCAATGCTTCAGTCGGGCCAAGGCGGAAGATGTTGTCGACCGTACCCCTGACCAGCGGTTCCATCAGCTTGAGCGCATCGTCGCGAGGCACGCCTGCTTTCACGTAGGCTTCCAGCGCGACATCCATCAAGGTCACGAGATAATTCGACGAAAATACCGCGGCTGCATGATAGACGCTCTTGAGTTCGGCATCGACCGGCACAAGCTTGGCACCGATTGATGAAAATGCCTTGGTGAGCACTTCGACAGCAACGGCGTCGCCTTCGACGCCGCAGTAGGTACCGGCGAAACTTGCCGCAGCTTGTTCGGCGCCCGCAAAGCTTCGTATCGGGTGGACGCTTGCAACCGATGCGCCTTGTGTTTTGGCGGCAGCAAGTATGCCGGAGGGCAGCGCCCCGCTACAGTGGAAAACGATTGCATCCGGCGACAGAAGGCCCATGTCAGCCAGTGTTTCGCAGGCCTGCGCGATCTGGTCGTCGGCAGTTCCGATCATGTACACATCGGCAGCGCGCATCGATGTAGGATCCGCGTGGGCGCGGCCGGCGCCGATGAAATCGGCCGCACGGGCGGCGCTTTCCAGCGAACGGTTGAGTATGTCCTGGACTTCGAATGTGCCGGCGGTGGCCCACAGCCGCCCAAGAACCTTACCGACCTGACCACATCCGATGATATTGAGAGTCTGCGTCAAGGCGATCCCTTTCCTTGTTCAGGTGCCGTCGCACCGCGCGCGCCAGTCGGGTTCGAGCAGGGAATAGCAATTCAGGTCGTGGTAGCGGCCGGCCCAGTAAGCCTGTTCGCGGTGTACGCCTTCGAACTGGAAACCCAGGCGCATGGCCAGGGCGATGGAGGCGTGGTTGTCCGGGTGGGTTTCCGCTTGAACCCGGTGCAGCCCCATCACATCGAACCCGTAGTCCAGGATGGCGGCGACCGCTTCACGCATGTAGCCCTGGCGGTTAAATTCGCGCTGGATCTCATAGCCGATGACGCAATTGCGCCAACTCTTGTTCCATCGAAACAGCCCGCAGGTGCCGATCAGCCGCTTGTCCTGGCGACGTTCCAGGGCCCAGCGAAAACCGGTACCGCCCTTGAACCAGCCAGCGAACAGGTCGGCCAAATGCTCCGCTTCCGCGAGGCTCCTGATGGGATCGACACCGTACCAGCGCATCCATTCCGCATCCGAATGAATCAGGAACAATGCCGGCGCATCGGCCGGCACGATCTGGCGCAGGTTCAGTCTGGCGGTGCGGAGGAGGGGGAACGCTTGGGGCATATTGGGAAGTCGTTGTGCCTCGTGAGGAACGAATGGGAGACTTACCCTCGGAATCTTACCGCAGGACCAGTCGCCCAGTACGGGCCTTCGGTCGGGTGTTCTTTCCGTTCCACCATCTTGCGCGCCTGGAACAACGGGTGGGCGACGGCTTCGTCGGCCCGAAGGATGGGCGTTACGCAGCAATCGGATTTGCTGAACTTCTCCGTCCACGCCGCAAGCGTATCGCTGGAAAAAATGGCATCCAGTTCTGCCTTTACCGCCATCGCGTCCGCGCCGCCGATCTCCTGCCCAAGACTCCAGTGCCGCTTTTTCAAGTCTTGACGTCCGAGTACGTCACAGCAGGCTTCCCAGAACTTCAGCTCGAGCGCCCCGACTGCCATGAAGCGCCCGTCGCTGGTGCGATACACGTTGTAGCAGGGAACGCCGCCGGTCAGCAGGTCACGCCCAGGCTCGGCCGTCCGTCCGAAGTTGTTGACGGCCACCAGGGGCATGACGTTGTGCGCGAACACGGCGTCGGTCATCGACACATCCACGAAGCGCCCTTTGCCGCTGGCCCGGGCGCCGATGAGGGCAGCCAGGATGCCCTGAACCGCCGCCTGTGCGCCACCGAGCAGGTCGCCGACCTGCAGGTTGGACAGTGCGGGAATGCCGTCCGGCCCCACGTTCTGTTCCAGCATGCCCGCCATGCCGACATAGTTGATGTCGTGACCGGCCAACTGGGCAAACGGGCCGTCCTGGCCGTAGCCGGAGATTGCGCACATGACGAGCCGCGGATTGCGCTCGCGCAGAACCTCCCACCCGATGCCGAGCTTGTCCATCACGCCGGGACGGAAGCTTTCGACAACGACGTCGGCATGTTCGACCATGTTGAGGAATTCATTCCGCGCGGCCGGGTCCTTGAGGTCGAGGCGCATCCCTTGCTTGCCGCGATTGACGGCGATGAAGAACTGCGACACTTCCTTGCGGACATGGCCCATGGTCCGTGCATAGTCGCCGATGCCGGGATCCTCGATCTTGATGACCTCGGCGCCCATATCGGCGAGATGCATGGTGGTGACCGGCCCTGGGAGTAACCGGGTAAGGTCGAGGACGCGAATGCCTTGCAAGGGTTGGTCGATCGCTTCGTTCATGCGTTTCCTCCTGTTAGTGCCTGCATTGGACGGGATCTTATCCCGCGGCCAGGTTCTCCAGCGCTTCCTGTTGTTCCAACCATTCGGTCTCGAGCTGTTCGAGTTCCTTCGCGACATATGCCTGGTCGAGGATCAGCGTCTTCAGTTCTTCCTTGTTGGCGTCGTCATAAATGGACGGGTTGGCGAGGCGCGCGTCGATCTCGGCCTTGCGGCCATTCAGCTTTGCCATCTGTTCGTCGAGCCGTTTGATGCGCGACTCGATCGGTTTGCGCAAGGCAGACAGGCGCTGACGCTCTTCGGCCTCCAGGCGTCGGCGTTCCTGGCGGTCTTCGCGCGACTCGGAGCCCGCAGTGGACGCGGCTTGGGCGGCAGGCTTTGCCGATTCGGACGCAGCCGGTGCCACTGCCTTGCCCAGCTTGGTCTTGAACAGCCAGTCGCGATAATCGTCCAGATCGCCGTCGAAAGGCTGCAGCTTTCCCTCCGCAACGATCATGAACTGATCGGTTGTCGCGCGCAGCAGGTGCCTATCGTGCGATACCAGCACCAGCGTGCCCTCGAACTGAGCCAGTGCCATGGTCAGCGCCTCCCGGGTCTCGAGGTCGAGGTGGTTGGTCGGTTCGTCGAGCAGCAGCAGGTTGGGCCGCTGCCAGACGATCAGCGCGAGTGCCAGGCGAGCCTTTTCGCCGCCGGAGAATGGGGCGATCTTGTTGGTCACCATGTCGCCGCCGAAGTTGAAGCCGCCGAGGAAGTTGCGCAATTCCTGTTCGCGCGTCGTCGGGGCGATGCGTGTCAGGTGCCACAGGGGCGACTCGTCATGGCGCAGCATTTCCACCTGGTGCTGGGCGAAGTAGCCGATCGACAGGCCTTTGCCGAGACGCATGTCGCCGGCGAGCGGCTTGAGTTCTGCGGCGATGGTTTTCACCAGCGTCGATTTGCCGGCGCCGTTGACGCCGAGCAGGCCGATACGCTGCCCGTTCTGCAGGGAGAAGTCGATGCGTGAAACGATGGGCTTGTCCACCGTTTCATGGGTTTCCGGATTTTCGACACGGTAGCCCGCCACGACTTCTTCCATGACAAGCAACGGATTCGGTGCGCTCAACGGTTCGCGGAACTCGAACGAGAACTCCGCGGCAGCACGCAACGGCGCCAGCTCTTCCATCTTCGCCAGCATCTTCATGCGGCTTTGCGCCTGGCGCGCCTTGGTCGCCTTGGCCTTGAAGCGGTCGATGAACGATTGCAGGTGGGCGCGCTGCCGTGCCTGCTTTTCATAGGCCGCCTGCGACAAGGCGATCTGTGCTGCACGCTGTTTTTCGAAGGCGGAGTAGTTTCCGGCGTAGCGCTTCAGCTTGCGGTCGTCGATATGCACGATCACGTTCACCACGCCGTCGAGGAAATCGCGGTCGTGCGAAATGATGATCAGCGTGCCCGGATAGCGCTTGAGCCAGTCCTCCAGCCAGATAATGGCGTCGAGGTCGAGGTGGTTGGTTGGTTCGTCCAGCAGGAGCAGGTCGGAGGGGCACATCAGGGCCTGGGCGAGATTGAGCCGCATGCGCCATCCGCCGGAAAAGCTGGCCACCGGCTGCTGCATCTGTTCCTGCGAAAAGCCGAGGCCGGCAAGCAACTGTTCGGCGCGCGAGCGCACCGTGTAGGCGTCGGCATCGGCAAGCGCGGCGTGCAGCTCGGCGATGCGCGTGCCGTCTACGTGGTCATGCGGCTTGCCTTCCAGTTCGGCCAGTTCCGCTTCGAGGCGGCGCAGGTTGGCATCGCCGTCGATGGCGTATTCGACGGCGGGACGGTCCAATGCCGGAGTTTCCTGTGCTACATAGGCAAGGCGCCACTTGGCAGGAAAGTCGACTGCACCGAGATCGGCGTGCAGTTCGCCGCGCAGCATGGCAAACAGGCTGGACTTGCCCGCGCCGTTGGCGCCAATGAGGCCGATTTTTTCACCCGGGTTCAGCGTCAGGTCGACGCCTTCCAGGAGCGGCTTGATGCCTCGGGTGAGGCTGACTTGCTGAAAACGGATCATTGCAACTTCAACTGATCGGCGGTCACGAGGAATACCATGTCGTCGCCCGCGCTGGTCGACAGCCAGGTGAGTTCGAGGACAGAAAATGCGGCTTCTGCGAATTCCCGCTCATTGCCGATCTCGACCACCAGAACACCTTCCGGCGTGAGCCGTTCGGCAGCGCCTGCCACGATCTTGCGCACCAGGTCCATGCCGTCCGCGCCGCCGGCAAGGGCGATTTGCGGCTCGCGCAGATATTCCTGCGGCAGCTTGCCCATCGATGTCGAATTGACATAGGGCGGGTTGGTTACGATGAGATCGTATTTCTTCTTTTTCGGGACCTTGGCGTACAGGTCCGACTCGATCAGCGTAATGCGGTCCTGCAACTGATAGTCGTCGACGTTGCGCTGTGCGACGGCGAGTGCCTCGGGGGAAATGTCCACGGTGTCGACATGCGCGTTGGGAAAGGCATCTGCCAGCATGATGGGCAGACAGCCGGAGCCTGTGCACAGTTCCAGAACGTTCTCGACCGCCTCCGGATCGCTTACCCAGGGAGCGAAATGGTCGGGGATCAGTTCCGCGATGAACGAACGCGGCACGATCACACGTTCGTCGACGTAGAACCGGTAATCCCCCAGCCAGGCTTCATTCGTGATGTAGGCGGCAGGCACGCGGTCTGTTGCGCGGCGCTCGATGACCTTGAGTACTGCTGTGATCTCATCAGGGAGCAGACGCGCGTCGTAGAACGGCTCCAGCTTGTCCAGCGGGAGCTTCAGCGTATGAAGGATCAGGTAGGCTGCTTCATCGAAGGCGTTGTTGCTGCCGTGGCCGAAAAACAGGTTCGCGCCATTGAAGCGGGTGACTGCGTAACGGAGGAGATCGCGGATGGTAGTGAAGTCGTTCAGGTTCATGAGGGCGTTTTCTTTCGGCGCGGCCGGGTTGCCGCAATAACCTCTCCGATGCGGAGAGGGTGAGGGGATGCGCTACAGCAGAAGGTTTTCCAGCGTGCGGCGGTAGATGTTCTTGAGCGGGTCGATGAAGCGCAGTTCGATATGCTCGTCGATCTTGTGGATGCTGCCATTGGGTGGCCCGAATTCGATGACCTGCGGACAGATCTTCGCGATGAAGCGTCCGTCCGACGTGCCGCCCGTGGTTGACAGGTCGGCATCCACCCCGGTTTCGGCCTTGATCGCTGCCGTGATCGCATCGCTAAGCGTGCCGCGCGGCGTCAGGAAGGGATGGCCGCCGATGGTCCACTTCAGGTCGTATTCGAAGTCGTACTTGTTCAGGATCGCGTGCACGCGCTTCTGCAAACCTTCCACCGTACTTGCGGTCGAGAAGCGGAAATTAAAATCGACCACGACCTCGCCCGGAATCACGTTGGTTGCGCCAGTGCCTGCATGGATGTTCGACATCTGCCATGAGGTCGGCAGGTAGTACTCATTGCCGTCGTCCCACTTTTCCGCGGCCAATTCGGCCAGCGCGGGCGCGGCGAGATGGATCGGATTTTTGGCAAGCTGCGGATACGCGATGTGACCCTGCACACCCTTGATGACCAGCTTGCCCGACATCGAGCCGCGGCGGCCGTTTTTGATCACGTCGCCGAGCTGGTCGGAAGACGTCGGTTCGCCGACGATGCAATAGTCGAGCTGCTCACCGCGCGCCTTGAGCATGTCGCACACGATCACGGTGCCGTCAGTTGCCGGACCTTCCTCGTCGCTGGTAAGGAGGAAGGCGATCGAACCGTTATGGGTGGGATGGGCGGTAAGGAATTCCTCGACGGCGATGACCATTCCGGCGATCGAAGTCTTCATGTCCGCCGCGCCGCGGCCATACAGCTTGCCGTCGCGGACCGTAGGCGTGAAGGGATCGGAGTGCCATTGGTCGAGCGGCCCGGTCGGCACCACATCGGTATGACCGGCAAAGACGACCAGAGGCCGCGCCGTGCCCTTGCGCGCCCACAGATTGGTGACTCCACCGGACTCGACGGTTTCGCACTTGAAGCCGAGCGGCTCCAGCAATTCGACGAGGCGGCGCTGGCAGCCCTTGTCGTCCGGCGTTACCGAGGACAGCGCGATGAGTTCTTCGGTCAGCGCGAGTGTTTTGCTCATGGATTACTTGTTGAAAATCTGTTGGTAGCTGGCGTCAGAGAATCCAACATGGGCGGTACCGTTGCAGTCGAGGACGGGGCGCTTGATGACGGAGGGTGACTCGAGCATCAGCGCGGTAGCACCATTCGCATCCACGACGGCGGCCTTGCGTTCGTCGGGCAGTCCGCGCCAGGTCGTACCTTTGCGGTTGACCAGGGTCTCCCAATCCACCTGCTTCAACCAACCCTGGACCAGGCCCGATGTCAGGCCCGCTTTCTTGAAGTCGTGGAAGGTATAGCCGATGCCGTTCTTTTCCAGCCAGGTGCGGGCTTTCTTGACGGTGTCGCAATTGGGGATGCCGTAAAGGGTAACTGCCATGTGTCAAACGTTGAGCGTGAATTCGGTGAAAGTGGGGCCGTCGTCCTTCTTCGGTTCCGGCTCCGGTTCGGGTTTCTTGCCTTGAGAGTTGTTGATCAGCCAGTAGAGGTTGGTGGCCGAGTCGGCATTTGCCAGTGCTTCTTCCTGCGTGATCACATCATCCTGGATGAGTTGCATCAGCGCCTGTTCGAAGGTCTGCGAGCCTGGCGCCATGCTCTTCTCCAGTGCCTCCTTGATCTGGCTGATCTCGCCTTGTTCGATCAGTTCGGCGACGTGACGGGTGTTCAGCAAAACTTCAACCGCTGCGCGCCGCCCGCCATCCTTCGCTTGTACCAGACGCTGCGAAATGATGGCCTTGATCGTGACCGACAGGTCGACCAACAGGGATGGGCGTGTTTCCAGCGGGTAGAAATTGATGATGCGGGTCAACGCCTGGTAGCTATTGTTTGCGTGCAGGGTTGCCACGACGAGGTGGCCGGATTGCGCGTAAGCAAGCGCATTCCCCATCGTTTCCTTGTCGCGGATTTCGCCGATCAGGATGCAGTCAGGTGCCTGGCGCAGCGCGTTCTTCAATGCGATATGCAGGCTATCCGCATCGGTACCGATTTCACGCTGGTTGACGATCGATTTCTTGTTGACGAACAGGAACTCGATCGGGTCTTCCAGCGTCAGGATGTGGCCGGTCTTGCTGATGTTGCGATGATCCAGCATCGCGGCGATTGTCGTGGACTTGCCCGAGCCGGTCGAACCCACGACCAGGATCAGGCCACGCTTTTCCATGATGACATCTGCCAGCACTGGCGGCACGTTCAGGTCCGCAAGGCGGGGAATCTCGCCGGGAATGTAGCGAAACACGGCGGAGAGACTGCCGCGCTGGCGGAACGCTGAGAGGCGGAAGCTGCCCAGCCCCTCCACGGGAATACCCATGTTGAGCTCGTTCTTTTCTTCCAGCTCTTCGATCTGCTTTGCCGATGCAACCTCGGACAACAGCGCCTTGATGGTCGCGTTGTCCATCTTCTGCTGATTGACTGGGAGCAGGTGGCCGTTGATCTTGATATGGATCGGCGAGTTCACGGTAATGAACAAGTCCGATGCCTTCTTGTCCTTCATCAGCTGGAACAGGCGCTCCATTGCCATGATGCTCTCCTAGATGGGCAGATGGAAACGGGGAAGATCTGTTTCCATCCATGCATCCTTCCCGTGGGCCGGCGAAGGCTTGGTGACGAGGGCCGCCGTTCAGCGGCCCGCCTTGAAAAATCAGGCGTCGCGCAGCAGTTCGTTGATGCCGGTCTTCGCGCGGGTCTTCGCGTCGACGCGCTTGACGATCACCGCGCAGTACAGGCTGTACTTGCCATCTGCAGACGGCAGGCTGCCAGACACGACAACGGAACCAGCCGGGATGCGGCCGTAGCTGACCTCGCCGGTGGCGCGATCGTAGATCTTGGTCGACTGGCCGATGTACACGCCCATCGAGATGACCGAGTTCTCCTCGACGATCACGCCTTCGACGATCTCGGAGCGCGCGCCGATGAAGCAGTTGTCTTCGATGATGGTCGGGTTTGCCTGCATCGGTTCGAGCACGCCGCCGATGCCCACACCGCCGGACAGGTGGACGTTCTTGCCAATCTGCGCGCAGGAGCCGACGGTCGCCCAGGTGTCGACCATCGTGCCTTCATCGACGTAGGCGCCGATGTTCACGTAGGAGGGCATCAGCACCACGTTCTTGCCGATGAAGCTGCCGCGGCGCGCAACCGCCGGCGGCACTACACGGAAACCGCCCTTGGCAAAGTCTTCCGCGGTGTAGTTGGCAAACTTGGTCGGTACCTTGTCATAGAACTGCATGCTGCCGTCAGCCGGCATCGGCACGTTGTCTTCCAGGCGGAAGGAGAGCAGTACCGCCTTCTTGATCCACTGGTTCACAACCCAGTTGCCGCTGTCCTTCTGCGCTACGCGCAGGGTGCCCTGGTTGAGCTGCTCGAGGACGTGGGCGACGGCGTCGCGCACTTCCGCTGGTGCGGACTTCGGGGAGAAATTGGCGCGGTCTTCCCAGGCCTGGTCGATGATCTGCTGGAGTTGTTGAGTCATTTGATTTGCTTCACAAGTTGGTGGATCAGGATAATTTTTTGGTGAATTCGACAATTCTGCGGGCGGCTTCAAGGCACTCGTCCACCTCCGCGACCAGCGCCATGCGGACGCGGTTCTGGCCGGGATTGATGCCATGCGCCTCGCGGGCGAGATAACTTCCCGGCAACACCGTCACATTATATTCGGCGTACAGGCGCTTCGCGAACTCGGTATCGGAAAGGCCGGTGTGCAGGTCGACCTTTGCCCACAGGTAGAAACTTGCGTCGGGCAGGCGAACATCCAGGACTTCTTGCAGGATAGGCGTCACCTGTTTGAATTTCGCGATGTACTTGGCGCGGTTTTCTTCAACATGCTGCTCGTCGTTCCACGCCGCGACCGACGCTGCCTGCACCGACGGGCTCATTGCACTGCCGTGGTAGGTACGGTACAGCAGGTATTTCTTCAGGATCTCGGCATCCCCCGCGACGAAGCCCGAACGCATGCCCGGCACATTCGAGCGCTTGGACAAGCTCGAGAAGGCGATCAGGCGTGGATAGCCCGTACGGCCGAGTTTGTGCGCGGCTTCAAGACCGCCGAGCGGAGGCTCGGACTTGAAGTAAATCTCTGAATAGCACTCATCGGATGCGATGATGAAACCGTATTTGTCCGACAGTTCGAACAACTCCTTCCAGTCTTCGAGATCAAGCACCGCGCCGGTCGGGTTGCCCGGGGAGCAGATGTAGAGCAGCTGCACGCGCGACCAGATGTCGGCCGGCACGTTCTTGAAATCGGGCGCGAAATTGCGCGTTGGGTCGGAATTGACAAAATTGGGCTGGGCGCCAGCCAGGAATGCCGCACCTTCGTAGATCTGGTAGAACGGGTTGGGGCACATGACCAGCGCGTCGCCTCTGGTCGGATCGATCACTGTTTGTGCCAGTGCAAACAATGCTTCGCGTGAACCGTTGACCGGCAGGATCTGTGTCGCGGCATCGATCTTGGGCAGGCCGTAACGGCGCTCAAGCCAGCCGGCAATGGCCGCGCGCAATACTTCGGAACCAATGGTCGACGGATAGCTTGCAAGGCCGCCCAGATTGTCTGTCAATGCCTTCTTGATGAATGCCGGCGTCGGATGCTTCGGCTCGCCGATGCCGAGGCTGATTGGTGTATAGGCAGGGTTCGGCGTGACGCCGGAAAACAGCTGCTTCAGTTTTTCGAAAGGATAGGGTTGTAATTTATTTAACAGTGGATTCACTGGCGACGGCTCGGTTGAATGTGGTGGGGATGCAAAAAGACCAAAGGCGAAATTATACCGTCCGCCTCCGCGGCGCGTAGGGCGAATTCCCGCTATGAAATTAATGTTCCGAGGATGCGAAATGTTATGATAGGTCCCTTTTCCGCAGCGGCAGCATGCGCCTGCTTCAACTAGTCAATAACAGTCGATAAAGTGCGTCTAAATTCCATTAAATTATCCGGATTCAAGTCCTTCGTCGATCCAACGAACTTCCAGGTTCCCGGTCAGCTGGTCGGGGTGGTGGGGCCGAACGGTTGCGGCAAGTCCAACATCATGGACGCCGTACGCTGGGTGCTGGGTGAGTCGAAGGCGTCCGAATTGCGCGGCGAGTCGATGCAGGACGTGATCTTCAACGGATCCACCTCGCGCAAGCCGGCTGGCCGCGCCTCGGTTGAGCTCGTCTTCGACAACAGCGATGGCCGCGCAGCAGGGCAATGGAGCCAGTACGCGGAAATTGCGGTCAAGCGTACCCTGACCCGCGACGGCACCTCGACGTATTACATCAACAACCAGGCTGTCCGCCGTCGCGACATCCAGGACATCTTCCTCGGCACCGGCCTTGGTCCGCGCGCGTACGCGATCATCGGTCAGGGCATGATTTCCCGCATCATCGAAGCCCGGCCGGAAGATCTGCGTATCTTCCTCGAAGAGGCTGCCGGCGTATCCAAGTACAAGGAGCGCCGCCGCGAAACCGAAAACCGGTTGCATGACACCCGTGAAAACCTGACCCGCGTCGAGGATATCCTCCGCGAACTGACGACGAACCTCGAAAAGCTGGAAGCCCAGGCCGCCGTGGCGCAAAAGTTCCGCGAGCTCCAGGCCGACCAGGAAGAAAAGCAGAAACTGCTCTGGCTGCTGCGCAAGAACGAGGCCAAGGCGGAACAGGAAAAATTCTTCCGTGATATCGAACGCGCGCAGACCGAGCTTGAGGAGCAGACCGCCAAGCTGCGCCATGTCGAAACCGAGCTGGAGCACATGCGCCAGGCGCACTACGCTGCCGGCGACCGTATGCACACCGCGCAGGGCCATCTGTACCAGACCAACTCGGAAATTGGCAGCCTGGAAGCGCAGATCAAGTTCGTCATCGAATCGCGCAATCGTCTGCAATCCCAGCTCAATTCCTTGTCGGCCCAACGTGACCAATGGCAGCGCCAGGGACAGCAACAGCAGGAAGAGCTGGAAGAGGCCGAAATGCACCTCGAGGAGCACGGCCTCCGCGTGGAGCAGGCGCAGCAGGCGGCGCAAACGCAGCACGACAACCTGCCGGCGCTAGAACAAGCCTGGCGCGAAGCGCAGCTTGCAACCACCGAATCGCGCGGCAAGATCATGCAGGTCCAGCAGCAGATCGAGCTGGAATCGGCGCACCAGCGCAACGCCTCGAACATCCTCGCGAACCTCGCCTCGCGCAAGGAGCGCCTGCAGCAGGAAAAGAACGGCATGGCCATGCCGGACACCGCGCATCTGAGCAATCTGAAGATGCAGCTCGAAGAAAGGCAGGCATCGCTGGAGGAAGCGCGCGAACAACTGGAGGCTGCGCAGGAGCAACAGCCCCAGCTTGAAGAAGAGCGCCGCGCCGCGCAGGCGCAACTGAATACCGAAACTGCGAACAACGCGCAGCTTGAAGCCCGTCTTGCAGCGTTGAGGCAGCTGCAGGAAAACGTGCAGACCCAGGGCAAGGTACAGCCTTGGCTCAAGAAGCACGAACTCGGCGAGCTGCCGCGCCTGTGGCAGAAGCTGCATATCGAGCAGGGCTGGGAAACCGCGCTGGAATCCGTGCTGCGCGAGCGCACCTCGGCGCTCGAAATGTCGAACCTCGACTGGGCGAAGGCATTCTTCAACGATGCGCCGCCGGCAAAACTTGCCTTGTTCACGACGAATGCCGCTGGCGCTGCTGCGCCTGTCGAGGCGCCTGCGGGCCTGAAACCCTTCATCAACCTCCTGCAATTGAACGATCCGGGGCAGCGAGCCCTGATGCAGGACTGGCTGAACAACGTCTTCGTCGCCGAGGACATCAATTCCGCCTTCGTCGACCGGGCGAAGCTGCCAGTCGGCGGCTATTTCGTCACGAAGCAAGGCCACGTGATCGGCAAGACGAGCGTGCGCTTCTACGCATCCGATTCCGAACAGGACGGCATGCTTGCGCGGCAGCAGGAGATCGAGAACATCACCAAGCAGCTGCGTGCACAGCAGATGCTCGCCGACGAGGCGAAATCGCGCTCGATTCGCGCAGAGGCAGCCTTGACCCAGGCCACACAGCGTCTGCAGGATTTGCGCCAGCGGGTCAGCCAGCTCACGCAGACCGTGCATAGCCTGCAGCTCGAAGTGATGAAGCTCTCGGAAGTGCAGGACCGCTTCAACCAGCGCAGCACGCAGATCGAATCCGACCTCGCGGAAATCGCCGCGCAGGAAGCGGAGCAGCAGCAAGCCAAGGCAGAGTCCGAAGAAAAGTTCGAGCAACTCGATATCGAGCTGGCCGAACTGCAGGAAAAGCATGAAACCGGCCAGACCGAATACCTGGCCAAGGAGCAGCAGCTCAACGATGCCCGCCTGCGCCTGCGTGAACTGGAACGCGCAGCGCAGGAGGCAGAATTCGCGGAGAAGGCGCATCGCAACAAGATCGAAGAACTGAAGCGCAGCATTGCCACAGCACTGGAGCAATCGGCTCAACTGTTTGCAAGCATGCAGCAGGGGAGCCTCGAACTGGAAAGCCTGGACGATCAGGCCGCGCAGGCAGGTCTCCAGGAGTTGCTCGAAAAGCGTACGGATCAGGAACGTGCACTGGCAGACGCCCGTCATGAACTGGACCAGTTGACGCAGAAACTGCGTCATTCCGAAGAGGCTCGCCTTCAGGCGGAACGCAGCCTGCAGCCGCAGCGCGACAAGATCATGGAACTGCAGCTGAAGGAGCAGGCCGCCCGCCTGAACCAGGAACAGTACGCGCAGCAACTCGCCGAAGCGCAGGCCGATGAGGCCGCACTTGCCGAGAAGCTGAGCAGCGACATGCGTCCTTCCTATCTGCAGGGTGAGGTCACGCGCCTGACCAATGCAATCGCGGCACTTGGTGCGGTGAACCTTGCGGCGCTCGACGAACTGAAAGAGGCAACCGAGCGCAAGCAGTTCCTCGACTCACAGCATGCCGACCTGACGGAAGCGATCACGACGCTGGAAGACGCGATTAACAAGATCGACAGGGAAACGCGCGATCTGTTGCAGGACACCTTCGACAAGGTGAACAAGCATTTCGGCGAGCTGTTCCCGGTCCTGTTCGGCGGCGGCCAGGCCAAACTCATCATGACCGGTGAAGAAATCCTCGATTCCGGCGTGCAGGTGATGGCGCAGCCCCCCGGCAAGAAGAACGCGACCATCCACTTGTTGTCGGGTGGCGAGAAGGCGCTGACAGCGACCGCGCTCGTGTTCTCGATGTTCCAGCTCAATCCTGCGCCGTTCTGTTTGCTGGACGAAGTGGACGCACCGCTGGACGACGCAAACACCGAACGCTTCTGCAACATGGTCAAGCGCATGTCCTCGCAGACGCAGTTCCTCTTCATCTCGCACAACAAGATCGCGATGGAGATGGCGCAGCAACTGATCGGCGTGACGATGCAGGAGCAGGGCGTGTCGCGGATCGTGGCGGTGGATATGGAGTCGGCGGCGAATTTTGCGACGGAGGCGCAGGCCGCCTGAGGCGAGTAGCGAATGAAAAGCGCGTTTGCGGGCATCCAGCGGATGGTCCGCAAACGGCTATGCGGAGCTCAGTTGCGTGCGGAACGAGCCAGTGCGGCGCGTTTTTGGTAATAGGCGACATTCATCTGCGCCTCACGCGCGCGCTGTTGCTCAACTTCGGCGCAGATCAGGTAATGCCGCTCGGCGCGTTGCAGCCACCAGTGATGGATGGAGCGAACGATCGGGCTGATGGTCAGCATGGCGAGCTCCTGCAGTTTGAATTCTTTCGAACCAGAAATGTCGAAACGGGATTTGGCGGTACGCATGTTCATCTCGGCGGAAATGCCTGCATGTCGGTTTGTGTTCATGGCATGTGCAGTCGTAGCATGATGGTCCTCACGGCTGGCGTAGGCATGCGACCTGCCGGCGCTTGTTCCGTATTGAGCTTCCATGCGGCCCTCCAGATATGAATGGAATTTGATAGCGTTTCGTCCTGCAGTTCGGACTGCAGGGCAGCAAGGACATCGGTGTAGCTATGTGTAAAAGATGTCGCTGCGGAATAGTTGTTATTCTATTGTTCACGCTATTTCGCCTGTATTGATGAACGTCAACGGGGTGGAACCGATGTTTCGGCAAGGATCAATTCCCAGTGAACATTGTTGAATCGCGTGTACAAACGTCTAAGCTGATAGCAGTTCTGTCCGGCTTGACAACTTTATTTGCGGACACTACTCTCAGCCGAACCGGCAAGGATTGTCTTCGTCTCCATGACCTTCGAACTGCATCGGAGCATGCGTCGAATGGCATCCATCTACCTGGATTTCTCAATCAAATGACCCCTTCTTTATTTTCCGGATGGCAGCATGGCCGTCTGTTTTCCATTGAGGTGCGTGAGGCATGACGGAACTGCAAATAAGCCTCATGGCCATCGGCGGCACGATCGTCGTCGGTGTGATCAGCTATAACAAGTGGCAGGAATACAAGGCGAGGAAGAGTGTGCAGCGCGCATTCTCGTCGGAGCATGACGATGTGCTGATGAGCCCGCAGCCCGGTTCGGCCGAAACAAGGCATGAACCGACGCTGTCGCCTGGCGAGACTTCTTCGACGGCTTCGCTTGCAGAGACAGTTGCCGACGCAACGACGGGCGACGGCATCGAAAACCTGATGCACGCACCGCAGAAGGAACTGCCAGTCGACGACCTGATCGACTGCTCCATTTCGCTCACGCTTCAAGCGCCGGTGCGCGGGGAAAAAGTGCTGCCCAAACTTCATAGCTTGCGCCACGTCGGCAACAAGGCCGTTCATTTCATCGGCCAGCGTGAAGACAGCGCCTGGGAACCGATTGCCCACGGTGGGCAGTACTATTCGTTGTTCGCAGGTGTCCAACTGGCCAATCGCAGCGGCCCGCTCAACGAGATCGAATATTCCGAATTGATTACGCGTCTGCGCCAGCTCGTGGACGACCTCGACGCCGACCTCGACGTCCCGGATATGGGGCACGTGATGGCACGCGCTCGCTCGCTGCACCAATTCATTGCCGAGTACGACGCGCAGCTGAGCGTCAACGTACAGTCCAAGGGCGCGCCTTGGGCGATCAACACATTGCTCGCCGCTCTGGAACGGCAGGGATTCGATCTTCGCCCCGACGGCCGTCTCGTGATGCCGGATGGCGACGGCGGTGTCCTGTTTTCGCTTTCGACCAACGTGACGCTGGCTGCCGAAACGACCTCGCGCCTGACCTTGCTGCTGGATGTGCCGCGCGTTGCGCCGATGCGCGATGGATTTGGTGCAATGACGGCATGTGCTCGTATGCTTGCTTCGAGGCTTGATGGAATCGTGGTTGACGACAGCAACCAGCCTCTAGCCGAACCTACGCTTGCGGAAATCGCCGAACAGGTCTCGGAGTTCTACAAGCACATGGAAACTGCCAACATCCCGGCCGGGTCTACCCGCGCATTGCGACTCTTCAGCTGACGAATGCAACCGGACCTGTTTTCCAACGCTTCCGGCGAGGCAAATTCACCGCCCGATGCAATCCATTGGCAGAAGCGCGCGGCCTGGTTGAAAGCGGAGCTGAACCGCCACAATCATGCGTACTATGTGTTGGACAATCCGACTATTCCCGACGCTGAGTACGACAAGTTGTTCCGCGAACTGGCCGACCTGGAACAGGCGCATCCTGAGCTTGTTACCGACGATTCGCCCACTCGCCGGGTAGGCGGCGCACCTCTGCCTTATTTCCCGCAGGTACGCCATGTCGTACCGATGCTATCCATCCGCACCGAGACCGATACGACGGCGACCGGCGCGACTGTGTTCGACGCACGGCTGCGCCGTGAACTCGAACTGGGGCCCGACGCGCCGCCGATCGAGTATGCGACGGAGCTCAAGTTCGACGGGCTGGCCATCAGCCTGCGCTATGAGAATGGCATCCTCGTACAGGCTGCGACACGAGGGGACGGAGCTACCGGTGAAGACGTGACGCAGAATATCCGGACGATCCGGCAGATTCCATTGCGGCTGCAAGGCTGTGATGCGCCGGTGCTGGAAGTGCGCGGCGAAGTCTACATGCGCCGGGATGCGTTCGACCGCATGAACGAACGCCAGCGGGAGAAGGGCGAGAAGGCCTTCGTCAATCCGCGCAATGCGGCAGCGGGTGCCGTTAGACAGCTGGATCCGTCGATCGCGGCCCAACGGCCGCTCAGTTTCTTTGCGTACGGCATCGGCGACGTCCAGGGCTGGACGGTTCCCGGCACGCACAGCGGCATGCTCGACGCGTTGGCAGACATGGGCATGCCGGTCAATGCCGAACGCAGGGTTGCGGCCGGTGCTGCGGGCCTGGTCGAATTCTACGAGCACGTCGCCGCCCTGCGTGACGCGCTCCCCTTCGACATCGACGGCGTGGTCTACAAGGTCAATAGCTATGCTTTGCAGCGTCGTCTCGGATTCGTTTCGCGTGAGCCACGCTGGGCCGTCGCCCACAAGTATCCGGCACAGGAGCAAATGACCCTCGTCCGGGACATCGACGTGCAGGTTGGCCGGACGGGCAAGTTGACGCCCGTTGCGAAGCTGGAACCGGTCTTCGTCGGCGGTGTGACGGTCACCAATGCGACGCTGCATAACGAAGATGAAACACGCAGGAAAGACGTGCGCGTCGGCGATACCGTGATCGTGCGGCGGGCAGGGGACGTGATTCCCGAAGTCGTCGCAGTGGTAATTGAGCGCCGCCCGGCCCATGTCGGCGAACCGTTCGACATGTTCCGTCGCCTGCAAGGCAAGTGCCCGGTTTGCGGCAGCCATATCGACCGGGAAGAAGGCGAAGCTGATTGGCGCTGCACCGGCGGCTTGGTATGCGCGGCGCAGCGCAAGCAGGCAATCGCGCATTTTGCCGGTCGCCGCATGATGGATATCGAAGGACTGGGCGACCGCTATATTGAAAACCTGGTCGACCTCGGTTATGTGCACAGCATTGCCGACCTTTACCGGCTGACACTCGACGACCTGCTCGAAATGAAGCGCCGAGCCGATGAACGGGACGGCGTGACACCGGAAACCGTGCAGAAGGGCAAGATCGCTACCAAGTGGGCAGAAAATCTGCTTGCCGCCATCGAGGCGAGCAAGAAGCCGCCACTGGAACGCCTGTTGTTTGCGCTCGGAATCCGTCATGTGGGCGAGTCGACCGCCAAGACGCTCGCGGACTGGCTAGGCAACCTCGACAATGTAAGGCAGGCCCCAGCCGCGTTATTGCGCGTGTTGCCGGATATCGGCGACACCGTTGCGGAATCGATCGCGGAGTTCTTTGCCGAAGAGCGCAACCAGCAGGCGATCGACAAGCTGCTGGCTGCGAACGTGCGGGCGCGCGACGAGCACGCGCCCAGCGCAAAACTGCGAGGTAAGCTGGAACAAGGCGAACTGCTTGCGGCGCTGCGTATTCCAAAATTCACGGAAACACGTTGCCGGCAGGTCGCCGAAAAGGGTGCGACCATCACGGCTATCGATGAACTGGTGTCGCCTGACCGATTCGATCTGCCCAAGAATGTGAGTGAGTCCATCGCTGCCTGGCTTAGGCAAGACGCGCATGCAGAGAAAGTCCGCAAACTGGACGACGTGCGCCGCAAATTGCTTGACCAACTGCCTGCAGCGGCGGATGCAGCCGAGGAAGGCCATCTCACCGGCAAGACCTTCGTTCTCACCGGTACGCTTCCAAACATGTCGCGCGACGAGGCGCAGGCGAGAATCGAGGGGGCTGGCGGCAAGGTTTCCGGTTCGGTATCGAAGAAAACGAGCTATGTGGTTGCCGGCGAGGCCGCAGGCAGCAAGCTCGACAAGGCCCAGGAACTGGGTATCACGGTGCTCGACGAAGCGGGGCTGCTCAAGCTGCTTGAAGAAAAATGAAAAGAGTCAAGAAAGCGGTATTTCCTGTTGCCGGCCTCGGGACTCGTTTCCTTCCCGCAACCAAGGCGCAGCCGAAGGAGATGCTGCCGGTGGTCGACAAGCCGTTGATCCAGTACGCAGTCGAGGAGGCGGTCGCCGCCGGCATCACCGAAATGGTGTTCATTACCGGGCGCAACAAGCGTGCGATCGAGGATCACTTTGATACCGCCCATGAACTGGAAATGGAGCTTGAGGCAGGCGGCAAGACGGAACTGCTGAAAGTCCTTCAGAATGCCGTTCCCAAAAATATCCACTGCATCTATATCCGCCAGCCGGCTCCGCTTGGCCTCGGTCATGCCGTGCTATGCGCGCGTCCGGTGATCGGACACGAGCCGTTCGCCGTCCTTCTGGCCGATGATCTGATGGATGTCGACCAGGGACAGAAACCGGTGCTCGCTCAGATGCTCGACGCGCACCGCCATGAAAGTGCGAGCATTCTCGCCGTGCAGAATGTGCCTCGTGCCGAGACGCGTCAGTATGGCATCGTCAGTTCCCGTCCGCACAAGGAACGTCTCGAACTGGTCGACACTATCGTTGAAAAACCGGCGCCTGAAACCGCTCCGTCAACGCTTGGCGTGGTAGGCCGTTATGTCCTGAACAACGCGATTTTCGACTGCCTCGAATCCATTGGGAAAGGTGCTGGTGGAGAGATCCAGCTGACTGACGGCATTGCCGCACTGATGAAACTCGAGCAGGTCATGGCTTACCGCTTTGAGGGCAAACGCTTCGATTGCGGCTCCAAGCTTGGATATCTGCAGGCGACGGTCGCAATGGGGCTGAAGCATCCGGAAATGGCGGCGCCGTTTGCACAGTATCTGGAGCAATTGAAATGACTGTCCGTGAGATTCTCAGAATGGGCGATCCCCGTCTGCTGCGGCAGGCGGAGCCTGTCGAAGGTTTCGATACACCGGAATTGCATGCGCTTGTCGCAGACATGTTCGACACCATGCATGCCGCGAACGGTGCCGGTCTTGCCGCACCCCAGATCGGCGTCAATCTCCAGCTCGTGATTTTCGGCTTCCAACGGAATGTACGCTACCCGGACGCGCCGCCGGTGCCGGAAACCGTCCTGATCAATCCTGTGTTGACGCCCTTGTCCGACGAGCAGGAGGAAGGCTGGGAAGGGTGTCTGTCCGTTCCCGGTTTGCGTGGCGTGGTGCCGCGCTGGACACGCTTGCATTACGGAGGATTCGACCAGTACGGCAAGCCGATCAGCCGTGATGCGGACGGCTTTCATGCTCGCGTTGTGCAGCATGAATGCGACCATCTGGCGGGAATTCTCTATCCGATGCGAATCAAGGATTTTTCGCGTTTCGGCTTCGTCGATATTCTGTTCCCAGGCCTTGACGCGAGTGGGGACGAATGACGTCGCCCTTGGAGCAGCGCCGCCGCGAGTCTAGAATTGCTCGTCGCTCCGCAGGTAGCGCCATTGCCCGACCGGTAATTCCCCCAGTTTGACCTTTCCGATACGCACGCGCTTCAGTCCGATCACCTTGAGGCCGACTGCCTCGCACATGCGGCGGATCTGCCGTTTCTTGCCCTCACGCAGGACAAATTTCAGCTGATCTTCGTTCTGCCAACTGACCTTGGCTGGCAGCAGTTTCTTTCCATCGAGCGACAGGCCGTGATTAAGCAGCCTGAGGTCGGATTCGGGCAGTTTGCCCGGTTTCGTGTACTGGACACGCACCAGGTACTCCTTCTCGACCGAAGTGTCCTCACCGATCAACTGTTTGGCGATCCGCCCATCCTGGGTGAGGATGAGCAGGCCAACGGAATCGATATCGAGCCGCCCGGCCGGAACGAGGCTGCGCAAATGGCTCGGGTGAAACTGGATCGGCGTCTTGTCTTCTTTCCAGCGCGTCGCGGCTGAGACCAGCGTGCCCGCCGGCTTGTAACCATCCTCCGCCTGGCCGCTGACATAGCCCATCGGTTTGTTCAGGAGCACGGTCACGCGGCGCGCCTGTTGCGCGCTTGCCTGCCGTTCGACCGTAATTTTCTGGTGCGGCAAGATCTTGCTGCCGAGTTCAGAGACGATCTTGCCGTCCACGCGCACCCAGCCGCGCTCGATCCATTCATCGGCTTCACGGCGTGAGCAGAGCCCGAGTTCGGACATGCGTTTGGACAGGCGGACGGGTTCATTCATGAGGCAACAAGTGAAGAAGTGATTCAGACGCGAAGCGCCTCGAGCAGGTCGGTTTCAAGCTGGATCTGGCTGCGTGCATTGTGGAGCATCGGCCCATCCACGAGGAAGACGTCTTCCACGCGTTCGCCGAGCGTCATGATCTTTGCAGTGTGCAGGTTGACACGGTACTTGGCCAGTACGTTCGCGATCGAGTACAACAGGCCATTGCGATCGTTTGCCGAAACGGACAACAGGTAGTACTGGCCTTTTTCATCAGGGCGCAGGTCGACGGTCGGCGTGATCGGAAAGGTGCGCGACAGGCGGGACAGCCGTCCCTTGGTCGGTGGCGGCAGCGGAGCACGCGATTCCAGCAGTTCCGTCAGTTCGTGCTCGATAAGGCTGATGATGTCGCGATAGTTGTTGGCGAACGCGGGTTCGGTGACAAGGAAGGTATCCAGCGCGTAGCCGTGCCGTGTGGTATGGATCTTGGCGTCCAGAATACTGAAATTCTTCTTGTCGAAATAACTGCAGATGCGGGCGAACAGGTCCGGCTGGTCCTTCACGTAGACAGCGACCTGCACGCCTTCTCCGATCGGTGCAAGGCGGCACTTCACGACGGGGACGGCGCTATCCGTCTTGTCATAGAGCGATCGGGTCTGCCATGCGATATCGGCGGCGTCATGGCGCAGAAAATAGGCGACATCAAGCTGCTGCCACAGGCGCTGGTGCGCGTCCTGCGGAAGGCCGTAAAGGCGCAAGGTTTTGAGCGCGGCTTCCTGGCGATTATGCAGTTCGTGCTCGGTTGACGGGTCTTCCCCGCCCAGGACTCGCAGCGTCATCTTGTACAGATCTTCCAGCAGCTTGCCCTTCCAGGCATTCCAGACCTTCGGGCTCGTTCCACGAATGTCCGCAACTGTCAGGAGATAAAGCGCCGTGAGATGGCGTTCATCCTTCACGAGCGTAGCAAAATTGCGGATGACGTCCGGATCGGACAGGTCCTGCTTCTGTGCGACTTGCGACATCGACAAATGATGTTCGACGAGGAAGACGATGAGGTCGGTATCTTCCTTCGACAATCCGTGTTCTTTGCAGAACTTGCGCGCGTCGACCATGCCGAGCTTGGAATGATCGCCGCCGCGTCCCTTGGCGATATCGTGGAAGAGTGCAGCGATGTACAGCAGCCAGGGCTGGGCAAAATTGGCCATCAGCTGACTGCAGAACGGATACTCGTGCGCATGTTCCGTCATCGTGAACCGGCGAACATTTCGCACCACCATCAGGATGTGCTGGTCGACCGTGTACACATGGAAGAGATCGTGCTGCATCTGGCCGATGATGCGGCGGAAGTTCGGCAGGTAACGTCCGAGGATGCTGGTCTGGTTCATGCCACGCAGGGCATGGGTGATGCCTTGCGGCGCTTGCAGGATCTGCAAAAAGAGGGCGCGGTTCGCCGGATCTCGGCGGAACTTGCTATCGATCTTGAATCGTGCGTGCCAGAGCGCGCGCAATGTGCGTGCTGTCATGCCTTTCAGTTCCGAGTGCTGGGCAATCAGCAGGAACACCTCCAGCATGGCGGAGGGCGTCGTCTCGAACGTATCGTCGCGTGCGATATCGACCAGGCCATGGATCTCGTTGAACCGCTCGTTTAGCGGTTGTGGCGAGCCGGGTTGCGGGAATAACTGCGCTTCGATATTTTGCAGCAGGATCGTGTTGAGCTGGGTCACCGCCTTCGCCGCCCAGTAGTAGTGCTGCATGAGGTATTCGCTTGCGCGCCGCGTCTCCGTCGTCTGGAATCCGAAGGTTTCGGCAATCGGCGTCTGTACATCGAATACCAGCCTGTCTTCGCGGCGTCCTGCATGGATGTGCAGGCGGATGCGGATATCCTTGAACGCGCGCTCCTTCTGCGTCAGTTGGCGCGCTTCGGTCGGAGTGATCAGACCGCGCTCGGCGAGCTTGCGCCACGAGTCACCCAGGCCCGCAGCCTTCGCCACCCACAAGATGACCTGCAAGTCGCGCAAGCCGCCGGGGCTTTCCTTGCAATTCGGTTCGAGGCTGTATGGCGTGTCTTCATATTTGACATGCCGCTGCCGCATTTCCAGAGTCTTGGCCTGGAAGAAGGCCTGGGGATTGATCGCCGCGGTATGGCGATCCTGAAGGAAGTGGAACAGCTTGCGGTTACCGGTGACGAGTCTGCTCTCGAGCAGGCTGGTCTGCACGGTAATGTCGGCCGCGGACTCGGTCAGGCACTCGTCCACGGTACGAATGCTGTGCCCGATCTCCAGACCGATGTCCCAGAACAGTTGCACCAACTCTTCGAGTTTCGACTGAAGGGCTGCATCCGGAGAGGATTCGAGCAGGATCAGGACGTCGACATCGGAGTGGGGAAACAGCTCGCCCCGTCCGTAGCCGCCAACGGCAACCAGCGCCGCATTCGACGGCAAGGCGAATGTCTGCCACGCCTGGACCAGCGCCGAATCGACGTTCTGGCGCAACTGCGTCAACAGTTTTTCCGGTTTGCCGTCTGCCTGAAATGCCGCTATCGCTGTCTGGCGCTCGGTTTTCAGCTGCTCCTTGAGCGTCAATGCAAGAGAGGCCATCTGACGCTAGGCGGTCACGGGTTGGGCCGTGGCGGCCTGCTGGATGAAGGCGGGAGGGGGAGGCATGCCGGCCGAAACGGTCAGCACCTCGTAGCCGGTCTCGGTCACGAGAACAGTGTGCTCCCATTGCGCGGACAGGCTCCGGTCCTTGGTCTTGATTGTCCAGCCGTCGCCCATTTCCCGGATCTCCCGGCGACCGGCATTGATCATCGGTTCGACCGTAAAAATCATTCCAGGAAGCAATTTCTCAAGCGTTCCTGGGCGCCCGTAATGCAATACCTGCGGCTCCTCGTGGAAAATCTTCCCGATGCCATGACCGCAAAATTCACGGACGACGCTATAACCTGCCTTTTCAGCATGCTGCTGGATGACGTATCCGATGTCACCGAGATGTGCACCCGGCTTGATTTTGGAAATGCCGAGCCACATGCACTCATAGGTGACATCCGTTAATCGTTTGGCAAGAATCGATGGTTCGCCGACGAAGAACATGCGGCTCGTGTCGCCATGGTATCCGTCCTTGATGACTGTGATGTCGATATTGATGACGTCGCCGTTCTTGAGTACCTTGTCGCCCGGAATGCCGTGGCAGACAACGTCGTTGACCGAAGTGCAGATCGCTTTGGGATAGGGGGTGTATCCGGGCGGGCAGTAGTTCAGCGGGGCGGGAATCGTGCCCTGCACATTCGTCATGTATTCGTGGCAAAGACGGTCAAGTTCGGCGGTGGTAATGCCGGGCTTGACATGGGGGGTAATGAAATCGAGTACTTCAGCGGCCAGGCGGCCGGCGACACGCATACCCCTGATGTCGTCTTCGTTTTTGATGGTGATAGCCATAGCAAGCAAAGCTACGCCAAAAGGCGTAAATGAAAGTCAATTCGAAATTATAGACGAGCCAGCCCCGGTTCGCTTATGCAAAGCAATCCCCGGCTTGAATAATCCATTGAAATTAAGGTAGAATCTTGGGTTAGCTTGAAACGACTTCAAGTGAAACCCGTTTGAAAAATCGCGAATCCGGTCCCAAAGGGTGCCCTTGCTTAGACCAAGGGTGACTGATCGGATTCCAGACCTAACCCTGGAGAAATTCATGTCCGTTACCATGCGCGAAATGCTGGAAGCCGGTGTCCATTTCGGCCACCAAACCCGCTTTTGGAACCCCAAGATGGCTCCGTTTATTTTCGGCCATCGCAACAAGATTCATATCGTCAACCTGGAAAAGACCCTGGGTATGTACCAGGAGGCGATGAAGTACATCCGCCAACTCGCCGCCAACCGCGGCACCATCCTGTTTGTCGGCACCAAGCGCCAGGCTCGCGAAATCCTCGCGGCTGAAGCCCAGCGCGCAGGCATGCCCTACGTCGACCAGCGCTGGCTCGGCGGCATGCTCACCAACTTCAAGACCATCAAGACCTCCATCAAGCGTTTGAAGGACATGGAAGCTGCGATGGAAGACGGTTCCGTCGAGAAGATGAGCAAGAAGGAAGCGCTGATGTTCCAGCGCGAAATGGAAAAGCTGCAAAAGTCCATCGGTGGCATCAAGGACATGGGCGGTATTCCTGACGCGATCTTCGTCATCGACGTCGGCTACCACAAAGGCGCTATCACCGAAGCCAGCAAGCTGGGCATCCCGGTCATCGGCGTGGTCGATACCAACCACTCTCCGGAAGGTGTGACCTACGTCATCCCCGGCAACGACGACTCCTCCAAGGCGATCACCCTGTACGCACGCGGCGTGGCAGACGCGATCCTGGAAGGCCGTGCCAATGCGACCACCGAAGTGCTGGAAGCAGTGAAGGGCGGCTCGGATGAATTCGTCGAGGTCAACGAGCAGGCTTAAGGCCCTGTGCCTGAAGTGTCGAGCTTCAAAGAAGGGGCAACAGCGGTTCGCCCCTTTTTTTTAGCCGGCTTGAACGTATTTTGATTGAACGCGTCCGAATAGACGCTCACTGAATTGAGGAGAAAGACATGGCGGCAATTACCGCAGCGATGGTAGGCGAACTGCGCGCAAAGACTGACGCGCCGATGATGGAATGCAAGAAGGCCCTGACCGAAGCCGACGGCGATTTGGCCCGCGCGGAGGAAATCCTGCGCGTCAAGCTCGGCAGCAAAGCATCCAAGGCGGCTTCTCGTATCACCGCTGAAGGCGTGGTCTCTGTTGCTATTTCCGGTGGCGTTGGCGCCATCGTCGAAGTCAACTGCGAAACCGACTTCGTGACCAAGAATGAAGAGTTTATCGCCCTGGCCAATACTGCAGCCAAGCTGGTCGCCGAGAAGAACCCGGCCGATGTCGCCGCGCTGTCCGCTCTGCCGGTTGATGGCAAAACCTTGGAAGAAGTACGCGCTGCACTGGTTGGTAAGATCGGCGAAAACATGTCGATCCGCCGCTTCAAGCGCTATGAAACCGGCTCCAAGCTGGTGTCTTACCTGCACGGCACCCGCATCGGTGTGGTCGTCGAGTACGATGGCGCGGACGAGCAGGTTGGCAAGGACGTGGCGATGCACATCGCTGCAATGAAGCCGGTGGCACTGTCTTCGAATGATGTCCCGGCAAACCTGATCGAAGCCGAGCGCTCCATCGCTTCCCAGAAGGCCGCCGAATCCGGCAAGCCGGCCGACATCGTCGCCAAGATGGTGGAAGGCAGCGTGCAGAAGTACCTCAAGGAAGTGTCCCTGCTCAATCAGGCATTCGTGAAGAACGACAAACAGACCGTCGAGCAGATGCTCAAGGCTGCGAACACGAACGTGAAGTCGTTCACGATGTTCGTGGTTGGCGAAGGCATCGAGAAAAAACAGGATGACTTCGCGGCTGAGGTTGCCGCACAGGTTGCAGCAGCCAAACAGGCGTAAGCAAGAAAGCGGGCCGAAAGGCCCGTTTTTCTAGGTAAATCGAATTAAAGGCAGTTTGTGTACTTGAGCATGGGCGAAATTTGGCGATTTATTGCCAGGTGACATTGTTTTACGTTTCGTCAATATTCAATCACACCGAAAAACCCGGATTTCATCTAATCTTTAGCCTGCGAAGGCTGTTTGCGATGGGGACGGGTGCTGCCGGATCAACAAGCAGAACCGGACATTACTAGGAGTCTTTGCCCATGACAAAACCAGCTTATAAGCGCGTCCTCCTCAAACTTTCCGGTGAGGCGCTGATGGGCGATGATGCATACGGCATCAATCGTGCGACCATCGAGCGCATGGTTGCGGATGTTGCGGAGGTGGCAAGGCTGGGCGTGGAGCTGGCTATCGTCATCGGTGGCGGCAACATTTTCCGTGGCGTCGCTCCGGGTGCGCAAGGCATGGACCGTGCAACAGCGGACTATATGGGAATGCTGGCGACGGTCATGAACTCCCTGGCGCTGGCCGATGCAATGCGGCAGGTTGGTATCACCGCCCGTGTGATGTCGGCAATCAGCATTGAGCAGGTGGTCGAGCCTTACGTGCGCCCCAAGGCGCTTCAGTACCTGGAAGAGGGGAAGGTCGTTATTTTCGCAGCGGGTACCGGCAATCCATTCTTTACCACCGACACGGCAGCAGCGCTGCGCGGTTCGGAGATCGGTGCGGAGATTGTGTTGAAGGCAACCAAGGTCGACGGTGTGTATAGCGCCGATCCGAACAAGGATCGCAACGCGGTGCGCTATGCGACCATCAGCTTCGATGAAGCGATTTCCAAGCACCTGCAAGTGATGGATGCGACCGCTTTTGCGCTGTGCCGCGACCAGAAGCTTCCGATCAAGGTCTTCTCCATTGTCAAACCGGGCGCCCTGAAAAATGTGATCATGGGCGAGGACGAAGGCACTCTGGTTCATGTATAACTGAGACGTACACGTTGCAAAACAGGAGAACAGAATGACAGTCGTTGACGTCAAGAAAACCGCCGAGCAAAAGATGAACAAGTCGATCGAGACGCTGAAGGCGGATCTGGCGAAAGTCCGCACGGGCCGCGCGCACGTGGGTATCCTTGACCACGTCCTCGTTGATTACTATGGCACCCCGACCCAGATCAGCCAGGTGGCCAACCTGACCCTGCTCGATGCGCGGACCATCGGTGTCCAGCCGTGGGAAAAGAAAATGGTTGGCGTGATCGAGAAGGCGATCCGCGAGTCGGATCTCGGCCTGAATCCGTCGACGCAGGGTGACCTCATCCGGGTGCCGACGCCGCCGCTGACCGAAGAGCGCCGTAAGGAGATCGTCAAGGTCGTGAAGGGTGAAGGCGAAGACGCGAAAGTCGCTATCCGCAATATCCGCCGCGACGCAAACGAGGCACTCAAAAAACTCCTGAAGGAAAAGGCTTGCTCCGAAGACGACGAGCGCCGCGCACAGGATGATGTGCAGAAGCTGACTGACAAGTTTGTGGCAGAAGTCGACAAACTGATCACCGAAAAAGAAAAAGAGCTTTTAACCGTTTGACGGCTTGTTGGCGCGCTCCCGGCGGTGGGGCGCGTCTGCCGGAGCCCGCCGCCCACACTGCGCAGCAACGTCCCGCTGCGGCTTCAAGCAATACGGTGTGTAAATCGATGACTTAGGTCTCGGCTCGTACCGGCCGGGTTTCCGCGACAACTCTTTTTCGCAACAGGCCTCTCATGACGTATTCCAGTTCGACGAAAGTAATCCCATCGACATCTTCCATGCCGCGTCACGTCGCCATCATCATGGATGGCAACGGGCGATGGGCAACAAAACGCTTCATGCCGCGAGTAGCCGGCCACAAGAAAGGCGTCGAGGCCGTACGTGCGATGGTCGAGGCCTGCGTCGAGCGAGGCATCGAGTATTTGACCCTGTTTGCGTTCAGCTCTGAAAACTGGCGCCGGCCAGCCGATGAGGTGTCGCTACTGATGCGCCTGTTCGTTACTGCGTTGGAGCGCGAGGTGTCCAAGCTGCATGTCAACGGCATCCGCCTCAAGGTAGTCGGCGATCTGAGTCGCTTCGATGCGAAGCTGCAGGAATTGATTGCCAGCGCCGAGCGTCGTACCGCAGGCAACTCGCGATTGACACTGACCATCTGCGCTAACTATGGCGGCAGGTGGGACATCATGCAGGCTGTCGGGAAAATGGTCGCTGCCAGTCCTGGCGCGACTGACTTCTCCGAGGAACAGCTGGCCGAACACCTGTCCATGGCTTACGCACCAGAGCCTGACCTCTTCATCCGCACCGGCGGGGAGGAGCGAGTTTCCAATTTCCTCCTCTGGCAGTTGGCGTATACAGAGTTCTACTTTACGGAAACTTTCTGGCCGGATTTTGACGCTTCCGAGCTCGACTTGGCGATTGCGTCTTACCAGCAGCGTGAGCGGCGCTTCGGCCGTACCAGTGAGCAGCTGATAGAACAGAAGAAGGCATCCTGATGCTGAAAACGCGCGTCATCACGGCGTTGGTATTGCTGGCAGTCCTGCTTTCGGTCCTATATTCAAAATCTTTCGTTTTCTTCATGGCGGTCGCCTCAGTGTTCATGGCTGCTGCGTCCTGGGAAAGCGCTCGCCTGTTCCGCGCGCGGCTCCCTATATTGAATGCCGTGGTTTGGACGTCCATCTTCGCGCTCGTCGTGTACCTGGCAGATGCACGCGCGGTAACGCTCCTTTTCGTCTTGTGCGCAGCCATCTGGGTAATTCGCCTCGCGCCGTACTTAGGGCTTGGCCTGCCCAAGCCCGGTGGAATTGGCGCCCAACTTTTGGGCGGCGTGTACGGAATAGCGGTGCTTGGGTGTTTCGTCGCAATCGTTGCCTTGTTCATGCAATCGCCGCTATATCTGCTATCGGTGATGGCTATCGTCTGGATTGCCGATATCGGTGCTTACTTCGCCGGGAAGGCGTTTGGAAAGCATAAGCTGGCACCGTCCATCTCGCCTGGAAAATCATGGGAAGGGGCGATTGGCGGTTGGGTGGCAGTGTTGCTGCTCGCTGGCTTGTCGACGATGTATGCGCCATTGGCCGATACCTTCGCACCTCGCGTGCTCGCGGGTTGGGGGTGGGGCGGCTTTGTGGGGGTAATGACTTTGATGGTTGCTGCGAGCATCGTCGGCGACTTGTTCGAATCCCAGCTTAAACGGCGTGCAGAAATGAAGGACAGCAGTAACCTCTTGCCGGGCCATGGCGGTGTTCTGGATCGTATCGATGCCCTGATTCCGACCCTTCCGCTAGCCGTCCTGATTGGCTCCTGGCTTTGACTCCGGTGGTGGCAATGCAACGAATTACGATTCTTGGTTCAACCGGCTCCATAGGGGTATCCACGCTAGACGTGGTGGGGCGCCATCCGGACCGTTACCAGGTTTATGCATTGACCGCACACAGCCGCGTGGCAGAGCTGGCAGCACAGTGCGAACAATTCCGGCCGGAGGTTGCCGTTGTCGGTTCGGCTGAAGCGGCGCTTTCGCTTTCCCGCATGCTGAAGGAGAAAGGCTGTAGCACCGAAGTCGCCCACGGTGAGAACGCCTTGTGCGAAGTGTCGAGTGCAAAAGAGTGCGATGCGGTAATGGCGGCAATTGTCGGTGCGGCGGGTTTACCCCCGACCTTGGCGGCCGCACGGGTAGGAAAGAAGGTATTGCTTGCCAACAAGGAGGCGCTCGTCATGTCGGGGCGCCTGTTCATGGAAGCGGTGAGTGCGAGTGGTGCGGCACTATTGCCAATCGACAGCGAGCACAACGCTATTTTCCAATGTCTTCCTCGGTCATATGGCCGTGATCCTGCACAGCACGGCGTGTCCAAGGTCTTGCTGACTGCCTCAGGCGGGCCATTTCTGCACCGGGCGGTCGAAACCCTGGAAAATGTTACGCCGGAAGAGGCGGTCGCGCATCCGAACTGGGTGATGGGACGCAAGATTTCCGTTGATTCGGCGACCATGATGAACAAGGGGCTGGAAGTCATTGAAGCGCACTGGCTTTTCGGCGCATCGGCGGACCAGATCGACGTTGTCATCCACCCGCAAAGCGTCATCCACTCGATGGTTTCGTACGTCGACGGCTCTGTCCTGGCGCAACTCGGTAATCCCGACATGCGCACCCCAATCGCTTACGGCTTGGCATATCCTGACCGTATCGCGTCGGGGGTGTCGGCGGTGGACCTTGTGAAGATCGGCCAGCTTGCTTTTTTTGAGCCGGACTTTGGGCGTTTTCCCTGTCTCAAGCTTGCGTATGACGCATTGTTGGCGGGTGGCACGGCCCCGGCTATACTGAACGCAGCAAATGAGGTTGCTGTCCAAGCATTCTTGGATAGGAGAATCGGTTTCCGCGAGATTGACCACCTGATCTCGCGAGTGATGGATGCGCTGCCCTGCGGAGAGATCTCCGATATCGACGGGCTTCTGGAACAGGATTTCCGGGCAAGGGAGAAAGCGCTTTCCCTTATTCATTGACCTACGACGGGTAAACCATGACTTTGCTGCATACAGTGGTCGCTTTCCTTGTTGCGCTGGCCTTGCTGGTCGTTGTGCATGAACTGGGTCATTACTGGGTGGCTCGCTGGTGTGGAGTTAAGGTCCTGCGGTTTTCCGTTGGTATGGGAAAAATCATTTATTCCCGGCGCGTCGGCCCCGACCAAACCGAGTGGGCACTGTCCATCTTGCCATTGGGCGGTTATGTAAAGATGCTGGATGCAAGGGAACAGGACCTGCGTGGCCTGCCTCCCGAAGACCTCAATCGCGAGTTCACCCGGCAGTCCGTATGGAAGCGTATTGCAATCGTCGCCGCCGGCCCGATTGCCAATTTCCTGTTGGCGATTGCGGTATTCGCCGGCCTCTACACCTATGGCATTCCCGAGCCGACCACCAAGCTTCGCGCCGTCCCGGAAAGGACAGCGGCTTATGAGGCCGGGCTCCGCGGCGGCGAACTCGTCACGTCCGTGAACGGTGAGCCGGTCCGGATCTGGACTGACCTGCGCTGGAAATTGATGCAACTGGCGCTGGAAAATGCGCCCGCGCAATTGGACGTCCAGCGTAATGACCGAGCGGGGGCTGTCGTTGCGAATTCGAGTTCCGTAACAATGAGTCTCGACGGATTGACGCCTGCCGACCTAGAGGGTGATTTCCTCGCCAAGCTTGGCCTCGACCTTGCGCGTCCGGCGCCCGTACTCGGGAAGATCATGCCTGACGGTCCTGCCATGCAGGCCGGACTGCACGAGGGAGATGTGATTCATTCCGTCGATGGAAAGCCGATTGTCGATGCACTTGCCTTCGTCGAGCTCATCCGGGCTTCAGCCGGGAAACCCTTGGACATTGCCGGTTCCCGCAACGGAGAAGCGTTCGAGATCGCCGTCACGCCTGAGTCTTATACTCGAAATGAGCAAGTAACCGGCCGCATCAAGGCGGAGGTTCCGCTTGCACCGGAGATGATCATCGCCAGCGAACCTCCGCTTCCAGCGCTCGCGAAGGCAGTGCGGAAGACATGGGATACCAGCACGCTGACACTCAAGATGCTTGGTAAAATGCTCATCGGCGAAGTTTCCTGGAAGAATATTACCGGGCCGATCACCATCGCGGATTATGCCGGACAGACGGCGCGCGTCGGGATCATCAGCTACCTCACGTTCATCGCTTTCATCAGCATCAGCCTGGGCGTCATGAACCTGCTTCCCATACCGGTTTTAGATGGGGGGCTTTTACTGTATTATTCGCTGGAACTTTTGACCGGGCGGGCCATCCCCGAACGGATCGGAGAAATGGCCCAGCGTGCAGGAGTGGGCATTCTGATGACCTTGATGGCGGTGGCCGTCTTCAACGACATCATCCGGCTCATGTCCTGAGTTCCTGTCCATCTGACGCGGATCGCCGCCGGGCAGGGATATTGATAACAAAACAACGATGAAATTACATTCCGAGCGTTCCTCCCAGCCCTTCTTTTCACGTCGTCTTATCGCAGTTGCCGTCTTTGCCCTTTGCGCCGGCCGTGCGCTGGCAGTTGATCCTTTCGTCATCAAGGACATCCGTGTCGAGGGTATCCAGCGTACAGAGGCCGGGACCGTATTCAGCTACCTCCCGGTCCGGGTGGGCGAAACCTATAACGACGAGAAGGGCGCGGCCGCAATCAAGGCGCTCTATGCAACCGGCTTTTTCAAGGATGTCCGCCTCGAGATTGAAGGCAACGTCCTCGTGGTCAGCGTCGAAGAGCGGCCAGCAATTGCTGGTGTCGATTTTTCCGGTATCAAGGAATTCGACAAGGAGCAATTGACCAAGGCGCTGAAGGATATCGGGCTGGGCGAATCGCGTATCTTCGACAAGGCACTCGTCGATCGCGCCGAGCAGGAACTGAAGCGTCAGTATCTTTCTCGCGGCCTGTACGGCGTCCAGATCACGACGACCGTGACGCCAGTGGAACGCAATCGCGTCAATGTCAGCTTTGCCGTCGACGAGGGCGAGGTTTCCCGCATCAAGCAGATCAACATTATCGGTAACAAGGCGTTCCCGGAAAAGGAATTGCTTGGCCTGCTCAATCTGCGCACGCCGGGTTGGTTCACCTGGTACACGAAGGCTGACCAGTATTCGAAACAGAAGCTGACTGGCGATATCGAGGCCCTTCGCTCGTTCTACCTGAACCGCGGCTATCTCGAGATGCAAGTTGAATCGACGCAGGTATCGATTACGCCGGACAAGCGCGACATCTACATCACGATCAACATCACCGAAGGCGATAAATTTACCGTTGGCGACGTCAAGCTCGAAGGGGAGATGTTTGGGCGTGAGAATGAACTGCGCAGCCTGGTCGAGTTGAAGACCGGCGACGTCTACTCCGGCGAAAAACTGGCCGAGAGCGTCAAGAAAATCTCGGAGCGCATGGGTAACTTCGGCTATGCGTTCGCCAACGTGAATGCCAATCCCGAGATCAACCGCGAGAAGAAGGAAGTCAGCTTCACCGTTCTCGTTGATCCCGGCAAGCGCGTCTATGTCCGCCGCATCAATGTCGCCGGTAATACCAAGACGCGGGATGAGGTGATTCGCCGCGAATTCCGGCAGTTTGAGAATTCATGGTATGACGGCGAGAAAATCCGTCTGTCGCGTGATCGCGTCGACCGTCTCGGCTACTTCAAGGAAGTAAACATCGAAACGCCAGAGGTGCCGGGCTCTACCGACCAGGTCGACGTCAACATGACGGTGGCGGAAAAACCGACCGGCAACATCCTCCTTGGTGCGGGTTTTTCGAGCAGTGAAAAGCTCATGCTGACCGGGTCGATCCAGCAGGCAAACGCGTTCGGAAGCGGCAATACGCTGGGTATCGATGTCAATACCAGCCGCCGCAATCGGACAATTGCGGTCTCGCAGACAACGCCGTATTTTACCGACGATGGTGTGAGCCGCAGCTATGAAGTGTTCCTGCGGACGACCCGTCCGCCGGAAGTCAACACCGGCGACTACGTCGTCGAGACAACCGGTGCGAATATCAAGTTCGGCGTTCCATTCTCCGAAGTCGACACCGTGTTCTTCGGCATTGGCATCGAGCGTACCGACGTGCAGACCTATACCGGTGTACCGGGATTCAACGACAGTCCCGAACTGTACAAACGTTACGTGACTGACTTTGGCGACGGCACGACCGCAACGACGACCAGCTTCCCGCTCACCGCCGCTTGGCAACGGGACAGCCGCGACAGTGCACTGGTACCGACTGTCGGCCGCTACCAGCGCGTGAATGTCGAATTTGCGCCTGCCGGAAGCCTGCGATACTACCGCGCCATGTACCAGCATCAGTGGTTCCGGCCACTTTTCCGTGCGGTAACTTTGGCGCTGAACGGCGAAATCGATTACGGCCATGGCTTGGGTGGCAAGCCGTATCCGATCTTCAAGAACTTCTATGCAGGCGGTATCGGTTCTGTACGCGGCTATGAGGGTTCATCGCTCGGACCGCGCGCGCGAAATGACGACCCGCTGGGTGGTACATCGCGTATCATCGCCAATGCCGAACTGCAGTTCCCGTTCCCCGGCTCAGGAAACGATCGTACCTTGCGCTGGTTCACGTTCTTTGATGCTGGCAACGTATTCGCGGAGGGCGCAAAGATGGAGCTTTCCGAGCTGCGCTATTCCGTAGGCGCAGGCATCAGCTGGGTCTCACCGATTGGTCCTCTGAAGCTGAGCTACGGCGTGCCGGTGAATTCGAAACCGGGCGACCGCAAGCAGAACTTCCAGTTCCAGCTTGGTACCGGCTTCTGATCGCTCAATGGCATAATGGTAATTTGATCTGCGGAGAATGACCTTGAAGTCTCTAATTACAACATCGGCGCCGCTCAAGTGCATGACTCTGGTCGCGGCACTCCTGCTCCCCTTCGCGGGCGTGCAGGCGCAGGAGTCGAAAGTCGGCTTCGTGAGCACCGAGCGAATCTTCCGTGAGGCGGCGCCTGCCAAGGCTGCCCAGGCGAAGATCGAGCAGGAATTCTCGAAGCGGGACAAGGAATTGCAGGAAATGGCGAGCCGGCTTAAGTCCATGTCGGACAAGCTGGACAAGGACGCCGCCGTGTTGACCGAATCCGACCGCATCAAGCGGCAGCGCGAACTGGCAGATCTCGACAAGGACTTCCAGCGCAAACAGCGCGAGTTCCGCGAGGACCTGAACCAGCGCCGCAACGAGGAACTGGCCGTTGTCCTGGAGCGTACCAACAAGGTGATCAAGCAGATTGCCGAGACCGAGAAGTACGACATCGTCTTCCAGGAGGCCGTCTACGCCAGCCCTCGCATCGACATCACCGATAAAGTGCTCAAGGCGCTCAACAAGTAAATCATCAAAAGGGCCGCAATGAGCACTCGGCTGGGTAAATTGGTCGAACGCTTGGGAGGCCAACTGACAGGCGATGCCGAGATCGAAATCTCCGGCATCGCGCCCCTGGACGCAGCAGACGCGTCGCACATCACCTTTCTCTCGAATCCGAAACTGCGCGCGCAGGCAGCGCAAACGAAGGCATCCGCGCTGATTCTTTCCGCTGCCGATGATGCAGTCGTCAGCGCCACATATAAAGGTGCGAGGATTGTCACGGACAATCCCTATGCGTATTTTGCGAGGACTGCGCAGTTCTTCGAGGAACAAAACGCAGTTCCGGTCGTTCCCGGGATCCATTCGACTGCCTGCGTCCATGCGGACGCGAAGGTCGCGGCCGGTGCGAGTATTGGACCGCATGTCACGGTCGAAGCCGGCGCAGAGATCGCTGACGGTGCTGTCGTCGATGCGGGATGTTTCGTCGGACGCAACGCAAGGATCGGCGAAGGGACCCACTTCTTTGCGAATGTCACCTTCCATGCCGGTTGCGAAATTGGGAAGCGCGGGATCATCCATTCGGGCGCAGTGATCGGCGCCGACGGATTCGGTTTCGCAAGGGAGAAGGGCGTCTATATCAAGATTCCGCAGACTGGTCGCGTGGTCATCGGGGACGATGTCGAAATCGGCGCCAACACGACGATCGATCGCGGGGCTCTCGCCGATACCGTCATTGAAGACGGGGTCAAGCTCGACAACCAGATCCAGATCGGACACAACTGCCACATCGGTGCGCATACGGCGATGGCTGGTTGCGTAGGCGTCGCCGGCAGCGCGAAGATCGGGAAGTACTGCACTTTCGGCGGTGCGGCAATGGTCCTTGGCCATCTGACAATTGTCGACAACGTGCACATCTCGTCCGGCAGTATGGTGTCGCGTTCCATCCTCGAGCCTGGCCAGTACACCGGCTTCTATCCGCTGGCAAAAAATGCCGAGTGGGAAAAATCAGCCGTCATCGTGCGCAATTTGGGAACGATGCGTGAGAAAATCCGCGAGCTGGAAAAAACAATCAAGTCGCTCACTGAAAAAAAGTAATGGAAACCCTCGATATCAATCAAATCAAAGAATACCTTCCGCATCGCTATCCGCTGTTGCTGGTCGACCGCGTGTTGTCGTGGGAGTCGGGCAAGACGATCACCGCGATCAAGAACGTGACCGTCAATGAAGAGTTCTTCAACGGGCATTTCCCGCACAAGCCGGTGATGCCGGGCGTATTGATGATCGAGGCGCTGGCGCAGACGGCGGCACTGCTGTCCTTCCTGACCATGGGGCAGAAACCGGACGAAAACAGTGTTGTCTATTTTGTCGGCATCGACGGCGCACGTTTCAAGCGGCCGGTCGAACCGGGCGACCAGCTCAAGATGCATGTGGAAATCCTGCGCACGTCGCGCGGCATCTGGAAGTACAAGGCTCAGGCAACGGTGGATGGACAGGTCGCCGTCGAAGCCGAACTCATGTGCACTATGCGCAGCGCGACCGACGCCAGCCAGCCAGCGGGGCAGTAATGACAGTTATCCATCCAACCGCGATAGTCGATCCCAAGGCGGAGCTCGATGATTCGGTCGAGGTTGGCGCTTATTCGATCATCGGGCCGAATGTAAAAATTGGTGCACGCACGAAGATCGGGCCGCACGTGGTCGTCGACGGGCATACGACTATTGGTTGCGACAATAATTTTTTCCAGTTTTCGTCCATTGGCGGGCAGCCGCAAGACAAAAAATATGGCGGTGAGCCGACTCGCCTGGAGATCGGCGATCGCAACTTGGTGCGTGAGTTTTGTACATTGAACTGTGGTACCGCGCAGGATGCCTGTATCACTCGTGTCGGCAGCGATAACTGGTTCCTGGCGTATGTACACATCGCGCACGACTGCGTCGTCGGAAACAATACGATTTTTTCGAATAACGCCAGCTTGGCAGGCCACGTGCATGTGGGGGACTGGGTGATCATGAGCGGTTTTTCCGCAGTTCACCAGTTCTGCCAGATTGGCGACCACGCATTTGTGGGTATGACGACCAGCGTGACGCAGGACGTGCCGCCGTTCGTGCTGGTGTCCGGCAATCCGGCGGTCGCGCACGGGATCAACATCGAAGGGCTCAAGCGGCGTGGATTTACGCGAGAGCAGATCGGTGATCTCCGTACTGCGTACAAGCTGATCTACAAATCCGGCCTGACGTTGGAAGAGGCGAAGTCCGCCCTTGCCAAAGCGGAGGCGGACAGTGCAGCTTCTGCAAACTACCTGCGTTTAATGCGCGAATTCCTCGACGCGTCCACTCGTGGCATCGTCCGCTGACCTTTCCATAGCAATGGTCGCCGGGGAAAGTTCCGGCGACTTGCTCGCGAGCCGCCTGCTTTCCGGCCTTCGTCCTCAGTTGCCCGATGCACATATCCACGGCATTGGTGGCCAGCGGATGGCCGAATTCGGGTTCAACAGCCACTGGCCAATGGAAAAACTGTCGGTGCGCGGTTTGTTCGAAGTCCTCGCGCATTACCGGGAAATCAAGGGGATCCAGAACGCACTGCGGGACATGCTGCTGGCGGAGAAGCCGGCGGCTTTTATCGGCGTGGACGCGCCGGATTTCAATTTCGGCCTCGAGACACAATTGAAACAGGCTGGCGTGCCGACGATGCATTTCATCAGTCCATCGATCTGGGCATGGAGGGGTGGGCGCATCAAGAAA
This sequence comes from Noviherbaspirillum sp., assembly GCA_035627275.1. Lineage (GTDB taxonomy): Bacteria > Pseudomonadota > Gammaproteobacteria > Burkholderiales > Burkholderiaceae_D > Noviherbaspirillum. Next base: position 50,108 of record DASPMC010000017.1, read on the forward strand.
ATCGCGAAGGCGGTGTCGCACATGCTGGTCGTGTTCCCGTTCGAAGAGGAGATCTATCGAAGGGCGGGAATCCCAGTCACCTATGTCGGCTATCCGCTCGCGGAGGTCATCCCGATGGAACCCGACGTGGCTTCCGCACGTGCATCGCTCGGGATCCCGGCAGAGTCGAAAGTGGTTGCGGTGCTCCCGGGCAGCCGCATGTCGGAGCTGAAGTACAACACCGTTGCGTTCATCAAGGCCGCGAAGCTGGTCGCGTCTCGCGATCCTTCAGTACGCATCTTTGTGCCAATGGCGGGCGAAAAGCAGCGAGCGTATTTTTCCGAACTGTTGAACAGTGCAGGGCTAGGCGATCAACCGATTGAACTCCTCTCCGGGCGCTCTCATGAGGCTATTGCTGCGGCAGACGCTGTACTCGTTGCATCCGGGACCGCGACGCTCGAAGTCGCCCTGTTCAAGAAACCCATGGTGATCGCCTACAAGATGATGCGCGCCTCATGGGAAATCCTCCGGCACATGGGATACCAGCCATGGGTCGGCTTGCCGAACATCCTTGCCCGCGAATTCGTGGTTCCGGAACTGCTGCAGGACGCGGCAACCCCGGAAGCCTTGGCCGACGCGCTCTGGACACAACTGAACGACGAGAGTTTGCGCAGGCGGTTGCATCAACGCTTTACCGACATGCATCACACCTTGTTGCGAGACACGGCGCGAGAAAGCGCCAGCGCGGTCATGCAATTGATCGGACGGACGGCGGGCGTATGAGCAAAAAGAACGACAGCCTGTCGCTATTCGACCATGCCGACGAACTGATTTGCGGTGTGGACGAAGCCGGGCGCGGGCCATTGGCCGGCGCAGTGTATGCCGCCGCCGTCATTCTTGATCCGCATAATCCGATTGACGGGCTGCGCGATTCGAAGAAGTTGACCGAAGCGAGGCGGAGCGAACTGGCGGAGCAGATCAAGGCAAATGCGCTGGCATGGTCGATTGCCTTCTGTACTGAAAGCGAAATCGACACGCTCAACATCCTGCAAGCCTCCATGCTCGCCATGCGACGTGCGGTGGAAGCATTGAATCCGGTACCTACGCTCGCGCTGATCGACGGCAATCGATGCCCTGTCATGCCGATTCGCTCTGAGGCTATCGTGAAGGGCGACGACAAGGTGGCCGCGATATCGGCAGCCTCCATTCTCGCGAAAACGGCGCGCGATGCGTCGCTGATGCAATTGCATGAGAAATATCCGCATTACGCATTCGACCAGCACAAAGGCTATCCGACCGCGCTGCATCTCGAACGGCTCCGTCTGCATGGCGTTTCGCCCGTTCACCGCAAGTCCTATGCGCCGGTGCGCGAGCTACTCGAGCTTCAGATGACTGTGACCAAAAAGCCGGGAGCCCGGAGATGAAAGCTATCTCATCCCGCGACAACCCGCTATACAAGGAGTTGAAACAGCTGGCCACGAGCTCGCAGGCACGGCGCAAGGCTGGACGATCTCTTTTGGACGGTGTGCATCTGTGCCAGGTCTATCTTGACCAGGTAGGCCGGCCGCCGTTTTGCGTCATTAGCGAAGGATCGCTTGCACACGGGGAGGTGAGGGCTATCGTGGAGAAATGCGAGGCCGGCCGTGTTCAGTGCATTTCCTTGCCCGAATCCTTATATCAAGCGCTGAGCCAGGTTGAGCACGGTGTCGGCATCATGTTCGTCGTGGACACCCCGCGCACAACAGCTCCCGGCGCCTTGACGAAGTCAGCCGTCTTGCTGGATGGATTGCAGGATCCGGGTAACCTCGGCTCCATCCTGCGCAGTGCGGCGGCAGCCGGCATCGAGCAGGTGTATTGCAGCAAGGGAACGGTATTTTCCTGGTCGCCCAAGGTACTACGTGCGGGAATGGGCGCGCATTTCGTGCTGGATATCGTCGAGAATGTCGATCTGGACGAAGTTGTCCGATCGTCGCGCATTCCGATCCTGGCAACCAGTTCACATGCGGCGCATCGGATTTATGACGTCGACCTTACTCGGCCGGTGGCTTGGCTGTTTGGACATGAAGGGCAGGGAGTTTCCCGCGACTTGCTCGAAATGGCGACAGACACAATATCCATCCCTCACCTCGGACGGATCGAGTCCCTGAATGTCGCCGCAAGCGCCGCCGTATGCTTCTTCGAGCAAGTGCGGCAGCGCGGAGCCCGGTAAGGTTACTTTCGGGCGGTCTTTTCAGGCAAATCGTTAGGGCTGCATTCCTGATACACAATGCCGGGAGCCACACAGCGCTCATCGGCATCAAGTCTCATCCCGGAATCAGGTGGACGAACCCGATCGAATTGATACGTCCTGCCATGGATGACGGCATAACGGAAAATTTGTGTATCCCGGTAGGTTCCAATCGGCTCTTCCACACGTTCGGGACGATCAAAGCGGATCGGGCCGCCGGCGGATGCGGGATGCCTTCCATTGGAAGCGAGACCCAGTGCCTCGATGTCGGATTCGACGTGTCCCAGCCCCTCTTTTAGTGCCCAGAAGAAAAACAGAAGGCCGGCCCAGCAAACCAGTTCTAAAAGTACGAGATCCATGACTGTATCCTCCGTCGTCTCCTCACTTTCTTTATAATCGATCGTCGATACTTTTGTAAGCTTCGTGTAAGTTATCGAAAGGGTTTTTTGCGATGCAGCAGTCCAGTGTTGCAAAAAAAAAAACGCCGCGGTAGTTTTCGACCGCGGCGCTTCATGAAATGCTCGGGCAAACTCAGTAAGCCCGCTTGTCCGACTTGATCTCCTGCAAGATCATTGTTGCTATTTCTTCAATGGATTTTGCAGTGGAAGACATCCATCGAATACCTTCACGCCGCATCATCTTTTCAGCTTCGTTGACTTCATAGCGGCAGTTTTCCAGCGCCGCGTACTTGCTGCCCGGGCGGCGTTCATTTCGCACTTCCGAAAGCCGATCAGGAGCAATGGACAAGCCGAAGAGCTTTTTCTTGAACTGCACCAGGCCGCTCGGTAACTTCCCGCGCTCGAAGTCTTCGGGGATGAGCGGATAGTTGGCCGCCTTGATCCCGTACTGCATCGCCAGATACAGACTGGTCGGCGTCTTGCCGGAGCGAGAAACGCCAACCAGGATGACGTCGGCAGCGGCAAGGTTCTGGTCTGATTGTCCGTCGTCGTGCGCCAAGGAAAAGTTGATCGCTTCGATCCGGTTCTTGTAGTCCTCCGAATCCGCGATGTTGTGGCTGCGACCGATGGTATGGGTCGACTTTACGCCCAGTTCCTGCTCGAGGGGCTCGACGAAGGTCTGGATCAGGTCCATGTGCATGCCCTTGGATTGACGCACTACCGACGAGAGCTCCGCTTTGACCAGGGTCGAAAAAACGATAGGCCGCTTTCCGTTGCGGTCGAATGCACCGTTGATCTCGCGCACCGCTTCATAAGCCTTGTCCAGCGTGTCAATGAAGGGGAGCCGAATCTGCTTGAATCGCAGTTCGAACTGCGTCAGCACCGAGTGCCCGAACGTTTCCGCAGTGATCCCGGTCCCGTCGGAAACAAAGAAAACGGTGCGGTCGGCGGGTGGCAGGTGGTGTGCAGACAGGTCTGGCATAATGTTGATCAAATATAAATCGTGAAAAGTTCTAAATTGTGTCCCGCAAGACGTCGTTGCAGACTGTAAAATGACGAGCAATTCATGACACATCGCGCCCATGAAGAATAACAAAAAGAACGTGGCGGCGAAGGTACATATGCAGATTTTCCATCATCAAAATAGGTGTAGTTATGTCCAACGCAGTATCAACCGGGGCGACCCAGGGGGCTACGTACGTAGCGTCATTTGAAAACCTGAGAATGACGGACGTCGAGTCCGTCGGCGGCAAGAACGCGTCACTTGGCGAGATGATCAGTCAACTCGCCGGCGCTGGTGTTCGTGTTCCCGGTGGTTTCGCGACCACGGCCCAGGCCTTCCGTGACTTCCTTTCATATACCGGCAGCAGCAGTGCATCGCTTGCTCAGCGCATCGCCGACCGTCTGGCATCGCTGAATGTCGACGATGTCCGCGCGCTGGCGCAGGCCGGCGCCGAGATCCGTCAATGGATCATCGACACGCCGTTCCAACCGCGGCTGGAACAGGAAATCCGCGAGTTCTACCGACGCCTGGTCGCCGATTCGTCGGCCGAGGTGTCGTTTGCAGTTCGTTCCTCGGCGACTGCAGAAGACTTGCCGGACGCCTCCTTTGCCGGCCAGCAGGAAACCTTCCTGAACGTGGTCGGTATCGACAACGTGTTGGAAGCAATCAAGCACGTTTTTGCGTCCCTCTACAATGACCGTGCGATTTCCTATCGTGTCCACAAGGGCTTTACCCATGCCGAAGTGGCCCTGTCCGCCGGCGTCCAGCGCATGGTGCGTTCGGATGTGGGTGCAGCAGGCGTTATGTTTACTCTCGACACGGAATCCGGTTTCAAGGATGTCGTGTTCATCACCTCCAGCTATGGTTTGGGCGAGACGGTGGTGCAGGGGGCGGTGAACCCGGACGAGTTCTATGTCCACAAGCCGATGCTTGAGCAGGGCAAGATGCCGATCATCCGCCGCAACATCGGCTCCAAGCTGATCAAGATGGAGTTCACGGGCGAGGCCAAGGCTGGCCGTTCCGTGAAGACGGTTGATGTGCCGATCGAACAGCGCAACCGCTATTCACTGAACGACCAGGAAATCGTCGAACTGGCGAAATATGCCGTGATCATCGAGAAGCACTACGCCCGCCCGATGGATATCGAATGGGGCAAGGATGGCCGTGACGGCAAGCTGTACATCCTGCAGGCGCGTCCGGAAACCGTGAAGTCGCAGCAGAAGTCCACCGACGCGCAGCAGCGCTTCAAGCTGAAGGGCAGCGGAACCGTGCTTGCATCCGGCCGTGCAATCGGCCAGAAGATCGGTGCTGGCCCGGTCCGCGTCATTCACGATCCATCCGAGATGGAGCGTGTCCAGCCGGGCGACGTGCTGGTCGCGGACATGACCGATCCCAACTGGGAACCGGTGATGAAGCGCGCATCGGCGATCGTCACCAATCGCGGCGGCCGTACCTGCCACGCGGCGATCATCGCCCGTGAACTGGGCGTGCCGGCCGTCGTTGGTTGCGGCAATGCGACCGACATGCTCAAGGACGGTACGCTCGTGACCGTGTCTTGCGCCGAAGGCGACGAGGGCAAGATCTACGACGGCCTGCTGGAAACCGAAGTTACGGAAGTCTCCCGCGGTGACCTCCCGGCCTTGCCGTTGAAGATCATGATGAACGTCGGCAACCCGCAACTGGCCTTCGACTTCCAGTCGATTCCGAACGGTGGCGTCGGTCTTGCGCGCCTGGAATTCATCATCAATAACAACATCGGCGTGCATCCGAAGGCGATCCTCGAATATCCGAGTGTCGATCCCGATCTGAAGAAAGCGGTCGAGTCTGTCGCACGCGGCCATGCGTCCCCGCGCGCCTTCTACGTCGACAAGCTGGCGGAAGGCATGGCGACGATCGCTGCCGCGTTCTGGCCCAAGCCTGTCATCGTGCGCCTGTCCGACTTCAAGTCGAACGAGTACAAGAAGCTGATCGGCGGTTCGCGTTACGAGCCGGACGAGGAAAACCCGATGCTGGGCTTCCGCGGCGCGGCACGTTACCTCGCGGCCGACTTCGCCGAAGCGTTCGAAATGGAATGTCAGGCAATGAAGCGCGTGCGTAACGACATGGGCCTGACTAACGTCGAGATCATGGTGCCCTTCGTCCGTACGCTCGGTCAGGCCGAGAAGGTGGTCAACCTGCTGGCAAAGAATGGCCTGAAGCGTGGCGAAAACGGCCTGCGTCTGATCATGATGTGTGAGGTGCCGTCCAACGCGATCCTTGCCGAGAAGTTCCTTGGGTATTTCGACGGCTTCTCGATCGGCTCGAATGACCTGACGCAGCTGACCCTCGGCCTTGACCGGGATTCCGGCATGGAATTGCTGGCGGCGGACTTCGACGAGCGTGATGAAGCAGTCCGCGCGCTGTTGTCGAAAGCGATCTCCGCCTGCCGCACGCAGGGCAAGTACATCGGGATTTGCGGCCAGGGCCCGTCGGATCACCCGGATTTTGCAGAATGGCTGATGAAGGAGGGAATCGCCTCGATTTCGCTGAATCCGGATACCGTTATCGACACTTGGCAGAAGCTTGCTTCGGCCGGCTGAGGTTCGGCTGCCTGCGGTCGAGAGCCATGCTGGAGGCGGAAAACGCGGTGCGAGGCCGTGTTTTTCAGGGCGCCAATCCTGTTGTAAGTCGGCAAAAACTGACCTAAAACATTTGACGCACCAAGGTTTTCGATTAGACTTGAGCCAACTTGTCGCCGAACAATAACCAACAAAAACAGCAGTACCTCTGTATTGCGCCCCCGTCACCCTCTGGGTAGCGGGGGCTTTTTGTTTTCCGGATGCGTTGGAGGACACAAGGAGCAAATGATGGCGGATTGGATGATCTGGTTCGGACTGGCGGGCATTCTCGTCGTTTTCGAAATGTTTACGGGGACGTTTTACCTGCTGATGATTGCGATAGGCTTTGTTGCCGGCGGCGGCGCAGCCTGGCTCGGGACCGCTACATCCGTGCAGCTTGTTGTCGCAGCGCTCGTAGGTGTCCTCGCCACCTACGGACTTCGCCGCAGCAACTTGGGTAAAACTGCGAAGCGCGATACCCAGCGCGACCCGAATGTCAATCTTGATATCGGGCAGAGCCTCGTCATCGAGAAATGGTCGGGCAGCGAGGGAGGGATTCGTACATCGCGTGCAATGTACCGAGGAGCGATGTGGGACGTGGAACTGGAGGCTGGTACGCAAGCCAAGCCGGGGAGGCACGTCATTCGGGAGGTACGCGGCAACCGTCTTGTGGTTGCCGAAGCAGGGACGGACAACCAATAAAAACGGAGGATATTATGGAATTCGGTTTTGGCAGCGTCAGCCTGGTTCTCTTCATCGTTGCAGTGGTGTTTGTCGTCAAGACGATCAACGTGGTGCCGCAGCAGCATGCATGGGTGGTCGAGCGGCTCGGAAAGTACAACGCAACGCTCGGTCCCGGACTCAATATCGTCCTGCCGTTCATCGACCGCGTCGCCTACAAGCATTCGCTGAAGGAAATTCCGCTCGACGTGCCGAGCCAGGTCTGCATCACGAAAGACAACACGCAGCTGCAGGTCGACGGCATTCTGTATTTCCAGGTCACCGATGCAATGCGCGCCTCCTACGGCTCTTCCAATTACATCGCGGCGATTACGCAACTTTCGCAGACGACCCTGCGTTCGGTGATCGGTCGCATGGAGCTCGACAAGACATTCGAAGAGCGCGAGCATATCAACAAGGCGATCGTTTCAGCCATTGATGAATCGGCTGCCAACTGGGGCGTGAAGGTACTCCGTTATGAGATCAAGGACCTGACGCCACCTAAGGAGATCCTGCATGCGATGCAGGCGCAGATCACGGCCGAGCGGGAGAAGCGCGCGCTGATCGCCGCGTCCGAGGGCCGCAGGCAGGAACAGATCAATATTGCCAATGGTGAGCGGGAGGCAGCCATTGCCAAGTCGGAAGGCGACAAGCAGGCAGCAATCAACCGGGCACAAGGCCAAGCCGCGGCTATCCTGGCAATCGCTGAGGCGAGCGCTGAGGCCTTGCGCAAGACGGCAGCCGCAATTCGCGAACCAGGCGGTTCCGATGCGGTCAACCTGAAAGTTGCCGAGCAATACGTGAACGCATTTTCACAATTGGCCAAGACCAACAATTCGCTGATCGTTCCTGCCAACATGGGCGATATCAGCGGATTGATCGCCGGCGCAATGCAGGTGGTGAAGTCGCAGAAAGGCAGCTGAGCTTGCGGTTTGCCTGAGCGCACCGCCCTAACGGCGGTGCTGCTTCATGATGGATTGCTGCTCGCGCTGCCAGTCGCGCTGTTTTTCACTTTCGCGCTTGTCGTGCTGTTTCTTGCCTTTGGCCAGGCCGACTTCGCACTTGATCCTGCCCTTGGTGTAATGCAGGTTCAACGGAACCAGCGTATACCCGGCGCGTTCGACCTTGCCGATGAGCTTCTTGATTTCCTCGCCATTGAGCAGCAGTTTGCGCGTACGGACGGGATCGGGGTTGACGTGGGTAGAGGCGGTGGGCAGCGGACTGATATGGGAGCCGAACAGGAATACTTCACCCTGGCGGACGATGACATACGCTTCCTTCAGTTGCACACGCCCGGCGCGGATCGCCTTGACTTCCCATCCATGCAACACCATGCCGGCTTCGTAGCGCTCCTCGATGAAATAATCATGGAAGGCTTTTTTATTATCAACAATCGTCATGAATGTGGGAAACAGAGCGGGTCAGTTAAAATTCGAATCTCGTATTCTAACAAACGGTTAATTTCGAATGGCTGTCGTTCATAAGTCGGTATTGCTCGGATACAGCGCCGAGCAGATGTTTACGCTGGTCGACAATATCGAGGACTATCCGAAGTTCCTCCCCTGGTGCGGAGGAACGGAAGTCCGTCACCGTGACGGGGATAAGGTGATTGCGACCCTCAAGATCAACTATCACGGGGTCAAGCAGACGTTCTCCACCGAAAATGTGCATACACCGCCCACCTCCATCACGATGACGCTACTGGAAGGACCGTTCAAGCATCTTCACGGAACGTGGACCTTCAAGCCGCTGCGGGCGGATGCATGCAAGATCGATTTCGACTTGCATTATGAATTTTCGAGCAAGGTGCTCGAGCAGGTGATCGGTCCCGTGTTCAACATGATTGCCAACAGCTTCGTTGACTCTTTCTGCAAACGGGCGGAGACCGTGTATGGCTGAGATTTCGGCGCAGGTTTGTTATGCGCGGCCGGATCTGCAGATACTGCGCGAGCTGAAGATCGCCGAAGGTGCGACATTGCGTGCGGCCGTTGAGCAGAGCGGTATCCTTGTTCAGTTGCCCGATATCGATATCGACAACTGCCGTGTCGGTGTGTTTGGGAAGCTCAAGACGCTTGATACAGTGTTACGCGACCATGACCGGGTTGAGCTTTACCGGCCTTTGATCGCCGACCCAAAGGAGTCGCGCCGGAAGCGGGCGGAGAAAAGGGCGGAAGAAAAAGCCCGGTAGCTTACCGGGCTTTTTTTCTTGCGGTTACTCGATTCTATTTGCAGTCGTCGAGTACGCGGCGGTTGTCGCGGGATTCCTGCAAACGTTGTTCATCTGATAAGTAAGCGCGTTCCCCGTTCTTGTCCAGGCGAGCAATGCGTTCGCCCGAATCCAGGGTGCGCTGATACTCCCGGGCGCGATCACAGTTCTTCGCCTTGTCGGCAACGTGGGCTGCTTCCTCGGCGGCTTTCTTTTCCTTTTCTGCCTGCTCCGCCTTGCGTTTGCGGAAGTCGGCATTCCTTTCGGCGATGGTCGGCTCGGCCCGGGCTGGTGCCGATGGCTTTTCTTCCGACGCTTCCTGGCTTGCTTTCAGGGCAGGGGTGCCGCCCGGCTGCTTCAGGATGCGGTTGCTGGGGACGGAAGCGGGAGGAGGCATGTCGGAGAATTGCTTTGTCCCTTTTTCATCGATCCATACATATTGTGCCGAGGCGGAGAAGGGGATAAAAACTGCCGCTGCCGCTGCGGCTGCGGCCAATCGCTGGATGAAGGGCTTGCGCGACATGTAAATCCTTCTGTAGGGGGATATGGCGATTTCGCCATGCTTTATCCGGGCTGTCAACGAAACGGCGGCGATGTTGCACGTAAAAACGACGTACTGGATGGATTACTGTATAATCCGCTTTTGCGCCTATAGGAATCACTATGCGTCTACTCCAGAAAGCACTCACGTTCGATGACGTGCTGCTCGTCCCCGCACATTCGGACATCCTCCCCAAAGACACCTCCCTGACAACGCGCCTGACGCGCAATATCTCGCTGAACATTCCCCTGCTGTCGGCGGCGATGGACACGGTCACTGAGGCACGTCTCGCGATCGCCATGGCCCAGGAGGGCGGCATCGGCATCGTCCACAAGAACCTCAAGCCGAAGGACCAGGCCCGTGAAGTCGCCAAGGTCAAGCGCTTTGAGTCCGGTGTGCTGCGCGATCCGATCACGATCCCGCCGACGATGCGCATCCGCGACGTGATCGCGCTGCGGGAGCAGCACGGCATCAGCGGTTTCCCGGTCGTCGAGGGCAAGACGGTGGTCGGCATCATCACCAACCGTGACCTGCGCTTCGAGGAGGACCTGGACGCAGAAGTGCGCGCGAAGATGACGCCGCGCGAGAAGCTGGTGTACGTGAAGGAGGGCGCGGACCTGGCCGAGGCGAAGCGCCTCATGAACAAGCATCGCCTCGAGCGGGTGCTGGTGGTGAATGACGCATTCGAACTGCGCGGCCTCATCACCGTCAAGGATATCCAGAAGGCGACCGAACACCCGAACGCATGCAAGGACGAGCACGGCAAGTTGCGTGTCGGCGCCGCGGTTGGCGTGGGTCCGGACAACGATGAGCGCATCGACCTGCTGGTCAAGGCCGGCGTGGATGTGATCGTGGTCGATACCGCACACGGCCATTCCAAGGGCGTGCTGGACCGCGTCAAGTGGGTCAAGACGAACTATCCGCAGGTCGATGTCATCGGCGGCAATATCGCGACTGCTGCCGCCGCGATCGCGCTGGCAGAACACGGCGCGGACGGCGTGAAGGTTGGCATCGGCCCCGGCTCCATCTGCACCACACGCATCGTGGCCGGTGTAGGCGTACCGCAGATTACGGCGATTTCCAATGTGGCCGAGGCTCTCAAGGGCACCGGCATCCCCTGCATCGCCGATGGCGGCATCCGCTTCTCCGGCGATATTTCCAAGGCCCTTGCTGCCGGTGCATCCAGCGTCATGATGGGCAGCATGTTTGCCGGTACCGAAGAAGCACCGGGCGAAGTGATCCTGTACCAGGGACGCAGCTACAAGTCCTATCGCGGCATGGGCAGTCTGGGTGCCATGTCCGAAGGCTCGGCGGACCGCTACTTCCAGGATGCTGCGAACAATGCGGACAAACTGGTGCCGGAAGGGATTGAGGGGCGCGTACCTTACAAGGGCAGCGTGCTGGCGATCATTTATCAGCTTGTTGGCGGTGTCCGTTCCTCGATGGGTTATTGCGGATGCGCGACCATTGACGAATTGCGCGAAAAGGCAGAATTCGTGGAAATCACCTCCGCGGGCATGCGCGAATCGCATGTCCACGATGTGCAGATCACGAAAGAAGCGCCTAACTACCGTGCGGACTGATCGTTCCCGGTCGACGCAAGGGACGGTGCAGCCATGACGAGCGCGGAAAGCTCCAGCCGTACCGAGATGCAGGCATCGGCCGGGTTGGCCGAGTCCGCGTCCGAGGGGGCGGACCAACAGCTGCTTCGAATCCAGCGTCTCGGCAAGAAGCTGTTCGACGTGGCGAATTGCCTGGTTATTTTCGGGGACAGCGCGCCTTCGGATGCTGACGCCGGCTCGCTGGCCGCAATGGAAATGGCGTTCTGCTACGACATCTCGTCTTCGGACCAGCCGGTGGTCGTCAATGACGCCGGCAGCCACCGGTCTCTGGGACAGCATCGCTTTGTGGCCGGCAGCCCGTACATCCGGTTCTATGCCTCTCACCCGGTGTACAACACCGAAAAGACGCTCGTCGGGCGTATTTGTCTCGTCGATTACACGCCGCGGCCGGTTTTCCGGGAGGGCGACAAGCAATCCCTGGCAGACTTGGCCGCGCTGGTGGAGCGTGAACTCGAACTGCGCTCGCTGAATGCGTACCAGCTTGACCTGCAGAAGAAAAACAAGAACCTGCGCCGCAAGTCGCTGATTGATCCGCTGATTGGTACCTGGAACCGTGGCGCGATCATGCGCATCCTGACCATTGAGGCGATCCGGTGCGACAAGGCAGGCGTTCCCTTGTCGCTGATCGTCGCCGACCTAGACTACTTCAAGAAGATCAACGATACCTATGGCCACCCGGCCGGTGATGCCGTACTGGTCAAGGTCGCAAGCCGGCTTCGGTCGTGCATCCGGCCTCAGGAGGCGTTGGGGCGGTATGGCGGCGAGGAGTTCCTGATCGTCCTGCCGGGGTCGTCGCACAAGACGGCGCTGGCAGTGGCCGAGCGAATGCGGGCGACGATTGCCGGGCAGCCGGAAGTTATCGGCGGCACGACGCTGAACCTGACGATCAGCGCCGGCATCGCCTCGACGGATCTCTTTCCCACGGCGACGACCGAGGAATTGATCAGCCGGGCCGACATGGCGCTCTACGCGGCGAAAGACGCCGGACGCAATCGCGTTGTGAACGCGATACCAGATTTATCCTGATAGTTGAAGCACATTCATGCACTCCAAAATTCTCATTCTCGATTTCGGTTCCCAGGTTACCCAGCTGATTGCCCGCCGCGTGCGCGAAGCCGGAGTATTCTCGGAAGTTTATCCGTATGACGTCAGCGACGAGTTCATCCGCAGCTACGGCGCTGCCGGCATCATCCTGTCCGGCGGACCGAACTCGGTGACCGAGGGCGATACGCCGCGTGCGCCGAAGGCCGTGTTCGAGGCCGGTGTGCCGGTTCTCGGCATCTGCTATGGCATGCAGACGATGGCGGAGCAGCTCGGCGGCAAGGTCGAAATGGGCAAGGTGCGCGAATTCGGCTATGCCGAGGTCAGGGCGCGCGGCCATACCGCACTGTTGAACGGCATTAGCGACTTCGTGACGTCCGAAGGCCACGGAATGCTCAAGGTGTGGATGAGCCATGGCGACAAGATCATCGAGATGCCGCCCGGCTTCAAACTGATGGCGTCGACCGACAACTGCCCGATCGCTGCGATGGCGAATGAGGAGCACAAGTGGTATGCCGTCCAGTTCCATCCGGAGGTGACCCATACGCTGCAGGGCAAGGCCATTCTCGGCCGCTTCGTGCACGAGATCTGCGGCTGCAAGTCGGACTGGAACATGCCCGACTACATCTCCGAAGCGGTCGAAGCAATCCGCAAGCAGGTCGGTGACGAGGAAGTCATCCTCGGCCTGTCTGGCGGCGTCGACAGCAGTGTCGCGGCAGCGCTCATCCATCGCGCGATCGGCGACCAGCTGACCTGCGTGTTCGTCGACCACGGCCTGTTACGCCTGAACGAAGGCGAGATGGTGATGAACATGTTCGGCAAGAACCTCGGCGTGAAAGTGGTTCACGTCGATGCGACGGAACAGTTCATGGGCAAGCTCGCCGGCGTGACTGATCCTGAAGCCAAGCGCAAGATCATCGGCAAGGAATTCGTCGAAGTGTTCCAGGCGGAGGCGGCCAAGCTGAAGAATGCCAGATGGCTGGCGCAGGGCACCATTTATCCGGACGTGATTGAAAGCGCGGGGAAGGGCAAGAAGACCGCGCACACGATCAAGAGCCACCACAACGTCGGCGGCCTGCCGGAAACGCTTAACCTCAAGCTGCTCGAGCCGCTGCGCGAACTGTTCAAGGACGAGGTGCGTGAACTCGGCGTGGCGCTCGGCCTGCCGCATGACATGGTGTACCGCCATCCCTTCCCGGGGCCGGGATTGGGCGTGCGCATCCTGGGCGAAGTGAAGAAGGAATATGCCGACCTGCTGCGCCGGGCGGACGCGATTTTCATCGAGGAATTGCGCGCGGCCGTCGACGAGGAAGGCCGCTCCTGGTATGACAAGACCAGCCAGGCTTTCGCCGTATTCCTGCCGGTCAAATCGGTCGGCGTGATGGGTGACGGACGCACCTACGACTACGTGGTCGCACTGCGTGCCGTGCAGACCCAGGATTTCATGACGGCCCATTGGGCGCACCTGCCGCACGATCTGCTGGGCAAGGTGTCGAACCGTATCATCAACGAGGTGCGCGGGCTGAACCGCGTCGTCTACGACATTTCGGGCAAGCCGCCTGCGACGATCGAGTGGGAATAAGAATTCCCGCACCGGCGGCCGGCCGGGCGTAAACTGAGTTGGAAAGCCCGCGCGCGAACCATGTTCGCGGCGCGGGCTCGTACCTGCGCCACGCCGATTACCCGCAATTCTCCGGATACGTAAATTGACTTACAGCGTTAAAGAAATTTTCTATACCTTGCAAGGCGAAGGCACCCACGCCGGGCGTCCGGCGATGTTCTGCCGTTTTGCCGGCTGCAATTTATGGACCGGTCGGGAGAGCGATCGCGCGACTGCGATCTGCAAGTTCTGCGACACGGATTTCGTCGGCACGGACGGCGAGCGGGGCGGGAAGTTTGTTGACAGCGACAGCCTCGCGCAGACGATTGATGACTTGTGGCCTTCGACGTACACAGCGAGCAAGTTCGTCGTCTTTACTGGCGGCGAGCCCTTGCTGCAGCTCGATCGCGCCCTGATCGAAAGCATGCATGCGCACGGGTTCGAGATCGCCATCGAAACCAATGGCACGGTGCCCGTTCCGGAAGGCGTCGACTGGGTGTGCGTGAGCCCCAAGGTCGGAGCCGAACTTGTGGTCCGGCGCGGAAACGAGCTCAAGGTGGTGATCCCGCAGGCAAAACAGGACATTGCCGAGTACGAACTGCTGGAATTCGAGCATTTTTACCTCCAACCGATGGATGGGCCGGATGTGGATCGCAACACAAGGCTGGCGATCGAAATGTGCAAGAACAATCCGAAATGGAAATTGAGCCTGCAAACACACAAACTGCTGCAAATACCCTGAATACCATGCTGACCATTACCCGCAAGCTCGAATTTGATGCCGGCCACCGGATTCCCGACCACAAGAGCCAGTGCCGCAACCTGCACGGGCACCGCTATACGCTCGAGATTACGCTGATCGGCAACATCATCCAGGAGGAAGGCAGTTCCGAGAACGGCATGATCATGGATTTTTCGGACGTGAAGGCGCTCGCGAAGCAGCACCTGGTCGACGTCTGGGATCATGCATTCCTTGCCTATGCGAAGGACACCGCCGTACGCGAATTCCTTGAAAGCATTCCTGGCCACAAGACAGTCATCATTGACAGCATTCCCACGGTGGAGAACCTCGCGAAGACCGCGTTCAACATCCTGCGCGCGGCCTACAAGGACCGCTACGGGACCGGGTTGCGGCTGCACAAGCTGGTCCTGCACGAGACGCCCAATTGCTGGGCGGAGATCACTGCCGACGACTGACATGCAAGACTCCGTCTACATGCAACAGGCGATTTCCCAGGCGCACAATGCGTGGGCACTGGGTGAGGTCCCGGTGGGCGCCTTGGTGGTGAAGGATGGAGAGATCGTGGCGACCGGATTCAATCAGCCCATCGGCACGCACGATCCGACCGCGCATGCCGAGATCATGGCCTTGCGGGCTGCGGCGGAAATCCTTGGCAATTACCGCCTGCCCGGCTGCGAACTCTACGTGACGCTTGAGCCGTGCGCGATGTGTGCCGGCGCAATGATGCACGCACGGCTTGCTCGTGTCGTATTCGGTGCATCCGATCCCAAGACCGGTGCATGCGGTTCGGTCGTCAATCTTTTCGAGCAGGAAAAACTGAATCATCACACCGAGGTGGTCGGGGGCGTCATGGCGGAGGAATGCGGCGCCTTGCTAAGGGAATTTTTTGCGGAACGCCGGCGCGCGGCGCAGCGCCTCATTGATGAGGTTGTAGGCACAAAGCGGGACTGAGCACCGCAGGAGAAACGAAGCAGTACCAGCACGCAGTAATGCTTTGGGAATTTTTCCACCGCGGGAGTGCTGAAATTACACGTGTATGACAATGTTTGGACTGGTTCCCTTGTCTTGACAGGGCGAACCGTCCGGTATTGCGCAGGCATGGTGTTTGCAGATTCCTGTGGCTGCCGTGCATTGCGAATGAAGCAGCGGCGCAATAAAGAAACTCTGTGAAGGAATACCTTTGCCTATCATTGAAGCTAACGGCATCAAGCTCGCCTACGACGTGCAGGGCAATCCGAACGGCGAGCCGATCCTGCTGATTGCAGGCCTTGGGCTCCAGCTGATTTCGTGGCCCGATGCATTCTGCAAGGGCCTTGTCGACGAAGGGTTCCGCATCATCCGTTTCGACAACCGCGATAGCGGCCTTTCGAGCAAGATGGAGCACTTCGGCAAGCCCAATCTGCAATTCGCGTTCTTCCGGTCGCTGTTCCACATGCCGCTGTTCAGCGGGTACACCCTCTATGACATGGCCAAGGACGGCATCTGCCTGCTCGATGCTCTAGGCATCGGAAAGGCGCACATCGTGGGCGCATCCATGGGCGGAATGATTTCGCACATCATGGCGGCGCGCTATCCCGAGCGCGTGCTTTCGCTGACATCCATCATGTCCACCAGCGGCCGGCCAGGTTTGCCAGGGCCGACCATGGCGGCCAACCAGGCGCTGTTCTCGCGTCCCGAGAATCCCCGTGACATCAGCAGCGTGATCGACCATTACGTGCATATGTTCCGCGTCATTGGCAGCCCGCGTTATCCGACACCCGAGGGTGAGTTGCGCCGGCGGGTGGCGGAAAGCGTACGCCGCAACGTCTGCGTGAGCGGCACGGCGCGGCAGATCATGGCTGTTGCCTCTTCGGGGGACCAGGTCGCTCTGCTACGCACAATCAAGGTTCCGACGCTGGTCATTCACGGCACGGACGACCCGCTGGTGCCTGTCGCATGCGGCCGTGACACTGCCCATCTGGTTCGCGGTGCGACGCTGCACGAGATCGAGGGGATGGGGCACGATTTTCCGCCGGCTCTCGATGCGACGCTGTCCGGGATGATTGCTGCACATTGCAAACTCAGCCAGGAGCCTGAAGCGCGCCGCGCGTAGCGCCGGGCGACCGGTGGGCACACCTGGGGTGTGGAGGCACGATGACTTCAAGGGGGAACGATTGTTGGCACAGCTGTTGAACTTCCGGGAAGCTGCGGCTCGGCTCAAGGCAATCCGCAGTTGGGACAATGAACGTGAGGCAGGCGAGATTCGGCCGCCGGGCTGGCTCCTGCTTGCGATGGAGGGACGGGCGCCATGGGAACTATGGGCCTCGCTGCTTTCGCTGCCGATTTTACGCCAGGCACCGACGGGCGACGGTCATCCAGTGGTGGTTTTCCCCGGACTGGCGACCGGAGACATGACGACGCTTGTCCTGCGCAATTTTCTCAAGGACCGTGGTTACACGCCGTATGCGTGGGAGCAGGGGCTCAATCGCGGCCCGCGTCCCGGTGTGATCGAGGCATGCGTGGACCGCGTGCAGCAGTTGAGCGCGGAGCATGGCCGGAGCGTGAGCCTGGTCGGGTGGAGCCTCGGCGGCATCTATGCACGAGAAATCGCAAAGATGATTCCGGAAGCCGTGCGTGGGGTGACCACGCTCAGTACGCCATTTGCCGGTTCGCCGAAGGCGAACAATGTGTGGCGGCTGTACGAATTCGCCAGCGGCCAGCGCATTGACGAGGATCCGCGGCTTGCACGGCTGAAGGAAACGCCGCCGGTCCCGACGACATCGATTTACAGCCGCACCGATGGGGTCGTTGCGTGGCAGTGCTGCGTCGAGCAGGAATCCGAGTGCTCGGAAAATATCGAGGTGCACGCCAGCCATCTGGGCATCGGCGTGAATCCCACGGCGCTGTACGCGGTAGCTGACCGCTTGTCGCTACCAGAAGGGCAATGGCAGCGTTTCGACCGGGACGGCATCGGCGGCTTGAAAAAACTGCTCTATCTCGACCCGGCGCGCAAGACGCCCTTCGGCGTGTTCTGAATCCGCGGGCATTTTCACCACTTCCACTTCGCAAGGGATGACGGAGCGGGCTTCGCCTGCTCTAAAATATCCGTTCCGCATCACCGAAAGACCGAAACATGAAGAGGAATGCCAACACCTGCGTGGCGATCGTCGCGCCGAGCGGCTACGCGCCGGACGAGAACGCTTACCGGCAGGGTATCGAAAGGCTGCAGGCATGCGGTTGCACGGTGCATGAATACTATCAACCCGCAGGCAGGCATGAACGCTTCGGCGGGACGGACGAGGAGCGCGTCCGGCAGTTGCATGCCGCAGCTGCGAATCCCGACGTGCAGATCGTCATGGCGCTGCGCGGGGGATACGGCATGTCGCGCATCCTGCCGAAGCTGGACCTGCCGATGCTGGCTGCCAGCGGCAAGCTGTTTGTGGGGCATAGCGACTTCACCGCCTTGAACATGGCGCTCCTGACCCGGCGTGGTGCCCCCAGTTTTGCTGGTCCGATGGTTTGTATCGATTTCTCTCGCAGCGACCCGAGCGAGTTCACGCTCGATCAGTTCTGGAAGTGCGTGGGCGCACCGACGCATACGATTGAGTTCGAAGGGGACAGCAATCCCGAGGTTGATGTCGCCGGCATGCTCTGGGGCGGCAACCTCACGATGCTCACGCACCTGATCGGCACGCCTTACTTGCCGCGCACCGACGGCGGCATCCTCTTCATCGAGGACGTGAACGAGCATCCTTATCGCGTCGAGCGCATGCTGCTGCAGATGGAATATGCAGGGTTCCTGGACCAGAAGGCAGTCGTGTTCGGCGATTTTTCGAGCTACGCACTGACGGACTACGACAACGGCTATAACTTCGAATCCATGATCGCCTACTTGCGGGGACGGCTTGGAGTGCCGATCCTGACGGGCCTGCCATTCGGGCATACCAAAGATAAGGCGACGCTGGCGGTAGGCAGCCGGGCAAGGTTACGCTCTGACGGCCGCGCCTGTTCGCTGACCATGAGCGGCTATCCCTCGCTACCGGGTTTCGACTGAAGGTCCGACCAGGAATTTGGTGCGCAGCGCAAAGCTGTCGCCGTGCGTAAGGTAGGCCAAGCCAGGCTGGTTCGGCATATGGAAAGCGTCTACCGGATGCGAGACCGGTTGGATGCTGAAGTAATCCTGGTGCGCCGGCCGTTCCAGGAACACATATCCGTTACAGTCCGGCATGACCATGGTGACCGACAAGCCGCGGTCCGGATAATCGATTACTGCCTTCCCATTCCACCCCGTATAGCAAGCCGCGATCGTCGGTCCTTGCAATGAAGCCGCGCGATTGTAATCCCAGGTTTCCGGATAGCCGGTTACGAGCTCCGCCGGAACACTGTCTTCACCAGGCATCCAGACACCTGCGGACTTGAACATCAAGCAGGTGCGCTCGTTCCGCACGAAGTAAGGATGCAGTCCCAGACCGAACGGCAGAGTGGCCGCGCCGAGGTTCGTCACCGTCAGGTCAATCTGCAGGCCGTCGGGCAGCAGCAGGAAGGTTTGCGTGCTGCGGTAGTGATGAGGATTGCCGTCGAAGTGGCGCGATTCCAGCGACAGCCTGATCCTTGCGGTGTCGCGCTCGGCGACCTGCCAGGGCTGCAGCCAGCCGCTGCCGTGAATCGGGTAGTGTTCTTCGGTCCGGTTGGCATGGATAGCGTAGAACTTGCCGTCGAACTCGAAGCCGCCCCCCGTGAGCCGGTTCGACCACGGCACAAGGGGGAAGCAGGCTAGCGTATAACGGTCGCCGGATGCGCCGTCCCATGGACGAAACAGAGGTATTCGATCGCCGCCGACCTTCCAGTTCCAGGTGGTGACGCTGCCGCCCAATTCGGGAGTGAGTTGCAGCTGTTGCGTGTCGGACTCGAGGTAAATGATTTCGGCGGTCATGACGCATCATCCTCGGAAACGGTTGGCCGGAATCCCGGCAATGTTGATTTTCAGCGCAAATAGACCGACGGCATGCGGTCGGCGTTCCAATTGCTTTGGGGACAGCATCGAGGGCAGCCTGGTTGCGGTCGTGTTCAATGCGATTCGCGCGGAACGTCAGCGCCGCTCTTTCCAACCAGGAAATCGAAGTCCGCGCCGAGGTGCGCCTGTTGCACGTGGTCGACATACAGCTTTGCGTAGCCTCGCGCCGGCATTCCGGGTGCGACCCATGCATTCCTGCGGCGCACCAGCTCCTCGTCGCCCACTTCAAGGTGCAGGCTACGCTCGCCGACGTCGAGCTGGATCGTGTCGCCATCGCGGACGAGTGCAAGCGGGCCGCCGACCGCAGCCTCGGGCGATGCATGCAGCACGATGGTGCCGTAGACCGAGCCGCCCATGCGAGCATCGGAAATGCGGACCATGTCGGTAATCCCTTTCTGCAGGATCTTGGCGGGCAAGGGCATGTTGCCGACTTCCGGCATGCCGGGATAGCCGCAGGGGCCGCAGTTCTTCAGGACCATGACGCAGGTCTCGTCGATATCGAGTGCAGGGTCGTCGATGCGCGCGTGGAAATCCTCGATCGATTCGAATGCAATGGCTCGGCCGCGATGTTTCAGTAGGTGCGGCGATGCCGCGGAGGGCTTGATGATTGCCCCGTTCGGCGCGAGATTGCCTTTCAGGACAGCAATGCCCGCCTTGTCCTTGTATGGCTGGTCGATGCTCCTGATGATGTCGCGGTTGTAACAGGGCGCGTCCTCGATGTTCTGGCCGATCGTCCTGCCGCTGACCGTCATCGCGTGCAGGTGGAGCAGGTGGCGGATTTCGACCATCACCGCTGGCAAGCCGCCCGCATAGTAGAAGTCCTCCATCAGGTAATGCCCGAACGGCTGCAGGTTGACGAGGCAGGGTGTCGGGCTGCTGATGCGGTCCCAGTCCTCCAACGAGAGATCGATACCGATGCGCCCGGCAATGGCCAGCAGGTGTATCACCGCATTGAGCGATCCGCCGATGACTGCGTTGATCCGGATCGCATTCTCGAATGCTTCGCGCGTCAGGATCTTTTCCATGCCGAGGTCTTCCTCGACCATCTGCACGATGCGCCGTCCGCTCATTTGCGCGAGACGGTTGCGGCGAGTGTCGGGCGCCGGGATGGCCGCGTTGCCGGGGAGGGACATGCCGAGGCCTTCGACCATGCACGCCATCGTGGATGCGGTGCCCATGGTCATGCAATGGCCGGCGGAGCGGTTCATGCAGGCACCGGCTTCCGTAAATTCCTCCTGGGTCATCAGTCCGCCGCGCACCATTTCCGACATCATCCAGACGCCAGTTCCCGAGCCGATGTCCTTGCCCCTGAATTTGCCGTTCAGCATGGGGCCGCCGGAAACGCCTATCGTCGGCAGGCCGCAGCTTGCCGCGCCCATCAGCAGCGCGGGCGTGGTCTTGTCGCAGCCCATGAGGAGGACTACGCCGTCGACCGGGTTGCCACGGATGGATTCTTCCACATCCATGCTGGCAAGGTTTCGGAAGAGCATCGCTGTCGGCCGCAACTGTGTTTCCCCGAGTGACATGACGGGGAACTCCAGCGGGAATCCGCCTGCCTCAAGTACACCGCGCTTTACAAATTCGGCAAGTTCGCGGAAATGGCTGTTGCAGGGCGTTAATTCGGACCAGGTATTGCAGATGCCGATGACGGGACGGCCGTCGAAAGCATCGGGGAGGTAGCCTGGCTTTTGCGTCCAGCTTCGATGAACGAAGCCGTCGCAGTCCTGTTTTTCGAACCATGCCTGGCTGCGGCGTTTCTTGAAATGGAGGGTCATGGGCGTCTCCTCTGCATGCCAGGAACGGCGGCGGACGGGTTCGAGTCAGCAACAACATTGATTGGCGGCGGCATCGAAAGTTCAGGGGAAATCATGGCGGCACATGGGACCACATACATCGGTATCGATTGGGGAGCCAGCATCCGACGGGCCTATGTAATCAGCCCGCAGGGAGAACTCGTGCGTGAGCACGAGGACGAGGAAGGCTCCCAACGTGTCACGGGCCGCTTCCAGGATGCCCTGGCGACGCTTCTTGACGCGCTGGAGATCGAGCATGCCGACGTCATCATCTCGGGAATGGCCGGAAGCAGGGAGGGCTGGAAAGAGGTGCCATTCCTGGCGCTTCAGCATCCCTTGCGCAGGCTCGGCGAAGCGCTTGTGCCGATCGACACTGGCCTGCCCGGTGTGCGTGCGCGGATTGTTCCCGGTTACCGGTACGTCGATCCGCACGGCGCGCCGGACATAATGCGTGGTGAAGAGACGCATGTCCTAGGAGCGCTCGAACTAGGTGCCGATGGGGGCTGGTTCCTGCTGCCGGGCGCGCATAGCAGATGGGTGCACGTCAATGGCGGGAGAATCACGGAGTTCATAACCTTCATGACCGGCGAGCTGTACGCACTGCTGGCCCGGCACGGATCGCTCGCCACGATCATTTCCTCGCAGGATTCAGTCGCGGAGGCATTCGCGAACGGCTTGCGCGCGGCAAGGCAAGGCGGGCTCATTCATGCGGCGTTCTGCTGCCGCGCGATGGTCCTGACCGACATGATGCTGTCTTCGCATGCGGGCTCGTATCTATCCGGCCTGCTGATCGGCAGCGAGCTGTTTGAAATCGTGCGCAAGTCCGGTGACGCGATGTCGCAGCCTGTGCAGGTGATCGGCAGTACGGGGGTAATGGCGCGCTATCTCAGTGCGCTTGAACTGCTCGGCATACCAGCGCGCGCCTGGCAACCCGGCAATACGTTTGCCGCTGCCCTGCGCACACTGTTCGATATTCGCGGATAGAAAACATGGACCTGTTCAAGCCGTCCCCGTGCCCGTTGCTGGCCATTCTCCGCGGACTCACCCCGGCCGAAGCGCCGGCGGTGGGCCGCATCCTTTTCGACGCCGGTTTTCGCATGTTCGAAGTACCGTTGAACTGTCCGGGCGCACTTGATGCCATTCATGCATTGCTGCGCATCGCCCCGGACGACGCCCTGATCGGTGCGGGATCCGTCCTGTCAGTGCGGGAAGTCGAAACGGTGCAGGAGGCCGGCGGACGCCTGATCGCATCGGCGCACTATGCGCCAGAGGTCATTTCGCATGCCGCCAGGCACGGCATGATCGCGTTACCCGGCGTGGCGACGCCGACCGAGGCCTTCCAGGCAATCGAGGCGGGGGCGTACGGGCTGAAGCTGTTCCCGGCAGAGATGATTCCCCCGCCTGCCGTGAAGGCGATGCGTGCAGTACTGCCGGTTGAAACACCCTTGCTCCCCGTCGGCGACATCCAGCCGCATAACATGGCAGCGTACGTGGCGGCGGGCGCCAGCGGTATCGGTATCGACAGCGTGCTTTACAGGCCACGCATTGACGAAAATGCACTGAAACGCGCGGCAGATTCGTTCATGACAGCGCGAAGGAACCTGCTGAACGAGTCCTTCTAGAGACGTCGCGGCTGCGCTGAATGGTAAAATGGCGGGTTATTTCCGAATCATCCGCAAAAGGTTTTACCAGTGCTTTCCACCGCAAACATCACGATGCAGTTCGGCCCTAAGCCGCTGTTCGAAAACATCTCCGTCAAATTCGGCGAGGGCAACCGTTACGGCCTGATCGGCGCCAACGGCTGCGGCAAGTCCACTTTCATGAAGATCCTGGGCGGCGACCTCGAGCCGAGCGCCGGCACCGTCATGCTCGATCCGAACGAGCGCCTCGGCAAGCTGCGCCAGGACCAGTTCGCGTACGAAGAAATGCGCGTGCTGGACGTGGTCATGATGGGCCATACCGAGATGTGGGCGGCGATGACGGAACGCGATGCAATCTATGCCAATCCGGATGCGACCGACGAGGACTACATGCGTGCGGCAGACCTAGAGGCGAAATTCGCCGAATACGACGGCTACACCGCCGAGGCGCGTGCTGGTGAATTGCTGCTGGGCGTGGGCATTCCGCTGGATCAGCACCAGGGGCCAATGAAGAACATCGCGCCGGGCTGGAAACTGCGGGTGCTGCTGGCGCAGGCGTTGTTCTCCAATCCGGACATCCTGCTGCTGGACGAGCCGACCAACAACCTGGACATCAACACCATCCGCTGGCTGGAGGACGTGCTCAACGAGCGCAACTCCACCATGATCATCATTTCGCACGACCGCCACTTCCTGAACCAGGTGTGCACGCACATGGCCGACATGGATTACGGCACGTTGAAGATCTATCCGGGCAACTACGACGACTACATGCTCGCCTCGTCGCAGGCGCGCGCCCAGGTTCTGGCGGCCAATGCCAAGGCCAAGGAGCGCGTGGCGGAACTGCAGGAATTCGTGCGCCGCTTCTCGGCCAACAAGTCCAAGGCACGCCAGGCCACGTCGCGCGCGAAGCAGATCGAGAAGATCAAGGTGGAGGACATCAAGCCTTCCAGCCGTCAGGAGCCGTTCATCCGATTCGAAGGCGAGAAGAAACTGCACCGCCAGGCGGTTGAAGTGGAAGGCTTGTCGAAGTCATATGACCGCACGATCTTCAAGAACTTCAACATCCTGGTCGAAGCCGGAGAAAAGATTGCGATCATCGGCGCCAACGGCGCGGGCAAGACCACGCTGTTGCGCAGCATCGGCGGCGATGTGTGTGGCATGAAGCCGGATGCGGGCATCTCCAAGTGGGCCGAAAACGCCAACGTCGGTTACATGCCGCAGGATCCGACGGAAGAATTCGCAGTCGACAAGAACCTGACCGACTGGATGGGGCAATGGACGAAGGAGGGCGACGACGATCAGGCGGTACGCTCGATTCTCGGCCGCCTGCTGTTCTCAGGGGATGACGTGAAGAAGTCGGTGAAGGTGCTGTCCGGCGGCGAAAAGGGGCGCATGATGTACGGTAAGCTGATGCTCGGGCGTCACAACGTCCTGCTGATGGACGAGCCGACCAACCACATGGACATGGAATCCATCGAGTCGCTGAACATCGCCCTGGATAAATATGCCGGCACGCTGGTCTTCGTGTCGCACGACCGTGAGTTCGTGTCGTCGCTTGCGACGCGCATCCTCGAAGTCCGGGACGGGGAAGTGATCGACTTCCGCGGCGGCTACGAGGAGTACCTCGCCAGCCAGGGAATTGAGTAAAGCCGGGCCCTCGCGGCCCAGCGTTTATTCGGAAGCCGCTACGTTCAGGCCGATCACCGTCGTGTTCGGCACGGTTTGGCCTATGTAAAGCAACTGGTCGAGACGGCCGCGAAGGCTGCGGGCCATTTCTCTGCCTTTGGCCTTCAGCACGGCTTCCAGGTAGGGATCGCGCAAGGCGCGGAAGTCGTCGATGGAAGCGGCTTTCTCGACCTTGAGCTGCAGTGCGTAGCCGCGCAGGCCGATGGTGCTCTTGATGGTCTCGGTATAGAACTGGTAAATCGCCTGGAACTGGTTCGTCCCGTCCAGAAGGTCCGCGGCCACAGTATCTTCCACCTCGTTGCCGGTCGTCACAGGCGGCGCTACGGGGGCTGCCTGTACTGCCTCAACGTCTTCGACGACCCGGATAAATTCGTTGTCCAGGAGTTCGTTGAGACTGTCGGCGTTCAAGCCCAGGCCGGCGACCTTCTTGAGCAATTCACCAGCCGGCTGCTTGCCGTCGATCATGACCAGGAGAGGGCGCAAGCGGGACGGGAGATGGTACTTGCGCGTAGCGATCTCTTCACGCCCCTTGTCGGTCTTGTCGAAAATACGGTGTTCCATGGACGTTGTCCCCTCCTAGAGAAAATGCCCGGTTACACATTTTCAATTCGCATCGTACTTGCTTTGTACGGACGGAATTTCCCGGCTTGTCATCTTTGTTCTTACAGGCAATGCGGGCGAGCCTATTTATAATGTTCCAGTCGAATGCGTTATTGATATTTGTCAGACTCAGTATGCTATCGAAACGATCTTGCGTAAATGCAAAATTGCTATTTGGAAACATCAAAATTTGTATATATTTGTTTCCAGTCAATTTTTTCGGATGAAGCCCTAGCGGTTCTGTCCGGGAGCATTTCTGTCCCACACATGCTTGAAAATTCCCGTTCAGCCCCGAGTTTTTCGATATCAGGCATACTCTCCCTTTTCTGCGCATTTCATTCTCGGTAATGCGCCGCAGCTCGTGTTTTTATCATGCAAACCCTACCGATCAAGACCGTCGAATTCGAACGCCCGCAAATGGATACGGGCACCAGTTGCGTAGCGAATGCCTGGGCTCGCGTGCCCTTGGCGCCATCTCCGGAGGAGAAGGCAGCGCTTAAAGACAGGATCAAACGCCTCCTGAAGGAAAAGCAGGCGGTACTTGTCGCCCACTACTACGTCGATGCCGATCTGCAGGATCTCGCGGAAGAGACGGGCGGCTGCGTGTCGGATTCTCTCGAAATGGCGCGCTTCGGGCGCGACCACGCGGCCAAGACATTGGTTGTGGCCGGTGTCAAATTCATGGGCGAAACCGCCAAGATCCTGAGCCCGGAAAAGAAGATCCTGATGCCCGACCTCGACGCGACCTGCTCGCTCGACCTCGGCTGCCCTGCGGATGAATTCGCCGCATTCTGCGATGCCCACCCGGACCGCACCGTCGTTGTCTACGCGAACACGAGCGCTGCCGTGAAGGCCCGCGCAGACTGGATGGTCACCTCGTCGATCGGCCTGGAAATCGTCCAGCACCTGCATGAGCAGGGCAAGAAAATCCTTTGGGCGCCCGACAAGCACCTGGGCGGCTACATCCAGAAGAAGACCGGTGCCGACATGCTCCTGTGGCAGGGTTCCTGCCTGGTGCACGACGAGTTCAAGGGCATTGAACTGGAATTGCTGCGCAAGGAACACCCGAAGGCCAAGATCCTGGTGCACCCGGAGTCGCCCGAAGCGGTAGTCGCTCAGGCCGACGTGGTCGGCTCGACTTCGCAACTCATCGCGGCAGCGCAGTCGCTCGACGCGGACGAGTTCATCGTGGCCACGGATAACGGCATCCTGCACAAGATGCGCATGGCGGCGCCCGGCAAGCGGTTCATCGATGCACCGACCGCAGGCAACAGCGCAACCTGCAAGAGCTGCGCGCATTGCCCGTGGATGGCGATGAACGGCCTGCAGAACCTGGCCGAGGTGCTGGAGACCGGCAAGAACGAAATCCATGTCGATCCCGAGACCGGCCACAAGGCCTATGTCTGCATCGACCGCATGCTGGCCTTTGCCGCGGCACGCAAGGCCAGCGTACGCCCGAGCAGCGACCTCGCCAAAGAACAAAAACTGTTTGCAGGGATCGGACCCGCATGAGCACCTTGAAGAACCCGTTTGCGCCTTTCGATGCGGCCCTGGCCGCTGCCTTTGAAGAAAATATCCGTGCTGCCCTTGCCGAGGATGTCGGCACCGGCGATGTCACCGGCCTGCTGGTTCCGGAGAACGAGTGGGTGAAAGCGCGCGTCGTCGTGCGTGAAGCCGCGGTCCTGTGTGGCGCACCATGGTTCGAAGGCGTCATGAAGCAGCTCGATGCGCGCATCCGTATCGACTGGCGTTATGCAGAGGGCGCCGCGATGGCGGCCGATACCGAAGTGTGTGCGATCGAAGCACCGGCGCGCGCCTTGCTGACTGCCGAACGGACGGCCCTGAACTTCCTGCAGCTGCTCTCCGGCGTCGCCAGCGTGACGCGGCAGTATGCCGAGGTGGTCAAGGGAACCCGGGCATCCGTGCTCGACACGCGCAAGACCCTGCCGGGGCTGCGCCTTGCGCAGAAATACGCGGTGCGTGTCGGCGGCGGTAAAAACCAGCGCCTGGCGCTCTATGACGGCATCCTGATCAAGGAAAACCATATCGCAGCGGCCGGCGGCATCACTGCGGCGATGCATGCGGCACACGCACTGCATGCCGGTGTGACGATCCAGATCGAGGTCGAAAACCTGGTGGAGCTGGAAGAGGCGCTGGCCGCAGGCGCAGTCTCGGTGCTGCTGGATAACTTTACCCTCGAGATGATGCGTGAGGCCGTCAAAATCAACGACGGCAGGGCATTGCTGGAGGCGTCCGGCGGGGTGAACATGAGCACCGTCCGTGCGATTGCGGAAACCGGCGTTGACCGGATTTCGATCGGCAGCCTGACCAAGGACGTGCGCGCGACCGATTATTCCCTGCGCATCGTCGGCTGATCGGCCAATCCTTCCCTATTCCGGAAATCTGCTACGCCTGGCGCGAGACCTGTTCGCTCCAGGCGTACGCGGCCAGTTGCATGTCGCAAAGCTCTTCCTGCGACAGCCTGAGACTGGTCAGAGCGGGGAGCAGGTGCGGACCGGACTGATCGATGTTTTCCACGTACTCGGTCAGATTGAGCATCTCCCCGTAGATCCCCGCGCGTTCAAGCAGCGCGTCGCTCACTTCCTTCACGACGGGTATTTGCTGCAGGATCTTTTCCATCGGCAGGGCAAACAGCGCATCCATCAGGGACATGATTCCGACAGTGAAGGCGATGTCCGCCATGTTTCGGTTGCCGGGCGCGAGCCGGTCGGCCATCAGTTCGAGCAGTTTTCCACGCGTTGTCGCCAGCACCAGCAACGGCGATAGCGTTCCGCTGGACTTGGCCGGTTCCGAGTACAGCAGGATCTGCAACCATCGCTGCAACTGCCGCCGGCCCAGCACGACTAATGCCTGTCCAAGCGAGGTGATGCGATGGCCGGTGCCCAGTGCAGGCGAATTCGCCATGCGCAGCAGGGTGATGCCGAGCGATGCGTCGTGCTTGATGGTGCGTTCGATTTCTGCATTTTCGGCATCGGAGTTCAGCTGCGACATCAGCTGCAGGAGCGCGACCTGCGAAGGCGATAGTTTCTTTCCGCTCAATACCGCCGGCTTGGCGAAGTAATAGCCCTGGAAGTAGTCGAAACCAAGATCCAGGCAGCGCTGGTACTCCTCGATATTTTCGACTTTCTCGGCAAGCATTTTCTTCCGCGCCACCCGGAATCTGCCGCTGAGCTGCGCAAGCATGGCCGCGGACAGGCCGGCGATGTCGACTTTCACGATATCCACAAGCGGCAGCAACTGCCGTACGTCGTCGGACTCGTCAATCACATCGTCGAGTGCGAAGGTATAGCCCGCCTTCCTGAGTTCTGTCACACGGGCGAGAACCTCTCGGTCGACCTTCACCGTTTCCAGGATTTCCAGCACCACCTTTTCGCGCGGGAGGAACTGGACGAAATCGCTCATCAGGACCGACTTGTCGATATTGACGAAGCCAAGTGAACCTCCGATCACGTTTTCCATGCCCAGCTCGGTTGCATGCTCGATGACGGAGGCGGTGGCGGAGAGATCGTCAATGACAGCCGCGGACCCGGCGTCAGCGCGCCGGAACAGCAACTCATAGGCGACCAGGCTCTGGACGCGATTCAGGATGGGCTGCCGCGCGAGAAAGAACTCCTTGACCCGCTGGCTATGCAAGGAGGGATCGGAAGCGATGTCGGACATGGACGCACCGTTTGGCCGTGTTGAACATGAACCCGAACAACTGAGAATCGGTTTCTATATTGCACTATATCGGCTGCCAGCGGGAAATACTTTTGACAATTGCGAATTTGGCAACGCAGGCGCGAGCCATGGGTGTGAGGGGGCGAATGACGGAGGAACCGGCCGCTTCAGCGGCCGGGGGGATCAGCGCGGTGATGGCGAAAGGACCGTCGGAAGCGCTTTCGGCAGGGTTTCAGGGAAGTCCTGGCTGAAATGTAGTCCCCGGCTTTCACGACGGGACAGCGCGCTGTCGACGATCATCGACGCGACGTCAACCAGGTTGCGCAGCTCGAGAAGGTCGCGAGTGATGCGGAAATGCGAGTAATACTCGTAGATTTCCTCACGCAGCAATCCGATGCGGTGCTGGGCGCGTTCGAGCCGTTTGGTGGTGCGCACGATGCCCACGTAGTTCCACATGAAGCGGCGCAGCTCGTCCCAGTTATGGGCGATGACCACTTCTTCGTCGGCGTCGGTGACGCGGCTTTCGTCCCAGGCAGGCAACGGAAGCGACTTCGGCTTCGGCTGCATCTCGATGTGGTGCGCGGCAGCGCGCCCGAGCACTAGGCATTCGAGCAGCGAATTGCTGGCGAGACGGTTGGCGCCGTGCAGGCCGGTGTAGGCGGTTTCGCCGACCGCGTACAGGCCGGGCAAGTCGGTCCGGCCGCACATGTCGGTCACGACGCCGCCGCAGGTGTAATGGGCGGCGGGAACCACAGGAATCGGCTGCTTCGTGATGTCGATGCCGAGTTCAAGGCAGCGCGAATAGATGGTCGGGAAATGCTCTTTCAGGAATTCCGGAGGCTGGTGGCTGATATCGAGATTCACGTAATCCAGGCCGCGCTTCTTCATTTCAAAGTCGATCGCGCGTGCCACGACGTCGCGCGGCGCCAGTTCCGCGCGCTCGTCATGTGCCGTCATGAAGCGGCGGCCGGCGGCGGCACCTGCCTCGTCCGGCAGCTTCAACAGGCCGCCTTCGCCACGCACTGCTTCGCTGATCAGGAATGACTTCGCGTACGGATGGTAGAGGCAGGTCGGATGGAACTGCACGAACTCCATGTTGGCCACGCGGCAGCCCGCGCGCCAAGCCATGGCGATGCCGTCGCCGGTAGCGGTGTCGGGATTCGTCGTGTACAGATATACCTTGCCGGCGCCACCGGTAGCCAGCACGGTGTGGTCGGCCGCCAGCGTCATCACGTCGCCGGTCTGGACATCCTGGACATACAGGCCGACACAGCGCGGTGTGCCTTCGCCGTCCTCGATCTTGTCGGACTTGATGACATCGATGGCGAAATGGTGTTCCAGTACCGTGATGTTCGGATGGTTGCGCGCCTTCTGTTCCAGCGTGACCTGCACGGCGTGACCGGTCGCATCGGCTGCATGGATGATACGGCGCTGGCTGTGGCCGCCTTCGCGCGTCAGGTGGAAGCCCAACTCAGCGGTCGGGTCGCGGGTGAACGGCACGCCTTGTTCGATCAGCCATTCGATCGCCTCGCGGCTGTGCTCGACGATGTAGCGCGTGGCTGCTTCGTCACACAGGCCCGCGCCGGCGACGAGCGTGTCGGCAATGTGCTGTTCATGGCTGTCGCCCGAATCGAGTACCGCGGCAATGCCGCCTTGTGCCCAGTTGCTTGCGCCATCGAGCAGGGTTCGCTTCGAAACTACCGCAACCTTGTGCGTTTGCGCGAGGTGCAGGGCGACGGACAGGCCGGCAAGGCCGCTGCCAACAATGGCGACATCAAATTTCATAAGATAGCAATTCGACTGCTTTGTCATTTCACGAAACGACATCTTACCATTTGACAATCCTTCCCTCGCAGCGGCCTGCAAATACGGGGATGCACTGTGATAACCTCGCACGCTTGGAGAGAACTATGCATAGCCGTATGACTGAAATATTCAAGAAAGTTGCCCTGGGTCTGGTGCTTTTGTTACTGACGGCCGCGGGCACCGCGTTGTGGTATCGCAACGCCAGCCAGCCGCAGGTGGACGGAAGGATTTCGCTCAAGGGCCTGGGAGCGCCGGTAGATATTGTCCGTGACGACGAGGGTATCCCGCATATCTACGCAAAATCTCCCGCCGACGCCTATTTCGCGCTCGGCTTCGTCCACGCGCAGGACAGGCTGTGGCAGATGGAACTCAACCGCCGCATCCCCGCCGGACGGATGGCGGAAATCCTCGGGCCGAATGCGCTCGACACCGACCGCTTCATCCGGACGCTCGGTATCCGCCGCAATGCGGAAAAGATACTCTCCAACCTGTCCCGGCAAACGCGCGACGCGCTCGATGCCTACGCGCGCGGCGTGAATGCCTATCTGGACACCCGCAGCGGCCCGTTGCCGCTGGAATTCATCCTCACCGGCGCGCCGGCACCCGCCCCGTGGCAGGCGGTGGATTCCATCGGCTGGCAGACCATGATGGCCTGGGACCTCGGGGCGAACTGGACTCAGGAGTTGCTCCGCATGCGCCTGTCGCAGCGACTTTCGCTCGCGCAGATCAATGAATTCCTCGCGCCGTATCCCGGTGACCCGGTTCTCCCGACCCAAGACTACACCGCCCTGTACCGGGAGCTGGCTGGAACGACCGGGCAACTGGCCAAGGTCGCGTCCGTCGCTCCGCCGACTTACGTGGAAGGCATGGGATCGAACAACTGGGTGGTCGGCGGCTCGCTTTCGACAAGCGGCAAGCCCTTGCTGGCCAATGATCCCCACCTCGGCCTGTCGGCGCCCGCGCTGTGGTATTTCGCGCATCTGTCCGCTCCCGGGCTGAACGTCATCGGCGCGACACTGCCCGGGATTCCCTCCGTGGTGCTCGGACGCAACGATCGCATTGCCTGGGGCTTTACCAACACCGCGCCCGACGTCCAGGACCTGTACATCGAGCGGATCCATCCCGAGGATCGTCGCAAGTACCAGACGCCGGAGGGCTGGGCCGAGTTCAAAGTGCGCAACGAGACCATCAAGGTGAAAGGCCAGCCGGACGTGACCATAGAGGTGCGCGAAACACGCCATGGCCCGGTGATTACCGGAGCATTGCCGGTCATGGAAAAGGCGCCGCTCGACGCCACGAAGTATGTGGTGTCCTTCGCATGGACCGCGCTGCAGCCGGACGACCTGACGCTGCAGGCTGGCATGAAATTCAACCTGGCGCAGAACTGGGACCAGTTCATCGATGGAGCGAAGGATTTCAGCGCGCCCCAGCAAAGCATCGTCTATGCTGACGTCGAAGGCAATATCGGGTTCATCGCGCCGGCCCGCGTCCCTGTGCGCAAGCCGGAGAACGACTTGAAGGGGCTGGCTCCGGCGCCCGGTTGGGATGCCCGGTACGATTGGGCGGGATTCATTCCGTTCGAGGAATTGCCGCGCAAGTACAACCCGGCATCGCAGCGCATCATGACGGCGAACCACAAGATCGTCGACGCCGACTATCCGCATTTTCTCACCAGCGAATGGTCGCAGCCATACCGAGCGCGCCGCATCGATGCGCTGCTGGATGCGAAGCCGAAGCACGACATCGCCAGCTTTGCCGAAATCCAGAAGGATCACCTCTCGCTGGCGGCGCAGGAAGTCCTCCCGGCGCTGCTCAAGACTGCCCCGCGAACGGAAAGGGCGAAGGCCGCGCTGGCGATGCTGAAAGGCTGGAACGGTGCGATGGACGCCGATCGCGCCGAGCCGCTGATCTACAACGCGTGGATGCGCATGGCCGCGAAGCAGATCTTCGTCGACGAGCTGGGCGAAGCCCTGATGAAGGATTACTGGGAGCAGCGCAACACGCACCTGTCTACGGTGAACGTACTGCTGAACAAGGACGGGCAGGGGCGCTGGTGCAACGATGTGACCGTCGCCGTCAAAGGCAACAGGCAGAGTTGCGAGGAGGTGCTTGCCATTTCGCTGGATGCCGCCTTGGCTGACCTGGAGCAGCGCTACGGACCGGACATCGCAAAGTGGCGTTGGGGTGAAGCGCACACCGCACGTTCGGAGCACCGTCCGTTTGGAAAGGTGGAGATACTGGCAAAGTATTTCGACATTCACGTTCCTACGCCGGGCGATACCTTCACTGTGAATGTGGGCCGGCACAACCTGCGCGACGAGAAGATGCCGTTCGCCAACCGGCACGCGGCCAGCCTGCGCGCGGTGTATGACCTTTCCAGCATGGACAACTCGCAGTTCATCCATTCCACCGGGCAGTCCGGGAATGTGCTGTCGCCGCTCTATCGGAATTTTGTGCAGAGGTGGGCGGAGGTCAAGTACGTTCCGATGAAGACGCGGCGTGAAGATGTGGAGAAGAATGCGCTGGGCTCGCTGACATTGCAGCCTTGATGTTGCTTTCGGCATGCATTGGCGACTCATGGCAAAGAGAATCGATAGGGCATCAAGACTGATCCATGCCTCAGCGCCGAAGATCTACGAGGCATTTTCCACTGCCGCTGCAATGGAAAATTGGCTTCCGCCTGAGGGCATGACCGGGACGATGCTTGCGTTTGATTTCCGGGAGGGTGGGATGTACCGGATGCTGCTCTCTTATAACGGTGTGGGACACGTAGCGGGAAAGACGACCGAGCGCGCCGACGAAGTGACGGTGCGATTCGTCAAGTTGATTCCCGGACGGCGCATCGAACAGTCCATTACGTTCAATACCGCAAATACCGCCTTTGCAGGGGAGATGCACATCACCTGGATTTTTGACGAAGCGGTGCAGGGTACCGAGGTGATCGTATTTTGCGAGGATGTGCCGGAAGGGATACGTCCGGAAGATCATGAAGCGGGTTTGGCTTCCACACTTCGGAACCTGGCAGCCTTCACCGAGGGAGTCCGGTAACGGAAAAGGAAGACGCTTCCAACCGGGCTTTACCGCCGCATTAACGGCTTTTTGATGTCTTCACGCAATCCCGTTTGACCATTGGCCCACATCGCGGCCGTCCACTACCCTTGTCAAACATAACCAGGCTTGCCAGCATGGTAATCCTGGAAATAAAAAAAGCCGCCAGATAACTGGCGGCTTCAAAACCAGGAATACCGGAAGGTACGCCTGGGACGATTAGACGGTTAGTCGTTCGCGTAGATGTCGTTGTCCTTGGTTTCACGTACGAACAGCATGCCGATCACGAAGGTGACCAAGGCGATGATGATCGGATACCAGAGGCCATAGTAGATGTCGCCCTTGTACGCAACCAGTGCGAAGGAGGTCGTCGGCAGCAGGCCGCCGAACCAGCCGTTACCGATGTGGTAGGGCAGGGACATCGAGGTGTAGCGGATACGAGTCGGGAACAGTTCGACCAGCATTGCAGCGATCGGGCCGTACACCATGGTCACGTAGATCACGAGGATGACCAGGATCAGAAGGATCATGCCCTTGTTCATCTGGGCCGGATCAGCCTTGGACGGATAGCCGGCTGCCTTGATGGCGTCGCCCAGTTCCTTCTTGAACTCCTTGTCCTTCGCTGCGGCGTCGGCTGGAGCGAGGCCGGTTGCGTCATAGCCCTGGATGACCTTCTCGCCAATCTTGATCGAGGCGATCGTGCCTGCGGGTGCATCCTGGGTGGAATAGCTCACCGATGCCTGTGCCAGCACGGTACGAGCGATGTCGCAGGAGGACGTGAACTTCTTGGTGCCGGTCGGGTTGAACAGGAACTGGCATTTTGCAGGATCAGCGGTCACCACGACCGGAGAGCTCTTGATCGCCTGTTCCAGCGCCGGGTTGGCGTAGTGGGTCAGGGCGCTGAAAAGCGGGAAGTAGGTCGCTGCAGCGATCAGGCAGCCGCCGAGGATGATCGGCTTGCGGCCAATCTTGTCGGACAGGGAGCCGAACACGATGAAGAACGGGGTACCGATCACCAGCGAAGCAGCGATCAGCAGGTTAGCCGTTGCACCGTCGACCTTCAGCGTCTGCGTCAGGAAGAACAGGGCGTAGAACTGACCCGTGTACCACACGACTGCCTGACCGGCGGTCAAGCCAACCAGCGCGAGGATAACGATCTTCAGGTTCTTCCACTGGCCGAAGGATTCGGACAGCGGTGCCTTGGAGGTCTTGCCTTCGGCTTTCATCTTGGCGAAAGCCGGGGATTCGTTCATGGACAAGCGGATCCACACCGAGATTGCCAGCAGGAACACGGAGACCAGGAACGGGATACGCCAGCCCCAATCCGCGAATGCAGCTTCGCCGATCGCGGTGCGGGTGCCCAGAATCACCATCAGGGACAGGAACAGGCCGAGGGTAGCGGTCGTCTGGATCCACGCGGTGTAGGCGCCGCGCTTGCCGTGCGGAGCGTGCTCGGCAACGTAGGTTGCCGCGCCGCCGTATTCGCCGCCGAGCGCGAGACCCTGGAGAATACGCAGCGTGATGAGGATGATCGGCGCTGCGATGCCGATCGACGCGTAGTTGGGCAGCAGACCCACGATGAACGTGGAGATACCCATGATCAGGATGGTCACCAGGAAGGTGTACTTACGGCCGATCATGTCGCCGAGGCGGCCGAACACGAGTGCGCCGAACGGGCGGACGATGAAGCCTGCGGCAAATGCCAGCAGCGCGAAAATGAACGCAGTGTTCGGATCGGTGCCCGCAAAGAACTGCTTCGCAATAATTGCCGCGAGCGAGCCGTATAGATAAAAGTCGTACCACTCAAACACCGTACCCAGCGAAGACGCGAAAATAACTTTCCGCTCTTCTGCTGTCATGCCGCGGTCAGCCGTAGCCTGTACTGTCGCCATGCCAATCTCCTCAAACTCGTAATTAATATAAATGTGCAAAAACTCTTGCCCATCGATTGCACGGTTGGAGTGTGCGACTTAAAACTTACGTAACGCTTGCTTGAAACTTACAGAACCTTACAAGCGTGGCATTGTCGTTTTGGTACTTCCTCCTATGAAAAGCAGGGTTTGGGTAGCAAAAAGCACGAAATTATTTTTTACGAACGATCGTGCTAAAAATATGGTATTCTCAAATTTCATCGAATTCCTGAAGTCACAAGAAACGTCCTCGCACCGACCTGGACGCCAACCCAATTCAACACAAGGAGCCTCAAATGACTGATGCCGTCATCGTATCCACCGCCCGTACCGGCCTGGCCAAATCCTGGAAAGGTGCCTTCAACATGACCCATGGCGCCACCATGGGCGGCCACGTCCTGAAAGCCGCGATCGAGCGCGCCAAGATTGATGCCGGCGAAGTGGAAGACGTCATCATGGGCTGCGCCTCGCCCGAAGGCGCGACCGGCAGCAACATCGCGCGCCAGATCGCGCTGCGCGCTGGCTGCCCGGTGACCACCGCAGGCATGACCATCAACCGTTTCTGCTCCTCCGGTCTGCAGACCATCGCTACTGCAGCTCAGCGTGTCATCGCGGGCGAGGGCGACATCTACGCGGCAGGCGGCGTCGAGTCGATCTCCTGCGTGCAGAACGAAATGAACACCCACATGATCGCCGAGGTGTGGCTCAAGCAGAACAAGCCGGAAATCTACTGGCCGATGCTGCAGACCGCCGAGACGGTCGCCAAGCGCTACAACATCGCTAAGGAGCGCCAGGATGAGTACGGTGTGCAGAGCCAGCAGCGCGCTGCCGCCGCGCTGGCAGCAGGCAAGTTCAATGACGAAATCGTCCCGATGACCACCGTTATGGGTGTGGCCGACAAGGAAACCGGCATGCTGGTGACCAAGGAAGTGACGATTTCCGCTGACGAAGGCATCCGTGCCGACACCACGCTGGAAGGCGTGTCCAAGATCCGTACCGCAATTCCGGGCGGCGTGATCACTGCGGGTAATGCCAGTCAGTTCTCAGATGGTGCTTCCGTCGCGATCGTGATGAACAGCAAGGTCGCCGAGCAGAAGGGCCTGCAGCCGCTGGGCATCTTCCGCGGATTTGCCATCGCCGGTTGCGAACCGGATGAAATGGGTATCGGTCCCGTCTTCGCGATTCCGAAGCTGCTGAAGAAGACCGGCCTGAAGGTCGAAGACATCGGCCTGTGGGAGCTGAACGAGGCATTTGCAGTGCAGGTGCTGTACTGCGCGGACAAGCTCGGCATCCCGATGGATCGCCTGAACGTGAACGGTGGTGCTATCGCTGTTGGTCACCCCTACGGTGTCTCCGGCGCTCGCCTGACCGGTCATGCGTTGATCGAAGGCAAGCGCCGCGGCGCGAAGTATGTCGTCGTGACGATGTGCATCGGCGGCGGCCAAGGTGCTGCCGGCTTGTTCGAAGTCGTGTAAATGAACAACATCATGGGCGCCAAAAGCGCCCATGATTGCTTTGGGCGATAGGAAGTAGCGCCCGATTCCTTACATTGCTCACAGTGGCGTGCGGCACGGTGCGCGCGCGCCTGGAGGACATCATGCAATCGAAAATCGTCTCCCGCCGCGACCTCGAATTCGTCTTGTACGAATGGTTGAAGGCGGACGAACTTACCAAGCGCACGCGTTACGCTGACCATTCCCGCGAAACCTTTAATGCCGCGATGGATACCTGCGAGCAGATCGCCACCGATCTGTTCGCCCCGCACAACAAGAAGAACGACCAACAGGAGCCGCATTTCGACGGCGAAACCGTTCTCATCATCCCGGAAGTAAAGACCGCGCTGAAGGCCTTCTGCGAAGCCGGGCTGATGGCAGCCGGTCAGGATTACGACTTCGGCGGCATGCAGCTGCCCTGCGTAATCGAGAAGGCGGGCTTTGCCTACTTCAAGGGCGCCAATGTCGGCACCTCGTCCTATCCCTTCCTTACCATTGGCAATGCCAACACGCTGATCAAGTGCGGTACACCTGAGCAGATCGATACCTACGTGCGTCCGATGATGGAAGGACGCTTCTTCGGCACCATGTGCCTGTCCGAGCCGCAGGCCGGATCCTCGCTGTCGGATATCGCGACCCGCGCCGAGCCGCAGCCGGACGGCACCTACCGCATCAAGGGCAACAAGATGTGGATTTCCGCCGGCGAGCATGAGCTGTCGGAAAACATCGTGCACCTGGTGCTGGCCAAGATTCCCGATGAGAACGGCAAACTGATTCCTGGCGTGAAGGGCATCTCGCTGTTCATCGTGCCGAAGAAGCTGGTGAATCCCGATGGTTCGCTCGGCGAACGCAATGACGTCGTACTGGCGGGCCTGAACCACAAGATGGGATACCGCGGCACCACCAACTGTCTGCTTAATTTCGGCGAGGGCAAATACAAGCCGGGTGGTCAGCCCGGCGCTATCGGCTACCTCGTCGGCGAGAAGCACAAGGGCCTCGCCAACATGTTCCACATGATGAACGAGGCGCGTATCGGCGTCGGCCTGGGCGCGGTGATGCTCGGCTACACCGGCTATCTGCACGCGCTGGAGTATGCGCGCGAACGTCCGCAGGGCCGCCATCCGATGGCGAAGGATCCGGCCCAGCCGCAGATTCCGATCATCGAGCACACCGACGTCAAGCGCATGCTGCTGGCGCAGAAGTCGTACGTGGAAGGCGGTTTGGCGCTCAACCTCTATTGCGCCCGCCTTGTGGACGAGGAGCGTACCGCCGAGTCGGAAGAGGCACGCAGGAATGCGACGTTACTGCTCGATATTCTGACGCCGATCGCCAAATCATGGCCTTCGCAATGGTGTCTGGAAGCGAACAACCTCGCGATCCAGGTCCATGGCGGCTATGGCTACACGCGGGAATACAATGTCGAGCAGTTCTACCGTGACAACCGGTTGAATCCGATCCATGAAGGCACGCACGGCATCCAGGGCCTGGACCTGCTCGGGCGCAAGGTGTCGATGCAGGGTGGCGCCGCATTCAAGCTCCTCGGGGCCGAAGTGCAGAAGACTATCGCCAAGGCGATGGAGGTGAAGGAGTTGGCCGGTTTCGCGCGCGCCCTCGGCGCCGTTCTGCTACGGATCGAGAAGGTGACGCAGGCCTTGTACGCCGCCGGCGACACGAACAAGACGCTTGCCAATGCATCCGCCTATCTGGAAGCCTTCGGCCATGCAGTCGTTGCCTGGGTCTGGCTGGAGCAGGCTTTGCTGTCGGTGGGCAAGACTGGCCATGACGCGGACTTCTACCGCGGCAAGTTGCAGGCGTGCACCTATTTTTTCAAATGGGAGCTGCCGAAGGTACATCCGCAGCTCGACCTGCTGGAGAGCATCGACACGACAACGCTGGACATGCAGGACGCCTGGTTCTGAACCACTGGGCTTTGAACAACTGAAAACGAGATACAAGGAGACGAAATGCGTACCATCAAGCAACTGTTCGACCTGACGGGCAAGACCGCACTGGTGACCGGCGGCTCGCGCGGACTCGGGCTGCAGATTGCCGAAGCGCTGGGGGAGCAGGGCGCGAAAATCGTGCTGTCTTCGCGCAAGCAGTCCGACTTGGATGAAGCTGTCGCCCACCTGAAGGAGCGCGGCATCGAAGCCAGCGCCATCGCGGCCGATCTGTCGCAGGAAGCCGCGGTTGAGCCGCTGGTAGCGGAGGCGATGAAGCGCCTCGGCCACATCGACATCCTCGTCAACAATGCAGGCGCCACCTGGGGCGCACCGGCGGAAGACTATCCGCTGGAAGCATGGGACAAGGTGATGAACCTGAACATCCGCAGCATCTTCCTGCTGTCGCAAGCGGTGGGCAAGGCATCGATGATCCCGCGCAAGTACGGCCGCATCATCAATGTCGCCTCGATCGCCGGCCTGTCCGGGAACGGCCCCGGCAGCATGCAGACCGTTGCCTACAACACCTCCAAGGGCGCGGTGGTGAACTTCACCCGAACGCTGGCGGGTGAGTGGGGCAAATACGGGATCACGGTCAATGCGCTCGCGCCGGGCTTCTTCCCGTCCAAGATGACCAAGGGCACACTTGAGGCCTTTGGTGAGGAGGCGCTCGCGAAACGCGCACCTCTGCAGCGCATCGGTGATGACGAGGACCTGAAAGGCGCTGCCTTGCTGTTCGCGTCCGACGGCTCGAAGCACATCACCGGGCAGGTCCTCGCGGTCGACGGCGGTCTCTCCGCGGTCCACTGATGGATACCAGCAAGCCGCAACCGTTCCCGGCCGAGATCCCGTTCCTGAACGATCTCGGCGTCGAGTTTCTCGGCATGGGGAACGGCGAAGCGCAGGTCGCTCTGAACCTCCAGCGCCGCCACATGAACAGCTGGATGGTGACCCACGGCGGCATCACCATGACGCTGCTTGATGTGGTGATGTCGATGGCCGGCCGTTCGCTCGATCCTGATGCGCGCGGCGGTGTGACCATCGAAATGAAGACCAGCTTCCTCCAGCCCGGCGGCCATGAAGGCGGCCGCATCATCGCCAAGGGCAAGGCTTTCCACCGTTCAACCACCATGTGCTTCTGCGAAGGCGAAGTTTGGAATGGCGACAAGCTGGTGGCCAAGGCGATGGGTACCTTCAAATACCTGAAGCGCCTCGATGTGGCGAAGAAGCTGGATCACGATTAAACCTGAAGAAAAGAATAGCGAGCTCCCTATGGCAACGTATAAACGCATGGTTCTGGCCTCCCGTCCGCAAGGCCACGTCGTCCCCGAAAACTTCCGCCTGGAAGAAGTCCCGGTTCCCGCGCTGAAGGACGGCGAACTGCTGATCCGCAACCACTACCTGTCGCTCGATCCGTACATGCGCATGCGCATGGAAGACGTGAAGAGCTATGCCGCGCCGCAGGCGATCGGCGAAACCATGGTCGGCGGCACGGTCGGTGAAGTCATCGAATCGAAGAACCCGAAGTTTGCTGTCGGCGACAAGGTCGTCGGCATGTTCGGCTGGTCCGAGATGGGCGTGTCGGACGGCTCGCTGCTGCGCAAGGTCGACACGGCGCATGTACCGCTGTCGGCCTACCTGGGCTCGGTCGGCATGCCCGGCATGACCGCCTGGTACGGCCTGACTCAGATCATCCAGCCGAAGGAGGGCGAGACAATCGTCGTATCCGCTGCCAGCGGTGCGGTAGGCAGTGTCGTCGGCCAGCTGGCGAAACTGCGCGGCTGCCGTGCGGTCGGGATCGCCGGCGGCAAGGAAAAATGCGACTACGTGGTCAATGAACTCGGCTTCGACGCCTGCATCGACTACAAGGCCGGCAACCTGAAGGCAGACTTGGCGAAGGCGACGCCGAACGGCATCGACGGTGTATTTGAAAACGTCGGTGGCGAGATCTTCGACGCTTGCCTGGAACGCATGAACCCGTTCGGCCGCATTGCGCTGTGCGGCATGATCGCCGGTTATGACGGCGATCCCGCGCCGATCAAGAACGCACGCTTCTTCCTGACCATGCGCCTGACCATGCGCGGCTTCATCGTATCCGAACACATGGACCTGTGGCCGCAAGGGCTGAAGGAACTGGGCATGCTGGTTGCGACCGGCAAGCTGAAATTCCGCGAATCGGTTGCACAAGGACTGGAATCCGCACCGGACGCGTTCATCGGTTTGCTCAAGGGCCGGAACTTCGGCAAGCAACTGGTGAAGCTGATCTGAAGGGAGTGGGCGCCACGGCGCCTTCCTTGACCACCACGACCGGAGCGGCCGCATGGCAGACCTCATTTTTCATCATTACCAGAACTCGCCTTTTTCCGAGAAGGTGCGTCTGATCTTTGGGTACAAGAAGCTGGCATGGAAGTCGGTATTCATTCCGCCCATCATGCCCAAGCCGAACCTTACCGCATTGACCGGCGGTTATCGCCGTACGCCGGTGCTGCAGATCGGTGCTGACATCTATTGCGACACAGCGCTGATTGCCGACGTGCTGGAGCGTGTCGCGCCTGAGCCGACCCTGTATCCGGCACAAGTCGCAGGACTGGCTCGGACGGTGGCGCAATGGGCAGATTCGACGCTGTTCTGGACCGTCATCGCCTATGTGTTCCAGCCGGCTGCAATGCCTTACCTGCTGGGGCCGCTGACGCCGGAGCAGATCAAGGCCTTCGGCGCCGACCGTGCCGCGATGCGTGGCAATGCGGCGCGCATGTCGGTGCAGGAAGCGACCGGCAACCTCAAGGATTACCTGTCGCGGCTCGAGAACATGCTCGAGGGCGGCAATCCGTATCTCCTTGGGCCACAGCCCAGCATTGCCGACTTCTCGGTCTATCACAGCATCTGGTTCCTGCAACTTGCGCAGCCACTGGCGGGTATCCTCGATGCGGCGCCCAGGCTCAAGGCCTGGGCGGCAAGGATGGCGGGGTTTGGACACGGCGAGCCGGAAAAGCTGCGCGCTGAATCCGCAGTGGACATCGCTTCCGCCGCCACTGCAGCGCCAACGGGCAACATGCCCTTCGTCGATACCCACGGGAGCGCATTGGGTGAGCGCGTAACGGTCACGCCGACCGACTACGCACTCGATCCTGTCGAAGGTGAACTGGTCATCTCGACCGACACAGAATGGGCGGTGCACCGCTCGGATCCGGCTGCCGGGGAAGTGATCGTGCATTTCCCGCGCATCGGTTTCCAGCTCAAGAAAATCTAAATCAAAACAGGAGAGACAGACATGAAAGATTTCCACGGCAAGGTCGCCGTCATCACCGGCGGTGCAAGCGGTTTCGGTCGCGAATTCGCGAACATCGGTGCGCGCCTCGGCATGAAACTGGTGCTGGCAGACGTGCAGCAGGAAGGCCTGGACAAAGCCAAGGCCGAGCTGGAGGCGCAGGGCGTGCAAGTTCTCGCCATGCGTTGCGACGTACGCAAGGCGGAGCAGGTCCAGGCGCTGGCCGATGCGACCATGGAGAAGTTCGGTGCGGTGCATCTCGTATTCAACAACGCAGGTGTCGGCTCCGGCGGCCTAGTGTGGGAGAACTCCGTCGCGGACTGGGAATGGGTGCTGGGCGTCAACCTGTGGGGTGTGATCCACGGCGTGCGCATCTTTACCCCGCTGATGCTCGAGTGTGCGAAGAAGGAAGCCGGCTATCAGGGCCACATCGTCAATACCGCATCCATGGCAGGACTGCTGAACGCGCCCAACATGGGCATCTACAACGTATCCAAGCATGCCGTCGTGTCCCTGTCGGAAACACTCTACCACGACCTGCAGCTGATCGACGCGCCGATCGGAGCATCCGTGTTGTGCCCGTACTTCGTCCCGACCGGGATCAGCCAGTCGCACCGCAATCGTCCGGACGACGTCAAGTCCGAGGGCGGTCCGACTGCCAGCCAAGTCGCGGCGCAGGCCGTGTCCGACAAGGCGGTGTCGTCGGGCAAGGTGACGGCGGCTGAAGTGGCGGAGCGCACTTTCAATGCGATCCGGGACAACGCGTTCTACATTTACTCGCATCCGCAAGCCCTAGGCAACGTGCAAACCCGCATGGAAGACATCGTCTTGCAGCGCAACCCGTCGGACCCGTTCGCAGCCGCGCCGCAAGTGCGCGAGATGCTGAAGGCCAAGATGAATGTGAAGTAAGGCGGTCGAGCTCATGACCGCCCTTATTCAAGACCGGCAGTTCGCGGAACTGCCCAACGGCATGCGCCTGCACTACGCCAGCGCCGGCGAGAAGGGCAGGCCGCTTATCCTGTTCGTGCACGGCTTCCCGGAGTTCTGGTACGAATGGGAGGCGCAACTGGCCGAGTTCGGCGGCGAGTACTTCGCGGTTGCGCCCGACCTGCGCGGATTCAACCTGTCGGAGATGCCGCTCGACCTCGGGGCGTACAAGGCGAAGCATATCGTCGACGATTTGCGCCTGCTCGCGGAGCATCTCGGCTACGAGAAGTTCGTGATGGTCGCCCATGACTGGGGTGGCGCGATTGCGTGGAACTTCGCGATCGCACTGCCGAAGCTACTGCATAAGCTCATCATCGTCAATTCGCCGCATCCCTACCTGTTCGCGCAGGCGCTGGAGAATGACCCGGAGCAGAAGGCGGCGAGCGAGTACATGAACTGGTTGCGTGCGGACGGATCGGAAAGCGCGCTGGCGAAGGACGATTTCAAGCTGCTCGAAGGACTCCTGAACGGCATGGGCAAATCGCCGACGCCGTGGTTCACGCAGGAGGTGAGGACGAAATACCACGCGTGCTGGTCGCGAGGCCTGACCGGCGGTGTGAACTACTACCGTGCATCGCCGCTCCATCCGCCGACCAAGGATCATCCGGGGCCGGAGAAGCT
This sequence comes from Noviherbaspirillum sp., assembly GCA_035627275.1. Classification (GTDB taxonomy): domain Bacteria; phylum Pseudomonadota; class Gammaproteobacteria; order Burkholderiales; family Burkholderiaceae_D; genus Noviherbaspirillum. Next base: position 94,253 of record DASPMC010000017.1, read on the forward strand.
GCAACTGAATCCGGAGGATTTCCGCGTCAAGATTCCCGTGCGGGTGATCTGGGGTGAACAGGATATCGCGTTGCCGAAATCGCTGGTCGACGGACTCGACAAGCTGATCGACGACCTGAAAATCGAGCGTATCCCTGAAGGCACGCATTGGGTGATCCATGAACAGCCGGAGCGCATCAACCGGCTGATTCGCGGCTTCCTGTCCGACTGAATCCTGCCGCAGGGCGGGATTCGGTCGACTTCTCGCGGATCGTTCATAATGGCCGGTCCGCTATTCGTTTATCCCATTTCACCATGGCTCGCGAAGATTTTTCCTTTTTCCATTCCCTGCGTGTGCGCTGGGCCGAAGTCGACATGCAAGGCATCGTGTTCAACGGCCACTACCTCACTTATTTCGATGTCGCGTTCACTGAGTACTGGCGTGCGACTGGCCTGCCTAATGCGTTGCAGCAAGCGGAAGAGGGCAGGGAAATGTTTGCCCGCAAGGCCACCATCGAATACCAGGCCCCGGCGCACTTCGACGATGTGCTGGAGATTGGCGTGCGTTGTGCAGGATTCGGCCGGACTTCGGTGCGTTTCGTTGTCGAGATTCATCGGGATGACGACCACCTGATCTCGGGCGAGCTTGTGTACGTTTATGCCGATACGTCGGTGCGCAAGGGTGTGCCTTGGCCGGATGTCTGGCGCGAGACCATTACGCGCTTCGAGAAACTTCCTCCGGTGGCGTCGTGAGCATTCGCCTTGTACTTGGCGATTGGGACGCGCAGCGTACGGATGCGCAGGCTGTGCGCCACGAGGTTTTCGTTCTGGAACAGCAAGTGCCGCTCGAGATGGAGTGGGATGAGATGGATGCGCTCTGCATTCACATCATCGCCTACGACGAGGAAGGGCAGGCAGTGGGTACCGGCAGGCTTCTGCCGGACGGGCATATCGGGCGCATGGCAGTGAGACAGCCGGCGCGCGGCAGCGGCATCGGTGCACGCATGCTGGAAGCCCTGGTGGAAGCCGCACGCCATCGCGGTGACAAGGAAGTCATGCTGAATGCGCAGACCCAAGCAGAAACCTTCTACCAACGCTACGGCTTCGCGCGTGAAGGCGAGGTCTTCATGGAGGCAGGCATCCCGCACATCCACATGCGGCGCGTGCTTACCTGACGAGGCGCTCCTGCAATACCGGCGTGCCGCTGCCAGGCAGGCGCACGACCGTCGAGGCGCGCGTGCCGTACTCGGGCGACTCGATGCAGACGGCGGACAAGAGCCGTTCCCATTCCACGCTGACGCCGGTTTTCGGCAGCCGGCAATCTGGCGCCCTGCTGGTATCGGAGAGCATTTCGAAATAGGCTTCCTCGGGCGCGCCTTGGCACAACAGGCTTGCGAACTGCGCTTTGGTGCGCACGACTTTCGGCCATGGCGAGTCCAGCGAGCCGTTGGAGAGGCCATATACGCCCGGCGCCAGCGGCTTGCCGTTGCGTTCGTCGTCCGGCGAGCCGTTTGAATACCAGACCAGTTCCTCTCGATTGCCGACCAGCAGATTGAAGCCGTTGTACTGCGGCGCGCGCGACGAAAGGTCTTGCACGTATTGCGTGGGCGAGGCGATACCGGAAAGGAAATCGGCGACCAGTTCGCCACGAGACGGCGCGTCATCGCGTTTTTCGGACGGCGCGCGAATATTGGTGACTGCGGCAAAGCGGCCCTCGCGTGTGACACCCATCCAGGTGCCGCCGCCGCGCAGGTCACGGCCTGCGAAGATATGTGCCTGGTCATCCCACCATGCAGCCGGCGCAGCGGGACGCTCGTAGAACTCGTCGCGGTTGCCGGCAGCAACCAGCGGCATGCCCGGGACGACCTTCCAGGCGAAAACGATCAGGCACATGAGGCGACATCCACGAAATGTTCGGTGTGGCGCGGCCCTTCGATCAGGGTAGACAGTCCTTCCGCAGCCAAGGCATCGTCAAGCGCGGCTTCGAATCCGTCGGGCACAGCGAAGTAGATTTCCATCCACGTTTGCAAGCCGTCTTTCTCCTCTGGGCGCCGCTTGAGTCCAGTGACGATAGCATATTCCTTCTCGAGGCGTCGCTGCAGGCCCTCGACCCGGCCGCGCAATGCCGCCGCGTTCTCGCTTCGCACACGATAGTAGATGTACAGGTCCATGCGGTCCCCGTGCTGTGATGAGTTGACGTCAGGCCGGCAAAGGATACGGCAGCGGCGTGAAGCGCAATACCGGGCCCGACGGCAATCCGAGGTGGATCGTCCCTTCCTCGGTTGCGGCGATTTTCAATTCCACGAGGCAGTCGGTACCGCCCTGGGGATTGCGCTCGGCGTTGACTACCATGCCGCACGGCTGCTCGGGGTCGGCGCTCCAGAATACCTCGGTCCCGGCGGCAAGGTCTTGCGTATCCACCGATGCGAGCAGCATCCTGCGCTTGAGCTTGCCCAGGTACTGGCTGCGGGCGACGATTTCCTGGCCGGGATAACAGCCTTTCTTGAAATTGACGCCGCCGATGAGTTCGTAGTTGACCATCTGCGGAACGAACTGCTCCTGGGTGGCTTGCGTGACCAGGGGGATGCCGGCCTGGATCTCGGCGAGGCGCCACAGGCCTGTGCCTGCCGTGGCAAGGCGCGCGGCAAGTTCGGGCCATGCCTGTTCCGCCAGGGCGGCGGGCATGCTCCACTGGTAGCGCGGGGCGTTGAAGGCATCCGGCAAGCGGATCAGTGTGCCGTGCTCGGTATCCGTCTTTGCAAACGGCGCAGCCGGCAGGTCGGGAAACCACTTCTTGAGCGCTTCTGCCGCGCCTTGCCCGCCGAGGCCGAGCAGCGCGTACTCGCCGGTGACGTCGGCCAGTTTGGCTTTCGAGCGCAGGACGAACATTTGCAGGCGCTTCTGGACGGCCGGCTGGATCTGCTTCGGCAGTTGCAGCATGATTGCGGCGTCGCGCTTCCACATGATGAAGGTCGCGAGCAGCCGTCCCTTCGGCGAACAGTAACCGGCCAGCCGTGCTTCCGACGCGCCGAGGTGCTCGACGTCGTTGGTCAGCTGGTTGTGCAAAAAGGTTGGGGCGTCGTCGCCGGTCACGGCAATCAGGCCGATGTCGGTCAGCGGCGCGACGAATCCCTGCAGCGTGTCGCCAGGCGGTTGCGGTGCGAACGCAGCCACGCGTCCGCTTTCGTCAAACTGTGCGCCCTGGCGTTCCAGGAATTGCAACCATGTGTTCGTCAACTCAGTCATACGCTCAAGTAATTGTCCGGTAAGCCAGTATCATCATGGCTTGATTATAGTGAGGTCTGCAAAATGGCGTTCGGAGCAGTGGTGCTCAGTCCGCCGCCAATGTCTTGAAAAGGTTCGGTTTTGATTAAAAAGTTTCTCGTATCCATCATCATCCTGGCGCTCGCCGTCTCCGGCATGACCGCCTTCTGGGCCTTCCAGCCGATCCTCGGCGCCGGCCAGCCACCGGTTGAGTTCGCCATCAAGCCGGGCAGCAGCGCCATGAGCAGCGCCGAGCAGATTGCGGCGGCGGGCGTGCCGCTCAATCCTGTCCTGTTCCACATGCTCGCACGGCTCTCCGGCAAAAGCGCCAGGCTGAAAGCCGGGAATTATGAACTAAAGCCGGGCACGACGCCGCTGGGCCTGGTCGACCAGTTGGTGCGCGGCGAGTTTGCACAAGAAGCCCTGGCGATCATCGAGGGGTGGACCTTCAAGCAGATGCGGCAGGCGATCGATGCCCACCCCGCGATCCGGCATGACACCGCAGGGCTGAACGACAAGGAACTGCTGGCGAAGATCACCTCGGAGTACAAATTCCCGGAGGGGCTGTTCTTCCCAGATACCTACCTGTTCGCCAAGGGGGCGAGCGACCTGCAGATTTACCGGCAGGCGCATGCGCTGCTGCTCAAGCGGCTTGACGAGGCATGGGGCAGACGTGCACCCAACGTCCCCTACAAGTCGCCGTATGAAGCGCTGATCATGGCTTCCATCATCGAAAAGGAAACCGGCCAGAAGTCGGAGCGCAACATGATCGCCGCCGTGTTCGTGAACCGGCTCAAGCGCGGCATGCTGCTGCAAACCGATCCCACCGTGATCTACGGGATGGGCGACCGCTTCCAGGGCAATATCCGCAGGAAGGACCTGGAAACGGATACGCCTTACAACACCTACGTGCGTGCCGGCTTGCCGCCGACCCCGATCGCCTTGCCGGGCGCGGAGTCGCTTGCCGCAGCGCTGAATCCCGCACCGTCGGATGTCCTGTATTTCGTTTCCCGCGGCAACGGCACCAGCGAATTTTCCAACAACCTCGCCGATCACAACCGCGCGGTGAACAAATACCAGCGATAATGCCGTCTGGATTCAGATGGACAACAAAAACATGGCATCAGGGAAATTCATCACCTTCGAGGGCATCGACGGCGCCGGCAAATCGACGCATCTGGCCTTCGTTGCGGATTTGCTAAGGGCTGGCGGCAAACAGATCGTGGTCACCCGCGAGCCTGGGGGCACGCCGCTCGGTGAAAAGCTGCGCGAACTCCTGCTGCACGAAAAAATGCACCTCGAAACCGAAGCGCTGCTGATGTTCGCATCCCGCCGCGAGCACATCGCACAGGTGATCGAACCGGCACTGCAACGCGGCGACTGGGTGATTTCAGACCGCTTCACCGACGCCACCTTCGCCTACCAAGGCGGCGGGCGCAGGCTGGCGCTCGACAAACTGGAAGCGCTCGAACGCTGGGTGCATCCGCACTTGCAGCCTGACCTGACGCTGCTGTTCGATGTGCCGCTGGATGTGGCGCGCGCGCGTTTGGACGCCACTCGCGAGCTCGACAAGTTCGAGCAGGAAAAGGCGGACTTTTTCGCTGCGACGCGCAACGAATACTTGCGACGTGCTGCAGCCTTCCCGCAGCGCTTCCGGGTTATCGACTCGACCCGCCCGATTCCCGCCATCCATGAAGAACTCGGAAAAATCCTCTCGGGCATTTGATACGCAGTAAGGACATGTCTTCGACACTCTACGCTTGGCAGTACGGCCCGTGGCAGCAGTTGCAACAGCTGCGCGGCCGCCTGCCGCACGCCATCCTGTTCCACGGTCCGGAAGGCATCGGCAAGACCGCGTTTGCCGAACACCTCGCACAATCGCTGCTGTGCCAGTCCCCGGACGCGGATGGGCATGCCTGCGGCAAGTGCGATCCATGCGGCTGGTTCGCGCAATACAGCCATCCCGATTACCGCCGTGTGCGGCCGGAAATCCTGGAAGAGGACGGTACGGGAGATTCGGAAGAGGGGGCGGACGCCGGTGAAGGCAAGAAGGCCGGCAAATCGACCAAGGCACCCTCGAAAGAAATCAAGATCGACCAGATCCGCGCGCTGGCGGATTTCATGAACGTATCCACCCACCGGCAGGGTATGCGCGTCGTGCTGCTGTACCCGGCGGAAGCGCTGAATACCGCAGCGGCGAATGCCTTGCTCAAGACGCTGGAGGAGCCGCCGCCGAATACGCTGTTCCTGCTGGTTTCTAACAACCTCGACCGCCTGCTGCCGACGATCCTGTCGCGCTGCCGCAAGTTTGCGTTGGCGATGCCGTTACAGGAAGATGCGCTGGCCTGGCTCAAGGCGCAAGGTGTGGACGATGCGGATGTCTGGCTGTCGGAGCAGGGCGGCGCGCCGCTGGCAGCACTGGCGTCCGCGCAGGGCGACGCACGCGAAACGATGGATGAGTTGCTGCGCGTGCTGGCAAAGCCGGGCGTGGAGGGGGCGCTGAAGACCGCAGAGAAGCTGCAGAAGGCGCCGGTAGCCGATCTCGTAGCGTGGTTGCAGCGCTGGTTGTACGACGTGTTCTCGCTCAAACTTTCCGGCAGAATCCGGTATTATCCCCGGTATCGGAAAGAGCTGGCGGCGCTGGCGCAGACGGCCGATGTCCCCGCACTGCTGCGGGCGCTGAAGTCGGTCAACGAGCGCCGCGCGGTGGTGGATCACCCGCTGTCCGCCAAGCTTTTCATCGAAGACATGTTGCTGGAATACGCATCGCTTTTCCCCAACTAAGCAAGGACAGACATGGCCGAGAACACTGTGAGCCCGATTCCTCCCGCAGCCGGCGGTGCGGCGGTCGCGCGACCGTCGGTCCTGTCGCTGCCAATCAAGGAAAAGGCCGCGTTGTACGCCGCATACATGCCATTTCTGCAAAACGGCGGCATTTTCGTGCCGACGAACAAACCCTACAAGATCGGCGAGGAGATCTACCTGATCCTGACGCTGATGGATGATCCGACCAAGTACCCGATCGCGGGCAAGATCGCTTGGATCACGCCGGCCGGCGCCAATAACAACAAGGCTCAGGGCATCGGCGTGCACTTCTCGTCCGACGAGAGCGGTCAGCGCGTCAAGCACCGGATCGAGGAACTGCTCGGCGCCGCGCTGCGCTCCACGCGCGCGACGCATACCCTATAAGAAAACGCTACATGTCCTATTCGCATCGCCTCGCCCGTTTCGAGGACCTTCCTGCCATTGTTTCCATCTACAACAGCACCGTGCCGTCGCGGCAGGTGACGGCCGACACCGAACCGGTTTCGGTTGAGTCCCGCCACGCGTGGTACGCCGAGCACACTCCCGACAAGCGTCCGTTGTGGGTGGCTGAGCAGGACGGCAAGGTCATCGGTTGGCTGTCCTACTCGAATTTCTACGGCCGTCCCGCGTATGCCGGAACTGCGGAACTGTCGATCTACCTGCACGAGGATGCACGTGGCAAGGGACTTGGCCGCTACTTCCTGGAGGAAGCGATCAAGTTCGCGCCCCAGGTCAAGGTGCATACCTTGCTCGGCTTCATTTTCGGACACAACATCCCAAGTCTGAAATTGTTTGAAGCATTCGGTTTCGAGCGCTGGGCACATATGCCGCGCGTTGCGACACTTGACGGGATCGAACGCGACCTGGTGATTCTCGGCAAGCGCGTCGGCTGAACGCCGTTCGGAAAACATCCCGCAGCGGTAAAATGGCAGGATGTTTATCGATTCCCATTGCCATATCAATTTCCCCGAGTTTTCGGCCCGTTTACCCGAAGTTTTCGCCAAAATGGCCGAGAACCAGGTCACCCACGCGCTCTGCGTGTCGGTCGACATGCCGGATTTCCCGCAAGTCCGCGAACTGGCCGAGCAGTATCCGAACGTCTATGCGTCGGTCGGCGTCCATCCCGATTACGAGGAAACGCCAGAGGTCAGCGTGGACGACCTCGTTCGCCTGTCCGACCATCCCAAGATCGTCGCTATCGGCGAAACAGGGCTGGATTACTACCGCCTGGAAGGCGACCTCGAGTGGCAGCGCGAGCGTTTTCGCACCCATATCCGCGCTTCGCGCGCGACCGGCAAGCCGCTGATCATCCATACCCGCGCCGCATCCGAGGACACGATCCGCATCATGCGCGAAGAGGGGGCGGGCACCGATGCCGGTGGCGCCGGGGGCGTGATGCACTGTTTCACTGAATCGCTGCAGGTAGCGGAAGCGGCCATGGAGATGGGCTTCTACATTTCCTTCTCGGGCATCGTGACTTTCAAGAATGCGAAAGATCTGCAGGCCGTTGCGCGTGCCGTGCCGCTGGATCGCATGTTGATCGAGACTGACGCACCTTATCTTGCTCCGGTCCCGTTCCGGGGCAAGATGAACGAACCCGGACTGGTGCGGCATGTGGCGGAGTTCCTGGCGACACTGAAGGAGCTGCCGTTGGAGCAAGTGGCGTCGGCGACGACCGACAATTTCTTCAAATTGTTCAAGATTCCGAGGGCGGCATGAGCATCGGGCGCCGACATTTCCTGTCCATGATTCCTGCCGCAGCGGTCCTCGGTTTTGTGTCGCCAGCCGCAACGGCGGGCGCCTACGAGGATTTCTTTCTCGCTGTGGCAATTGATGATGCCCGAAGCGTGAAGTCACTGATCGCGCGCGGCCTGGACCCGAACATCATCGAACCCGAGCGCGGTGACACCGGACTGATCCTTGCGCTTCGTGAAGATGCCATGCGGGTTTTTGACGTGCTGCTGGAGGCGCCGAATATCGACTTGGAGGCGAAAACCCGCAACGGTGACAACGCCCTGATGATCGCCTGCTTCAAGAAAAACAAGCGTGCGGTGGATGCCTTGCTGGCAAAAGGTGCCGAAGTGAACCGGCCCGGCTGGACGCCGCTCCATTATGCGGCTGCCATCGGACACAACGAGATCGTGCAGGTCCTGCTCGACAAGTCGGCGTATATCGATGCCGAGTCACCCAACAAGACCACACCATTGATGATGGCGGCGCGTGGCGGGCATATCCTGACGGTGAAGTTGCTGCTCGACGAAGGGGCGGACGCAACACTCAGGAACGATCTCGGCATGAACGCGATCGACTTCGCAGCCAGGAACGATCACAGGGACATTGCCGACGGCCTCACGAGCCGGCTGAGGAAAGCCGGCAAGCTTTAGAGCGGATTTCCCCCGAATGTATGGGGCGCGTTCTTGCGGATCGCCGCCCGGCCAGAAGGGATGCAGTGCAAGGCGCGGCGCGCCGCTCAGACTGGGCGTCTGTGCAAGCGTCGCAACGCCGCAATGCGCCCTTCTAGCAAGAACCCTCCGGGCAGCCCCGGGAATCGGCCGCCTGCGGTGTTGCGGCTCCTTGCCGTAGCACCGCTACGACGCGTCGCCGCGCCTAGCATTCGGCCGGTTCTCGGGGCTGCGCGCCCGATACATTCGGGGGAAATCCGCTCTAATCCACTCCAATCCGGTTTCCCCAGACGCCGAAGTGCACCGTGTTGGTCGTGCGCAGGAAATGCACCTTCAACGCGGCGATCTCGGCCGCAACCGCGGGCGGGAAACCCTGGCGTCCGCCACGCAGGTCGATCATGAGGTCGTCGATATAGCGCTCGCACTGCAGCGGGCGCTTCCAGATCTCGGCGAGGCGGTTGGCGATGCGCGGGAACTGCCTGGCGAGGGAGTTCGGGCGGACTTCCCGCGGTAACGCCGCGAGCCATTTGAAGGCGATGGGGCTCAGGTCAGATGAGGACAGAGGCTGTCCAGGCATGGAGCGGTTGCGTTCCCATTTGTTCGCCGGAGCGGAGTGCGCCTCGTTCTTGACTGCGCCGGCTTGCATCACGCGCTTTGCATCTTCCACGGATACCTTTTCGAAAGGAATCTCATCCATGTCGTCTCCCCCTTTTGCAGAATCAGTCAACAAACCGATTCGGTAGCCGCTTCTTGTTCTGGTTCGGGTGGCTACCGCTGCAACTTGCGGCTCTTGTGGCCCATTTTGCAAGTTGGCAAATTTGCAGCATGTTACACCGTCGAAAAGCGTTAATTAATTGGTAATTTCAATGACGGGGAAATGTCGCGAGTGCAATTTCTATTGGCTCGGAAAGTCAACGGGCGTAGGGAAAGCTCAAGGTGACCTCAAGCCCCTTATCCGGCAGGTTACGTAGAGAGATCGTGCCGCTGTGCTGTTCGGTGATATTGCGGGCGATGGTCAGGCCGAGGCCGGTGCCGCCGGTGTCGCGGGAGCGCGATGCCTCCACCCGGTAAAAGGGATCGAACACCTTGTCCATTTCCGCCTCCGGAATGCCCGGACCGCCGTCGCGGATGCGGATGGTCGCGGACTTGGCGTCGCTGTCTACGACAATTCTCGCGAAGCCGCCGTACTTGCACGCGTTATCGATAAGGTTGGTGAGGCACCGGCGCAAGGCGATCGGACGCGCCATCAATGCGGCATGCGCGTGGCCTTCCACGGTCACGTCCTGGCCGGCATCGGCCGCATCCGCACATACGCTGTCGACCAGCGAATCGAGGTCCAGCCGCTGCATCGGGCCGGCAGCATCCATGCTGCGCGCCAGATCGAGTCCTTCGCGTACCATGCCTTGCATGGCGGTCAGGTCGCCGATCAGCTTTTCGCGCAGTTCCGCGTCATCGACTTTTTCCAACCTGAGACGCAAGCGTGTCAGCGGCGTCTGCAGGTCGTGCGTGATTGCGGCAAGGATTTGCGAGCGCTGCCGGATATGCGAGCGGATACGCCCTTGCATGGCGTTGAATGCGGCGGCGGCCTGGCGGATTTCCGTGGCGCCGCGTTCGGGCAGGGGCGGGCGCTCGATGTCGTTGCCAAGCGCGGTGGCAGCCTGCGCCAGCTGCTTGAGCGGACGCATCGTCATGCGTGCCACGATAGCGGCAAGGATGCCGATGCTGAGCAGGAACAGGATCGCATAGACACCGAAATCGCCGCGCGGCGTGAGCGGCGGCGGGCGTGGCGGGAGCACGGTCAGGCGAACGGAGGACCCGTCCGGAAGCGTCACCAGCATTGCTTCGCAAAGGGGCCGCAATTCACCCTGCCTGCGGCGCGGCCGGTTGGCGAAATCGCAGTCCGCGGGACGCACATCGGCTGATGCGATCCGATAGCCGTCGGGCAGCCGTTTCTCGAGCATCTCGGCAAGATCCGAGCGGGGCTCCCGGGCCCGGTCCGCATTGGTCGCCGGTTCTGCACGCATGCCGATACCGTGGGCAGCGGCGAGGAAATGCGCGCGCATTTCGCGCGGGACGGTCTCGAGCGAAAGGACGAACTGTGCGAGCCGCTCGACCGCGTGGTAGTCGCGGAAATGGCCGATCATGCGCTGGCGCTCGCCGAATGCAAGGCCCAGTGTGAGCAAGGCGCTCGCAATAACGCCCGCCACCAGGATCAGAATCACCCGGCTGGTCATCGACTGGAAGATCGCTTTCATTCGCGGGTCACTGTCGTGGCAAGCACGTAGCCTTCGTTGCGCACCGTTTTGATGATCTGCGGCGAGCGGGCGTCTTCGCCCAGTTTCTGGCGCAGGCGGCTGATCTGCAGGTCGATCGAGCGGTCGAAGGGATCGGCGTCGCGGCCCGCGATGATGTTGAGCAACTGGTCGCGGCTGAGCACGCGGTTGGCGTGGTCAAGGAAGATCTTCAGCAGGCGGTACTCGGCGCCGGACAGTGCAACGACGACGCCTTGCGGGTTGATCAGATGGCGTGCGGTCGTGTCCATCGTCCAGCCGGCAAAACGTACCATCTGCGCCTCGGGAGCCGGGCTCGCCGCAGGTTGCGCCTGGGTGCGTCGCAATACGCTGCGGATGCGGGCGAACAGCTCGCGCGGCTCGAAGGGCTTGGGCAGGTAGTCGTCCGCGCCCATTTCGAGGCCAAGGATACGGTCGACCGGCTCGCCTCGCGCGGTCAGCATGACGACCGGGATGCTGGAACGCGCGCGCAGGTTGCGGCACAGCGTCAGGCCGTCGTCGCCGGGCAGGTTCAGGTCGAGCACGATGAGATCGATGCGGGTCTCGTCCAGTGCTTTCCACATGGCCTTGCCATCGCCGGCAGTCGAGGTCTTGTAGCCGTTTTTCTCCAGGTACTCGGCCAGCAGGCTGCTGATCTCGCGGTCGTCGTCGACAATCAGGATATGAGCGGGTGTTTCCATGGACGCATTATGGCAATTTCTGGCGTGGAAAATTTAGCGAATTGTATCGTGGCGGCTACGGAAGTCTGTTTGATACAGAGCGATACAAATCCGGTTGCGGAGCTTACTTGCTGCTACAACATCACCGGCAAGCGACATGGCGGCGATACATTGCGGCGGCATCATGGGAACCGTGCAAAGGGCACGAGTTTCAATCACGTAGAAGAGGAAAGATCATGAACACATTTCGCAAGCGTCTGTTGATTGGTTTGATGGCTGCGGGCATCGGTGCGACCTCGTTCGCGGCCTATGCAGAGCGTCCGGACTGCGGACCGATGGGCGCCGGGCCGGCTGCGTTCGGCGAGCACGGCAGGTCGCCAGAGAAAATGGCAGCCCGCTTCGAAAAGCGCCAGGCCGAGCTGCATGACAAGCTCAAGCTGAATGCGAACCAGGAAGGCGCGTGGAAGAACTACATCGCCAAGGTCAAGCCGGCGGAACCGCCGAAGCGTCCGGACCGTGCGGAGATCGACAAGCTGCCTGCGCCGGAGCGCATGGAGAAGATGCTCGGCTTCATGCAGGAGCATGAGAAGCGGATGGCTGATCGCATTGCGGCGACGAAGGAGTTCTACGCGGTCCTGACGCCGGAACAGCAGAAAGTCTTCAACGACGAATTCCGGTTCGGAAAGGGGCATCGCCGCCATCGCGGTTAATGCCGACTGCACTGCCGGCGGCATCGGCCATGACAAGGCGGGTGCCGCTGTTCACAGGAGACTTCCATGCAGCGTGCGCTGATCGTGCTGACTCTGCTGCTGTCCGGTCTGATTGCGGGCTTCTTCTTTGCTTTCTCGGCGGATGTGAATCTGGCGACGGCGGAGCTGGCCGCCGCCGATTACGTCCACGTGCAGCAACTGATCAACCTGAAGGTGCGGAATTCGGCCTTCGCAATTGTCTATTTCGGCGCGGCTGTCGTGCCCGCGATCCTGCTCGCTGTGACTTGGCGGCAGGGGCGCACGGGATGGTATCTGACTGCTGCTGCGGGATACGTGCTCTATCTTGCTGCCTTTTTCATCACCCGGGAAATCAACGTCCCGATCAATAATGAGCTGGCAACATGGAATCCGCAGCAGGCACCCGCGAGCTGGGTGCTCATGTGGACGCGCTGGAACGAAGCAAATCTGATTCGCACGATAATCTCGATGGCGTCGTTCGCCTGCTACGCGATGGCGTTTTCGACCGCGGGCAATTCCCACGCAAGCAAACGAAATCGGTTGGTTTCGCTCAGTGCAGCTTGATGCGCGGATTGCGCGCCCAATCAATCGTCTCGGCCCAGGTCGCCAGCCAGGTCTGGAACCAGCCATTCACCGCGATCTGGTGATGCTTGTGCAGCCACCAGTACATCCATTTCGCGATGTGGCCTTCGATGAAGACCGAGCCGCGCGCAATCGCACCCATCAGGCTGCCGACAGCGCTGTAATCGCCGAGCGACACAAGCGAGCCGCGGTCGTGGTAGGTGAACTCGAGTAATGGTTTGCCTTCAAGCATGCGCGGAAGCGACTTGGCCAGCAGTGTCGCTTCCTGATGGGCGGCCTGCGCGCGCGGCGGCACCGGTGGCTTGCCTTCGTCCTGCGGGCAGGCAGCGCAATCGCCCAGCGCGAAAATCGACGGGTCGAGTGTCGTCTGCAGCGTGCGGTGGACAAGCAGCTGGTTGATGCGGTTGGTTTCCAGTCCGCCGATGCCTTTCACGAAGTCCGGTACCTTGATGCCGGCGCACCACACGACGATCCCGCTCGGGATGAATTTGCCGCTGGCCATCTGTACGCCATCCTTCCGTACCTCGACGACTTTTTCGTTGGTGTGGATATCGATGTCGAGCATGCGTAGTTCGTGCGCGACCGCGGCCGACAGGCGTTCCGGCAGGGCGCTCAGGACGCGCGGTGCGGCGTCGACCACGACGATCTTCAGGTCTTTTTCAGGATCGAAATTTACAAGCCCGTAGCTCGACAGAATCTTGGTGGTCAGGTGCAGCTCCGCCGATAACTCCACGCCGGTGGCGCCACCGCCGATGATGGTCACGGTGAACCGGCCTTCATCCGGCCCTTTCGATTTCGCCTGTGCACGCAGGCAAGAGTTGATCAGACGCTGGTGAAAGCGCTCCGCGGCCTCTGGGGAATCGAGCATGATGGTATTTTCATGCACGCCCGGCGTCCCGAAATCGTTGGTCTGGCTGCCGATGGCGAGCACCAGGGTGTCGTACTTGATCGATTGGCGGGGCAGGATTTCCTGGCCTTCCTCGTCGTAAGTAGGGGCCAGGCAGATTTCCTTGTCTTCGCGGTGCAGGTCGTCGAGGCGTCCTAACCGGAAGGTGAAGCAATTGGCGCGCGCGACTGCGAGGTATTCGAGTTCGTCTGCGTGGGAGTCGAGGGTGCCGGCTGCGACCTGGTGCAGCAGCGGTTTCCATAAATGTGTCCGTGCCGCGTCGACCAGCGTGATGCGCGCCTTCTTCTTTCTTCCGAGTTTCTTGCCGAGGCGAACGGCAAGTTCGAGGCCGCCGGCGCCGCCGCCGACGATGACTATGTGATGGAGGGATGCATCTGCCGGCTGGTTCAATCGGGGCTCCTTTTTCAGAAAGTCGCGGGGAAGGGAATGCGCTCTGCGATTCTATTATAAATTTGACATCGGATTGGCCTTGCGGGCCAGTGAGCGCCTTTACGACTGTAAAGCAGGCGTGACATTGACCGGCGTCACTTGATTCAGGTCAAACAAATTGACAGCCTCGTTTGCTAGAGTCGACGCGACCGACCAAAAGGACAACAATGAAAATCCTCATCGCCGTTGACGGTTCCGCCTACAGCACCAAGGCGGTCAAGCATGTCATCAAGCATTTCAACTGGTTCAGCAGCATTCCCGAACTGCATCTACTGCACGTCAAATTGCCGCTGCCGTCCGGCGGGGCGCGATCCTTCCTTGGCAGCGACATGGTGAACCGGTATTACGAGGAAGAGTCCCTGGCGGCACTTGCAGCGTCGGAAAAGATCCTGAAAAAGAAAGAGATCCCGTTCCGCAGTTCCTGGAAGGTCGGCGACATCCCAAAGGAAATCCAGTCCTACGTGAAGAAGAACAAGATCGATTTGATCGTGATGGGTTCGCACGGGCACGGCGCGTTCACCAATCTGGTGATGGGCTCGATTGCAACCAAGGTGCTGGCGTCCACCGATGTGCCCGTGATGATTGTGCGCTGATCATGGGCGGCAAGGTAAAGGTCGAGGAGTTCCTGAACAAGCTTCCCTTGTTCAATGAGGTGGCGCCGGACGAGCTGAAGCAGATTGCGGCCTCGGTGACGGAGCGGCATGTCGCGCGCGGCGAAATCATCTTCCGGCGGGGCGATCCCTGCGTTGGATTCCACATCGTCATCTACGGGCAGGTGAAGCTCGCGTTTACCTCGCCCGACGGCAACGAGAAAGTGGTCGAGATCATCGGGCCGGGACACAGTTTCGGCGAAGCGCTGATGTTCATGGAGAAACCGTACATCGTGACGGCGCAGGCGCTGGCGGACACACTGCTGCTGCACGTGTCCAAGCAAGCTGTCTTCGATGAACTGGAGCGCGACCCGAAGTTCGCGCGCAAGATGCTGGCAGGACTCAGCCGCCGCTTGCACGGACTGATTTCGGATGTGGAAGCATACTCGCTCAGCTCGGGGGCGCAGCGCGTCATCGGCTATCTGCTGAAGTCCGATGCCCAGCAGGATGGCGATCAGATCACGCTGCAGGTCAGCAAGACGGTTTTGGCATCGCGGCTGAACCTGACGCCGGAGCATTTTTCGCGCATCCTGCATGACCTCGCCAACAAGCAATTGCTCCACGTGGACGGGCGGACGATCACCATCCTCGATATCGAAAAGCTGCGTACCTACGAAGGTCGCTAGGCGCGATACCGCCTTCCTTTATTTCCCCTCTATATTAAATGCACGCAGGCCGGAAGCATGGCCAGTCTGCGTGCGGCAGTTTCGCAACACATTTTCCATCGTTACAGCCATTCTCTGCATCCGGCGCGGCCAGAAACGCCAGATGTTGAACAAAGTCGACTGTTTGCCATTTTGTCTGTGCTATCAACTGAAAGAACAGTGCACGCTGTTCCGGCCGTCGAGCTTGCCCCCGATAAATCGAAAAAGATGGAGACAAAAATGAAAAGCAGATTACTGGCTGTCCTGATTGGCTCCTGCTGCGCAGCGCCGGTGCTGGCGCAAAGCAGTATCACCATTTACGGTATCGCCGACGCCGGCATACACGTATCGCGCTTCGGCAACGGTACGCAGTACAACCTCGCCAGCGGCATTGCGGATGGTTCTCGCTTGGGTTTCAAGGGTACCGAGGACCTTGGCGGCGGATACAAGGCCATATTCACGCTGGAGTCGCGCATCGAACTCGACACCGGGGATAACAAGAACGGTTTTGCCGGAAGGAGCCCCGCTTTCACCTTACTGCGCGGCGCCCCATTGCCTGCCGCAGCGTCACTGGCGCTTGCCACTGGCCTCGGGAGCAATAACGCGGTGGTGAATTCGAACGGCGCATTGTTCGACCGCACATCCATGGTGGGACTCATCACGCCGATAGGCGGCTTCCTGCTTGGCCGGCAATATACGCCTGCCTATGAAATTTCCGTATTCGCGGATACATTCGAAACCGGTTCGGCCGGCCAGTGGGGGCACATCGTCTCCGGCCTCGGCTCGCTGTATACTCCGGGCGTCGCGATACGTTCCAGCAACGCCATCCAGTACCGGCTGCAACTGCCGAATGGCATCGGCGCCTCGCTGATGTACAGCCCGGAAGACGTGGGATCAGGCTCGCTTGGCGTCGCCGACCGCTTTCTCGGTGCAAACCTGCGATACCAGACCGACACCATCGCGGTCGGGGTGGGCTACAACACCGAGAAGGACCCATTCGGCAACCGGTCGCTCAGGACCGGGGTCATTGGCGGGTCGTTCAAGATGGACAAGTTCAAGTTCTTTGCCGGGTACATGAAGTTCAAGAACGACAATCCCTCGATCGGTTTCGTCCTGACGCCTACGGTCACAAGCGCGTTGGGCACAACGGGGGCGGCATTGGTGCCCGGCGTCGTCGCAGCCATCAACTCGAATGCACGGATCGATGCCGACAGTGCGACGCTCGGCGTGCACTATCTTGTCGGCGCCGGACGCGTGATGGCTTCGATTGGCCACACCCGGAACGACCTGCTTCCCGACAGCGATGTGACCCTGTATGCGCTGGGTTACGACCATAACCTGTCGAAGCGTACCGATGTGTACGTGTTCTTCGCGCATGCCAGCAATGATCCGAATGCGCAGTACGCATTGGGTGGAGCCGGTTACGCAGGCGGGTTCACTGCACGCCCCGGCGAAAACGCGAATGCGTTCCAGTTAGGCATTCGCCATCGGTTCTAACGGGCATCAGGTTGCGGCGCGCAATGTGGACGGGTCGGACGTCATGTCGCGATAGAGGCGCACCGCCTTCAGCAGGTTTCGCCACAGCCATACTGACGATGCAGTAAATGCGATTGCGGAAATCTGCGAGAACCAGTCCGGGAATACCGTGGCCAGTACCAGCAGCACCAGTGCCAGCAGATGCAGTCGGAACTGCCGCTCCGCATCCTGGTCCGGCAGGATCTGCCTGACGTTCGGCGCCTTCGCGCAACCGCCCGTGAGGCGTTGCTGCAGGTGGTACCACACCAGGAACGGGATGATCTTGTACAGCATGCCGTTAACGACCGAGTAACCGAAACCGACGATGGCGAGCATGCCCACTGCAAGCGCGTAAGACGGATGCCCCGCAATTTGCGGGAACAGTGTCCCCGCTGTCCACAGCAGCGCTGCGGCAATCAAGCTGGACAGCGCCGTGCGCCAAAAGAAAGTGGTCGCATCCGGTTTTGGCCGCTTGCGCTGGCGCAGCAGGTGCAGCGTGGTGAGTCCGAACAATACGCCGGTCATGGCCAGGAAGACGGTCAGCGTTGCCGACCATATGCTGTCCGCGGCGCGAACCGAAGCCACTGTACGCAGCGCTAGCAGCGCGAAGACCGTCCATGCGAACCCGCGTGTCATCCATTGCGGATAGACCGGCGTGACCTGGAACATCGGGACGACCTGGTAGGCGATGCCCGCAACCAGGAGACCGACCCAACCGAGCAGTCCCCAGGACGCGTGCAAGTCGGTCAATTGCAGCAAGGGCAGGGAAAGAGGCCAGGCAAAACCGGCTGCAGCTGACGCGCCGAACGCCACTGCCGCAGCGAGGGCGGTGAGGGCCAGGCGGATCGCGACCAGCATCGGTCCGGCATGGGGTGCTGTCCATACCTGCTTCAAAAGGGCGAGCAGGAACCAGGCAAAGCACGACAGCAGCAGAAGCAGCGCGGCCTTGAACAGGAAGGAAGAGACCAGAAAGAATGCCGACGTCAGAGCGAAGGTGCCCGACGCCAGCATGCCGGGCAGGGCGATTGCGCTGCGCTGGCCGAAGGGATGCTCCAGTCCCGCGACCACCGGGAGTATCTGCAGCAGCGCGCCTATCATGCACATGGAAAGGAAACCCAGCGTCAGCAGGTGCGTGAACGCGAGCGTTTCCGGCGTCCAGCGCGAGACCAGCATTTCCGGACCGCGCCAGAGCAGCAGCAAGCCGGCGAGGATCGCAAATGCCGGCGCAATGAGGAAGAAGCGCAATGGCAGCGAAAGCGCAGGGGGCTGCTCGAAGGAAAGGACGCGTTGCATAGCCGGTCGTGTGTTACTTGTGCGGCCAGATCACGACTTCGAACAGAAAATCCTCGCGGCTCTTCGTCTCGTGCGCGTAAGCATTGCGCTCGAGGATGCGGTAGAGAGGGAAGGGCTCGCGCGGAATCAGCACGCGCAGGCGCTGGCCCGGCCGCAGGCGGTCGAGCGCTTCCAGGACGCGTTCCATCGGCTCGGGCGGTTCGAGACCGCAGACGTCGATCTCGAGGTCAGGGATGCCCGTGCTCATGATGTGCTGCCGATCTCGCGCATCGCGCCGATGATTTCCTCCTGGCGTCCACTGAGCACGCGATCGGTCATCAGGTACAGGATGCTTTCCTCTTTCATGTTGTGCTGCTGCATCAGCGTGTTGAGTGTTTCGGAATAGCCGAGGAAACCGTCGGCATCCCGCTTTTGCAGGCACTCATTCAGCATGGACAGGATCTCGCGCATTTGCCGGTGTTCCATGCGCATCACGGCTGTCGGGCCTTCGCTGCTGCCCACAGCTTCTTCGAATTCCGGGAACAGGACTTGTTCCTCCATCGAGAAATGCATCTCGAGCGCCTCGCCGAATGCGCCCATCGCCTGTTCGGCATTGGTCCAGAGCGTTGCCGCCACTGCAGTTTCGGCTTGCGCGAAGAAATCGTCGCAGCGCTTGTGGTCGGTACCGAGGTAGCGGGAGAAAGTTTCCATTCCGAATCTTTCGATGAGTTCACGATGTAGCGGATTGTCACACCTGCGTCAAACGGTAATCCTTGATTCAGGTTAAGGATTGCAAGGTGCGGTCGAGACTAAAGTGAGCAAAATTGCCATGAACTGCAGTCGTTTTTCGCTATCAGGGGCAAGTCCGAATTACTTGACTGAGATCAAACAAATTGCATATTGCATTTGCTACATTCGCTCGTTGCTTAATGGAACTGGAAGGACCTCTGTGCTGAAGACTGCTTTTGAAACTTTTAATGTCAGGGGTCGGCCTCTGCTTCCTATTGTCCAGGGCGGCATGGGGGTAGGTATTTCCGCGCACCGGCTGGCCGGCAGCGTTGCCCGCCTGGGCGGCGTCGGCACCATTTCCAGTGTCGACTTGCGACGTCATCATCCGGACCTGATGGCGCAGACCGGCAAGTCGCGCAACAAGGCACTGATCGATCGCGCCAACCTGATCGCGCTCGACCGCGAAATCAAGGCAGCCAAAGTCATCGCAGACGGCAACGGCATGGTCGCTGTCAACATCATGCGCGCCGTCGCCGAGTACGCAGCGTACGTCAAGCAAGCCTGCGAGAGCGGCATCGATGCCGTCGTGGTCGGCGCAGGGCTTCCGCTCGATCTGCCCGAGCTCACCGTCGACTATCCCGACGTTGCACTCATCCCGATCCTGTCGGACGTGCGCGGCATTGCGCTGATCATGAAGAAGTGGATGCGCAAGAACCGCCTGCCGGATGCCATCGTGATCGAGAACCCGAAATACGCCGCGGGTCACCTCGGCGCGTCGAAGCCGGAAGACGTGGATGCGCCGCACTTCGCATTCCCCGCCGTGCTGGAAGGCACGCTGGAATTGTTCAAGGAGCTCGGCATCGAGCGCGAGCGCATTCCACTGATCGCCGCAGGCGGCGTCAACACGCACGAGCAGGTGCGCGAGCTGTTCAAGATGGGCGCGAGCGCCATCCAGCTCGGCACCGCCTTTGCTGTCACCGAAGAAGGCGATGCGCACATCAACTTCAAGAAAGTCCTTGCCGAAGCGAAGCCGGAAGACATCGTCACCTTCATGAGCGTGGCCGGGCTGCCGGCACGCGGCGTGCGCACGCCCTGGCTGGCCAACTATCTCGATAAGGAAGCCAAGCTGCAGAGCAAGGCCGGTCCGAAGCAGTGCACGGTCGGCTTCGACTGCCTGGCGCAGTGCGGCCTGCGTGACGGCATCGCCAAGGCGGGGCAGTTCTGCATCGATACGCAGCTTGCATTCGCGTTGGAAGGGGACGTCAAACGCGGCCTGTTCTTCCGTGGTTCGGAGAAACTGCCGTTTGGCAGCGAGATCCGTCCGGTTCGCGAGCTGGTCGAATTCCTCCTGACCGGCAAGCGCCCGGCGAGCGAAGGCGGCACCGGCGCACCGAATGTGGCGTGCGCCGCAGCGACGCCGGCTTGAAACGACAGACAAATCGATCGACCTGTTTCCAGGGAAGGAACTCGTGCAGCAATCAGCAACCCAGATGGAACTCGTAGCGCCGGCAGGAAGCCTGCCGGCCTTGAAGGCGGCCGTCGATAACGGCGCCAACTGTGTGTACCTCGGATTCCGCGATGCGACCAACGCACGCAATTTCGCCGGGCTGAATTTCGACGACAAGGCGATTGCGGACGGAATCCGCTATGCGCATGGCAAGGGCAGCAAGGTGCTGCTTGCGCTGAATACCTATCCGCAGGCGGAAAACTGGACGCCGTGGCGTACCGCAGTAGATCGCGCCGCGCAAGCGGGGATCGATGCCATCATCCTGGCTGATCCCGCACTGATGCAGTATGCGGCGACCAGGTACCCGGATCTGCGCCTGCATCTGTCGGTGCAAGGCTCGGCAACCAACTACGAAGCGATCAACTTCTACCACAAGCGATTCAACATCCAGCGCGCGGTCCTGCCGCGTGTGCTGTCGCTGGAGCAGGTGGAGCATGTGGCCAGTAACACGCCGGTCGAAATCGAAGTCTTCGGCTTCGGCAGCCTGTGCGTGATGGTGGAAGGCCGCTGCGCACTGTCATCGTATGTCACCGGCGAGGCGCCGAATACGCACGGCGTGTGTTCACCGGCCAAGGCAGTGCGCTGGCAGCAGACGCCGAAGGGCCTCGAATCTCGCCTGAACGGCGTGCTGATCGACCGCTACGGCGAAGGGGAAAACGCCGGCTATCCGACACTGTGCAAGGGGCGCTTCGAGGTCAATGACGAAAGCTATTACGCCATCGAGGAACCGACCAGCCTGAATACGCTGGAACTGCTGCCGCAATTGCTGGCGATGGGCGTGCGCGCAATCAAGATCGAAGGGCGCCAGCGCAGCCCCGCCTACGTCGCCCAAGTGACCAGGGTCTGGCGCGAAGCGATCGACAATGCGCTCGACAGTTCGCAGCGTTACTCGGTCAAGCCGCTCTGGATGTCGGAGCTCAACAAGGTGGCGGAAGGTCAGCAGCACACGCTCGGCGCCTATCACCGCCCCTGGAAGTAACGGAGAAACACCTTGAAGCTCTCTCTGGGCCCCATCCTCTATTTCTGGCCGAAAGAAACGGTCTTCGAGTTCTACCAGGCCATGGCGAAAGCGCCGGTCGATATCGTCTACCTCGGCGAAGCCGTCTGCTCGCGCCGGCGCGAACTGCGCCTGTCCGACTGGATGGACGTTGCCGACCTGCTGGCTGCATCTGGCAAGGAAGTCGTCCTGTCCACGCAGGCGTTGCTCGAGTCGAAGACCGATATCGGCACGCTGCACCGGATCACCGAAAACGGTCGTTACACGGTCGAGGCAAACGACATGGGCGCGGTGAACTGCATCGCCGGCAAGGCTCCGTTCGTGGCCGGCCCCCATCTGAACGTATTCAATGCGCCCACGCTGCAATTCATGGCTGAAACCGGTGCCAAGCGTTGGGTGATGCCGCTGGAGATGAGCGGCACCGGGCTTGCGCACATTCAGAAGGATCGTCCGGCCGGTATGGAGACCGAGGTGTTCGCGTACGGGCGCATGCCACTGGCTTTTTCTGCACGCTGCTTTACCGCGCGCCATCGCAACCTGGCCAAGGACGACTGCCAGTTCGCCTGCATGGAATACCCGGATGGCCTGGCGCTGAAGACGCGCGAAAGCCAGCATTTCCTGACGCTGAACGGCATCCAGACACAGTCCGCGCTGGTGTACAACCTCGTCGGCGAGCTGGGTGCGATGGAACAGCTTGGCGTCGATGTCGCGCGCATCAGCCCGCAGGCGCAGCATACCGATCGCATTGCGTCGCTGTTCCGTGATGTGCTGGACAGGAAGCTTGCGTCGGCGGATGCGCTGAAGCAGATGGAGGCATTGATGCCGGACCAGCCGTGCAATGGGTATTGGCATGGCAAGCCGGGGCTGGATCGGATGGTGGCGTAACAGGAGGAAGCGGCCACCGCAAGGAAAGGGCAGACAGGCGTCTGAGTGCGGGCGCCTCAGGTCGATTATCCGAAACACATTTCCCCCGTCATTCCCGCGAAGGCGGGAATCCATAGTGAGGTCGTTAAGCTACTGCATTTGCACTCACTGACTCAGCATGGATTCCCGCCTTCGCGGGAATGACGGGGATAAGGGAGCAGGTGTTAATTGAGCATGTGCCCGCCCATGAACAAAAAGTGCGTTGATACGTTGCGCTTCGCCGGCCTCAGCAATGGCATTCGCTCCGTCTCAGGCAATTCGTTTGGCAGTTTGTCCAGGAAGCTTACTTTATGACCCCGAATCGTTTCGTCCTCCCAGAGCCAGTAGGCAAACTGTTGTCCCTGTTGCCGGTCTATCCCGGTTCACTGCTGTTCGCTACCAGCCTGAATCTCACGCTCAAGAGCAACCTGCCGGATGACGTCCAGTCGGCGCTTGCCGGGAAGAAGCTGCGCATCAAGGTGACGGATGCGCGCCTGTCCTTCGATTTTCTCTGGAATGGCGGTCGCTTCATCGCTGGCAGCAATCAGGGCGAGCCGGACCTGACGATCAGTGCCAGCGCGCACGATTTCCTGTTGCTGGCGCGTCGCCAGGAAGATCCGGATACCTTGTTCTTCAGCCGTCGTCTCGCGATGGAAGGCGACACGGAACTCGGTCTTCTGGTGAAGAACACGCTGGATGCTATCGAACTGCCTGTATTCGAGTTGGGCAAGCTCGCGCCTGCTCGCGTTTTCGGCCGTATCAAACCCGGTGGCGGAAACAACCGCACGTGATTGGCATGCGCTGACATGAAATCTCGTGATTTGAAGATACCGCTGGTTTATTCCTGTTCCGGATGTTCCAGTGCGGCGCAAACCGCGAATCAGGTTGCTCTGCAGCTGGATCGTCGCGGTCTTGCGGAAATGTCATGCATTGCGGGCGTAGGAGGCGATGTGCCGCATTTGCTCAAGATCGCGAAATCCGGCCGGCCGATCATCGGGATCGACGGATGCATTCTTGCGTGCGTGAAGAGCTCGCTCGCGCGACATGATCTGGCGCCTCGCTGGTACTACCAATTGCATGAATATGGTGTGAAGAAAAAGTATCACACCGACTTCGATCCCGGACAGGTTGAAGCCGTGATTGACGAAGTGACACGTTCCGTTCGAGCAGATTCCCCCTCTCACTCCGCCGCAGAGGCGGATGCGTTCCAGAACGAGCAGGCTCCTCGCTAGCAGGCTGCGCATATCCCCTACGGGGCATTCTCTTTTTTTTCATATCCATCACCGGGTGCGTATCACGTCGTTGAGCGCCGGGCGACGCTTCTGTTGTAAGCGCACGTCAGAAAAAATCGTGCGACCTTCCCGGATTAAATCCGTGCCAACCCTTCCTTTTGGAAACTTGATTCACATCATGTTTTTTTCCAGGGACAAATCCGAGAATGCGCGTCAGTAGTACTCCGGTGCAGAAATCCGCATTCCTGCATTTGAAAGTTAACAGCACCACATGTTGGAGAAAATCTAATGGGCAAGGATAGTAAAGACTTGAATACACAAGATGCGCCGGCGATGGAAAACCGCAGGCGTTTCCTCGGCCGCAGCGCATTGCTGGGTCTGGCAGGCGCAGGCGTGTCGATGGGACTCGCCGGTTGCAAGGAAGACGCCAAGCCGGCAGCGGCCGCTTCGGCAGCGCCGGCTCCTGCCCATGCGGCGGGCAGTCATGAAGTGCAGCCGGGCCAGCTGGACGAGTATTACCATTTCTCCAGCGGCGGTCACTCAGGCGAAGTCCGCGTGATCGGCGTGCCTTCCGGCCGCGAGCTGCGTCGCATCCCGGTGTTCAACATCGACCCGATGGTCGGCTGGGGCATCACCAACGAATCGAAGGCCATCATCGGCACCAATCCGGACGGCAGCCTGAAGTACACCACTGGCGATACCCATCACGTGCACGGCAGCTACAAGGACGGCACGTATGACGGCCGCTGGCTGTTCGTCAACGACAAGATCCATTCCCGTATCGCCCGCATCCGCATGGACACGATGGAAGTCGACAAGATCACCGAGCTGCCCAATGTGATGGGCTTCCACGGCATCTTCCCCGACAAGCGCGATCCGGTCGATGAGAAGATCAACTACACCACCCGCGTCTTCTGCGGCGCCGAATTCCATTGCCCGCTGCCCAACGACGGCCGTGATCTCGACGACCCGACCAAGTGGGGCGCACTGTTCTCCTGTGTCGATGCGGAGACCATGGAAGTCCGCTGGCAGGTGCGTGTCGACGGCAACATGGACCTGACCGCCACCTCGTATGACGGCAAGCTGGTTGCATCCAACCAGTACAACGTCGAGAACTCGGCGGAACTGGGTGGCATGATGTCGTCGGAGCACGATGCCTGCGTGTTCCTCAACGTCGAGCGTATCGAGAAACTGGTCAAGGAAGGCAAGTTCACCACCGTCGGCAAGTCCAAGGTGCCGGTCGTCGACGGCCGCAAGGCTGCCAACAGCGATCCCAAGACCGCGGTGACCTGTTACGTCCCGGTCGGCAAGAACCCGCACGGCGTGAACGCCAGCCCGGACGGCAAGTACTTCGTCTGCGCCGGAAAGCTGTCGCCGACGGGTACCGTGATCGAACTGGCGCTGGTGCAAAAGTGGTTCGCCGGTGAACTGGCGAAGGAGCGCGACGCAGTCGTCGCCGAAGTGGAACTCGGCCTCGGTCCCTTGCATACCGGTTTCGACGGCAAGGGCAATGCGTACACCTCGCTGTTCCTCGACAGCCAGGTCGTGAAATGGAATATCGAAAAGGCCATTGCCTTCGCCAAGGGCGACAAGTCGGCGAAGTATGTGGTTGACCGTCTCGACGTGCATTACCAGCCGGGCCACGGCTTCGCATCGATGGGCGAAACCAAGGAAGCCGACGGCAAGTACTTCAACTCCGGCAACAAGTTCTCGAAGGACCGCTTCCTGCCGGTCGGCCCGCTGCATCCGGAAACGGAACAACTGCTCGACATCAGCGGCGAGAAGATGAAGCTGATCGCCGACCACACCGCCTATCCGGAACCGCACGACGGCATCATCGTCAAGCGCGACGTGGTCAAGACCCGCAAGATCTACAACCTGGACGATTTCCCGAACAAGGTCACGCCGGAGAACATGGGCATCGAACGCAAGGGCAACAAGGTGCACGTGCGCATGATTTCGCAGGCACCGGCGTTCAGCCTGCCTGTCATCAAGGTCAAGAAGGGCGATGAAGTCACGCTCACCCTGACCAACCATGACAAGATCGAGGACCTCGCCCACGGCTGCGCGATCCCGAACTACAACATCAACTTCATCGTCAACCCGCAGGAAACCAAGTCGGTGACCTTCAAGGCTGACAAGCCGGGTGCGTTCTGGCTGTATTGCACGCACTTCTGCCATGCGCTGCACCTGGAGATGCGCAGCCGCTTCCTGGTGGAAGCGTGATGTACACCCCTCTCCCGCTCGCGGGAGAGGGGCAGAGGTGAGGGGGATCGCAATGCATCCTACGGTCTTGGCAATTCCCCTCATCCCCAACCCTTCTCCCGCGAGCGGGAGAAGGGCGCAAGGCGCTAGAGCGCCATCGGATTCACTGTTTCGCAGGGTACATAACAAGCCCTGCCTCCATCTGCATATGAAACTCAGGTTTGACCGCGCGCATTGGCTGCCGCACCTGCTGGTGCTGATGGCAGCGTTGTTCGTTTTTCTTTCCATTCCTCGCGCGGCAATGGCGTCGATGTACGACACTGTCCTGTCCGACGAACTGCTGCACGGCCCGGACCTGTGCGCACATGCGCCATGCGGGGATGTCATGCCTGCCGCACAAGAGTTCTCGAAGCGCAAAGGCATGCCGCCCTACGTCGAAGCCTACGCAACCGACAATGGCCAGAAACGTCTCGTCGGCTATGTCTCCCTGTCGACCGACATTGTTGACATTCCCGCCTACTCCGGCAGGCCGATCATTACCTTGATCGGGATGGATACCCGCGGTGCGATCACCAAGGTGCGCATCCTCAAACATTCGGAACCGATTCTGC
This sequence comes from Noviherbaspirillum sp., assembly GCA_035627275.1. Lineage (GTDB taxonomy): Bacteria > Pseudomonadota > Gammaproteobacteria > Burkholderiales > Burkholderiaceae_D > Noviherbaspirillum. The sequence goes on from DASPMC010000017.1 coordinate 120,564, forward strand.
TGGCTGGCATTCCCGAGTCCGCACTGGTGACCTTTATCCGGCAGTACCACGGCAAGATGGCCGATGCAAAATTGGAAATCGGCCAGGGGCGCAGCGGCGTGACCGGATTGGACGGCATTAGCGGCGCGACGGTCACCGCAATCGCCGAGAACCAGGTGATTTCGCGCAGCGCCTACGAAGTCGCGCGCCAGGTTGGCATCATCAAGGCTGCGCCGCGGCCCGCCGCGCGCTTCGTGGCCGTCGATGAAAAGCTCGACTGGGCAAGCATGATCAAGGAAGGCAGCATCGAGCACCTGCGTGTGGAGCCGAAGGATGCCGGCGGCATCGAAGACGGCCGTCCGTATATCGACCTGTACTACGGTTATCTCAACGTGCCGGCAATCGGCAAGAGCATTCTCGGCGACCAGGGTTATGCGAGCCTGATGCAGGACCTGAAGCCGAACGAACATGCGATCTTCATCGTCGCCAACGGCCAGTCCTCGTTCAAGGGATCGGGATTCGTCCGCGGCGGCATTTATGACCGCATCCAGGTTCGGCAGGACCCGGCGTCGTTCACCTTCCGCGATACCGACTATTTCAATCTTTATCAACTGAAGGCGTCCGGCGCGCCCGAGTTCAAGGAATCCGCGATCTTCATCCTGCGCTCGGCCGATTTCAATCCGGCGTGGCCGTGGGACCTGAGCTTCCTGGCGAACAAGGTCGACGCCCAGAAGGGGACCAAGACTTTCGCGCACTTTGATCGCGAGTACTGGCTGCCGGCGCGCTACCTCGAAGGCGGCCGTCCGCATGTGGAACGGCCTGAGGCTGCATGGAAGGCGATCTGGAAGGCACGCTCGCTGGAGATCGTGCTGTTCTCGCTGATCCTGGCTGCCACCGCCTTGATCTATTCGCAACGCGACAGACTGGTGCGTGCCTCCAACCGCAAGAGCAAGCCGTGGATCTCGATCCCGCGCACCTTGCTGTGGATTGCGAGCGTCGGCTTCATCGGTTTTTACCTGAAGGCGCAGCCGAGTGTCACGCAGATCATGACGTGGTTCCATTCCCTGATCCATCAATGGAAATGGGAGCTGTTCCTGTCGGATCCGTTCATTTTCATCTTCTGGTGGTTCATGATCATCACGGTCGTGATCTGGGGCAGGGGATTGTTCTGCGGCTGGATTTGCCCGTTCGGCTCGCTGCAGCATCTGGCGTTCAAGGCCGGCCAGTGGCTCGGGTTGAAGCGCTTCCAGAAGCTGCTGCCGAAGGCCTTGCATGACAAATTGAAATGGGTGAAGTACGTCGTGTTCGCGGTTCTGGTGCTGGTGTCCTTCTACTCGATGGAAACCGCCGAACTGCTGGCCGAGATCGAACCCTTCAAGAGCGCGTTCCTGGTCGGTGTGTGGAATCGTTCGTGGCCCTTCGTGGTCTTTGTCGGGGTAATTCTCGCTATATCGATCCTCAGCGAACGCCCGTATTGCAAGTACATCTGCCCGCTCGGCGCCGGCCTCGCGATTCCCGGCAAGTTCCGCCTGTTGGGACTGAAGCGCAAGAGCGAATGCCAGACTTGCCACGCCTGCGCCGCCGGCTGTGGCTCCCATGCGATCGATGCTGCCGGCAATATCGACCAGAAGGAATGCCTGCTGTGCCTCGATTGCATGGTGATGTATTACGACGACCATGCATGTCCGCCGCTGGTCAAGGAACGCAAGAGCCGCGAGAAGCAGGGGCTGCCGCTCACACGGATCGATGCCAAGGGCTATTTCATCCCGCTGGAAAGCGTGCGGCGCAACCTGTCCGAGAAAACGGCACAGATGGCGGCCAAATAGGAGTAACACAAGTGCAGGACGACTGTAGACACGGTATTAAGCAGGCAATCGCAGCCGTGGCCATCGGCTTGGCTGCAAACTTTGCTTGTGCCGCTGTGCTGAAAGTCGAACCCGGCGGCTCGATTGCCTCAGCGATCAATTCCGCCGGCCCGGGTGATACTGTCGAGGTCGCGCGCGGCGACTACGCCGAACGCTTGGTGATCGACAAGCCGATCACTTTGCGCGGCATCGGTCGGCCGACCATCCGTGGAGGCTTCGCCGGCGACGTGATCCGCGTGCGCGCCAGCGATGTCATCATCGAAGGACTGATCGTGCGCGACAGCGGCATCGACCAGACCGCACAGAATTCCGGCATCTACTTCCAGCCCGGCGCACATCGCCCGACAGTGCAGGACTGCGACGTGGTGCACAACCTGTTCGGCATCTGGATCGAGAAGGTCGACGATGCGCGCATCCTGCGCAATACCATTGTCGGCCGGCGCGACCTGCAGACGGCGGCACGCGGCAACGGTATCCAGCTGTACAACTCGGCTGGCGCGCAAGTCCTGGACAACCATATCAGCTACGCCCGCGACGGCATCTACGTCGACCTGTCGCGCAAATCCGTATTCCGCGGCAACCGAATTCATCACCTGCGCTATGGCACGCATTACATGAACACCCACCATAGCGTGTGGGAGAACAATGAGGTGTACATGAACCGCGGCGGCCTGGCGCTGATGGAAGTGCGCGAACTGACCGTCCGCAACAACGTCGCCTGGGGCAATGCCGACCACGGCATCATGCTGCGCACCATCCAGGATTCGACCGTCGAGAACAACGTCGTCGCCGGCAATGGCCGCGGTTTCTTCATCTACGACGCGGAGTACAACACTGTGCGCGCCAACCTGGTGACAGGCAATGAAGTCGGCGTGCATCTGTCGGCCGGCTCTGGCAACAACAAGGTGGACGGCAACGATTTCATCGATAACCGCCAGCAGGTCAAGTACGTGGCCGCACGCGATGTCGAGTGGGGCAAGTCCCAGGGCAACTACTGGAGCAACTACAGCAGCTGGGACCAGAACGGCGACGGCAAGGGCGATGTCGCCTACGAAGCCAATGATGTGGTGGACAGGCTCAACGGGCAATACCCCTTGCTGAAGCTGGTCTTGACCAGCCCGTCGATCCAGACGTTGCGCTTCGTTGCACGGCAGTTCCCTGTACTGCGTGCACCCAGCGTCGTGGACAGGAATCCGCGTATGCGTCCCCTGAATCAGGAATGGAGAAAGTGGAATGACAAACGTCCCCATCCAGGTGAGTGAAGTCACCAAACGCTTCGGCGACGTGCAGGCGCTCGACGGAGTCAGCCTGGCGGTTGCCAAAGGCGAAATGTTCGGCCTGATCGGCCACAACGGCGCGGGCAAGAGCACGCTGTTCAAGCTGATGCTGGGCCTGATCCCTGTATCCGGCGGCGAGGTCCATGTACATGGCGCATCGACCGGCGGCAAGGACTTCCGTGAGGTGCTCCGCCGGATTGGCTACCTGCCGGAGAACTTTGTCACCTACGACAACCTGACCGGGCTGGAGGTGCTGCGCCTGTTCGCCGATCTCAAGCGGGTGTCGCGCCGTGATTGCGAGGCATTGCTGGAACGAGTCGGACTGGGTGATGCCGCCGGCCGGCGTGTTCGCGGCTACTCGAAAGGCATGCGCCAGCGTCTCGGCTTTGCGCAGGTATTGCTTGGCAATCCGGATCTCATCTTCCTCGACGAGCCGACCAACGGCCTCGATGCGGAAGGAATCCATGATTTCTACCGCGTCCTGCGCGAGGTGCAATCGCAGGGCGCGACCATCGTGATCACCTCGCACATCCTGGCCGAGATCCAGGAGCGGGTCGACCGCCTGGTCATCCTGTCATCCGGCAAGGTTGCCGCGCAGGGGTCGATCGCTCAACTGCGCTCACAGATGGTGCTGCCCTCGATCATCGAGGTCAATCTGCATCCCGGCTACCATCACGAGGTTCATGGCGCGCTCGCACGTGCCGAAGGGCTTCAGATGCGGGTAGGGGAAGATGTGGCGCACATCTCTTGCGCGCCGTCAGAAAAGATGGCGATCCTGCAGCTCCTTTCCACAATGGCGCACGCAGTACACGACATCAGCATCCGTGAACCATCGCTGGAAGATCTCTTCCTCGGCTACGGAGGCCGTCATGCATAAGCTTTTCGATTGTGCGCAGGTGCGCATCATCGCCGGCAAGGAATTCCGCGACCGCATCCGCAACCTGTGGGTGCTGTCGGTAGCCCTGATCTTTTCACTGTTCGCGCTTGCCATCGCCTATTTCGGCACGGCGCAGCAAGGGACGGTTGGATTCCGCGGTATCGACGTGACCATCGCCAGCCTCGTCAGTCTGGCGATCTACCTGGTGCCGCTGATTGCACTCATCCTCGGCTACGACGCCATTGTCGGCGAGCGGGAACGCGGCTCGATGGAGCTGCTGCTGTCGATGCCGATCACGCGCTTTGAAATCCTGCTGGGCAAGTACATCGGCCTCTCCGGTGCACTCGCGGTGTCCACCCTGGCCGGATTCGGCGCAGGGCTGTTGCCGATGGCGTCACAACTGGGCGCCAACGATGTCTTCCACTACGCCGGCTTCGTGTTCTCCGCGATCCTGATGGGCATGGCTTTCCTCAGCCTGTCGCTGCTGGTGTCGGTGCTGTCTTCGGACCGCATGCGCGCGTCCGGTGTGGCGATCGCGCTGTGGTTCTTCTTCGTATTGATTTTCGACCTGGTACTGACCGGTGCCCTGGTGGTCAGCAACGGCGGCATCGGCAGCGGCCTGTTCGGCGCGCTGCTGATGCTCAATCCCGCCGACATATTCCGTTTGCTGAACATCTTCAGCTCCGAGCAGGTGCAGTCCATGTATGGACTGGCCACCGTGATGCCGGAACGCCTGACCGATCCCGCGATCCTTACCGCCATCATGTTCGGCTGGATCGCCACCCCATTCCTGATTGCACGCTGGAGATTCAAATGAAAGCAACACTGGTCGCAAGCCGCCTGGCTCGATTTCGCAAACCGGCTTTGATTACCCTGGTGGCGGTGCTCGCTGCTTGCGGCAAGGAAGCCGCCCAAGTTGCCGCCGTCGAGCCGGATCAGGGCACCGCTTGCGCGTTGGACGGCATGGTACTCAAGGATTATCCCGGGCCGAAGGCGCAGATCCACTACAAGGAAGGTGCGTCCGAGTTCTTCTGCGACCTGCTGGAATTGTTCGGCATGCTGCTTGCGCCCGAGCAGAAGCGACCGGTTGCCGGCGTATTCGTTCAGGACATGGGCAAGACCGATTGGGCGCAGCCGAGCGGCCAATGGATCGATGCGAAATCCGCGTATTACGTGGTCGGCAGCAAGAAGACCGGGTCGATGGGGAAAACCTTCGGCTCCTTTGGCACTTTGCCGGATGCAGAGGCTTTCGCGGCGAAGGAGGGCGGCGCGGTCAAGCGCTTTGAACAGATTACCCTGGACATGGTCGATCAGCCGATGAAGGGGATATCACACGACGACAAGATGCATTGAGGTTCCGGCAATGAACGAAGCACTGGTTGACGACGATGAAGGCGGCATGGACCCTGCATCCCTGCAGACGCTCTACGCCAAGGCCTTGTACCGGTTGCGCGAATCGCGCAAGGCATTGCTGAAACAGCATGCCGTGGCCGATGAAGCGCAGCTGCTCGAAAGGATTCGATCCGGCGAAGTGTTGGAGCACCCGGCCTACGAGCACTACCTGAGCGCGCTCATCATGGAGCAGGGACGGATGCAGCTCCGGGAAGAGTTGCTGGGGAGGTTTGGCGGCAGGCCATCCACAGAGGTCCCGGCAATCGGCATTCATCTGCTGCTGAAAGAGCAGGTCGAGGAAGCGTATGCCAGCAGTCTGACCGAACCGGTACGGCTGGCGCAGGATGCGCTGTTGATGTCCTTCGACAATGGGCTGATGATGGAAGTGCGCTGTTTCAGCAGCGACGAGTTTTCCATCCACTGGAGCTGGGGCGATGCGGAATTGCGGCTCGACACGGCGCCGGTGCACGCTGGTATGGCGGGCTTTCCTCGGCATCTGCACCGCGATGACGGGACCGTCGTCGAGGATCCGGTAGACGTGTCCGACCCCGATCCCTGCATTGCGTTCTCGCGGTTGCTGGACGTCCTGCTCGCGGATCCGCTGCTCGAAGGACGTTGAGACCGGAGGCTTCAATACCGGTGCGCGTCGGGGACCGGCGTTAATTCTCAGTTGAACTGCCGGCTTCCCGGTTTCCGGATGACGCATCACCCGGACCATATGTCTCACCCTCGAATTCGATCAGGCAGAAACCGTGGCCGAAGGGATCGGAGAAGGTGATGCATTTCGACCCGTTCCATACGACGCATCCGCTTTCGCGAATGGCGCCTGCATTCACCGCACGTTGCGCCGCCTTTCCGATATCGTCAACGACGAAGTCCATATGCACTGGCGTCCAGTGCCTGCCGTAGTCGCGGACCAGCGATTTCTCGCCTACCGGGGGCGATCCGGCCGGATTCTGCAAAAGATAGATGACGGAAGACGCCCCAGTCAGCTCCGCCACATCGTCGTCCATGGTCCGGTTCAGGGTAAGGTCGAGAGCCGCCGTATAGAAGGCGATTGCCGTGGCAAGATCCGGCACGTCGATATTGACGATCAATCGCATGACCGTGGTCCTTTCCATCCTGGCCGCTACGGCTTGCGCGCGTAGCTCACCGTCAGCATTTCCCATTGATGGCCGTCCGGTTCGTTCCAGTAAACGATGCTTCCACCCATGTAATCATTGACCTGATAGTCGACCGGCCCGTGCACGTTGCTTCGATAAGGGATGCCTGCGGCCTTGATCCGCCCGAGGATCGTGTTGAAGTCATCCGGGCTCACGCGGAAGCAATAGTGAATCCGCGGAACAGGCTCAGGCCACTCATCGAAATCGAAGGTCAGGCCGTCATTGACATATACCGCTGAGAACGGCCCGATACTCGTTTCCGACCAGGGAACGCCAAGCAGTTCGCCAAGCATTTTCGCGGCAGCGATCTTGTCGCGGGCCGGTACCATGATGTGGTCAAGCTGAACAGCCATCGAATTCCCCTTCAACGAAAGCATGAAAGAAGGCATCATTGCTGCCCCGATTCGGACAGGTTGCCTTTCCGCCGCAGAGACAGATATCTCTGTAACTCATCCTAGCATGACGCGGAATCCGGAAGGTCTTCGAGGATTGCGTGTTGACTTCAGGGAACTGCTGAGGCGATCGATAGGTCGACGCGCCCTTGCTTTATGCCTCGGGACGTCTAGGCAAGTGCGCAAAATTTTTTGACAGTATTGAGCCCTTTGACCTTTACACGTCATCCCCGCGAAGGCCTCGACGGTCCCGCGGCAATCCATGGGGAGGCGCTCGTGCTACCTGCCTATGGATCCCCGCCTTCGCGGGGATGACGGGCTACTTTTTGCGGTAAACCGACCGTAGTAACCCGCCCTCGAACGCATATTGCAAAGATGTGGGCACAGGGTAGCGCCTGCGCGGGGACGACGATTTAAATGATGCGGGCTCAATAGCACCAGTTAAATTTGGCCGCTTGAATGTCAAAAAAACTCTTGCGCATGTGCTTAGGCATAAAACTCATGCAGGCCGGTAGCTGAACTTTTCAAACATCCCGGAAATCTGCTGCACCAAACCGCCGCTGGGATACCCGGCTACTGCGGTTGCCTTCAATTCCTTCGTCCTGCATCCTTGGGCGCGGAAGGTCTGGATTGCATAGTTCTTCGCGCCCATGGCGGCCAGGGTATGTGCAAGATTGAGGATTTCTTCTTCGCTCAGCAGCGACGGGTGCACTGTCGTACGGAACTCGTAATCGATTCCGCTTGCCAGCACGGCCTCCGCGCACGCCAGCGCCTGAAGCCCGCTGTCGGCAATCCCGGTGATCTTTTCATATGACGCAAACGGTGCCTTGATATCGAGCGCCACCCAATCCACCAGCGGCAGCAATTCATTTAACCGTTGGGGATACGAGCCGCCGGTATGCAAGCCAATCTCGAATCCCAGCTTGCGCACATCCTTGATTGCGCTACCCAGCGCCGGATCGAGTGTGGGCTCGCCGCCGCTGAACACGACCGCGTCAATCAGACCGACGCGTTTCTCGATCAGCCCGAGCACCTTGCCCCACTGCAGCGGGCTTTTCTGCAGCCGCAGCTGCAGGTGCGGATTGTGGCAATAGCCGCAGGACCACGGGCAGCCCTGCACGAACACGACCGCGGCCAGCTTGCCCGGGTAGTCGGTCGCGGTGAATGGCGTGATGCCGCCCACCTTCAGCGTGCGCGTCGCCGGCTCAGCCGCCGAGATCCGCGCATTGCTCGCTAAAGTACTTACGTTCATGGAATTCTCCCTTCTTTCCGATATTGAATGAGGACAGGGGACGGTGATATCCCATCACCCGCGTCCAGATCTCGCAGGGCTGGCGTTCCGCATCGGTGAGGATGATCTGGCGGGTTTCGAGTGCCTTGATATTGCTGAGATCGGTCATGTTGGTCTCCTTGGTTGCGGTAGTCATTGTTGTGCTTCCAGTTCGCGTGTCTTCCGTTCGATGATTTCAGCGTCGCATTTCGGGCAGAATTCGTGGCTGCCGCTGAGGTAGCCGTGCTTCGGGCAGATCGAGAAGGTCGGCGTGATGGTGATGTAGGGCAGGCGGAAGCGGCTCAAGGCACGCTTGACCAGCGTGCGGCAGGCCTCGGGGCTCGATACCGGTTCGGTCATGTAGAGGTGGAGCACGGTGCCGCCGGTGTACTTGCGTTGCAGTTCCTCCTGGCGTTCCAGCGCCTCGAAGGGGTCGTCGGTGAAGCCGACCGGCAGCTGCGAGGAGTTGGTGTAGTAGGGCATGTCGGGCGTGCCGGCCTGCAGGATGTCTGGATGGCGCTTGCGGTCTTCCTTGGCGAAGCGATAGGTGGTGCCTTCGGCCGGCGTCGCTTCCAGGTTGTACATGTTGCCGGTCTGGTCCTGAAACTCCAGCATGCGGGCCCGCACATGGTCGAGCAGGCGTACCGCGAAGGCATTGCCCCATTCGGTGGTGATGTCGTGCTCGTCGTTCGTGAAGTTGCGGATCATCTCGTTGATGCCGTTCACGCCAAGCGTCGAGAAATGGTTGCGCAAAGTGCCGAGGTAGCGCTTGGTGTACGGGAACAGGCCATTGTCCATATGGCGCTGGATGACCTTGCGCTTGATTTCCAGGCTGGCCTTGCCAAGTTCGAGAAGCTGGTCGACGCGCTGGAACAACGCTTCCTCATTCCCGCGATGCAGATAGCCGAGGCGGGCGCAGTTGAGCGTAACTACGCCGAGCGACCCGGTCTGTTCCGCCGAACCGAACAGGCCGTTGCCGCGCTTGAGCAGCTCGCGCAGGTCGAGCTGCAGGCGGCAGCACATCGAACGGATCATGTTCGGCTTGAGCTCGGAGTTCAGGAAGTTCTGGAAGTAGGGCAGGCCGTAGCGTGCGGTCATCTCGAACAGCAGTTCGGCGTTCGGGCTGTTCCAGTCGAAGTCCTCGGTGATGTTGTACGTCGGGATCGGGAAGGTGAACACACGGCCCTTGGCGTCGCCAGCCATCATCACTTCGATGTAGGCGCGGTTGATCATGTCCATCTCGGCCTGCAGCTCGCCGTAGGTGAAGTCCATCTCCTTGCCGCCGATCACCGGCACCTGCTCGCGCAGGTCTTCCGGGCAGACCCAGTCGAAGGTGAGGTTGGTGAACGGCGTCTGCGTGCCCCAGCGCGAGGGCACGTTCAGGTTGTAGATCAGTTCCTGCATGTACTGCCTGACCTGTGCGTAGGTCAGCTTGTCCTTGCGGACATAGGGTGCCATGTAGGTATCGAAGGAGCTGAACGCCTGCGCGCCGGCCCATTCGTTCTGCAGCGTACCGAGGAAGTTGACGATCTGGCCGACCGCGCTGGACATGTGCTTCGGCGGACCGGATTCGACCTTGCCGGGGACGCCGTTCAGGCCTTCGTGCAGCAGCGTGCGCAGCGACCAGCCGGCGCAATAGCCTGCCAGCATGTCGAGGTCGTGGATGTGGATGTCCGCGCAGCGGTGTGCTTCACCGACTTCCGGGGGATAGACGTGGTTGAGCCAGTAGTTGGCGATGACCTTGCCGGAGACGTTCAGGATCAGCCCGCCGAGGGAGTAGCCCTGGTTGGCGTTGGCGTTGACCCGCCAGTCGAGTTGCTGCAGGTATTCATTGATCGAGGACTCGACGTCGACCAGGGTTTTGCGGTCGTTGCGCAGCTTCTTGCGTTGCTCGCGGTAGACGACGTAGGCGCGCAGGGTCTTGCGGTAGCCGGCGTCGAACAGCACGGATTCGACCACGTCCTGGATCTGCTCGATATGCGGCGCCGTGTTGCTGTTGAGCTGGACGCGCTGCATGACAGCTTGCAGCGTCAGCGCTTCGGCTTCCTCATGGCCGAATTCGCCGGTTGCCTGGCCGGCACGCAGCAGCGCGGACAGGATCTTGTTCGGGTCGAAAGGCTTGACGGTGCCGTCGCGTTTGACGATATGCGTCAGGAAGGTAATGGCGCGGGGTGTCATTTAATCTCCATGGAGGCACAATATATTGTGGTTTGTGCGATAGTAGAGACTAAATCTAGTGCGCTCAACGCGCGACGACGGCTTTTTGGAAAAATCTTGATCTGGGATAATTCCGGCCGGGCGTGGCGCTCGCTCATCTGCCGAACTCAGTAGTACGGTGATGGGGCACGGTGCGGTGAAGGGACGCGGTGCGCGTCCCTTTCTGCACGTGCTGAATCAGCGAAGGACCAATACCGGGATGGTCGAATGGCTCAGGACCTTCTGGGTCTCGCTGCCGACGAACAGCGCGCTCAGGCCATTGCGGCCATGCGATGCCATGAAGATCGCGTCGCACGGGTATTCCCTGGCCGCGCTGATGATTTCCTCATAGGGATTGACCGAGCGGGCGGTTAGCGTTTCGCAGGGCACGTTGGCGGCTTTCGCGGCGGCGGCGACCTTGTCGACGTTGGCTTGCGCGACGGAGCAGCGGTCATTGAAGGCCTGGCTGGAATCGGGGAGGCTCGCTCCTTCCGAAATGTGGGAATAGTCGCGCGGTTCGGAAACCGAGATACCGATGACCTTGCTGCCGCCGCCCTTGGCGAAGGTGACGGCGGCGTCGATTGCCTTGTCGGATAGCGGGGATCCGTCGGTGGGAACAAGAATCGTCTTGAACATGATGCATTTCCAGGTTGAGGGTAGGCGGCGCCGGATGACGCATTGCCCATGCTAGGTTTCTCAACGGAAAGCTTCCTTGATCCTGGTCAACAATGACCAGGAGGGCGCACGGAAGAAGGCATACATCAGCGGTGCGCTTCCGACAGAAACCGGAACGCTTCGGTGCGCTGTGCCGGATGGCACAAGGCTATTTCTTGTAGATCCCGCAGCCGACCACCATATCGTCCACCTTCTCGACATAGGTTGACTTCAGTTCGATGGCCTTGGTGGTCGGATTGACCCATTTGTAGTCGCTCCAGCCGCTCCCCTTGCTTTTGGCGAGATCGATGTATTCCTTGACGAAGAGCTTGCCGTCGGAATCCTTCAGATCGATCAGGTCCTTGCCGACAAGCTTGGGGTTGGCGCCGTGGGCCAGCATCTTGCCCTGCAGGTCGGTCACGAAGATGTAGAGGTCGCCCTTCTTGAACATGCCGGATGGATTATTGAATTCCGCCAGCGCCTTGTCCCTCCCTTGCTCCTTGACGTAACCGACGGCTTTCTTGACCATGGCAGTCGCGTCGGCGGCATCATCGGCAAAAGCCGGCGCCGCCAGCGTCATGATGGCGGCGAAACCCAGTATGGATCGGTTCGGCATGCGCATTTTTCGTCTCCTTGGTGGTTGGGGGATCACGGTATGTGAACATCATGCTTCCTGGCCAGCCGCGCCAGCTCGCCGCTGTTCACCATACTGTTGAAGACTTCATTGAACGTCGCGCGGAGGCTTCCATACTGCGGCGACTTGGGAAAGGCGAAGTAGCCGTCCTGCACGGCGATGGGCGGCAGAATGGGCTGCACCTTGCCCGTCAGGTCCAGCCGCAGCAGCAGGTCTTCGGTATTGCGCTGATTCGTCGCCAGCATCTCGATGCGGCCATGCACCAGCATCATCAGGCCGTTTTCCAGCGTCTGCACATTTTGCATCTGAATGGTGTCGCGCAAGCGGTCGAACATCGCGCCGTAGACCCAGCCGTGGACCGCCGCGATCTGCCGGCCGCGCAGGGTGTCGTAGTCGCCGTCCCATCGCATCTGTGCCCCGGTGCGCACGTAGAACAACATGCGGTCCTGATAGAACGCGCGGTCGGAAAAGGCGAAGCGCGCCTCGCGTTCCGGGGTCTTGTATGGTCCGATCAGTATGTCGGCCTCGCCGCGCTCGACGAGGGCCTGGGCTCGCACCCACGGGTAGATGGCGAAGCGTACGGTGTCGCCGGTACGCCTGGCGATTTCCCGGATCAGGTCCGCGCCGAGCCCGGTGTATTCTCCGTTCGGGGCCAGTTCGAAGACGCGGGCGAAATGCGTGCCAGCCACGCGCAACTCCCGCGCTTGTGCAGCTGTCGCCAGCGCAAAGCTGATGAAAAGCCACACTTGGAGGAACCTGCGTCCCATGTGCAACTCCTCGCATCGGCTCATGTATTCAGCGCCCTTGCGCTGCATGAAAGCCGGCAATGAAAATTTTGCCGCATCGCTATCGGTTTATACGCTGGACGGCCCAATGACAAGGCGATTCCGCAAATAAATTACCCAAGCGGGAGCGCCTATTACCGCCGGTTAGGCTGGCAGCGTTGCCGGCGGCGAATGCAATGCCTGCCGAAGCGTGATCGAACCGATTGCCAGCGCCTTCCGCCGTGCGGACGTAGAGGGTGTTATGAACTAGGGAAGGGGTCGCGTTCGGTCGAGAAGGGATGCAGTGCGGGGGGACGCCGAGTCCGCGGCGCGCCGCTCAGACCGGGTGTCTGTGCAAGCGGCGCAACAACGCAATGCGTCCCTTCTCGACCGAACCCTGCGGGCAGCCGCGAGAACCGGCCGCCTGCGGTGTTGCAACTCCTTGCCGTAGCACGGGGACGCCGAGTCCGCAACGACACGTCGTTGCGCCTAGCATTCAGCCGGCTCTCGGGGCTGCGCGCCCCCTTCCCTAGTTCATAACACCCTCTAGTCCTTTCTGCCTACCTCAACCGCGTACCGCCTATCCCCTTCGACCTACCGGACTACGCCGACTGCCTTCGCCGGATAACCCTCCGGCCAATAGTGCCTTGAAAGGCCCGGACGTAACCTTCCGACATCGCGTCAATCATCGAGGGAGGTGTGTCGTGGCCGATCAGGGAAACATGAAGGGAAAGCAGATATCCGTGCTGACGAGCAGTACCTTCGCCTTCACCATCTGCTTTGCGGTCTGGATGATGTTTGCCGTCCTGGGCATTCCCATCAAGACCAGGCTGGGCTTGAACGAAACGCAGTTCGGCCTGCTGGCGGCGACGCCGGTGCTGACCGGTTCGCTGGTGCGCGTGCCACTGGGGATCTGGACCGACAAGTTCGGCGGACGCACCGTGCTGTTCGTGCTGATGCTGTCGACGGTGATCCCGATCTGGCTGATCAGTGAAGCCACCGAATACTGGCATTTCCTTGTCCTCGGCCTGTTCGTCGGCCTGGCTGGGGGCTCCTTCTCGGTCGGCACGCCCTATGTCGCGCGCTGGTTCCAGCCTGAGCGCCGCGGCCTGGCAATGGGCATCTTCGGCGCAGGCAACTCCGGCTCGGCGCTGACCAAGTTCGTCGCACCGGCGATCATCGCCGGCTTCGGCTGGCAGTTCCTGCCCAAGGTCTATGCGGGCGCGATGCTGGCCACTGCCTTGATCTTCTGGTTCTTCAGCCACACCGACAAGTCGCACACGGTACCGTCCAACGTCAGCTTCATTTCGCAGATGCGCATGCTGAAGGACCCACGTGTCTGGCGCTACTGCCAGTACTACTCGGTGGTGTTCGGCGGCTATGTCGCGCTGGCGCTGTGGATGACCAAGTACTACGTGTCCGAATACGGCTTCGACATGAAGCTCGCTGCCTTGCTGGCTGCCTGCTTCTCGCTTCCGGGCGGCGTGCTGCGCGCGCTGGGCGGTTGGATCTCGGACAAGTACGGCGCCTACAAGGTGACCTGGTATGTGATGTGGGTGTGCTGGGTGGCCTTCTTCCTGCTGTCCTATCCGCAGACCAGCATGATCGTGAAGACCGTCAAGGGCGACATGAGCATCCACATCGGCATCAACGCCTGGTTCTTCACCTTCCTGCTGTTCGTGGTCGGCGTGGCCACCGCGATCGGCAAGGCATCGGTCTTCAAGTTCATCTCGGATGACTTCAGCCACAACATCGGCGCCGTCTCCGGCGTGGTCGGCCTGGCCGGCGGCTTGGGCGGCTTCATCCTGCCGATCATGTTCGGCGCGCTGGTCGACCTGACCGGCATCCGTTCCAGTGCCTTCATGCTGCTGTACGGCACCGTCTGCGTGTCGCTGGTATGGATGCATTTTTCGTTCAAACCCGAGCGGGGAACGCCGGATGTTCCCGACGTTTCCGTGCCGCTCGCCAAGGCGGCCTGAGCTGTCGCATCTGTCGCATTCCATAAGAGGAGAACAACGTGAGCAAATACCTGATCAGCCACTGGGAACCGGAAACACCGGCGTTCTGGGCCAGCAAGGGCAAACCGACCGCCAACCGCAACCTGTGGATCTCCATCCCGGCCCTGCTGCTGGCCTTTGCGGTGTGGATGGTGTGGAGCGTGGTGGTGGTGAACCTACCCAATATCGGCTTCCAGTACAGCACCAACCAGCTGTTCTGGCTGGCTTCGCTGCCCGGCCTGTCCGGCGCGACGCTGCGCATTTTCTATTCCTTCATGGTGCCGATCTTCGGCGGCCGCAAGTGGACCACGATCTCTACCGCGTCACTGCTGATTCCGGCAATCGGCATCGGGTTCGCGGTACAGGATCCGGCCACCAGCTATCCGACCATGCTGATTCTGGCGCTGCTGTGCGGCTTCGGCGGCGGCAACTTCGCCTCGTCCATGGCCAACATCAGCTTCTTCTTTCCGAAGGCGCAGAAGGGCTATGCGCTTGGCATGAATGCGGGCCTGGGCAACCTCGGCGTGTCGGCCGTGCAGTTCGTCGTGCCGCTGGTGATCACCGCCGGCATCTTCGGTGCGATCGGCGGCGAACCGCAGATCTGGACCAAGGCGGGCGAAACCAAGCAGATGTGGCTGCAGAACGCCGGCTTTATCTGGGTGCCGTTCATCGCGCTGACCACGCTTGCCGCCTGGTTCGGCATGAATGACCTGGCTTCCGCCAGCGCATCGTTCTCCGAGCAGGCCGTGATCTTCAAGCGCAAGCATAACTGGCTGATGTGCTGGCTCTATATCGGCACCTTCGGTTCCTTCATCGGCTACTCCGCCGGCTTCCCGATGCTGATCAAGTCGCAGTTCCCAGACGTGAATCCGCTGCAGTACGCTTACCTCGGACCGCTCGTCGGCGCGCTCGCCCGCGTAGCGGGCGGCTGGATTTCCGACAAGCTCGGCGGCGCGATCGTGACCTTCTGGACCTTCATCGTGATGATCCTGGCCGTGATCGGCGTCATCACCTTCCTTCCGACCAATGGCGCCGCAGGCCAATTCCACGGCTTCTTCTGGATGTTCATGCTGCTGTTTGCCGGTACCGGCGTCGGTAATGCTTCGACCTTCCGCATGATCCCGGTGATCTTCATGACCGAGCGCCAGCGTGCGGCAGCGGGCAAGGGCAAGCCGGCTGAGGCGCAGGCCATCGTCGATGCCAACAAGGAAGCCGCAGCGGTGCTTGGATTCTCCTCGGCCGTCGGTGCCTACGGTGCCTTCTTCATCCCGAAGAGCTACGGCACTTCGATTGCCATGACCGGCGGACCGACGGCTGCGCTGTGGTGCTTCATTGCGTTCTACGTGACCTGCATCGCCATCACTTGGTGGTGCTATTCCCGCAAGGATGCGGCGATGCCGTGCTAGTTCGAAATGACTAGTCGGGCTAATACCAACGCAGGTGTCAGCCCGACTTCTTGCGAATAGGAAGGGCGAGGAGCGCTACGTAGACTTCACAGTGAGCAAACCTTAACGAGTAACAAGCGCAGTTAAAAACAAGGCGCCCCGACAAGGGCGCACGTATGGAGAAACCATGAGTCACTTTCTGGACCGCCTGAAATTCTTCAGCAAGCCCAAGGAAACCTTTTCCAACGGCCACGGAGCGGTAGTGCAAGAAGATCGCACCTGGGAAAACGCCTACCGCCAGCGCTGGCAGCACGACAAGATCGTGCGCTCCACGCACGGTGCGAACTGCACGGGTTCGTGCAGCTGGAAGGTGTATGTGAAGAACGGGCTGATCACCTGGGAAACCCAGCAGACCGACTATCCGCGTACCCGCCCGGACCTGCCGAACCATGAACCGCGCGGCTGTCCGCGCGGCGCCAGCTATTCCTGGTATGTGTACTCGGCGCAGCGCGTCAAGTATCCGATGGTACGCGGCAGACTGATGAACATGTGGCGCGATGCACGCAGGACGATGAGCCCGATTGAAGCCTGGGAATACATCAGCCAGAACCCGGAGCGCGCGAAACGATACAAGTCGGTGCGCGGGCAGGGCGGTTTCGTGCGCGCCGAGTGGGATGAGGTCAACGAGATCATCGCCGCGTCCAACGCTTTCACGATCAAGAAATACGGCCCGGACCGCATCATCGGCTTCTCGCCGATTCCCGCAATGTCCATGGTCAGCTATGCCGCCGGCACCCGCTACCTGTCGTTGATCGGCGGCGTGGCAATGAGCTTCTATGACTGGTACTGCGACCTCCCGCCGTCCTCGCCGCAGATCTGGGGAGAACAGACCGACGTGCCGGAATCCGCCGACTGGTACAACTCCACCTACCTGATGGTGTGGGGCTCCAACATCCCGATGACCCGTACCCCTGATGCGCATTTCTACACCGAAGTGCGCTACAAGGGTACCAAGACCGTCGCCGTGTCCTCCGACTTCGGCGAAATGGCCAAGTTCGGTGACATCTGGCTCGCACCCAAGCAGGGCACCGATGCCGCGCTCGCCATGGCCATGGGTCACGTGATCCTCAAGGAATTCCATGCCACCGGCAAGTCGGCCTACTTCCGCGAATACGCGAAGCAGTACACCGACTTCCCGATGCTGGTGCTGCTGAAGGAAAAGAACGGCTACCTGGTGCCGGACTACTTCCTGCGCGCCTCGCACCTGGCCAACAATCTGGATGAAGCCAACAACCCGGAGTGGAAGACGCTCGTCGTCGACGAAGCGACCGGCAACATCGTCGCGCCGTCCGGTTCCATTGGTTTCCGCTGGGGTGAATCGGGTAAATGGAACCTGGAGCAGAAGGAAGGCAAGAGCGGTATGGCGATCGATCCGAAACTGTCGCTGATCGACAGCAAGGATGACGTAGCCGGCGTCGGCTTCGCCTACTTCGGCGGCCGCGACGCGGACGACATGCTGGTGCGCAATGTGCCGGTCAAGAAGGTGCAGCTTGCAGACGGCACCACCGCATTGGTCGCCACCGTCTACGACCTGTCGATGGCCAACTACGGCGTCGACCGGGGCCTGGGTGGTGGCAATGTCGCCACCAGCTACGACCAGGACATCCCGTACACCCCGGCATGGCAGGAAAAGCATACCGGCGTGAAGCGCGCCGACGTCATCACCGTCGCCCGCGAATTCGCTGACAACGCCGACAGGACCCACGGCAAGAGCATGGTCATCGTCGGCGCCGCGCTGAACCACTGGTACCACATGGACATGACCTACCGCGGCATCATCAACATGCTGATGATGTGCGGCTGCGTCGGCCAGTCCGGCGGCGGCTGGGCGCACTACGTGGGCCAGGAAAAGCTGCGTCCGCAGACCGGCTGGACCCCGCTGGCCTTCGCGCTCGACTGGAACCGTCCGGCACGCCAGATGAACTCCACCTCGTTCTTCTACGCGCACACCAGCCAGTGGCGCCACGAGAAGCTGGCCAGCAACGAGATCCTGACGCCCACCGCGGATGGCGAGTTCTCGAAGATGTCGATGATCGACTTCAACGCCAAGGCGGAACGCCTCGGCTGGCTGCCGTCGGCGCCGCAACTGGAAATGAATCCACTGGAAGTAACGCGTGCAGCCGAGGCTGCCGGTCAGGATCCGGTCAAGTATGCCGTGTCCCAGCTGAAGGACGGCAAGCTGAACCTGTCTTGCGACGATCCGGACAATCCGGCCAACTTCCCGCGTTGCATGTTCGTGTGGCGTTCCAACATCCTCGGCAGCTCCGGCAAGGGCCACGAGTACTTCCTGAAATACCTGCTCGGTACGCAGAACGCGCTGATGAGCGAGGAAGAAGGTTGCGTCAAGCCGCGCGACATCAAGATCCGCCCGGCAGCCGAAGGAAAGCTCGACCTGCTCGTCGTGCTCGACTTCCGCATGTCGACCACCGCACTGTACGGCGACATCGTGCTGCCAACCGCGACCTGGTACGAGAAGGACGACCTCAACACCTCGGACATGCACCCGTTCATCCACCCGCTGTCCGAAGCCGTGCAGCCGCTGTGGAAGGCCAGGTCCGACTGGGAAATCTACAAGGGCATTGCCAAGAAGTTCACCGAGATCGGCGGCGAATACCTCGGCACACAGAAGGACCTCGTGCTGACCCCGCTGATGCACGACACCCCCGGCGAACTCGGCCAGCCCTTCGATCCCAAGGATTGGCGTGCCGGCGAGTGCGAACCGATCCCGGGCAAGACCATGCCTGCGATGTCCGTGGTCGAGCGCAACTACAAGGACGTGTACAAGAAGTTCACCTCGATCGGACCGTTGCTGGAGAAGGCCGGCAACGGCGGCAAGGGCATCAGCTGGAAGACCGAGCATGAAGTCGACATCCTGCGCGGCCTGAACCGCGTGGTGACGGAAGAGGGCGTGTCGAAAGGACAACCGCGCCTGGAAACCGCAATCGATGCGGCGGAAATGATCTTGTCTCTGGCACCGGAAACCAACGGCCACGTCGCCGTGAAGGCCTGGGACGCGCTGTCGAAGATCACCGGCCTCGACCACACGCATCTGGCGATCCCGCGCGAGCACGACAGCATCCGCTTCCGTGACGTGCAGGCCCAGCCGCGCAAGATCATCTCCTCGCCGACCTGGTCCGGCCTGGAAAGCGAAGAGGTCAGCTACAACGCCGGCTACACCAACGTGCACGAGCTGATCCCCTGGCGCACCCTGACCGGCCGCCAGCAGTTCTACCAGGACCACCTGTGGATGCGCGAGTTCGGCGAGGGCCTGTGCGTGTACAAGCCGGCAATCAATACCAAGACCACTGGCGCCATCCTCGGCAAGCGCCCGAACGGCAACAAGGAGATCGCGCTCAACTGGATCACGCCGCACCAGAAGTGGGGCATCCACTCGACCTACTCGGACAACCTGCGCATGCTGACGCTGTCGCGCGGCGGTCCGCACGTGTGGCTGTCGGAAATCGACGCGAAGGAAGCCGGCATCGTCGACAACGACTGGATCGAAGTCTTCAACGTCAACGGCACGCTGGTGGCCCGCGCGGTGGTATCACAGCGCGTTCCGGTCGGCATGACGCTGATGTACCACGCTCAGGAAAAGATCGTGAACATGCCGGGTGCGGAAACCTCGGGCATGCGCGGCGGCATCCACAACTCGGTGACCCGCGCCGTGACCAAGCCTACGCACATGATCGGCGGTTACGCCCAACTGTCCTACGGCTTTAACTACTACGGCACCGTCGGCTCGAACCGCGATGAGTTCGTGCTGATACGCAAGGTGAAGAACGTCGACTGGCTGGAAGGTCCGTTGAAAGAGAAGGCGTAATCACACAGTCACCATTCTGGAGCAAACATGAAAATCAGAGCACAAATCGGCATGGTGCTGAACCTGGACAAGTGCATCGGTTGCCATACCTGTTCAGTCACCTGCAAAAACGTCTGGACCAGCCGTGACGGTGTGGAATACGCATGGTTCAACAACGTCGAATCCAAGCCGGGCGTCGGCTACCCGAAGGAATGGGAAAACCAGGACATCTGGAACGGCGGATGGAAGCGCAACGCTGACGGCAAGATCGAGCCGCGTCAGGGCAGTAAGCTGAAGATCCTGGCCAACATCTTCGCCAACCCGAACCTGCCGGCCATCGACGACTACTACGAGCCGTTCACTTACGACTACGAGCGCCTGCAGAACGCGCCGCTGTCGGAAACCCCGCCGACCGCCCGTCCGGTGTCCGTGATCACCGGCCAGAAGATGGACAAGATCGAATGGGGCCCGAACTGGGAAGACGACCTCGGCGGCGAATTTGCCAAGCGCAGCAAGGACAAGCTGTTCGACGGCGTGCAGAAGGAAATCTACGGCACGTTTGAAAACACCTTCCTGATGTACCTGCCACGCTTGTGCGAACACTGCCTCAATCCGGCCTGCGTCGCCTCCTGCCCGTCCGGTTCCGTCTACAAGCGTGAAGACGACGGTATCGTGCTGGTCGACCAGGACAAGTGCCGCGGCTGGCGGATGTGCATCTCCGGCTGCCCGTACAAGAAGATCTACTACAACTGGTCCTCCGGCAAGGCCGAGAAGTGCACCTTCTGCTTCCCGCGTATCGAAGCCGGCCAGCCGACGGTGTGCTCGGAAACCTGCGTGGGCCGTATCCGCTATCTCGGCGTGATGCTGTACGACGCCGACCAGATCGAGGCCGCTGCCTCCGTAGCCGACGAGCAGGACTTGTACGAAGCCCAGCTCAAGCTCTTCCTCGACCCGAACGATCCGAAGGTGATCGCGGAAGCACGCAAGCAGGGTATCCCGGAGTCCTGGCTGGAGTCCGCGAAGAAGTCGCCGGTCTACAAGATGGCGATGGACTGGAAGGTCGCCTTCCCGCTGCATCCGGAATACCGCACGCTGCCGATGGTCTGGTACATCCCGCCGCTGTCGCCGATCCAGGCTGCGGCCGAGTCCGGCAAGATGGGCATGAACGGCATCATCCCGGACACCAAGAGCCTGCGCATCCCGGTCAAGTACCTGGCCAACCTGCTCACGGCAGGCAAGGAGCAGCCGGTGGTCCACGCGCTCGATCGCATGCTGGCGATGCGTGCCTACATGCGCGCCAAATCGGTGGACGGCACGGAGAACCTGGATGTGCTCAAGCAGGTCGGCCTGTCGCAGGCGGAGGTGGAAGACATGTACCACGTCATGGCCATCGCCAACTACGAGGACCGCTTCGTCATCCCGTCCAGCCACAAGGAGATGGTCGAGGACAGCTTCAACGAAAAAGGCTCCTGCGGCTTCAGCTTCGGCAACGGCTGCTCGGACGGCGTGAGCGACCATTCGCTGTTCGGCAAGAAGAAGCAGGGTTCGGTGATCTTCGTCGACATGCCCAAGTCGAGGAAGAAGAAAGAGACGGAGGGCGTGTAGGACGCCAAAGGCGAGGTGGGGTTCCCGCCAATCCCGCCCCACCTCGCCGTCCGTCCCCGAGCCAAAAGGCACGCGTTGAATAAGGAAATGACCATGCAACACTATCAAGTCTTGTCCACGTTGCTGATGTACCCGGAGCAGCCGCTGATCGAGGCGCTCGATGAGTTGTACACGGCGCTGGACGGCCAGCCCGAGATGAAAGCGACGTTGCAACCGCTGTTTGCTTATCTCGCCGGCGAGGATCTTCTGCCGCTACAGGAAAACTACGTGTCGACCTTTGATCGCAATCCGTCGCATTCATTGCATCTGTTCGAACACATCCACGGCGAGTCCCGCGATCGCGGCCAGGCGATGGTCGACCTCATGCAGGAATACAAGAATCACGGCCTGGAGATGTGCGCCGACGACTTACCGGACTACGTCCCGCTGTTCCTCGAGTTCCTGTCCCAGGTTGACAAGGAAGAATCGGACCGCCTGCTTTCGGACGCTGTGCATGTTCTCGCACACCTCGGCCGCAAGCTGGCTGCCAACAACAGCCCATATGCGGTCGTGCTCCAGGCAATCGAGGCACTCAGCCCGGTGCCGGCGGAAGAACTGACCGAACCGCCTATCCGCGACATGGACGAATTGCTCGAGTCGATGGGGCCCGGGGCCGATGGCGTCGAGCCCTTGCTCAACAAAGGATTGGGCTGCGGATCGAGCGGCGTGCAGCCGATCAACTTCCATCCCAAGCGGCCTGCCACATCGACAGCAGCTGCAGCACCAGCCTGACAAACCAACGACGGTGCCACAGGACTACAAGGAGAACCACACATGAACTACCTGCATCAATTCGTCTTCGGGATCTTCCCGTACATTGCGCTGGCGATCTTCCTGCTCGGCAGCCTGGTCCGTTTCGACCGTGAGCAGTACACCTGGAAGTCGGAATCCAGCCAGCTGCTGCATCGCGGCTCGCTGCGCTTCGGCAACATCTGCTTCCACATCGGCATCATCGGCCTGTTCTTTGGCCATGCTGCCGGTCTGCTGACCCCGATCTGGGTATGGGACACGCTGGGTGTTTCGCATGGCGCCAAGCAGATTATCGCGATGACCGCCGGCGGCATCATGGGCAGCCTGTGCCTGATCGGGCTGCTGACACTGCTCGCACGCCGATTCGCCAGCGACCGCCTGCGCGCCGTCACCACGTTCAAGGACAAGATCGTCTTGCTGTGGATCCTGGCGACGCTTCTCCTCGGCCTGTCGACCATCTTCATGTCTGCCTCGCACACCGACGGCCACCTGATGACGCTCTTCATGCAATGGGCGCAGCACATCGTCACTTTCCGCGGCGATGCCGCCAGCTTCCTGGCCGAAGCACCGCTGTTGTTCAAGGTGCACCTGTTCATGGGCATGTCGCTGTTCGTGATCTTCCCGTTCACCCGCCTGGTGCATGTGTGGAGCGGCTTCGCTTCTGTCGGCTATCTCAGCCGCGCTTACCAGCTGGTGCGTCCGCGCTAATGTCGAGCTAATGCCACTTTAGGAAAAGAGGAGGAGGGGCCATGGGCATTTCCGTCAACGGCATCGAAATCACCGACGAAGCCATCGAGAAGGAAATCGTGCATCACCAGAAAGCGGAAAACCCATTGAAGGAGACTGTCCACGAGCTGGTCCTGCGCACCCTGCTGTTGCAGGAAGCGGACCGGCTCGGCGTGGACGGCGAAGACGACGATGCCCGCATCGAAGCCTTGTTCGCACGGGAAGTGCATGTGCCTGAAGCGGACGAGGCAGCGTGCGAGGCGTACTACCGGAGCCGCAAGGAACGCTACACCTTCGGTGAGTTGGTGGAAGCGCGCCATATCCTGTTCCAGGTCACACCGAATGTGTCGCTGGAATTCCTGCGGGCTACGGCCGAGTCGGTGCTCGAAGAGCTGCAACGGCATCCCGAACGGTTTGCGGAAATGGCGAAGACCTATTCGAACTGTCCGTCAGGTGCATTGGGTGGCAGCCTTGGGCAGCTCTCACGAGGACAGACCGTATCGGAATTCGAGCGTGTGCTGTTCCGGCTTGCTGAAGGCGAGCTGGCGGGCAGGCTGGTCGAAACCCGTTTCGGACTGCATATCGTGCAAGTCATGAAACACGTCAAGGGCAAGCTCCTGCCGTTCTCTGCGGTGAAGGCGCAGATTGCGGAAGCCTTGACCCAGGAAGCATGGCACAAGGCCTTGCATCAGTACCTGCAGATACTTGTCGGGAAGGCGGATATTCAGGGAGTGAAGCTGGAAGGCGCCGTTTCGCCGCTGGTGCAATAGGACATTGCGCAAGAGCGCACGCGGGGTGCATTGAACACACCCCGCGCAAATGTTTTCGACGATCTCAGCGTGCGCCGATCAGGCGATGCTGTTGCATCGGATGGGCGACAGGTTTGCCGCGGTTGGTCACCAGGCGCGGCGTGCCATGCGCCGTGTCATGTTCGCTCAGCTTGAAGATCTCCATCGAGTGCACCAGCCTCTGTACCTGCTCGTTCAGGCTTTCCGCGGCGGCGGCTGCCTGTTCGACCAGGGCGGAGTTCTGCTGTGTCGTCTCATCCAGGTGAGTGACCGCCTGATTGATCTGGTCGATGCCGCTGGCTTGTTCCTGGGACGCCATCACGATTTCGGAGATGATGGACGTCACGTTCCTGACGCTGTTGACGATTTCCTCCATCGACGCGCCGGCCTCTGAAACGAGGCGATTGCCGGCGTCGACTTTCTCCACGCTGTTGTTGATCAATTCCTTGATCTCCTTGGCGGCGGATGCGCTGCGCTGGGCAAGGTTGCGTACTTCCGAGGCAACCACGGCAAAGCCGCGGCCCTGTTCGCCGGCACGGGCAGCTTCCACTGCAGCATTGAGCGCGAGGATATTGGTCTGGAACGCGATGCCGTCGATCACACTGATGATATCCACGATCTTGCGCGAGCTTTCGTTGATGGCGCCCATCGTGTGCACCACATCGGATACGACCTGGCCGCCCTTGACAGCCACCTCGGATGCATGACCGGCAAGCTGGTTCGCCTGCTTGGCATTGTCGGCGTTCTGGCGCACGGTGGAAGTCAGTTCCTCCATCGAGGATGCGGTCTCTTCCAGGCTGGATGCCTGCGACTCGGTGCGGGATGACAGGTCGGAATTGCCGCTCGCAATGTCGTTGGCCGCCGAACCGATGGTATCCACACTGGCACGCACTTCACCGACGATGCGCTTCAGGTTGTCGTTCATCTGCTTGAGCGACATCATCAGCCTTGCCGTCTCGCTCTTGCCGCTGGCGTCGATCTGCGTGGTCAGGTCGCCAGAGGCCACGCGCTCGGCGAGCGTGACAGCGCGGTTCAAGGGGACGCTGATGGAGCGCGCGATCAGGTACAGGATCAGGCCGCCCAAACCGATCAGGGCGAGGATGGACGCCAGCATCAGCCCGCGCGCAATCTGCAGGTCGCGGATTTTCTCGTCCAAGATCGCATTGAGCTCGGCCGTCGCCAGGGCATTGGTGGCGTACTGCGCGTCGATCGCCTGCGTCGTCAGCTTCACGTACTCCGGGCCGGAATATTCGAGCGGATCGGCCTTTACGATCTTCTCGATGGCTAGCTGCATGGTGCTATTGGCCTGCGCGGCCATATCCTTCATGCTCGCTTCCAGCTTCTCGCGGATGCGAGGATTGGCACTGGCCGCCTTATTGAATTGATTGACGGTCTGATGAAGACGGTCGCCGACGCGCGCGACGATGGCCGACAGCACCATCCTGTCCTCGGCCGTGGCCGTCTTTGTCGCCAGCAGGCCCGCGCCCTTGGCGCGCATTTTCCCGAGCTCTTCCGACAGGTAGGGCAACTGGTAGAACATCGACTGGATCAGCTGGTAGGTGTCGAGGTCGGGATCGAGATTCAAGCCGTAGTGGTCGGCCATCAGGTCGTTGACCACGAGCAGCTTCGGAACGAGAGCCGTATGCGCTTCATAGCTTTGCGGAACGGAGAGCGTCCGGTTGCTGACACCGTTGCGCAGCGCTTCCCAGTCGCGCCTGGCGGTGTCCCAGGCTGCCTCAATGTTCCTGTCGTTGAGGCCCTTGACGATAGCGGAAACTGCATCGTAGTTCTGGTCTGCCTCACGCTGCTTTCCTTCCCGGTTGCCCTCGGCTTCCTTCACGCCGCCCAGCATCAGGGCGGACAAGCCGCGATGCTGCTGGGTGGTCTGTATGGTCTTCAGGATGGTCGCCATCGGGACCCGGGCGTCCGCCTCCCCTGTGATCGCGTGAAGGCTCTTGCTTGTTTCGAGCAGGTAGAGAGTGGCGGGAATGGCGGTCACAATGACGCCGACGATACTCAGGATGGCAAACTTGTGCCAGAGCAGAAGTCGATCCAGGATTGCATAAATGTTCACTTTTTTCTCCTCGGTAGCGTGTCACTCGCCCGGCAATTTCACCCCCGTTCTGCAAGCGGCTCCGAGAAGCGCCGGGCGGCGGCCGTTTTTATTGTCGTAGTGACAAATATATGTGTTATATGCCTTGTCCAAATACGTAAAGACTCCGCACTTTCAACATAGCAGATGGGAAATGGAATTGATACGGGGCATGCTGCCGAGAGAGGCCGCGAACGATATCTTGTTGCGATTTGCTGACGAGGTCCGCGGACTTCGGAACCCTTGCACCACGCCGGTGCGGTTCGGTACTGGAGACGATAGTTCCAAAGAACTATACCCATTAGCTCCTCATGCCAACTTTCATCCGTAACCCCTCCCGATACAATGAAATCCATCAGAAACACCACCGGGAGTAAGGATGTTAAGCGACCGTTTCGGCCGATCGATCGATTACCTGCGCCTTTCGGTGACCGATCGCTGCGACCTGCGTTGCACTTATTGCATCCCCAAAGGCTTCAAGGGCTTTGAGGAGCCGAAGCATTGGCTGACCTTCGATGAGATTGAGCGCCTGCTGTCGGTGTTTGCGCGGCTCGGCACATCCCGGATCCGGCTGACCGGCGGCGAGCCGCTCTTGCGCCGCAATCTTCCCGAACTCGCAGGCCGGATCTCCCGGCTGCCCGGCATCCGCGACCTGTCCCTGTCGACCAACGCCACCCGGCTCGATCGCCATGCCGAGGCGCTGAAGGCGGCAGGCGTGTCCCGCATTAACGTCAGCCTCGACTCGCTCGACCGCGGCTGCATGGAGAAGATCACCGGGCGCGACAGCCTGGAGCAGATTCTTGACGGGATCATGGCCGGCAAGGCCGCCGGATTCGAACCAATCAAGATCAACATGGTGGCGATGCGCGGGATCAACGACGGCGAGATCGATGGCATGGTCGAGTTTTGCATCGAACATGGATTCATCCTGCGGCTGATCGAAACGATGCCCATGGGGACGACCGGACAGGATAAGGGATTTCTCGATCTGGGACCGATCCGCACGCGGCTTGCGCAGAAGTTCGGATTGCGACCGCAGGCGGCGGAGTTGGGCGGTGGTCCCGCACGCTACCTGGCAACTGCGGACGGCAAGGCCAGCGTCGGCTTCATCACGCCGATGTCGCAGCACTTCTGCGCGACCTGCAACCGCGTCCGGCTGTCGGTCGACGGCACGCTGTACCTTTGCCTCGGACAGGAAGAGAAGTTCGAGTTCCGTCCCTTGCTGCGGGACGGTGCGAGCGACGACGAGCTGGAAGCGGCGATTCGATCGGCGATCGAGCTGAAGCCGCAAAAGCACGAGTTCCGCGAGCAGCCGGCAAAAATCGTACGTTTCATGTCTCAGACGGGTGGATAGGGTGGCCGCCATGCAGGACATAGAAAAGTTTATCCGCGGCTTCAGCCGTTTCCAGCAGCAATACCTCGCCGAACGGGGCCGCTTCGACAGCCTGCGGGAAGGCCAGCGGCCCGCAACACTGGTTATCGGCTGCTGCGATTCGCGCGTCGATCCGGCGCTGCTCACAGGGTCCGACCCCGGCGAACTGTTCGTCGTCCGCAATATCGCCAACCTTGTGCCGCCATGCACACCGGATGCGCCGCCTGGTGTGACTTCGGCGATTGAGTTTGCTGTCTGCGGGCTGGAGGTGGATCGGGTCATTGTGCTCGGTCATGCGCGCTGCGGCGGCATCCGCGCCCTGATGTCGCCGCGCCGGATTGCTGAGGAAACCGACTTCGTCGGGCGCTGGATGCGCATTGCGGAGCCGGTGCGCGAACGCGTGCTGCGCGAATTGCCGCACAAGGACGATCCCAAGCAGCACAAGGCCTGCGAGCTGGCCAGCGTCCTGCATTCGCTCGACAACCTGATGACCTACCCCTGGATCCGGCGCCGCGTGGAAGCGGGGAAGCTGATCCTCCACGGTTGGTATTTCGATATCGAAACCGGCGCATTGCTCGCCTATTCGCCGCGCAAGCAGGAGTTCCTGCCGCTCGTCTGTCCGCTCAGCGAGCGAAAGACGGGGTCCATGGACGCCGCGGACATAGCATTTCCTTGACTTGCCTTATGGTTTTTGCATCAGGCGCCGCTCATACTCGGAGCCGGCGGACGTCTGCGCGCGTTCGCCGATTACGGCAATGATGCCGTTGTGACACGAACGCATCGGACAAAGGCTTAGAGGGTGTTATGAACCAGGCTGCGCGACCCCCAGCCTGGTTCATAACACCCTCTACAACGCAGGCGACATGGACAGGTTCATGACTCTCGACACTCTTTTGCCTACCTGGCAGCGTCTTTCGACGAAGATTGTCGGCGTGTTGCTCGGCTTCCTTTGCCTGGCGTTGCTGGCGATCGGCACGACGCTGACGCTGTCGTGGCAGCTGGAAGGCAGTTCAGCTGCGATCAACGAGACCGGGAGCCTGAGGAGACACAGCTACCACCTGACTGTGTTGCTCGGGCGTAGCGTGGACGATCCCTCGAACCAGGAGGCCCGGTTCGCCACCACAGCAAAGATCAAGGCGATCAACGACGCATTCATGCGCCTTCGGCGCGGGGATCCGCAGCGGCCGTTGTTCCTGCCTCCCACGGCGAAGATCCAGGGCGCGTTCAGGCAGGTATCGGCGCAATGGCACAAGAAGATGCAGGTCCTGGCCAACGATGCTCTCAGCGCGAATGAAACCGTGCGCAACGACGCATGGGTCCAGTTCCAGTCAGAAGTCGACGGCTTCGTGTCCGAGGTGGATAGCCTGGTCAAGGCCGTGGAAAACGACAGCGAGATGCGAACGTTCTGGCTGCGGGCTTCGCAGCTGGCCCTGATCGCGCTGGCGCTGAGTGGCACGGTGGCGATCATTTACCTGATGTTCCTGCTGATCATCGAGCCGGTGGAACGGCTTCGCGGGGGTATCGAAAAGATGACGGAGAAAGAATTCAGCGCACGCCTTCCGGTCGAGAGCGACGACGAATTCGGCCAGCTGACCCGGGGGTTCAACCACATGGCGGATCGCCTGGAAGAGCTGTACAACAGCCTGGAGGAGCGGGTGAGGGTGAAGACGGCCGCGCTCGCCGACCAGAACCGCGAACTGGCGCTCCTGTACGACAGCGCCGCCTTCCTTCAGCGTGTTCAGCCGGTGGAATCGATGTGCGAAGGATTCCTCCAACGCATCAAGGCTTACTTCGGAGCCGATGCCGGTACCGTGCGCGTGCTGGACGAGCGCAACGGAAACGCCCATATGGTCGTGCACCACGGCATGTCGAACGCACACATGACGGCGGAACACTGCATGAAGGCGAACCAATGCCTGTGCGGTGACGCGGTGGTGAGGAAGGTCGCAGTCGTTCACGACCTGAGGCAGGTGGATGGCGCGCAAAACCGCCAGTGCCGGCAGGAGGGGTTTGCAACCGTCTCCATCTTTCACATCATCGCGCATGAACAGCATATCGGCTTCTTTACGCTGCATTTCCGGCAGCCGCGTGGATTCAGCGAGCGCGAGCAATCGTTGCTGGAAACGGTCGGACAGATGCTCGGCACGGCCATCGAGAACGTGCGCCTGGGAAGCCGCGAGCGCGAGATGGCCATCTCGGAAGAGCGCAACCTCGTTGCGCAAGGACTGCACGACAGCATCGCGCAGGGACTGACCTTCATGAATATTCAGCTGCAGATGCTGGATGAATCCTTGCGCGAAGGGCGGGTGAATGAAGCCGCGGAGATCGTGCCTGCCTTGCGGGCGGGCGTTCAGGAGAGTTACGAGGATGTACGCGAATTGCTGCTGAATTTCCGCAGCCGTCTTGCGGAAGATGACCTCGTGGGCGCGTTGCGGACCGCGGTCGAGAAGTTCCGGCGACAGACCGGTGTCGAGGTGGATTTCGGGAGCGAAGGAAGCGGACCTCCACTCTCGCGCGAACAGCAACTGCAGGTGCTGTTCATCGTACAGGAAGCCATGTCGAACATCCGCAAGCACGCTGCTGCAAGGTATGTCGAGATACGGCTGATGGACGGGCAGGACTTCCTGCTGACGATTCGGGATAACGGAATCGGGTTCAGCGCGGAAACGCTTTTGCTGAAAGGAGACGGGCACGTCGGCATCAACATCATGCGGGAACGCGCGCAGCGTATCCACGCCTCGCTGGACATCGTGTCCGCGCAAGGCGATGGGACGATGGTGACGCTGCGGCTTCCGCATGAAGAGCGGCGGGCGGCCTGAGAGAAAGAATGGATATGAACACGAAACCGATCAGTGTGCTTCTCGTGGACGACCATACGCTTTTCCGCAGCGGGATACGTTCGCTCTTGCAGCGCAACCCCGATTTCACGGTCGTGGGAGAGGCGGCCGATGGCGTGGATGGCATCAAGCGCGCCAAGCAACTGCGGCCGGATGTAGTCCTGCTCGACCTGAACATGCCGGGGATGTCGGGACTGGAAACGCTTCAGTTGCTCCTGCAGGACTGCCCGGACACGGCGGTGATCCTGCTCACGGTTTCGGAGGAGGCGCAGGACCTCACGGCTGCCCTGCAGGCAGGCGCGCGCGGCTATCTCATCAAGAACATCGACGCCGATTACCTGGTTCGGGCGATTCGCCGTGCTGCGGCCGGCGAGCCGGTGATTGCCGAGGCGATGACAAGCAAGCTCGTGGCGCATATGCAAGGTGGCGCGTCAAAACCGGCGCCGCCTTCAGAGATCGACCGGCTCACGCCGCGTGAAAAGGAAATCCTTGCATGCCTGGCGCGCGGCGAGAGCAACAAGGTCATCGCCCGCACGCTGGACGTGGCAGAAAGCACGGTGAAGATCCATGTGCAGAACATCCTCAAGAAACTCGACCTGTCGAGTCGTGTGCAGGCGGCGGTGTATGCGGTGGAGCATGGGATGGGGAGCGCTGCCGAGAAACAGGTTTAGGGAAGTGGCCTCATCGGAGACGGGTACCCTCTATGTCATTCATGCATAACACCATGAAAAACCGGCATAGCGCGCGCGCTGCAGGCGCGTAGAATCCTTTCTGCCGGATGCTTCGCAATGCGAATCCCGCGCATCGGAAGTATGCATACGACAGAAAGGATATTCATGCCCTCTTCAACCTGCAGGACCGAGCACGACCTTCTAGGCGACCGCGAGATTCCGGACAGCGCCTACTATGGCGTCCATACGCTGCGCGCGGTGGAGAACTTCCCCATCACCGGCACGCCGATTTCCATCTATCCCGATCTTGTGAATGCGCTTGCCTGTGTGAAGCAGGCCGCGGCACTGAGCAATCACGAGCTCGGCCTGCTCGACGAGTCGCGCATGCGTGCCATTGTCGAGGCCTGCATGGAAATTCGAGAAGGGAAACTGCACGAGCAATTCGTGGTCGATGTGATTCAAGGTGGCGCCGGCACCTCGACAAACATGAATGCGAACGAGGTCATCGCGAACCGCGCACTGGAACTTCTTGGTCACAAGCGCGGCCAGTACCAGCACCTGCATCCGAACGAACACGTCAACCTAGGCCAGAGTACGAACGACGTCTATCCGACTGCACTGAAGATTGCCGCCCATGTCGGCATTCACCGCCTGGTGGACGCGATGAGCGTGCTGCGCCGCGCATTCGAAGCGAAGGCCGAGGAATTCAAGGATGTGCTCAAGATGGGCCGCACGCAGTTGCAGGATGCGGTACCGATGACGCTGGGACAGGAGTTCAGCACCTACGCGGTCATGCTCGCGGAAGACGAGGCGCGCCTGCAGGAGGCGGCCGGACTGATCTGCGAAATCAACCTCGGCGCGACGGCGATCGGCACCGGCATCAATTCCCACCCCGATTATGCGCCGCTGGTTTGCCGCTACCTGGCGCAGATCACCGGCATCCCGCTGTTGACCGCTCCCAACCTGATCGAGGCAACGCAGGACGTTGGTGCATTCGTGCAATTGTCGGGTGTGCTCAAGCGTGTCGCGGTCAAGCTGTCCAAGACCTGCAACGACTTGCGTCTGCTATCCAGCGGCCCGCGCGCCGGCCTGGGAGAAATCAACCTGCCTTCGAAGCAGGCGGGTTCGAGCATCATGCCGGGCAAGGTCAATCCGGTCATTCCGGAAGTCGTCAACCAGATTGCGTTCGAGGTTATCGGCAACGACGTGACGGTGAGCTTTGCCGCGGAAGCGGGACAGTTGCAGCTCAATGCATTCGAACCCATCATCGCGCACAGCCTGTTCAAGAGCGTGAACCACTTGCGCAACGGCTGCCTGACGCTGGAGAAGCACTGCGTGCGCGGCATTACCGCGAACCGGGACCGGCTGCGCGCGATCGTCGAGAATTCCATCGGCATCGTCACCGCGCTCAACCCGTATATCGGCTACAGCAATGCGACCGAAGTGGCGCAAGAAGCACTCGCAAGCGGCAGCAGCGTGTATGACCTGGTGCTGTCCAAAGGACTGCTGACCAAATCGCAACTGGATGACATCCTCCAGCCGGCCAAGCTGACCGCGCCGCGGCTGCCGGTGCGCGAACTGGAGTAGCGGTATCCGGAAGGGGGCGAAAAAACGGGCCGAAGTTCGGCCCGTCTTCCGTGAATCCCCAGCTAGTTCCCTCAAATCACGAGCCGCACTTGCCGCAGCAACCCCCGCAGGAGCCTTCCTGTTCGCCGAGATTGATCTTCCTGACACCGAAGCCGGCCTTGGCCAGTGCTGCTGCCATTTCCTGCGGTGCGGTCTGGTCTTCGTCGAATTGCACGATGGCATGATTCTGCGGATACGAAACGCTGACGTTGGCAACGCCTTCAATCGATTTGATCGTACGCATCACCGTCTCGGTGCAATCTTCGGAGGTCATTCCCGTGACATTCAAGACTTCGGTCTGCATGGTGCTTCCTTTATAACTAATTGAAAATACGGCTGTTTGCCTGACTTGAAAACGATGCTACCGGAGCGGCCGCATCGCAATAAATGATCGAGATCAAGTTTTTTGGGAATTCGCCCGTTGCTGTTGCAGTCTCGCCCGGCAGGCGGTACGTACGGGGCAGGTGAGCGGTGCGGAGCGCAACGTCCGCACCGCGATACATCAATGCGCCATCAGTACCGGCACGGTCATCGACTCCAGGACGGTACGGGTTACGCCGCCGAGAAGGATTTCACGGAAGCGTGAATGTCCGTAACCGCCCATGACGATCATGTCGGAACCGAGGTCGGTTGCGATCGACAGCAGGGCGTTGCCGACGTCGATGTCGGTCTTCTGGCGAACGACATTGACCTTGATGTTGTGGCGTGCAAGATAGAGGCCGACATCTGCACCCGGCAGCTCGCCGTGCGCGTCGCCGCGGGATTCCGCATTGAAGACGACGACGTCGACGTTCTCCGCGCGCTTGAGCATCGGGATCGCCGCGGTGACCGCACGCGTGGCACTCGTGCTCGCATCCCATGCGATCAGCACGCGCTTGGGCATGGATTCGTAAGTTCCGACGTACGGAACGATCAGTACCGGACGGCCGGAATTCATCACGACGAATTCCGGGAAGTCGGGCAGGGTGGTCGAAGACGGTTCGTCCAGGTTGGTCTGGCCGATCACCACCAGGTCGCTGTAGCGCGCCTGCAGGCTGATGCCCGCGCCGGCTTCGTCGTCGACCTGGCGCGCTTCGTACGACTGCACGCCGAGGCCTTTCACGGTGCTCTCGAATCGGCTCAACGACTCCGACGATGCCTTGCGCAATTCGTCGAGGTGGTTGTCGAGATGGGTAGCCATCCCGCCGCCTTCATAGATGAATCGCGACTGATAGATGAAACGGGAAATGCCGCTCGGTGCCGCACCGATCAGGTGCGCTTCCTCTTTCATGGCGATCTGTGCCGCAAGTTTCACACGTTCGGTCGCATGCTTGTCTTTGTCCACGTGGACGAGAACCGTTTTGTACGACATGGATTCTTCCTTTTATTGATTGGTCTGGCTTTCGCCGTAACGTATCTTCCTGGTTTCGCCGGCGATGCACTCGTTCAAGTTGCGTTATTAGCGTAGGGCCTAGCTCCGATGCAGTCCAGAAAAATGCGTGTGCCTCAAACATTAGTTCGGGCATTTTTGACTCAAATCAAAATTTTCCGCGACACCGGTTCGTAACATCGATCGCAGATAAAAATGAGACATGTATCGGTGCTTGTTTCATCGAATGCAGCGCATCGCGAAGCGCCGCAATACCACGTACCATGCGTGCATGAGACGAGTACCGAATACAGGCGATCTCGAGCAGTCTCACGACGTACCTCCCGCCGCTCTGTTCATGTACGTTCATCATGCGCGTTCATGGTCCGCCATGCATTCGCATTCAACGATCGAACGGACTGAATCGGCCTACCAGGAATTGTCATGACTGTCAGGAACCTCAAGCAGCTCTTTGAGCCCGGCTCCATCGCCATTGTCGGCGCAACATCTCGCCCGGAAAAGCTCGGCCAGTCGCTGTTGAACAATGTCCTCGCCGGCGGATTCGGCGGAGAGATCATGCTTGTGAACCCGAAATACGGATCACTCGCCGATCGCAAGGTCTATTCCTCCGTCTCCGCGCTGCCGTCGCCGCCCGACCTGGCCCTGGTCTGCACACCCTCGGCGACCGTCCCCGGGATCATTGACGACCTCGGCAAACTGGGCACGAAAGCAGCGATCGTACTTACGCCCGGGCTGGCCCTGAAGAAGGACCTGTACGGCCGGAATATGCGGGACCTGATGCTCAAGGCCGCCCGACCGCATCTGTTGCGCATCCTTGGACCCGGTTCGTTCGGCTTGCTGGTGCCGAAGCTCGGTCTCAATGCGAGTGTTGCGAATTCGTCCGCACTACCTGGCAAGATCGCGTTTGTGTCGCAGTCCGGCGCCATGGCTTCCGGCGTGCTCGACTGGGCGTGTTCGCGGCACATCGGGTTTTCCAGGTTCTTCTCGCTTGGAGACATGGCTGACGTGGACTTCGGCGATGTGCTCGACTATCTTGCAAGCGACCTCGAGACACATGCGATCCTGCTGTATGTCGAAGCGATCAAGGATGCGCGCAAGTTCATGTCGGCCGCACGCGCTGCCGCGCGCAGCAAGCCAACCTTGATCATCAAGGCCGGACGCGCGGCGGAAGGCGCGAAGGCTGCAGCCTCGCACACGGGCGTCCTGGCCGGATCGGACGATGTCTATGACGCCGCCATCCGGCGCGCCGGCATGCTGCGCGTCGATACCACCACCGACCTGTTCGATGCGGTCGAAACCCTTGCGCATGCGCGTGCGGTCCGCGGCGACCGTCTTGTGATCATCTCCAACGGCGGCGGACCGGGTGTGATGGCCACCGACGCCCTCATTGCCAATGAGGGGCGGTTGGCGAGCCTGTCGCCGGGTGTTGTCGGATCGCTCGACAAGATCCTGCCTGCGGCATGGTCCAGGGCCAATCCCGTCGACATCATCGGCGATGCGTCGCCGGAACGTTACGTGGCGACGATGGAGACGGTGATGCAGTCGCCCGATGTGGATGCCGCCCTGATCGTCCATGCGCCCACCGCGCTGGTGTCGAGCACCGATGTGGCAGCGGCACTCATTCCGGTGGCCGGAAAGTCGGGCAAGAACGTGCTCTCCTGCTGGCTCGGCGGCGAATCCGTGGCAAAGGCACGGGGAATGATTTCGGAGGCGGGTATTCCTGCCTACGATACGCCGGAAGAAGCGGTGCGCGGCTTTATACAGATCCTGCAGTACAACCGCAACCAGAAGCTGCTGATGGAAGTCCCGGCGTCGTCCTCGTCGGTCGAGGAAGATCGCGAAGCCGTTCGGGCAATGGTGAGGAAGGCGCTTTCGCTCGGGCGCAATGCCTTGTCCGAGCCGGAGGCAAAACAGGTGCTTGCTGCCTACGGCATACCGGTAGTGCCGACGCGCTTGGTTCGCAGCATCGAGGAGGCGGTGACATGCGCGCAGGAGATTGGTTTTCCC
The DNA here is from genome assembly GCA_035627275.1 of Noviherbaspirillum sp. Taxonomy (GTDB): domain Bacteria; phylum Pseudomonadota; class Gammaproteobacteria; order Burkholderiales; family Burkholderiaceae_D; genus Noviherbaspirillum. Next base: position 156,153 of record DASPMC010000017.1, read on the forward strand.
GTCGCGCTCAAGATCGTTTCGCCGGACGTGGGACATAAATCGGATGTCGGCGGCGTGGTGCTCGACCTGGAGGATGCCGGGTCGGTCGAGGCGGCTGCGACCGCGATGAACAAACGGCTGATCGAAATGCGGCCGAACGCGATCCTGGCGGGTTTCTCCGTGCAGTCGATGGTACGCAGGCCTGCGGCGCGCGAACTGATCGTGGGCGTTGCCACGGATCCGGTGTTCGGACCGGTCATCCTGTTCGGCCAGGGCGGCATCGCGGTCGAGGTGACTGCGGACCATACCATCGGATTGCCGCCCCTGAACATGGTGCTGGCGCGTGACATGATCTCGCGCACGCGAGTCTCCAAACTGCTTGCCGCATATCGGAATTGCCCGGCGGCCGATGTCGATGCGATCTGTCGTGTCCTGATCCAGATCTCCCATCTCGTGATCGATATTCCGGAGATTGCCGAACTGGACATCAACCCCCTGCTTGCGGACGCAGAAGGCGTAATTGCCCTCGACGCGCGAATCGGTATCCGGCCAACGGAAAAGGGCGGGGTGGATCGACTTGCCATCAAGCCTTACCCGGAAGATCTTGAGGAATGGGTGGAATGGCAAGGCGAGCGCATCCTGCTCCGGCCGATCATGCCGGAGGATGGCGCTGCGCATGTAGAGTTCTTCGGCTCGCTCCATCCCGATGACGTGCGCATGCGGATGTTCGTGCACATGCGCGAGCTGTCGCACGCACAACTGGCGCGCATGACGCAGATCGATTACGACCGGGAAATGGCCTTCATCGCAACCCGCACTCGTCACGACGGCAGCCCCGAGACGCTCGGGGTCGCGCGCGTGGTCTTCGATCCGGACAACATCCAGGGCGAGTTCGCCGTGACCGTTCGTTCCGACATGAAGGGAAAAGGCTTGGGGAAGCTGCTCATGCAGAAACTGATACGCCATTGCCGCGACCGCGGCGCCCAGGAGATCGTCGGCGAGACACTGAGCGAGAACCGGGCCCTGCTGGGCCTGGTCAAGCCTCTTGGATTCTCAGCGCACCGCTCGAGCGAGAGCGATACCTACCTGCTCAGAATGCCATTGAAAAATGAATAAGGAAGACTTGCAGCGTGCGAGCTCACATTGCATTTCGGCCCGTTGCAATATAAGATTCTTTTAAAATGAATCTTATAGAGGCCAAAATGACTCTCTTGCGCATTGAAGATCCGAAAGCGGTAGAGCAGGATGGAAGCGGATTCTCGCACCACCCCGTCTTTCGCCTGGGTTTCCGTCCGTTCTATCTCCTCGCCGCGGTATTCGCCGCCTTGAGCATCCCGCTATGGATTGCACGCTACTTCGGCGAGCTTTCCGCGCTGGCCCGCGTCGACCTGAACTGGCACATGCACGAAATGGTGTTCGGCTTCGCCATAGCCGTCATCATCGGTTTCCTTTTCACCGCAGGGCGCAACTGGACCGGATTGTGGACGCCGCGCCGCGGGCATCTGGCGGCGCTTGCCGGCCTGTGGATCGCGGGCCGGCTTGCCATGCTGCTGGCTCCACCGGTCTTCGCCGCTGTGGTCGACCTGCTGTTCCTGCCGTTTGCGGCGTACCCCATCTACCGGGTACTGCAGCGAACCGGCAACAAGCGCAACATGTTCCTGGTTGGACTGCTGGGCCTGCTGACTGTCATCAATGCGGTTTTCCACGCTTCCGTCATCGGCTGGTTGAACGTCTCGTCCATCTCGCCGGTACAGGCGGCGATCCTTGTCATCGTGATGATTGAATCGGTGATCGGCGGGCGCGTGATTCCCGGCTTTACCGCGAATGCAATCCCGGGGATGAAGCCGATCACGGATGCGAAGCGCGACAAGATCTGCCTGGTCCTGACGGCACTTGCATCGCTGTCATGGGTGGCACACCTGCCCGGACCTTTGACCGGATCGATTGCGGTCGCCGCCGCATGCGCGCAGGCGATGCGCATCGCCGGATGGAAGCCGCACGTCACGCTGCGCAAGCCGATACTCTGGATCCTGCACCTTTCCTACGCATGGATTCCTGTCGGATTCTTCATGCTCGGCCTGGCGGCTGTCGGGCTGGCGTCGAGCAGCGCAGCCTTCCACGTGCTGACCATCGGCTCCATGGCCGGCCTGATTGTCGGCATGATCACGCGTACCGCGCTCGGCCATACCGGCCGTCCGCTCACAGCAGGGCGCAGCGAACTTGCCATGTACCTGCTGATCCAGGCGGGCGTCGTCACGCGCATGCTCGCCGCGGGTAATGTGATGCGCCCGGCGATGCTGGTCGCGACTGCGGCTTTGTGGAGCGCAGCCTTCATTCTGTATGTCGCAGTGTATGCGCCATATCTCACTGCGCCGCGCGTCGACGGGCGCGAGGGCTGACTTTTTTCGCAAGTCAACGCAATCCCGGCCTTTTTGACTTAGATCAAGGCTGCGATTTTGCCGGGAAACGTACACTGCAAGCCAGTCTGATAGCGCTCCGTTTGTGGGGCGAACGACAGCAGGAGCTAAACAATCATGGCAGTCCCGGCAACCGCAGTGCCCTTTTCCTCGAACGTGCAATTCGACGCGGCGCTCATCCGCAAGATGAGCCAGCAGGGGCCGCGCTATACCTCGTACCCGACTGCAGACCGATTCACCGAAGAATTCCGCATGGGGGACTACCTGCAGGCGGTCAACAGCGTGCGTGCCATGGGCGCACGCAACCCGCTGTCCCTGTACCTCCACATCCCGTTCTGCGACAAGCTGTGCTACTACTGTGCTTGCAACAAGATCATCACCAAGGTGCGCAGCAAGGCTGATGAGTACCTGACCTACCTGAAGCGTGAAATCGAAATGCAGGGCAAGCTGTTTGCCGACATGAATACCGTCGAGCAGCTGCACTTCGGCGGCGGCACGCCGACCTACATTTCCGACGCGCAGATGGGCGACCTGATGACCTACATGCGCAAGTGGTTCCGCTTTGCCACCGACGAAGCGGGCGAGTATTCCATCGAGATCGACCCGCGCACGGTGTCGCCGGAGCGCATCCATTCGTTGCGTGCGCAGGGCTTCAACCGCATCAGCTTCGGTGTCCAGGATTTCGATCCCGACGTGCAGAAGGCCGTCAACCGCATCCAGCCGGAAGAGTGCACGCTGGGCGTGATGCAGGCGGCGCGCGACGCCGGTTTCCGCTCGATCAGCATCGACCTGATCTACGGCCTGCCGAAGCAGAACCTGATGACCATGGAGCGTACGCTCAGCAAGGTGATCGCGGCCAACCCGGACCGCCTTTCGATCTATAACTATGCGCACATGCCAGCCTTGTTCAAGCCGCAACGACGCATCAACGAAGACGAACTGCCGAGCGGCGAAACCAAGCTCGACATGCTGTCGCTGTGCATCAAGCGCCTGACCGATGCCGGCTATGTCTACATCGGCATGGACCATTTCGCCAAGCCGAACGACGAACTCGCCATCGCGCAGCGCCAGGGCCGCCTGCATCGCAATTTCCAGGGCTACTCGACACATGCGGAAGCCGAAATGGTGGCAATGGGCGTGTCGGCAATCAGCTCGGTCGGCTCTACCTACAGCCAGAACGAGAAGACGCTGGAAGGCTACTACGAGCGCATCGAGCAGGGCGAACTGCCGATCTGCCGCGGCATCAAGATGAACGTGGATGACCTGCTGCGCCGGATCATCATCCAGATGTTGATGTGCAACTTCGAGCTGTCGATCAAGTCGCTCGAACTGGCTTATCCGATTACCTTCGCGAATTACTTCGCCAAGGAACTCGAGAAGCTGCGCGCACTCGAGGCCGACGGCTTGGTGGCCATCGATTCCGACTGGATTACGGTGACGCCGAAGGGCCGCCTTCTGATCCGCAACATCTGCATGGTGTTCGATCGCTACCTCGGCCTGCCGCGGGAAGTGAAGCTGGAACGCATGCACTACTCCAAAACGATCTGACGATCCTCGCACTCACGCGCCGCCGGCAAGGCGGGATGGTCGTGCACATGGGATCTTCGACAAGTGACCGAACTACATCTCCTCTCCGTTTTCATGATCGGCCTGCTCGGCGGCGTACATTGTGTCGGCATGTGCGGGGGAATCGTGAGCGCTTTTTCGGTTGCTACTCCACGTCGCCCGTTTCCTGTTCCCGTGACCAACGGCGCAGGTGCAATTGCCGGGGCATCGGTGCTTGACGGTGCAGGTCGTGTCGTTGCCTATAACGCCGGCCGGCTCGCCAGCTATGCCATAGCGGGTGCCATCGCCGGTGGTGTAGCGCAAGGGGCCAAAACCCTCTCATTCATGTCATCCCTGCAACTTGGCGGCTACTGGCTGGCCAACCTCATGCTGGTGGCGCTTGGGCTGTTCCTGATGGACGCGTGGCGCGGACTGGCCAGGCTGGAAGCGGCCGGCCAAATCGTGTGGCGCCGGGTGCAACCGCTGGTCAAGAACCTGTTGCCCATCGATAGTTTGCCCAAGGCCTTCGCGCTTGGCGGACTGTGGGGCTGGGTGCCTTGCGGGATGGTGTACAGCGTGCTGCTGACCGCGATGCTGAGCGGCTCGGCAAGCTCCGGCGCCGCGGTCATGCTGGCCTTTGGCGCGGGCACCTTGCCGGTCCTGTTCACGATGGGCATGCTGGGCACACGATTGCAGGCATGGACGCGCCGCCGCAGCGTGCGCATTGCAGCAGGGCTTGTTGTCCTGGCATTCGGCCTGCTCGGATTGGCCAGGGCATCGAGCGGTGTTTCGCTCGGCTGGCTCGACGCGATCTGCCTCACGCCGCCGGCGGTAGCATCTCACGGAGGCCACTGATGGAAGCCTTATACTGCTACCACTGCGGACTGCCGGTGCTGCCCGCATCGAGCTGGTCAGTCCATATCGCCGGCGCCGAACGCGCGATGTGCTGCCCCGGCTGCGAGGCCGTGGCGCAGACCATAGTCGACAATGGCTTGTCGGATTATTACGTCACCCGCGAAGGTTTTTCTCCGACCGGAGACCAGGATGCGCTGGTGCCGGCGGAATTGCGCTTGTACGACGCGCCGGAAGTGCTGGAGCAGTTTGCCGAGAAGGATGCGCAGGATGCCGGCGTCTGTGAGGCGACGTTCTTGGTCGACGGCATCCGTTGCGCCGCCTGCGTCTGGCTGATCGAACGCCGCCTCGCCGGTGTGCAGGGCGTGCAGGCGATGAACCTGAATGTGGCGACGGAACGCCTGCATGTGCGTTGGCGGAAAGACGGCTGCAAGCCGAGCGATATCCTCAAGGCGGTGCGGGAGGTCGGCTACACCGCCTATCCCTTCGATGCCGTGCGCCACGGCGAGCAGCTGCAGCGCGCCGGCAAGAAGTTGTTCCGCCAGGTTTTCATCGCCGGCTTGTCGATGATGCAAGTCATGATGTACGCGGTGCCGGTGTACATGGCGACCGACGGCACGATGGACGTGGACATGGAAGGCCTGATGCGCTGGGCCAGCCTGCTGCTGACCCTGCCGGCGGTGCTCTATTCGGGCCTGCCGTTCTTCCAGGGCGCCTGGTCCAACCTGAAAAGCCGCGCACTGGGCATGGACGTGCCGGTTGCGCTCGGCATTGCGGCGGCCTTCATCGGCAGCACGGTCGCGACGATCACCGGCAAAGGGGATGTTTATTTCGACTCGGTGACGATGTTCATCTTCCTGCTGCTGTGCAGCCGCTACCTGGAACTGGTCGCGCGGCGGAAGGCGGCATCCGCATTGGAGAAGTTGCAATATGCGCTGCCGGCGTCGGCTGCACGCATGCCGGGCTTCCCGGATGATCGCAGCACCGAAACCGTCCCCGCAGCGCAATTGTGCGAAGGCGATATGGTCCTCGTAAAACCGGGCGAGGCGATTGCGGCCGACTGCGTAATCGTGGAGGGCAGCACGGCCATCGACCTGTCGCTGCTGACCGGCGAGAGCCGTCCCCAACGCAAGGAAAGCGGAGATGCCTTGCCAGGTGGCGCGGTCAATGCAAGCCAGGCGATCGTGGTCAGGGTGACCAAGATTGCGAGGGAAAGCACCTTGTCGACGCTGGTGAAGTTGATCGAGCGTGCCGGCCAGGGCAAGCCGCAGATCTCGCTATGGGCGGACAAGGTTGCCGCCTGGTTTGTCGCGGCACTGCTGGTGTTCGCCGTCGTGATCTTCGGCGTATGGCACTGGATCGATCCGTCGCGTGCATGGCCGATTGCAATCGCGGTGCTCGTGGTGTCGTGCCCTTGCGCGCTGTCGCTTGCGACGCCGAGCGCACTCGCTGCGGCAACGGACAGGCTGGTGAGGCAGGGCGTGCTGGCGGTGCAGCCGCATGTACTGGAGACGCTGTACCGGACGACGCATGTTATTTTCGACAAGACAGGGACGCTCACGCTTGGCAAGCCGGTAGTGCGCAATGTCGCCGCCTTCGGCCAGGCGGATGCGATGTCATGCGTAAAGGCGGGCGCAGCGCTTGAAGCATCGAGTGCGCATCCGCTGGCACAGGCGATTGTCAATGCCGCGAGACATCCGCAAGGCGGCGATGTTGTCGCCACCGATATCGAACATACGGCGGGGCAGGGGCTGGAAGGATGTATCGATGGCGTGCGCTATCGCCTCGGCTCTGCGGCCTTCGTCGCAGGGATCGTGCGACGGGAAGCGCCAGCTGCACCTCCGAGCGGATTTACCCCGGTTTACCTCGGTACATCCGATGGCTGGCTCGCGCGTTTCGATCTCGCAGACAAAATACGCGCCGATGCGAAAGCGGTCGTCGAATATTTTCAGGCGCATGGAAAGAAAGTCATCCTGCTGAGCGGCGACCAGGATGCAGTGACGCAGCGGGTGGCATCGGAACTTGGAATAGAGACGGCGCACGGCGCATTCCTGCCTGATCAGAAGCTGGAGTTTGTGCAGCGCCTGCAGTTGGACGGCGCGGTCGTTGCCATGATTGGCGATGGCATCAACGATGCCGTCGTGCTGCGTGCAGCGGATGTTTCCTTTGCCATGGGAGGCGGTGCCGCGCTCGCACAGACGCATGCGGACACTGTACTGTTATCGGGGCGCTTGTCGTCTGTTGTGGATGCTTACGAGGCTGCCTCACAGACGATGTCCGTCATCCGGCAGAACCTTGCATGGGCGACGCTCTACAATATCGTTGCCATACCGGCGGCAGCGGTGGGCGTGCTCAATCCTTGGTTGTCCGGCATCGGCATGTCGCTCAGCTCCGCCGTCGTCGTCATCAACGCATTGCGCCTGCGCCGCGTGCCGCGCGCGCCTGCTGCCGTTACGCGCGAGCAGGGCGTGTTCGAGAGCCAGGCGGCCTGAAAGAACGCATAGAACGCATGGAAGCCCTGTACCTACTTATCCCCATGAGCATCGTGATCGTCTTCATCGCGATCTGGGTGTTCTTTCGCGCATCGGATAGCGGACAGTTCGACGATCTCGTCGGTCCGGGCATGCGCATCCTGCAGGACGATGACCGACCGGAGACCTCCGATTCGTCTGTCAACACCTCTTCCGAACTAGATAAAAAGAACTAGTCCTTTTTCGTGTTTTCCCTATGAAAAAGGCCCTGCAAACAGCGGGGTTACCTTGATTCGGGTCAATTTGACTTGGGTCAAAGTTTTTCAAAACCCAGAATCGTACAGTCCCCCCATTCGTGTTACTAACCCTGGGAGATCGTACGTGGATACATCACTGAACTACAACTACAAGGTCGTGAAGCAATTCGCGATCGCTACTGTAGTGTGGGGCGTGGTGGGCATGTTGGTCGGCGTGTTCATCGCTGCACAACTTGCCTGGCCCGCACTCAACTTCGACATCGCCTGGCTAAGCTACGGCCGCTTGCGTCCGTTGCATACCAACGCTGTCATCTTTGCATTCGGCGGTTGCGCGCTGTTCGCTACTTCGTACTACGTCGTTCAGCGTACCAGCCAGGTGCGTCTGTTCTCCGACACGCTCGCCGCTTTCACATTCTGGGGCTGGCAGCTTGTCATCGTCGCCGCGGCCGTCTCCCTGCCGCTCGGCTACACCTCCGGCAAGGAATACGCCGAACTCGAATGGCCGATCGACATCCTGATCGCCCTGGTCTGGGTCTCGTATGCGCTGGTCTTCTTTGGCACGCTGGTCAAGCGCAAGGTGCCGCACATCTATGTGGCCAACTGGTTCTTCGGCGGCTTCATTCTCGCTGTCGCGCTTCTGCACATCGTCAACAGCGCGGCCATCCCGGTATCGCTGACCAAGTCCTACTCGGCCTATGCCGGCGTGCAGGACGCGATGATCCAGTGGTGGTACGGCCACAATGCGGTGGGCTTCTTCCTGACCGCGGGCTTCCTGGGCATGATGTACTACTTCATTCCCAAGCAGGCCGACAAGCCGGTGTACTCCTACCGTCTGTCGATCGTGCACTTCTGGGCGCTGATCTTCACCTACATGTGGGCGGGTCCGCACCACCTGCACTACACCGCGCTGCCTGACTGGACCCAGTCGCTCGGCATGGTGTTCTCGCTGATCCTCCTGGCGCCGTCCTGGGGCGGCATGATCAACGGCATCATGACTCTATCCGGTGCATGGAACAAGCTGCGCAACGACCCGATCCTGAAGTTCCTGATCGTTTCGCTGTCCTTCTACGGCATGTCGACCTTCGAAGGCCCGATGATGTCCATCAAGACCGTGAACGCGCTGTCGCACTACACCGACTGGACCGTCGGTCACGTGCACGCCGGCGCGCTCGGCTGGGTCGGCTTCATCACCATGGGTTCGATCTACTACCTGCTGCCGCGCCTGTTCGGCAAGAAGGAAATGCACAGCACCCGCCTGATCGAAGTGCACTTCTGGCTGGCAACCATCGGCATCGTGCTGTACATCGCCGCAATGTGGATCGCCGGTGTGATGCAAGGCTTGATGTGGCGCGCGGTGAATGCCGACGGCACGTTGACCTATACCTTCGTCGAGTCCGTGAAAGCGACCTATCCGTACTACGTGATTCGCTTCACCGGCGGTCTTCTGTACTTGGGCGGCATGGTGCTCATGGCCTACAACACGCTGATGACCGTGCGCGGCGGCAAGGCCGTTGACGCGCGCATCCCGGCACTCGCATCGCACGCTTGATTAAAGGAACAATGATGAAGAAGTTTACCCATGAAGTCATCGAGAAGAATCCCTGGCTGCTGATCGTGCTGGTTGTTCTCGTTGTCAGCGTCGGCGGCCTGGTCGAGATCGTGCCGCTGTTCTTCCAGAAGTCGACCACCGAGCCGATCGCCGGCCTGCAGCCGTACTCCGCGCTGCGCCTGGCCGGCCGTGACGTGTACGTCCGCGAAGGCTGCTACAACTGCCACTCGCAGATGATCCGTCCGTTCCGCGCCGAGACCGAGCGTTACGGCCACTATTCGGTCGCCGCCGAGTTCGTGTACGACCGTCCGTTCCAGTGGGGTTCCAAGCGTACCGGTCCCGACCTGGCACGCGTGGGCGGCCGCTACAGCGACGAATGGCACCGTACCCACCTCGACAACCCGCGCGCGGTGGTGCCGGAGTCGAACATGCCGGGCTACCCGTGGCTCGCCACGACCAAGCTCGACCCGCAGTCGGTTGCGCCGAAGATGGTTGCCCTGCGCAAGCTCGGCCATCCGTACAGCGATCAGGAAATCGCAGATGCTCCGAAGCAGCTCGAAGGCAAGACTGAACAGGATGCGCTCGTCGCCTACCTGCAAGGCCTGGGAATCCAGATCAAGGCGAAAAGGTAAGAGGGGTAATCATGAGTGTCGACACTTTGATCATGGACGCGCGCAACATCGTGACCGTGCTGAGCTTCCTGTCCTTCATCGGAATCGTATGGTGGGCATACAGCGCGCGTCGCAGCGCAGACTTCGAAGCGGCAGCCAACCTGCCGTTCGCTGACGAACATACGCAAGCTGCGGAGAAACAACATGGCTGATTTTACAAGTGAATTCTGGAGTATCTACATTGCGCTGCTGACCGTCCTCGGCATCGCCGGCTGCGCCCTCCTGCTATGGCAGCAGTCGCGGGTCAAAATCCTGGTGGAGGAGGGCAAGGAAGCCGAAACGACCGGCCACAGCTGGGATGAAGGCCTGTCCGAGCTGAACAATCCGATGCCGCGCTGGTGGATGTGGCTGTTCTACATCACCATCGTCTTCGGTGTGGTCTACCTCGTGCTGTACCCGGGTCTCGGCTCGTTCAAGGGCAAGCTCGGCTGGGCGTCGACCGGCGAGTACCAGGAAGAGCTGAAGAAGGCGGATGCGGACTACGGCCCGATCTTCGCCAAGTACCAGCAGCAGGACCTGAAAACCGTCGCTGCGGATCCGCAAGCCCATGCCATGGGTGAGCGCCTGTTCCTGACCTACTGCGCGCAGTGCCACGGTTCCGATGCCCGCGGCAACAAGGGCTTCCCGAACCTGACCGACAAGGACTGGCTGTATGGCGGCGACCCGGAGGTCATCAAGACCACCATCCTGAACGGTCGCGCCGGCATGATGCCCCCGATGGGCGCGGCCCTGGGCGGTGACAAGGAAGTGGAAGCGGTCGCGCATTACGTGCTGAGCCTGTCCGGCTCGACCGCCGACCCGATCAAGGTGGTCAACGGCAAGGAGAAGTTCGCAGCCTGCGCAGCCTGTCATGGCGCGAACGGCATGGGTAACCAGGCGATGGGTGCTCCCAACCTGACCGACAAGACCTGGCTGTACGGCGGCGGCGCGGAGACCATCATGGAAACCATCCGCAAGGGTCGCACCGGCACCATGCCGCCGTTCAAGGACTTCCTTGGCGAAGGCAAGGTGCACCTGCTGGCTGCCTACGTGTGGAGTCTCTCCAACAACACGTCGATCGCACAGAAGTAAAGCGTTAATGTTCTGATCGCATGGCGGCCGCATCCGCCGCCATGCATATTTCATAAGGCACCGTCCGGTGCTTTATGAAATAGAGAATCCGAGTGAGTAAATCAATGAGCGAGCCTGCACCAAAGGTTTCCGTCATCAAGATGTACAAGGCGCGGGAAGAGATATATCCCCGCGAAATCAAAGGGTGGTATGCCAGCTGGCGCTGGGTCTTCGTCTGGCTGACCCAGCTGGTGTTCTACGGGCTGCCGTGGCTGTCATGGAACGGCAGGCAGGCCGTGCTGTTCGACCTCACCGCCCGCAAGTTCTACATTTTCGGCATCGTGCTGTGGCCGCAGGATTTCATCTATCTTGCGCTGCTGCTGATCATCTCTGCCGCCGCGCTGTTCCTGTTCACGGCGGTAGGCGGGCGCCTGTGGTGCGGCTATTCCTGCCCGCAGACGGTCTACACCGAAATCTTCATGTGGATCGAGAGCAAGATCGAAGGCAACCGCAGCGCGCGCATGCGCCTGGACAAGCAGCCGATGTCGGTCTCGAAGTTCGCCAAGAAGTCGGCCAAGCATCTGGTCTGGGGCGCGCTCTCGCTGTGGACAGGTTTCACCTTCGTCGGCTATTTCACACCGATCCATGTACTGGCAGCGGAAGTCATGACGCTCGGCCTCGGTCCGTGGGAATGGTTCTGGGTGCTGTTCTACGGCTTCGCCACCTACGGCAACGCCGGCTGGATGCGCGAGCAGGTGTGCATGTACATGTGCCCGTATGCGCGCTTCCAGAGCTCGATGTTCGATTCGGACACGCTGGTTATTACCTACGACAAGGAACGTGGCGAACCGCGCGGCGCGCGCAGCAAGTCCGCCGGCAAGTCGTCGCTCGGCGATTGCATCGATTGCTCGATGTGCGTACAGGTCTGCCCGACCGGCATCGATATCCGTAACGGACTGCAGTACGAATGCATCGGCTGCGCCGCCTGTATCGATGCCTGCAATTCGGTGATGGACAAGATCGGTGCGCCGCGCGGCCTGATCCGCTATTCGACCGACAATGCGATGCGCAACCGCCTGTCGGACAAGGACATCCGCAAGAGGACGATGCGCCCGCGCGTACTGATCTATAGCGCCATCCTGCTGGGCCTTGTGGCCGCGTTGTCCGGTTCGCTGGCGACGCGCACGGCGGTGAAGATGGATGTGATCCGCGATCGCGGCTCGATGGGTCGGGAAGTCGAGGACGGCATGATCGAGAACGTGTACCGCCTGCAGATCATGAACACCGACGAAAAGGCGCACAAGTACAAGCTGAGCGTGATTGGCATCGAGTCGATCGTGCTTTCCACGCCGGAGATTGTCGAACTGAAAGGCACCGAATCCCGAGCTGTTCCGGTTCGTGTCCGCGTCGGCCCGGGCAAGGGCGAGAAGGGTTCGAACAAGATCGCATTTGAATTGCAGGCGCTCGACGACGAGGACCTGCACGTGAAGGAAAAAGCGGTATTCATCGTGCCGCGCTAAGGACTGGTTGAAAGGATATGTCATGCAAGCAGCAGCGTTTTCCCAAAAAATGAAATCGCAACAACCTTGGTACAAGCACCGCTGGCCGTGGTTGCTGATGCTCGGACCGGCGGTCGTCGTGGTGGCCGGCGTGTACACCACCTATCTCGCGTTCTCGCAACCGGACGCGCTGGTCGTGGACGACTATTACAAGCAGGGCAAGGCAATCAACCAGGACCTGAGCCGTGACCGCGCGGCGGCGTCCATGGAGCTCGAAGCGATGCTGCGCTACGACCCGGCGAACGGGAAACTGGCTGGGTCGATTGCCAGCCACAAGCAGCCGTTAGCCGGAACACTGCATGTGACGCTGGTGCACTCGACCCAGCCGTTGAAAGATTTGAAATTGCTGGTCCAGGCGGACCAGCAAGGCAGGTTTGCAGTCAGCCTGCCGATGCTCGACATCGCGCGCTGGCGCGTACAGATCGAGGGCGAGCAGCGCGATTGGCGCCTGAGCGGCGAATGGATGTGGCCGCAACAGCAGCAGATCGATTTGCAGGCCGATCTGACGATTCACTGACTCCGACTAAAGACGTAGGATATTGTCCGACACGTAGCGCGAAAAGTAATGCTGGTGCACAATGTCCGCAGTACGGTCGTTCTCATTCTCGTGAACGGAATTCTCAAGGTTGGGAATGTCAATAGTCCGAAAGTGGGAAGACGACAAGTGACCGTGCTGTATCCCGGTACAAGCTTTACACCGATTGTTCGGAGTGAAAGGAGGGTAGGTTGATGGCGCGACTGATGATGGTCGTCTTGTGGCCGTCGTTTCTGGTGGCAATCGTCGCGGAGGGTTTCTTCTTCTCGATGTTCGATCCTTACGACCTATCGCTGTTCAGCACTTATCCGGATATCAAGCCTCTGGCTGTCTATACGGTTGGATTTTTCTGCTTCTGGCTGTTCTGCGCGCTTGCCAGCATGCTGACTTGCTATCTGATTGGAATGCCAAATGAAAAACGGCAGCTACTCTAGCTGCCGTCATTTTCCGCAACTTGCTGATTCACGAGGCATTTGCCACGATGCCTCGTGGCTCAGCGCCGTAAGGTGCCTCAGCGCAGCGCACCTTTCCTTGCAAATTCAACCAGACCCCATCCGAGCTGGCGCCGGATATCCTTGATCGAGGAAGACGTGGCGAACACGGTAGGGACAGGCTGCACTACCGGCCGAGGCTCTTGCTTCCGCCTGGGTTTGGTTTGCTTTTCCATGTTGCACCTCCATTCCGGCAGCGTCGGCCGTTGTGCTTACACTTCCTATCGTCGCATGCCGCGATAATCTTTAGTGGAGTTTGGCGACAATTTTTGAGACTAGCTGCAGCTCCGCGTACCTGCAGCCACCGCCTTGAGCGTGGTCGAGTCAAGCAGTTCCAGCTCGCGGTTGTTGACCTTGATCCAGCCTTGCTTCTTGAACTTGGAGAGCAGGCGGCTGATGCTCTCGATCGTCAATCCCAGATAATTCCCGATTTCCTCGCGCGTCATCCGCAGCTGGAAGCTGGTGGACGAGTAGCCGCGCACCGAGTAGCGTGCCGACAAGTTGGTCAGGAAGGCTGCAAAACGCTGCTCCGCGCGCATATTGCCCAGCAGGAGCATGACGCTTTGCTCACGGGTGATTTCCTGGCTCATCATGCGGTGGAAGTGATGCAAAAGCGTCGGCATTTCCGCGAAAAGCGCTTCGAGGCGCGCGAACGGGATCTCGCAGACTTCGCTGTCTTCCAGCGCAATCGCGTTGCAGTGGTGCCGGTCGGTGCTGATTGCGTCCATGCCGAGCAGTTCGCCCGCCATCTGGAAGCCGGTGATCTGCTGGTCGCCGCTTGGATTGATCTGATGGGTCTTGAAATGGCCGAGGCGGATCGCGTACAGGTTGGTGAACGGGTCGCCAACACGGTACAGGTGTGTGTCGCGCGGCACCTTGCGGCGGCGGCCGATAATCTGGTCGAGCTTGGCCATGTCCAATTCATTCAGGCCCATCGGCAGGCAGAGCTGGTGCATGCTGCAGGCGGAGCAGCGCGAGCGCAAATCATGGACCGTCGCCGTGTGCTGTTGCGGCGGCGGGAAAGGGATGGTTTGCGTCATATCAGCGGTATTGAGTCGATGCACGATCATTTTCGGGCCCCTTTTCCAAACTTTGAGATTAATTGCTGTTATGGCTTTGAATTGAGCCAGGTCAAGCAAGGTTATGCAAATCCCGTACCAAGTGCTAATAATGAAAGAACTGGAGTGATTTCCCGGCATAGCTCACCGGATTGTTTTCTGGCGGGAGAACGATAATGGACAGCATGAAAAGCGGGCGCAGGCACCTCCTGCGCCGCCAATGCGACAACATATCGACAGGGAGAGACATGCTGACCGAACGCGAGATCGAGAGCTGCTACCTGGGACAATTCATCCCTCTGCACTACCACCACAACATGCTCATGGACGGGCGCCGCATGCAGGGCTTCAAGGCGGCAATCGAGGCTGCTGTCTTCCCGGGGGCGAAGGTCCTGGAGCTGGGCGGCGGAACAGGCGTCCTGTCATGGTTTGCCGCCGCCAAGGCAGATAAGGTTTGGTGCGTTGAGTTCAATCCCGAACTGGTGGCGGAATCGCGCCGCCTTCTTTCTCAAAATCGGGAAGGGCACAAGGTGGAAGTGGTACACGCGGATGCCTTTGAGTATCTGCCGCCGGAGCCGGTGGATGTTGTCATCTGCGAAATGATCCACGTCGGCATGCTGCGGGAGAAGCAGGTACAGATGATCGAGGCATTCAAGCGGCGCTACCGGGCACGCTTCGGCACGAAACTGCCGGTCTTCGTGCCGGAAGCCGCCGTCATGGCTGTACAGCCGCTGCAGCAGGATTACGATTTCTGCGGTTTCCTGGCGCCCATTGTGCAATTCCAGGAACCGACGGTCCTGATGCCGGGCAGCATGGAGCTGGCCGCGCCTTCTGTTTACAGCATCCTGGACTTCACCCAGGACACCAGCGAGTCGATCCAGTGGGAGGGCGGTTTCGTTGCTGCGCAAGCCGGCACGGTGAACGCGCTGCGCTTCATCACCAAGAACATCCTCGCCGTGCTGATGAAGCAGGGCAGCACCATCGACTGGCTGAACCACTACATGGTGCTGCCGCTGGCCAGCCCTGTGCGCGTCGAGGCGGGCGATGCGTTTCGGGTAGGCTTCCAGTACAAGGTGGGAGGATCGATACCCTCGCTGCAGCAGGCGATGCGGGCGGAACGGGTTCCGTCGGCATCGGAGCGTGTCGCAATGGAGCGCTGTCTCGAGCACGTCTGAGACAGCAGTGCAGCGTTGTCAGCGGTCCGTCATCGCGCCCATTGTGCGCGGATCCGCGCCAGCGTGCCGTTCTTCTCCAACTTCTGAAAGGCCGCGTCGAGCTTCTTCAGACTCGCGGCGTCAACGTGCTTGCTGACTCCGAAGTACACCGGATCGGAGGACAGCACGAAAGCGTGGATGACGAGATCCTGGAATTCCGGATTGGACCTTGCCTGCCAGGCGACGTAGTTCTCGTCTTCGAAAAAGCCCAAATTGCGGCCTGCCGAAGTCTTCTTCGGTAGCAGCGCGCCCTGGGGCACCGGTTCGAAATGCCGCGCGAATTCCGGATCTTGTCGGTAGCGCGTGTCGAAAGCCTCGGAGTATTTTGCATCCTGCTGGATGCCGAAGGGGATGCGGATGCGTTCCGCCGCTTTCGGCAGGTCATCGAGCCCCGTGATCGGCAGATTGAGGTGTTCGCGGCGAACGACCATCACGCGCTTGGATACGCGTTCCGGCCCGATGAAATGCATGAACTCTTCCCGGTCCGGCGTGCGCGTGACGTTCATCATCATGTCGATCCGGCCGTCCTGCAGATATGCCAGCGCGCGCGACCACGGCAGCTCATGGTACTCCGGCTGGTAGCCCGCTTCCTTGATCACCGCTTCCGCCAGCTGGACATCGAGGCCCGTCCATTGGCCGTCCTGCATGAAGTAATTTGGCGCGAACTGTGTGACGCGTACGCGGATCTTTTCGACGGCGCCGGAAGATGCGGCCGGGGCGGCCGCGAGCGTGTTCAGCAGGAATACCGCTGTAAAGACCGAGAATAGGGCGGGAAGCTTCTTCAAGACAGTCTCCGGTCATGCCATTGCATATGGAACGTGCAGTGTGGCATGCCGGAGCGCTTTTTTCCATCCGCCTGCAATGGCCGCCGGAGGATGGCGGATCACTTCTTCAGGTTGACGAAGATATTGGCCGCAAAGACAAGAATACCGGCTGCCGCCACGATTTCCGAGATCGCCAGCACCGGGATTACGCTGCGTTCCCCGGTTAGCACGAAGGCGAGCGAGATTGCCATCACCGGCAGCGAGACATTGTTGAGCCAGAAGTGCACCTTGGCCAACCGGCTCAATTCGGCCTGCGGATAGACACTGTAGATGAGACCCGCAAGCGCCATCGTCGCCCAGCCGAGCAGGTTGATGTGGGCATGGACCGGGCGCATGGTGAAGTTTTCGCTGGCGCCCATCATGATGCCGAGGCCGACGCCGATGATGAGGTAGAGGACGGCGAGCTTCAGCCAGATGGCGCCGACGGGCGAGAACTGCGGGTTGGCGGCGGATTGATGGATCTGCATGATTTTTCCTTTCCTTGTTTTCTTAAACGAGTACTGCTTCGCGTGCGGCGGCTCGGATTTCCTTGCCTGCCAGTCTGGTTGCGGCGGCCACGATGGCATCCGCCTGCGGCATGAATGCCTGCTCGAGCACGTAACTGGAAGGAGCGGGAGCATCCGGACCGGTCAGGCGCATGACCGGCGCCTTCAGTGCGTCGAATGCATGTTCCGCGACGATGGCGCTGATCTCCGCGCCGACGCCGCACATACGGCTCGCTTCATGCACGACCAGCACGCGGCCGGTCTTGCGGACGGAATGGAGTATGGTTTCTTCATCCAGCGGCTTGAGCGTGCGCAGGTCGATGACCTCGGCGTCGATGCCGATTTCCGCAAGGCGGTCCGCCGCCTGCAGGCAGGTGTCGACCATCTTGGCGTAGGAGATGATCGACAGGTCCGAACCGGCGCGGCGGACTGCTGCCTTGCCGAGCGGGACGAGATGTTCGCGTTCCGGCACCTCGCCCGGCACATAACCCAGCGGCATGTCGACGAAGAACAGCACCGGATTGTTGTCGCGGATCGCGGACTTCAATAGTCCCTTGAAATCGGCGGCGTTCGAAGGCATGACCACCTTGAGGCCCGGACTGTGCACGAACCAGGCTTCAAGGTTGTGGTTGTGCTGCGCGCCTACGGTCCAGCCGCCGCCGGTCATGGCGAGCACTACCATCGGGAATTCGAACTGCCCGCCGGAGATGTAACGCAGCTTGCCGGCGGAGTTGACGATCTCGTCCATCGCGAAGCAGAGGAAAGGCGCGAACAGCAGGTCCACGACCGGACGCAATCCTGTCGCCGCGGCGCCTGCCGCGGTGCCGGCGATGATGCCTTCCGCGAGCGGCGTGTTCCGCACCCTTTGCTTACCGAATTCCTCCACGAGTTCCTTGCGCTTGGTCGCAACGCCTTCGCCGAACATGAGGACGTTCGCATCGCGCCGCATTTCCTCGGCCAGTGCCTGGCCGATTGCTTCATTGACGGTGATTTGTGGCATGGAGTGCTCCTTACGCGTAAACGTCGGTGGTGAGTTCGGATACAGCCGGATAGGGCGATGCCTTGGCGAACGCGACGGCCTGTTCGATGACGGCGTCGGCGTGATCCTGCATGCGCCCGATGTCTGCCGGGGTGACCGTCCCGATTTGGAGCAGCCGGTCCTGCAGCTTCCGGATCGGCTCGCTGGCTCGCCAGACGGCCAGTTCCTGCGGGTCGACGTAGGACTGGTCATCCGGCTCGAAATGGCCGCGCAGACGGTAGGTATAGGTTTCGAGGAGAAAGGGCTTACCGGTGCGGCGGATGGTGGTGACGGCCTCCGATGCCGCGGCGTACACCGCTTCGACATCGTTACCGTCCACGGTGCAACTCTCCATGCGGTAGCTGCCGGCCCAGTCGCTGACGTGGTCGACCTTCATGGTTTCGTTGCGATGCACGAACGCCTGCCACTGGTTGTTTTCGCACACGTAGAGAATAGGCAGGTTCCACACCGACGCCAGGTTGAGCGACTCATGGAAGATGCCTTCGCAGGCCGCGCCGTCGCCGAAGAAGCAGGCGACGATGCCGTCCTGCTTGAGCATCTGCATCGAGAGCGCGACGCCGGTCGCCAGCGACAGTTCGCCGCCGACGATGGTGGAAGTGAGGATGACGCCAAGCTCCTTTGCGGAGATGTGGAGCGATCCACTCTTGCCCTTGCAGTAGCCGGTCGCGCGTCCCATGACCTCGGCCATCAGGCGTCCGGCATCGGCGCCGCGGGCGAGCAGGTGGCCGGCGCTGCGGTGGTTGGTGAGAATGCGGTCGCCGGCGCCGAGTGCGCGGACCACGCCGACCGCGGAAGCTTCCTGGCCGACCGATGTGCAGGTGCCGGCCATGCCTTCGGCAACATGCAATGCGGCGAGCTTTTCTTCGTAAGCCCGGATCAGCATCATGCATTCCAGCATGGATACCGGGCTGTTTCCTGTGGCAATGTGACTCATGTCATCCCTCGTCGAATTTAGGATCGGCGAAGTCTAAAGCGTCACAGGCCGGCAGGATCAGCGTCCAAAGCGGCTTAAGATTTTTTTAAGATGAATTGAATGAAGTTTTAAGAAAGTGGACGGGCGCCGTTTCCGAGGGGGATAACGTCAGGGCATATTGATGTTGTCGTCCTGCATGAGCAGGGCGATTTTTTCTTCCCAAGCCTTCAGTTCGGCGCGGTAACGCTCCATGGCCATGGCGTGCAGGTCGAAGACACATGGATCGCAGCCGCTGCGGCAGCAATCTGCGTCATCAGGCGGATCGGGTGCAACGGGTTTGGGCGGGAGGTCGGAAAAATCGTGAGTCATGCGGAAGTCCGGGGGGCAGGAAGAGCGCACCCTGGAATCATCATTGTAGCGCGCTTCACCGAATTGATCCGGCCGGCTAGTTCTCGCGATACGTGCTCAGCCTTGTCGTTGCCGGGGAAACGTTCCAGTTACCCGGCCTGCAGCCGCAGCGGCCGATACACGCAAAGACGGAAGCGCCCGCGCCCGGTCTTTTCGATGCGGACCGGCGCCTGCCGGTCGACCAGGCGTTTTCCGAGCAGGATAAGGCGCGCTTCCAGGTTGTCACTCACGTCAGGCAGGCGTACGCGAGCGTCCAGGCGCAGTTCCCGGTTGGTGAATTCGGTACGCCCCTTGTCGGCGTAATCGCGCAGCAGCATCCACAGGACCGAGCCGGCCACGCCCTTGATCAGGTAGTCGTCACCCAGGAAGACACTGTCGTTCTCCGGGAAATGGCGTACGAGGATAGGTGCACCTTCCTGTCGCGGCGGCGCGTCGGGGCTGGCGGCGGATTCCTCAGGGCTGGTCGCCGCTGCGCACTGCAGTGCATCCATGGCCATGCCGAGCAGGATCGACAGGCTGACCAGTGCATCCTCGTCGTCATAAGTAAAACGCAAGTCCTGCGGGCTTTCGACGTACAACACACCGAGCAGGCGCTGCCCCGCGGTGATCGGCACGGCGAGCTGGCTGCGGGGCGACGGCAGGCCGGGGAGGGGAATCGCGGTTTCCAGGGCGCCAGCCCACTCGCTGTGCTCGGCGGCCTCGCGCACAGCACGGCTGTAGGAATACTCGGCCGCCATATGGCCGATGCGAATCGGCGTGCGCTCGCGGGCGGCGACGCCGATCACTCCTTGGCCGAGCGGGATCTCCGAGCCCGCACCGGATGCGGCATAACCGATGCTGGCGACGGTATAGAGACGCGCACCGGGCTCGTCCAGCATCAGCACCATCGCGTGACTGATGCCGAATTGCTGCTCGAGACAGGCGAGCAGTTCCGCCAGCAGCCGGTCGAGATCGGCACAGGCGGCAAGGCGCTCGCCGCTCGCTCTCAGGGCCGCCAGCATATTGCGCGCCGGTGCCGGCGGTGGAAGCGACTCGCCGGACAATTTCTGAATGTCGAGCACGCGATAGACATCGGAACCCAGCAGGCGGAACACTCCGCTCATGCCGGTATGCGAGGCGATCCCGGCGAGCTTTGCCTTCATGGTCTCGAACAGCGGGCCGGATGTCTCGGTATGCAGATACTGCAGTGTGAGGCGGTACTGCGCGACCGTGACCGGATGCGTCAACAGCAGCGTCGCCCGGGGATTGGCCATGATGTTCTGGCGCGTCTTGTTGAAGAATTGATAAGACAGCGCCACGTGCTCGCTATCGACAAACTGCACTTGCGACAGGTAGGCGAGATTAGGCGTGCCGTCCGGCGACGCGGTCGCCATCGTCCCCGGGACGATGCCTTCGAAACATTCCCGGATGGCGTCGAGCTTGATGGTCATGCCTTCCTCGCCAGCGGTTGTCCGGCATTGGGGCCAGGCGACTGCGAGTACGCCTCTGCCGGCGTGAAGCTGATGCCGACGATATCCGCCGACGGCAAGGAGAGCAGCGTCCGGACCAGTATCTCGTCATAGCCGAGCGGCGCGAGCTCCCGCGCAAATGCGCTGCGGTAGCCGGCAACGAGCTGCAGGTCGCTTTCCGAAAGCCCGGTTACCCTTGCATCCCGGCCCTTGATCTGCACCGTGCGGTGTGTGGACGGTTCGCTGAACACGACGGCGATCGTGCCATTGTCGCGAATGCACTCGAGCACCGGTGACGCCTGCGTGGCCGAAACGAAGACCGTCAGTTGCAGGCGGTCGGCCCGCACGCGGCAGCCGGTGGCGCGGGCAAGCGTCGGCACGGCGTCGCGGCTGCAAGCGGCCACACCGATGGACACGCCGCGTTGCATGAAGGCGGCATGGCAGTCGTCGATGAGGGGTTCGTCGCTGGATGGCATTGCGGGGTGGAAAGCGGGAGTTTGTCGTTCTTTGTCCGACAGATCATACCTGCGAATGCCCCGACATGCAGCCTGTTGGCGCTCTGATGGCACGATTCCGCGGGCGGTCTGGTAGAGTGCCGCCATGGCTAAATTGACTTTGGATCGCATCCTGCAATCGCAGGGCTTCGGCAGCCGCAAGTGGTGCCGCGAATTGGTCGCCGACGGCGAAGTGTCGGTCGGCGGAGAGACCGTAACAGACTACCGTGCAAGCTTCGATACGCATGACTTGTCGTTCACCGTGTTCGGCGAGACATGGCTGTACCGGGAACACGTCTACCTGGCGCTGAACAAGCCACCGGGTTTCGAGTGCTCGCGCAAGCCGAGCCACCATCCCGGCGTGCTGACGCTCTTGCCGGAGCAGTTCACCTGGCGCGATGTACAGCCTGTCGGCCGACTCGATCACGATACGACGGGCCTGCTGCTGATGTCGGACGACGGCGCCTTCATCCACGCGCAATCCTCGCCGAAACGGCACGTGCCGAAGCTGTACGTGGCAACCACAGCGGAGCCGGTGACGGAGGAGCTTGTGGCGCGCCTGCTCGTCGGCGTCCAGTTGCATGACGAACCGGCGCCGATCGCCGCAAAATCATGCCGGCAGGTAGACAGTACCCGTATCGAAATCGTGCTGGAGCAGGGCAAATACCACCAGGTGAAGCGTATGCTGGCCGCTGCCGGCAATCATTGTGCTGCGCTGCAGCGGAAGGCGATCGGCGGGCTCACTCTCGACCACGTGGCGCTGGAGGAGGGCGAGTGGAAGTATCTCGATTCCGGCGAACTCGCCTTACTTGCACCGGAGTAATTCCAGGGGAACGGAAACTGTCTCTTTTTCCGCAGAGCGATGACATGTGTCAATGAATTCAGGACGTTTTCCGTTTCTGAAAAGATACACAATCGTGTTTTGCGAATAATATATATGCCATTGCCACATCCCTCGTCGAACGCATGGCAGATACAGAATTCAAGCGACTTTTCCAGGCAGCCAAGGAGCGCGCACTGTTCGGCTTTCTCGCCGTTGTGCAGCGCGCCATGCAGGAAACCGACAAGAACATTGTCGAAAAGCTGGCCGAGGCCAAGTCGGGGCTGGACCATTCCGCGCTCAACTCGGTCCGGCACTTCCTGCGGCAGGACGGCAATGTTTTCCTGCGCCGGATCGACGGGCTGTTCCGCACCAACCTCGACCGCGCAATGCAGACCATGTACGTCGACCTGCGGCCGGGCATGCGCAAGATGTCGGCGGATGAGCTGTCGCTGATCGACGATGAAGTCGTCACGCACCAGATCGAAGTCGGACGCCTGACGCAGCGCATGCGCGATGCGAACGAGGAAAATATCGGCCGCCTGAATGTGATCATCGCGCAGATGCACGGGCAGCATGAAGCGAAGGAACGCGAAAATCCGTTCCGCCCGTATCTGCTCGCACGCGCGCTCTACGAAGCGATCAAGGAAACCGCAAGCGACGAGGCGAAGGCCAAGGTGCTGTTCGAGCACCTGTCGAACGCGCTGGCGCAGCATCTGCCGGGCTATTACAACTCCATCCGCGAAGTATTCGAGTCATCCGGGGTGAGCGGCAAGTTCCAGGCCCAGCGTTCGCGTGCCGCATATACGCAGCGCTACTTCGGCGCACCGCCCGTCGATCCGCATCTCACTTCGCGTGTGTTGCCGGGACTCCAGCGAGTGCTCGAAACGCTTCAGGGACTGCCTGCGAACGCAGCCGGCCATGCCGGGCCGGCCGGTGCCGGGGCCGCCAACGGGAACAATCCGGAAACCGTCCAGGACTTCATCCGCAAGATGTTCTCGCCGTCCAAGTCGATCCTCGGCCTGAACGGCGAGGTGCCGAAGGGCCGCCCGACGGAGGGCCTGGGCAACCCGCTCGTGGAGCAGCTGAACCAGTTCCAGACGAAAGCGGCAAGCGGTCAGCCGATCGTCGACAAGGCCGCGGCCGGCGAGAATGTCTTGCCCGCGCTGCGCGAGCGCATGGACCTCGGCAGTGCATCGGTGATGGAGCGCATGACCATCGACGTCGTGTCCATGCTGTTCGAGTTCATCCTGGAGGACGAACACATCCCCGCGGAACTGCGCCGGCACATCGGACGCCTGCAGGTGCCCATCCTGAAGGCGGCTCTGCTCGAGCCCGGCCTGATGCATGATGAAGAACACCCGGCGCGCCAGCTGCTCAACCGCATGAGCACCGCCGCTGTAGCCACCGATCCTGCGTCGCCCGCGGGGCAAACCCTCGCCGCCGAGATCGAACGTGTGATCGACAAGGTACTGACCGGATTCGACAACGATACTTCGGTGTTTGCGGACGGCGTGCGCGAATTCGAGCAGTTCCTCGCCGGTTACCTGCGGCAGGAGGACAACCACATTACGCGCGGCATCGAGGCGGTCGAGGAGGCGGAAAGGTTCAGCGTACTCCTGACCAGTGCAATGAAGGGGTTGTGCGACGTGCTCGTGCCGCTGAACGTCGACAAGCGCATCTCGGACGTCTTGATCATGCTGTGGCCGCATGTGCTGGTCCACGCCGCATGGGAGGACCGTCGCGCCAACATTTCCCAGGACGATCCGCAGAGCATGTATCGCCAGTTCCATTCCGCCATAGCGGAGCTGGTATGGAGCGTGCAGGAAAAGTCGCAGCAGGACCGCCCGGTGCTGATGCGCCTGCTGCCGGACCTCGTGAAGCGCCTGCGCAAGGCGCTCGACATCATCCATCTGCCCGAGGGAGAGTCGAAACAGATCCTTGACCTGCTGGTCGACATGCATACCCAGGTGTTGCGGACGCCGCCAAAGGCCGGGGCCGGCGGACAACCGTCCCTGGACGATCTGCGCAAGGAATTTTCACGTCTCGTGATCAGCTGGGAGCGCGCTTCATGGGAACTGCCGGAGCCACCGGCGCCGCGCGAGGAGATGATCGAGGCGATATTCGCGAAGCACGGCGTCAAGGCCGAGATCAACCTCGGCCTCAATACCGTCAATTCCTCGGCGGCCGACCGTGAATTCCTGATGCAGACCTATCTGCTCGGAACACGCGTGGCATTCCGCGCGGTCGACGGCAGCAATATCCAGGGCCAGCTAGTCTGGATTAGCACGCACCGGTCCCTCTACCTGTTCAAGCAGGACAGGAAATCCGCGCTGGTCGCCTACACGCCGGCGGCGCTGCTGGAAGCCTTGCGTGAGGAAAGCATCGTGCCTTTGGAGTATGCACCGGTGTTCGAGCGTGCGGTGGAATCCTTGTTGTTCGGTGCAGGAACCGTCCAGGCGGCTGCCTGAAAAGCAGCCCCTGTAAAGGGGCTGCCATAAGAGAGGCTTGAGAGGCTTCTGGGAGACCCGCTTCTACTTGATGATCGTATAGCAGGGATTGTATTTCTTCCCCGGCAGCTTCATCCGGTGCTGCGCGACAAAGGAAGCCAGCAGCGCGTCCATCGGGCCCATGATGCTGGCGTCCCCATGGATCTCGAAGCGGCCATGCTGCTCGATCGCCCGGATTCCCTGGTCCTTCACGTTGCCCGCCACCACCCCCGAGAACGCGCGCCGCAGGTTCGCGGCAAGCAGGTGGCGCTCCTGGTTCTTGTGCAGGTGCAGGTTGCGCATGTTCTCGTGCGTCGGCATGAACGGCTTCTGGAACTCGTGGTCGATCTTCAGCAGCCAGTTGTAGTAATAGGCGTCGCTGCGTTCCTTTCTGTACTCGCGCACCAGCTTGATACCTGCATGCATTTCCTGCGCGACGCGTCCCGGATCGTTGACGATGATCTTGTAGCGTTGCTGCGCCTCGGGACCCAGGGTTTCGCCGATGAAGTGGTCGATCTGGACGAAGTAGTCTTTCGCGCTTTCCGGCCCGGTAAATATCAGCGGGAAGGGCTGCGCCGCGTTGTCGGGATGCAGCAGGATGCCAAGCACATACAGGATTTCTTCCGCGGTGCCGGCACCGCCTGGGAATACAACGATTCCGTGGCCGACGCGCACAAAGGCTTCGAGGCGTTTCTCGATGTCGGGCATGATCACCAGGTCGTTGACGATCGGGTTCGGCGATTCCGCGGCGATGATGCCGGGTTCGGTCAGGCCGAGGTAGCGGCCGTTGCCGATGCGCTGTTTGGAGTGGGCGACGGCGGCGCCTTTCATCGGTCCCTTCATCGCGCCCGGTCCGCAGCCGGTGCAGATGTCCAGCCCGCGCAGGCCCAGTTCATAGCCTACTTTCTTCGAGTAGTCGTATTCCTCACGGGAAATCGAATGGCCGCCCCAGCAGACCACCAGGTTGGGATTCGTGATTGCACGCAACACGCCGGCGTTGCGCAGGATGTGGAACACCGCGTCGGTAATACCCTCCGGCCTAGCCAGGTCGAACTTCGGATTGCCGTTGATTTCGTCGTTGACGTAGATGACGTCGCGCAGCACGGCGAACAGATGTTCGTGGATGCCCTTGATCATCTTGCCGTCGACGAAGGCATTCCCCGGCGCCCCCTTGATGTCGAGCTTGATGCCGCGCTCGCGCTGGATGATGCTGATATCGAAGGATTTGTAGCGTTCCAGCAGCTCCTTGCCATCATCGAGTGCATTGCCGCAGTTCAATACCGCGAGGGAACAGTTGCGGAAAATCGAGTAAAGGCCGCTCTGGCTGGTGTCGAGCAGTTTCGCGACTTCGGCTTTCGACAGGATGTCGAGGCGGCCTTCCGGGGAAATCTGGGTATCGATGACTTCGGGTTTCATATGTTGCTGGTCTTCTTGGAACGGTAAAAAGGCGAAATAGCCCTGCGATATTTCTTGTCAAACAGCTTACACGCATAAATGCCGGCTGCGTATACCTGGTTCTATATCGAGATCAATGTATGGTTGCCTTGAGGCATCGTGTCGTGCAACGAACGTTTGGGTAATGCCTGCGTCGAAACAGTTTTGATCTGCATGTGCCCTCAATACAATCAGACCATGGACAGGCCGGCTAGCTCCATCGACGAGTGGCGAACTGAGACGCTGGAGCGGTACCACATCATGGATACCGCCGCGGAACCGCAATTCGACGACATCGTGGACTTGGCTGCAGGCATCTGCGAAACGCCGATGGCGCTCATCTCGCTGCTCGACGAAAAACGGCAATGGCTCAAGTCCCGGATCGGACTCGAGATGACGGAGACGCCGATGGAGATTGGCTTCTGCCGATATACCATCCGGCAGAGCGACGTGTTCATCGTGCAGGATGCGTCCACCGATCCCGAGTTTGCCCGCAATCCGCTCGTAACCGGGCCACCCAACGTCCGTTTTTATGCCGGGGCGCCGCTTCGTGCAAGAAATGGCTGCATGTTGGGAAGCCTCGCCGTCCTCGACCATGAGCCGCGGACCCTGAACCATTTGCAGATGACGGCGCTGCGGGTCCTCAGCCGGCAGGTGGTTGCGCAGATCGAGCTTCGAAGGAGCCTGGCTCACCTCCAGGACACGATTGACGCGCGCACCTCGGAACTGAACAGCGTCAGCCGCAACCTGAAGCTGGAGTTCGAACGGTGTGCGAGGGAGTCGAACCTGTCCCAGGAAATCATCGACAGCCTGCCGGGCATGGTTTATATGTTCGACCAGGATGGCCGGTATGTTCGCTGGAACAGGAACCTGGAGACAATCACCGGTTACTCCCACGATGAGGTGGCGAAAGCACATCCGCTAGATTTCGTTGCCGGCGAATCGGAGAAAATACTTGTCGCGAAACGCATAGAACAGGTACTGACTGAGGGGTGCAGCTCAGTCGAAGTCGACCTGTGCACGAAGGACGGACGGCGGATTCCGTACTACTTCACCGGCGTCCGGATCGAGCTGGATGGGCGGCCGTGCGTCAGCGGGATGGGCGTCGATATCACCGAGCGCAGGGCAGCGGAAGAGATCTTGCGGCTGCGCAACAGGGCCATACAGGCCAGTGTCAACGCCATCCTGATCACCGACCTGGAAGGCACGATCGAGTATGCCAATCCGGCATTCGAGCGTATTACCGGCTACAGCGTCGACGAAACGATCGGCAGGAACTGCCGCTTCCTCCAGGGCGGCGATACCGAGCAACCCGGCATCGAGATCCTGCGGTCGGCCGTGTTACGGCGCGAGGAGGCGTCGGCGCTGCTGCGAAACTATCGCAAGGACGGCTCGCTGTTCTGGAACGATATTCATATCGCTCCGGTACGCGGGCCGGAAGGGATCGCCACGCACTTTGTCGGCGTACTGAATGACATCACGGCGATCAAATATTACGAAAAAGAACTGGAGCGCCAGGTGAACGTCGATGCGCTCACCGAACTCGCCAGCCGCAGCGTCCTGAAGGAACGTATCCGGGACAGCATCGCCACGGCGGAGCATTTCGATTCCTCGGTCACGGTCGGTTTCATGGACCTGGACAACTTCAAGTTCATCAACGACAGCCTCGGGCACAACGTCGGCGACGAGCTTCTCAAGCAGGTGGCACGCAGGCTGGTGGCATGCCTGCGCGGCCAGGATACCGTCGCCCGCTACGGCGGCGATGAATTTGCATTCGTCCTCGTCGGGCAGAAGGACGAAAAGGCGATCGCCGCACTCATGGAGCGCCTGCTCAAGACGATCGGTCGCCCCTTCGAGATCGCCGGGCACAAGTTCTTCGTGAGCTGCAGCATCGGCCTGAGCTTCTTCCCGAAGGACGGGAAGGACGCCGACACTTTGCTGAAGAATGCCGATGTGGCGATGTACCGCGCAAAGGAGCGCGGACGCAACAACTTCCAGTTCTACACTCCTTCGATGCACCGGCGCGCGACCGAACGGCTGTCGCTGGAGTCGAAGCTGCGGCAAGCGCTTGCGGACGGCGAGTTCGCCTTGCACTACCAGCCCAAGGTTGACCTGCGCACCGGGCGCATCTCGGGCACGGAAGCGCTGATACGCTGGCATCCGGGTGACGGAAGTTCGGCCATCCCGCCGTCGACCTTCATTCCACTGGCGGAAGAAACCGGACTCATCGTTCCGCTCGGCGAATGGGTGCTCCATACCGCATGCGCGCAAAACAGGATACTCCAGCAAAACGGGCTTCCTCCGGTGCGTGTCGCGGTCAACATCTCCGCGCGCCAGTTCGAGCCGAGCACCATCGTTGCGCTGGTCCGCAATGCGTTGGACGCCACCGGTCTGGATGCGAGTCTGCTCGAGCTGGAATTAACCGAAAGCATGATCATGCGGCACCCGGAAGAAACGGTGAGTGTCCTTCATGACCTGAAGGACATGGGTATCCAGCTTGCGATCGACGACTTCGGCACCGGTTATTCCAGCCTGAGCTACCTGCAACGCTTTCCGGTCGACCGGCTCAAGATCGACCAGTCGTTCGTACGCGACATCGGCGCCGACCCGAACGATGCGATCATCGCCCGCGCCGTGATCTCGCTTGGCCACAGCCTCGGCGTGTCGGTAGTGGCGGAAGGGGTGTCGAGCGAGGAACAGCTTGCATTCCTGCGCGAGAACGGATGCGACGAGATGCAGGGTTTTCTGTTCAGCCGGCCGGTTCCGGTGGAAGAACTGAAGATGATGCTTTCGAGCGGGCGCATGTTGTCAATGCACTAAATGATTCCCGCTGCCGGGACGTTTTTCCCCGGCTATTTCCAATTTACAAGAACGATTTCTTTCGCAAACGGGAAGTTCTCGCTGGAACCGGCGTTCGCATGGAGTAATCGTGCTACTCCAGCATGGCTTTACACTGGTACAAGTCTTGCTTGCTTCGGTTTCGCCTCGCATGCGTTATTGCTGCGCTCCCGCCGCCATGGAATGAACGTACGCCAAGTGTACGTACGAGAAACGCCCCGACTCCGCGTTTGCCGGTTGTTCGCTGCCATCATCAAGCGCTTGCAACCGCCCCTTACGGAGTGCATGACCTCTCGCAGGTGAAGCCGCCACACGCGGCCTTTAATACGCCCGGGACGCAATACCGTCCACGGGCACGCGAGGGTGTGCACGCCAAGTGGAAAACCCGGCACCACCATTACAGGAAGAAAAAGAATGGATATCAGATCTCGCCTGATCTGCCTGGCGTCGATCAGCATTGTTTTCCTTGCGATCATCGGCGTATCGAGCAGCGTGACGGTACGGAAGATGGTCGACACCGCCAACAGGAGCACGATCGGCATGGAGGCCATGCGCAACCAGATGGAAGCAGACATGATGCACGACGCCTTGCGCGGCGATGTGCTGGCGGCGGCTCTGGCAAGCAGCGGCGGGCAGGCCGAGCGGCGTGCGGCAATCGAAAAGGACCTTCGCGAACACGTGGAGAACTTCCGGAAGGCCTTGAAAGACAATGAGGCGCTGGACTTGCCGGCGGACATTGCCAATGCAGTGGCGAAGGTGCGGCCGCTCCTCGATGCTTACATCGAGGAAGGCACAGGGATTGTCGCACTGGCGTTCGACGAGCCCGGCGAGCTCGATGCACGGATGTCGAAGTTCATGGACGCATTTGCCGCACTCGAAACTGAAATGGAAGCGCTGAGCGAGCTGATCGCGAAGAACACAGCGGAAAGCGCAGGTGCAGCGAACGATGCAGCCGTCTTTGCGCAGGACCTGATCGTTGCGGCGCTGGCTGCCGCCGTTTCATCCCTTGCCGTCCTGTCCTTTCTGATCGTCCGCAGCATCCTTGGCAGTATTCGCCAGGTACAACGCGCTGTTGATTCGATGAATTCCGGTGAGGCCGACCTGACTTTTCGTTTGCCGCCGCTTAACGGTGAGTTTGCCGCTGTCGGCAATGCACTGAACCGGTTCATCGGCAATCTTCAGGGCATCATGGAAAATATCAGCAACGCGACGGAGGCGGTCGCCACAGCGTCCTCGCAAATCGCAGCGGGGAACCAGGATCTGGCCGCCCGAACTGAATCCGAGGCGAGCTCGCTGGAAGAGACTGCATCGTCGATGGAAGAACTGATGGGCACCGTCAACCAGAACGCGGCCAATGCCGCCGAAGCGAACAGGCTGACAGAATCTGCGGCGGCGATAGCCGTAAAGGGCGGCGCCGTGGTTTCCCGGGTGGTGGATATGATGGGCGAAATCAACACGGCGTCGCGAAAGATCGCCGACATCATCGGCGTGATTGACGGCATCGCCTTCCAGACCAACATCCTTGCGCTGAATGCCGCAGTGGAGGCGGCCCGTGCCGGCGAGCAGGGGCGCGGCTTTGCCGTCGTTGCCGCCGAAGTGCGCAGTCTCGCCCAGCGCAGTGCGACGGCGGCGAGGGAAGTCAGGGATCTGATTGACGACTCGGTGCAAAAGGTGGACGGCGGGAGCCTGCTGGTGGAAGAGGCCGGTGCGACCATGCACGAGATGGTCGATAGTGTCCGCCATGTGACTTGCATCGTGGCCGACATCGCCGGCGCCAGCCGGGAACAAGCCTCCGGCATTAAGCAGGTCAGGCTCGCAATCGGGCAGATCGACGGCACGACGCAGCAGAACGCCTCACTGGTGGAGGAGGTCGCGACCGCGGCTGCGGCGCTGTACGGCCAGACGGAAAAGCTTGCCCAGGCTGTTGGCGTGTTCAAACTGGCGGAAGAAACCGCAAGGCCGCGTGCGGGCTACGGCGTGGACTGCCTGCCTGTGCCGCGCAGGCAGGCAGTCGCGCTGGTTACATCAAGGACCGCGCGGTAGCTTATCAAACACGCCCCAAGGCAATTGCCTTCTTGTGCGCAGAGGTAATGGTCCAATAATAGATCGTCTTGGAACCGATACGCTCGACCTTCTCCGGCGGCCATTCGGGACCCATGTCGAAATCGTGCGAAACCACGCGTGTGCCGATTTTCAGCTGTTTCCATAGCTGCGGACGCAGCGCGCGGTTGACATCGGGCAGCAGGTAGAGCGTCACCACACTTGCTTCGGAAAAGTCGGCGCTAAACAGGTCGCCGACAAGGAATTTCACCTTTCCGTCCACACCGGCCGATTCGGCGTTGGACCTGGCTTCCGCGATGCGCTGGGGATTGAGGTCGATGCCGACGCCACGCGCGCCGTACTCCTTGGCTGCGGTGATGACGATCCGCCCGTCGCCGCAGCCGAGGTCGTAGACCACGTCGTTCTTCCCGACCTTGGCCATCTCGAGCATCTTGTCGACCACGGGTTGCGGCGTCGGCACATAAGGGACGTCCGGCTTGCGCGCCGGCTCCTGCTGGGAAAA
Source organism: Noviherbaspirillum sp. (assembly GCA_035627275.1). Lineage (GTDB taxonomy): Bacteria > Pseudomonadota > Gammaproteobacteria > Burkholderiales > Burkholderiaceae_D > Noviherbaspirillum. The sequence goes on from DASPMC010000017.1 coordinate 187,556, forward strand.
CGCGGGCATGCCGGCAAGCGACAGCAGGAAGGCGACCAGCAAGGTGATCAGTGCAGGTGTAATCATGGCGGGACGGGACATGGCACGAGGGGACGTTTTCATTGGCTTTTCCTCAGGAAATGGACCGGATGGCGGTTTCGCGGCGGCGGTCCGAACGCAGGCGCATGAGCAATAGAAGAATCAGCCCGACGGCCAGCACGGCGACGCCTATCCATGCCGCATTGAGCCCGCCAAGCGTCTGTTTGTACACATAGGAGAGGCTCGCCCACAGCATGTACGCGCAGGTCGCGCAGAACAGGGCGGGCAGCAGCGGATAGAGCGGCACACGGAACGGGCGCTCGATGTGAGGCTCGCGGGAACGCAATACGAACAGCGAGATGCCCGAAAGCAGGAAGAACAGCCAGAATACCGGGGCGGTGAACTCGACCATGGACTTGAAGCCGCTCCCCGTCCATGTCCCGACGGCGACAAGGAACAGGGCGGCAATGCATTGGATGCGCAAGGCATTGGCCGGCGTGTCGCGCCGGCCGTCCCAGGTCCCCAGCGCGGACAAGATCGTCCAATCCCGCCCGATCGCGTAACTCGTCCGCGCACCGACGATCATGGTGGCATTGATCGAGGTCAGCGCCGATACGGCGACGATGGCCGAGATGAGTTTCGCGCCGGCCGGGCCGAGGGCGACGGCTAGCACGTCGGCGGCAACGGCTTCGGACTTCGCCATGCCCGCAATCCCCAGCACTTCCCAGTACGACCAGTTCACCAGGAGATAAAGCGCAGTGATGAGGACGATGGACCAGACCAGCGACTTCACCATGTTGCGCCGGCCATCCCTCAGTTCCGCACTGATATAGGCCGCTTCGTTCCACCCGCCATAGGTCAACAGGACGAACACCATCGCCATGCCGAGGGACGCGGCGCCCGGCGCTTCCTGGCGCTCGGCTGCATGGTCGGCAACCGGAACCAGCAGCGCCACGGCGACGATCAGGAGCAGTCCGAGCACCTCGACCGCGGTCAGCCACGACTGCGCCCATGCTCCGCTACGGGTGCCGCGCAGGTTGATCCATGACAGGATGATGACGGCGCCGGCGGCGTATAGCGATTGGCTGCCGGACGCACCTACCGCAGGCAGCGGCAGGATCTGGTGCATGTAATCGCCGAAGACGAATGCGAGCAGGGCGATGGACCCGGTGGTGATCACCGAAAAGCGCGCCCAACCGAACAGGAAGGAAATCGAGGCGCCATACGCGCGTCGCAGAAAGTGATAGTCGCCGCCCGTATGCGTATAAGCAGTGGCAAGTTCCGCATAGCACAGCGCCCCGACCAGCGACATGATGCCGCCAAGCAGCCAGGCAGCAAACATCCACGGGGCGCTACCGGTCATGCCCGCAACCATGGACGGCGCCTTGAAAATGCCGGCCCCGATCACGATACCGACGATGATCGCGACCGCTTCCCTGACGCCAAGTATTTGTTGTGGCGCACCGCTGCGCGGTGTTGCATTGCCGGTGTCAGGAGAATTGCGCATCGTCGTTCAATGTCAATGAAAACCGTCAATCGACTGGATGCGAAAGCGATGCCGTCAAAAAGTTTCGCCTGTCCGGCGGCGCTTGGCGTTCGATCAAAGCTTCCGCATGGAGCCGTCGGCAACTTGAAACAAGTTGAAACAGTCCGAACCGACCGGCAGCCATGGGTCTAACGCCTTACCTTCGGCAATTTGCTGAAGTAATTCAATTGGTTACGTTATTCGGAGGAAGCATGAAGAAGCTAACGATCGCAGTATTCATTTCCTTGCTCGGAACGGGCACGGTGGCAATTGCGCAGAGCAGTTCTACCTCATCGTCCACCCCGGACAGGACGATGCGCGGCGGAAGCATGAGCTCCGACAGTCCGGCCGCAACCGGCACATCGGGCGGCACGGGAGCCACATCGGGCGGCTCGACGACGAGCAGCGGCACCGGCGCCTCCGGTACATCGAGCGGTACAAGCGATACCTATGGTACCTCGGGGGCAAGCGGAGCGTCTGGCACCAGCGGCTCGTCCGGCACCAGCGGGTCAAGCGCCAGCGGGGCGACGGATGCATCGGGCACCTCGGGCACGACCGGGGCGACCGGCACACCGGGTTCGATGAGCGGTTCAGGCAGCACCAGCGGCACGTCGGGGATGGATAGCAGCAGTCCATCTACCGGCACCAGCGGCGGTTCGACTTCGGGCACCAGCGGCACCGGAACGACGGACAGCACCGGCACATCCGGTACCGGGACGGGCAGCTCTGCTGTCGGCACCATGACCGAAGAAGAATGGCGTCGCCGCAGCGGCAACACCGGCTCCGGCGGAACGAGTGGAACGAGCGGGTCGGGCGGCACATCGGGCAGTTCCGGCACGTCTTCTGGTAGCGGCGGCAGCTCCAGCCTCCCGGGGCCAACGGGTACCAGCAGCGATAGCGGGCCGTCGGGCACGACCGGAGGCAGCGGCCGTTGACAGGCAAGGCGGGCGTGGCCGGCGGGCGATGCCTTCCGGCCACACATGCTCCTCATCCATGCCTCCATAGCGCAACCAACTTGCGCACGCAGGCTCATAGAGAGAGAGCTGCGTGGAAGGAAAATGCATGTTGACACCCGTACTGATACTGCTGGTTATTCACGGCATGGTTGGTGGAGCGGATGTCCTGGTCAACCACGAATGGCGCGAGCGCCTGCCGTCGCGCAAGGAGGCACGCCCCGAGCAGGCGCTGCACAGCGCCCGCGAACTCGTGTTCGGCATCCTGTTCGGCGGGATGGCGTGGTTGCAATGGGGCGGCCTGCTGGCGTGGGCAATTGCGGCGCTCATGCTCGTGGAAATTTCCATCTCCCTGTGCGATACCTTGCTCGAGGATCGCACCCGCCGCCTGTCGGCACTCGAGCGTACGATGCATGTGCTGCTCTTCATCAACTTCGGCGCGTACAACGCGCGGCTTGTTCCGGTTCTGGTGGAATGGCATACATTGCCCACCGGATTCACGATCGTCCATCACGGTGCGCTTACCTGGATGCTGACTGCGCTCTCTGTCGCCAGCCTTGCATGGTGCGTGCGGGACGGACTGAGCTACCGCGCCCTCGGCAAAGATGGCCGGAAGGAGAAGCTCTCGCCGCTCATGGGATGATTCCATTCCCGAGCACTGGATCACGGCCCGGTCAAACTCCGGAACTATTGACGCCGTTCATGATCTTTTGTCTACGTAGCGGAAATCCCACTTCGGTTTAACGCCGGCGGAGCTCGCAGTGCCTGATCCCAGGTCTGGACATCCCCGCCGTTGTCGTCCGGCATCGATCGCCTTAAGAGCGTTCGATGAGGGCAGTTTTTTGCCTCCAGGAAGAGAAAGCGGAGGCTCCGCCCGAAACGTTCCGCGTTCTGCCGTACGGATTGCCGCCTTCCCCGACAATCAACGGACTCGTCCATGCCATTCCAATCCTTCCGTCTTACCTTGCGCTTCGTACTGCCGCTCGCGCTGGTCCTCGGGTTGTTTGCATATGCGGTTGTGCCCCTGGTGGATACGCTCACCCTCCGATGGTTCGTCCGCGACCTCGATACGAGGTCGCAGTCGCTCGCCAATGCCCTGCAGGATCCGCTTATCGAGTACGTACCCCAGCGGGCAGACAAGCGCATCGCCCAACTGTTCGACCGCGCGATGCGTGACGAGCGTCTTTATGCGATCGGCTTCTGCGATCCCGCCGGCAACCTGCAGTACAAGACCTCGACCTATCCTTCCACGCTCGGCTGCCGGGCAATCCAGCAGCACAACGGTGTGCCGCAGTCGCTCGTGACGCTCCCGCAGGGCTCGCTGCATGTGTCCGAAACGCTCATGGAACGCGACGCCCAGTACCTCGGCAAGCTCATTCTCGTGCACGACATGAGCTTTATCGAACGGCGCAGCGCCGATACCAAGAAATATGTGATCGCGCTGTTTGCGATGCTGGCGATCGTCACCTCGATCATCACGGTATTCATCGCACACCTGAGCTGGCGCGACTGGATCAGCTCGGTCAAACGCCTGCTGCGCGGCGAGATCGGCCGCCGGCCGCAGCAGCAGGAGACGCCTTTGGATTCGCATCCGCTCGAAGGCGACCTGCGTGCATTGCTGTACGAGTTCAACATCGAACGCCGTACGCGCGACGATTCGACCCACCTGTGGACGCCGGAGAAACTGCGCGTGCTGCTGCATGAAGAGCTGGCCGGGGACGAGGTGCTGGTCGTGTCCAATCGGGAACCCTACCTACACATGCGCACGCGCAAGGGCATCGAGGTGCAGCGGCCCGCAAGCGGCCTGGTCACTGCGGTGGAGCCGGTGATGCGCGCGTGTTCCGGCACCTGGATCGCACACGGCAGCGGCTCCGCCGACAAGGAGAGCGTCGACCGCAACGACCGCGTGCCGGTGCCGCCCGCCAATCCCGCATACACGCTGCGCCGCGTGTGGCTGTCGAAGGAAGAAGAGAAGGGCTACTACTACGGCTTCGCCAATGAGGGCCTGTGGCCGCTCTGCCATATCGCCCACGTGAGGCCGGTATTCCGCTCCTCCGACTGGGAGCAGTATGTGGCCGTCAACCAGCGCTTTGCCGATGCCGTCGTAAAAGAGGCGCGCACCGACGATCCCGTGGTGCTGGTGCAGGATTACCATTTCGCGCTGTTGCCGCGCATGGTGCGCGATGTATTGCCGAAGGCGACCATCATCACCTTCTGGCATATCCCATGGCCGAATCCGGAATCCTTCGGCATCTGTCCGTGGCGCGAGGAAATCCTCGAAGGTCTGCTGGGCAGCACCATCCTCGGCTTCCATACGCCATTCCACTGCAAGAACTTCCTTGAAACCGTCGACCGTTACCTGGAAACCCGGATCGAGCACGAATCGTCGACCATTTCCTACGGCGGCAAACTGACCCAAGTTGAACATTATCCGATCTCGATCGCCTGGCCGGAATCCACGAGCGCGCAGCCGAGCGTCGAGGAATGCAGGCTGTCGGTACGCGAGGAACACGGCTTGCCGGCGGATCACATCCTCGGGGTCGGCGTGGACCGGCTCGACTATACCAAGGGCATCATCGAACGCTTCCAGGCGGTGGAGCGGATGCTGGAGGCGCATCCCAATCTGGTCGGCAAGTTCACCATGATTCAGATCGCCGCACCGTCGCGCTCATCGCTCGAGGAATACCAGAGTTTCGAAGCGCGGGTACGCGCACTGGTGCAGCGGATCAACAGCCGTTTCGGCAACGGCAATTATCAGCCGATCATCCTCAAGGCCGAGCATCACGACGCCGAGCAGGTGACCCGTTACTTCCGCGCCGCCGAGGTCTGCATGGTAACAAGCCTGCACGACGGCATGAACCTGGTTGCGAAGGAATACATCGCTGCGCGGGACGATGAGCGGGGCGTACTGCTGCTCAGCCAGTTCACCGGCGCCGCGCGCGAACTGCATGAAGCGCTGGTCGTCAATCCCTATCACATCGAACAGAGCGCCGAAGCCTTGTACAGGGCGGTAACCATGCCAGAGATCGAGCAGCGCGACCGCATGCGCAGCATGCGTTCTCTGGTCAAGGACTTCAACATCTATCGCTGGGCCGGACGGATGCTCCTCGACGCCGCACGCTTGCGCCAGCGCGAACGGATCATGACGCGCATCCGCTCCCACAGCCGCAAGTCGCTACGCCGCGTGGTGTAAGCATGCAGCCCATGTTTTCGGAGGCCGCCATGCAATGCCTGGCGGATGTGGCGCGGAACAGGATGCTGTGCGCATTCGATTTCGACGGAACGCTGGCGCCGATCATGCCCCGGCCCGAGCAGGTACGCTTGCCGGATGGCACCAGGGATATGCTGGTCAGCCTGTCCAGTCTCGCGCCCGTGGCGATCATTACCGGTCGTTCGCTTGACGATGTGCGTGGACGGCTCGGCTTCCAGCCGGATTTCATCCTCGGCAACCACGGCATGGAGGGTGTCCCGGGATGGGAAAACCAGGCGGCCGGACACGCGCGGCACTGCACTGCATGGAAATCGCAACTGGAATATATGCTGGGCCAATCGCTCGATGCCTCCGGCATTTGGGTAGAGGACAAGCGCTACTCGCTGTCCGTGCACTTCCGGATGTCGCCCGATCCGGAAAAGGCATCGGCCTTGCTCGGCTCGGTGCTTTCACGGCTGGAGCCGCGCCCGCGCCTTGTGAGCGGGAAATACGTCATCAATGTGGTTAACGAGGATGCTTACCACAAGGGAAGCGCGCTGGAAGCGCTGATGCGTGCCTGCGGAGCCGAAAGCGCGATCTATGCTGGCGACGACGTGACCGACGAAGATGTGTTCCAGATGAAGCGCGCCGAGGTGCTGACAATCCGTGTGGAGCACAATCCGGACAGCGCAGCCGATTTCTTTGTCCCGCATGCAGACGACATGCTACGCTTGCTGGAGGAGTTGATCGTCCGCCTGCGGACTGCCGGCGCGCGCAACTGGGTGAAGTCCGTTGCGTCCGCCGGCAGCTGAATTGCCGACCGTACCGCCTTGCACATACGAAAGGTCAGAAGCGATGGATGCCGAATACATTGCCGCGCTGGACATCGGCGGCACGAAAATGGCCGCCATGGTTGCCGGAAGGTCCGGACCTTTGGCGCGCATGTCCCTGCCCAGCGTCAAGAGCGGCTCGCCGCGCGCCTTGCCCGAGCAGGGGCTGGCATTGATCGAGACGGTATGCGCCCAGGCGGGCGTACCGGTCGGCGAGGTTGGCGCACTCGGGGTCGCATCGGCAGGCCCCTTCGTGCGTGAAGCAGGCGAAATCGCGCTGTGCAGTCCCAACCTGTGCGGCGGCCTCAGCGAAGGTTCCGGCCTGCCCAACGACTGGAAAAGCATCCCGCTCGAGAAAGTGGTGCGCGAGCGCTACGCCAGGGTCGCCATCGAGAATGACTGCGTTTCGGCGCTGGTGGCGGAGCGCAGCTTCGGCGCCGTGCTTGACGAGCCCGATTGCGTTTATGTCACCTGGAGCACCGGCGTCGGCTTCGGGCTGTGCGTCGATGGCCGCCTGCTGCGTGGCAAGAATGGCAATGCCGGCCATGCCGGTCACATCCTCATGAGCGAGGATGACGACGCCCTGTGCGGCTGCGGCAACCGGGGCGACCTGGAGGCGCTGGTCTCCGGCCGCAACCTTGGCCGGCGGACGAACATGACGGCAAGCGAACTCTTCGACGCGGCACGTGCCGGCGATGCAAAGGCTAGGGAGATTGCCGAACTCGCCGCCCGACGGTTCGGCCGCGCGCTCTATAACGTCGCCGCCACGCTAGACACGCGTGCTTTCGTCATCGGCGGCAGTGTCTGGCTGCACCATGGCGACTGGCTCGCTCCCATTGTCATGCATGAAATCGAGTCGCGTTTCCCCGCACTGACGGCGGGTGTGAAGATCCATACCGCGGCACTTGGGCGCCTGGTTGCCGATGTGGGCGCGCTGGCGCTGGTCATCCCGCAGGACTGGATTCCCGAATGGCGCAGCAGCAAACCGTGGCAAAAGCTGCTTGCCGGTTGATTCCCTTCACGTCGTGCCCGCATGGCGCGTGAGTTTGCTCAAAGGAACCTTCGGGCCGTTGCCGCATCGTAGAATCTTTCTTTTCACGCGCTTTCTTTTCACGCGATATTGAGCGAGATGAACCATTCCGTACTACCGTCCCTGCCACAAGCCTGGCAAGCCTGGATTACAGAAAACCTCACCCGCGGCTGCAATCCGGCTGAAATGGCGGACGTCATGGTGCGCGACGGCAAGTTCGAGGCGACGCTTGCACGCGCGGCAATCGACGAGGCGCGCCATGCGAAATTCGATCACCTGCCGGCCGGGCCGCAGCCTCAGCCGCAGCCATTCCCGGAGATCGACACCTCCGCTAATGTTTTCCATGCGCCGGACCGCGATGTCGATATCCTGTTTTCCCTGCGCGCACCGCGCATCGTGCTGCTCGGCGGCCTGCTCAGCCACGAGGAGTGCGACGCCCTGATCGAGTACGGCCGCACGCGTCTGGAACGTTCGCCGGTCGTATCCGACGCCGACGGCGCGACGGAAGTCCATGCCCACCGCACCAGCCGCGGCGCAATGCTGCAGCGGGGCGAATCGGAACTCGTCGCGCGCATCGAAGCGCGGCTGGCCGCCGTCACCCGCTGGCCGGCGGAAAACGGCGAGGGTTTGCAACTGCTGCAATACGAAAAGGGCAACGAATACCGCCCGCACTACGACTGGTTCGACGCCTCGCGCACGGGACCGCGCAAGCATCTGGAGCGCGGCGGCCAGCGTGTGGCGACCATCATCATGTACCTGAGCGATGTGGAAGAGGGCGGGGGAACCTCGTTCCCGAATATCGGGCTGCAGGTACAGCCGAAGAAAGGCTGCGCGGTGTTTTTTGCCAATACCGATGCCTACCGGATGCCGGATCAACAGACCTTGCACGCGGGCGAGCCGGTGGCGAAGGGCGTGAAGTTCATTGCCACCAAGTGGTTGCGCGAGCGGGTGTATGGATGACCGCGAGGACGTTGCAATCGATAATGCGACAGCCCGCAACCAGCGCTGAATAAACTCTGTTCCGGCCCGGCACCGTCCAGTCAGTCAGACCTTGTGAGCCAAGGCCTGACGCCGCAAGGCCCTGTTCTCATAAAGCCACCCCCGCCGCACAAGCAGCTTCTCGGCTTCCACCGAGAAAAGCACCACCGAAGACAGCGCAAGACAGAACAGCAGCTCAATCCCGCTGAGCGGTTCGGTATTGAATACCGGATTCAGGAATGGAACGTACACCGTCGCCATCTGCAACACGAAGGTCAACAGCACCGCACCGAGCAGCGGCAGGTTCGTCCTGAAACCTTGCGCGAAAAGGGATTCCCGTTCCGAACGGATCGCGAGCACATGCCCCATCTGCGACAAGGTCAGCACGGTAAATACCATGGTCTGCCAATGTGCGGAGCCGGTATGGATCGCCCAGGCCTGCGCAAACAATGACACTGCCGCCATCACAAGGCCGATGGCGAGTATGTGCTGCCACATGCCGTGCGCGAAGATGCTTTCAGCCGGCGGACGTGGCGGGCGCTGCATGACGCCTTTCTCGGCCGGTTCGGCTGCAAGGGCCAAACCGGGCAGTCCGTCGGTCAGCAGGTTGATCCAGAGGATATGGATGGGCAGCAGCGGGATCGGCATCCCGAGAAAGGGCGCGAGAAAGATGGTCAGGATTTCGGCCGAGTTGCCCGTCATCGCATAACGGACGAACTTGCGGATATTGTCGAAGATGCGCCGCCCCTCGCGCACCGCGCCGACGATGGTCGCGAAGTTGTCATCCAGGAGCACCAGGCTGGCCGCCTCGCGCGCCACGTCTGTCCCGACCTTGCCCATGGCGACACCGATATCGCCGCGCTTCAGCGCCGGCGCGTCATTGACGCCGTCGCCGGTCATCGCGACGAACTCGCCCTGCGCCTGCAGGGCTTCGACGATGCGGATCTTCTGCGCCGGATCGACGCGCGCATATACCCGCACGCGTGCCACCTCCCGCCTGAAGCTGGCCTCATCCATGGCGGCAAGCTCGGTGCCGGTCAGGACAATGGCGTCTTCATCGGCAATCCCGAGCTGGAAGGCAATGGCCCGCGCGGTGGCGGCATGGTCGCCGGTGATCATCACCGGGGTGATGCCGGCCGACTTGCAGAGGCGTACCGCTTCCTTCGCCTCCTTGCGCGGCGGGTCGATGAGGCCGACCAGGCCGATATACGTGAGATCGTTCTCGATTCCCGCCATATCCGCCGGGTCAGGCAGAGCCTCCCAGCGCCGGCAAGCTACCGCCAGCACGCGCAATCCCTGCGCCGCCATCCGGTCGGCCGTGGCGAGGATACTATCCCGATCCAGCGCGTTCTCTCCCATTGCGGAAGTGCATCGCGGCAGCACGCTCTCCGGCGCCCCCTTCGTATAGCCAACCACGCTTGAAGCATACCGGTGGAAGGTGGTCATCCGCTTGCGGTCGGAATCGAAAGGCAGTTCAAAGACGCGCGGCGCCTGTTGCAGCAGAACTTCCTTGTCGAAACCTGCTTCGCGCGCGGCTGCGTACAGCGCCGTCTCGGTCGGATCGCCGGTCAACCGGCCGGAACCATCGATGCCGGCGTCGTTCGACAGCGCAAGAGCGGTGAAAAGATCCGTCCAGGGCTCGGCTGCCGGTGCGGATTTCCAATCCGTGCAAAAGCTGCCGGCTGCGGACAACTTTTCCACGCGCATCCTGTTCTCCGTCAGCGTGCCGGTCTTGTCGGAGCAGATGTACGTGACGGAGCCAAGAGTTTCCACCGCCGGGAGCCGGCGTATCAAGGCCTGTTGCCTGGCCATCTTGCGCGCGCCCAGCGCCAGCGAGATGCTCACCACCGCCGGCAAGGCTTCCGGAATCGCCGCTACGGCCAAGCTCACGGCGGTCAGGAACATCAGCCCGGCATCTTCGCCGCGCAGGAGTCCGACTCCAAAAATGATCGCGCAGATCGCGAGCACCACTACACCCAGCCGGCGCCCGAAGGCTGCCAAGCGTTTCTGCAACGGCGTCTTCAGTTCATCGCCGGCATCCAGCAGCGCGGCGATCTTGCCGAGCTCGGTCGCCATGCCGGTCGCAACGACAATGCCCACACCTCGCCCGTAGGTTGCGGTCGTACCCTTGAAGGCCATGTTGCGATGGTCGCCCAGGGGCAGGTCGTGGCGGTGCATCGGCGTGGTGGACTTCTCGACAGTGACTGCCTCGCCGGTCAGAACCGCTTCGTCCGCCTTGAGCTGGATCGCTTCGATCAGGCGCAGGTCGGCCGGGACGACGTTGCCCGCCTCAAGAAAAACAATGTCGCCCGGCACGATGTCTGCCGCCGGGACAGTCTGGCGCCGGCCGTTGCGCAGCACCACGGCACTGGTGGCGGCCATCTTCTTGAGCGCGGCCATCGCCCGCTCGGCACGCAGCTCCTGCACGAAGCCGATGACGGCATTCAGCAGGACGATGACGGCAATCGCGATGGTGTCCTCGACATCGCCGACGATCCCGGAGACCGCTGCTGCGGCGATCAGCACGATGATCATGAAATCCATGAACTGGTCCAGGAACATGCGCCACAGCGGGCGCGGGGGCTTTTCCCGGATGGTGTTGCTGCCGTGCCGCTCGAGGCGTTCGCCGGCTTCGGCATGCGTCAGCCCGGTGGCTGGGTCGACGTTCAGTTTCCCGGAAACGTCGTTCCCGGCAAGGACATGCCAGTTGGATCCGGGATAGAGCGAGCCCTCATGGGCGGGTTCTTTGGAATTTCCCATGGTTGATTGTCTTGTTATTGCAGCTGGAAGGCGCGCTCAGGTGCCGGACGCGGCCCGAGCGAAGGCTCGCGGCAAGCAGGACAGCCGCTTATTTCAGGTTCTTCACGGATTAACGTGAACGAATAGAAATAAGGAGGGCAGTGAAACGTCGATAAACTGGTTGTGCGACCAATCAGTAAATAACGAGACACTGCCCTCATGACCGATCTTACTGACGACCTCCCGTTCTGGGAAGGTTTTTCTATTTCATCACTGGATGTGC
>DASPMC010000018.1:0-4525 GCA_035627275.1 Noviherbaspirillum sp.
CTGGATGACACCAAACTGCAGCGCCAGAACCGGGCCTTCCCCAGTGTCGCAGCCGGCGCCTACGAGATCGGCCATCTCGGCAAGGAAACCACGCAGGGACTCGACCGAACCGTCAAGAACGCCGTCATCATCCAGATGTGCTTCCTGGATGTCCGCCGTACGATGGAGCGATGACCGTAGAGCCGGCGCGATTGCGCCCGGACGGATAGGTGTGTGATGCCTCATTTTGCTTATCCCGTACAAGTTGAACAACAGCGGCTCGATGGCGTGCGCTTCTACAAACTGGCGGACGCGCTTCCTGGTCCCGGCAGGATAACCTGATGCCGTAGACCAACTTCCTCAAAATTCCTCAAGCGAGACATTGAGTGGCGGAATAAAAGAAGTCAGTTCCATCCTAGTGCTTCAATTTTCCACTGGATGTTTCCTCTTTGACAAAAGCGACGCAAGGATACGCGTAGACCGTCACAGTTAGTGCAACTTCCGGAACAAGTTTGCAACTGGCCTGAAGCAGGAATCAAGGAGTGTCGGGAATGGTGGGCTCGGCCACTTGGTCGGCCCCTCTCTTTTCTGGCCTGGAAACACAGGTGATGTTTTCCACTGTGGACGCTTATTGATCAAAGGGGGAGAGGTTATGCGTATGCCGGCGGCGGGCCAGAAGCCGTCGTTCATGCGCCAATTTCATTCGATATACAATGAACAACCTTGCTGGCTACAAATCTTCTTTCTATAGGTTTCAATACGTGCGAGCAAACGTGATTGAATCAACCGGGAGCTGTAAGTGCGGCCAAGTCCGGTACAACGTGGTCGGCCCGGCACTGCAAGTCGTCGCTTGCCACTGCGGGCTGTGTCGAAGCATGACCGGGGCTCCATTCTCTTCCTACCTCGTTATAAGAGAAGAACACTTCGCTGTCATTTCCGGGCGCGAGACGCTTGTCAATTATGCGGTGACGGAGCGCACCAAGCGCCACTTTTGCGCGACGTGTGGCACGCCGATCTTCAACTCGAATCCTCACACATACAAAGGGCTCGCTATGATCTATCTGGGGACCATCGAAGGCCATGAAAATCTTACGCCCGGAATCAGTATCTATTGCGAGAGTAAGCTGCCCTGGGTGAGCGTCCATGAGTCGAGCAAGAGCTTTCCATGCGCTCCAACGAGAGACGCCTAACCCCGCCATCCAAACAGGACCGCGGATGAAGTCGCCGCGCAGGCAAAAATCAATCCGGCTGCGGCCAAATTCATCGCAGAGGCGAGCAGACCGGCATAGCCGCACAGCGCGTCATGCAACCTGTTCCAGCCTGCTGCACTGAAGCAAATTACCGACATCACCAAGGCGCAACATTTCTATTCGCGGAAAACGTTACGTCTTCATCTGCAACAGAGCACACATCAGATTTTTCTCATCAGGCGTGCTGCTTGCGGGATCCACGGGATTCCAGTTTGCATTGTCGAGGTTGATCACACTGCCTGTTACCAATCCTTCCGCGAGTTCGCGACGAATTCCGGCACTCAATTCACTGTTGCGCGATGCGGCCATGAGCGTTCTGATGTTCGTCGGTCCGGTGGGAAGGGACTTCGACAGCGCCGGCTTCTCCTCCGGCGCCAGCATGGAAAACACCTGATCCGTCAACGCCGCCAGTTTGTCCGCCGTTTGCGTGCGCAGATAGTCCAGCGTGCGCGCTGCGATCGGATCCGCCGCCAATGCGTTTAGCATGGCCGGGTCGAAACCGGACGCTTCAGCCGCCTGCGCGCCGAAGGGTGAAGCTGGGCTGGCGACGGCGGCCTTGCCCATGGGAGGCGGAGAAAAATCGGCGACTGTGACAGCGGGAGGCAGCCCGGCGCTCGATTCCAAGATCGAGAAGAGGAATGACTCTGCGGTGTAAACCGCCGGGTCGCCTGCAGTCAGGGAAGGAAACGGCAAGGAACCGTCATCTGCGTTTGCCTCGCCGACAAGGTCCGGGATGGGAAAATCATTGGGCAGATTCATGTCTGGCTCTTTGCAGTCAGAGTCTTTTCCAGGAATTCCCAAGCCTTGTTGACCTCCTTGTACCTCTCAGCGACTTTTGGGTCCGGGTTCACGTCGGGATGCAATTCGCGTGACAGCTTTCTGAATGCTTTCTGGGCCTCCTTGTAAGACGCATTCGCCGGTACTCCCAGCACCTCGCATGCTTTTTCTTTTGTCATGCCGCCGGTAGGGTCACGGTAACCCTCGTGCGTCTTATTGGCTCGATGGTCGTAAATCCGTCGAAATTCCTGTCCACTTCCATCCTGCGCGGGCTCATAGCCGGTCATCGAAATATGCTCTCCAGTTTTATGGTTGTAAGTTGTATCCCACCTTGTACCCTCATGGTCGGTCCTGGATGAGCGAGACATGTGCAGGCCGGACTTGATGTTGAGGTCTTCTTCCCAGAGTACCTCCGTTTGATGGTCGAACACGCGGCGCGATTGCGTGCCATCCGCATCCGCCGCGCTCCAATCGGTCATGGACAAATGCTGACCGGTTGACGAATTGCGGGTTTCGTGCAAAACCATCCCTGTTCGATTGTCGCGCACGCGGCGCGATTGCGTGCCATCTGGATCCGCCGCGCTCCAACCCGTCTTGGAGAAATGCTGCCCCGTGGCTGGATTGAAAGTCTCGTGCCAGGCGGCTCCCTCCTCGTCGACTACCCGCCGGTGGTGTACGCCATTATGGACTGTCCATCCGTCGGGAGGCTGCTGCGATGAACCTTGAGCGTTCTGAGGCCCCGGTTGAGGCTTCGATTGAGGTCTCGGCGGCGGCTCCGGTTCGGTCCTCGATTGGGCTCCTGGTTGGTGTCCAGGTTGAGGCCTCGGTTGAGGCTCTGATTGGGGCGTAGTGATGCCAAACTCGGTTGCAAGCCGCCTCAGGTCGGCAGAAAGATCAGACTGAATCTGTTGCAACCGGGCCTGGACATGCTGCAGGGCCGACTGTACCTTCGCCGAGTTCGATTGACTGGACTGTAAGTGCGTAGTCACCTTGGAAGCCAGCTTTGCGGCGGCAAATCCCATGAGCTTGAGTCCAATGCTGCCAATGCCACGAGACGCGCCGGATGCCTGATTCTGCCCTGTTCTCGAGGAATTGTTGTTCATGCCGGCCGCATAGTGTTGACCAGCCGCGGCACTCGTATTGTTGTGAACCCAAACCATTTCCATCTCCCCGGAGAAAGGCAACGCAACGGCAGGAAGTAAATTTCCCCGCGCCATGATACGTGGTGCGCCGGTCAAAACGGTTCCCATTCGTATCGGTTTTCGTATCGGCTTTTCCCGATCGTTCGCCTATCGGCATCCACATACCGGTAGAAACATAACCTTCCCCCGGCATCGCTCAATACAGTTACGATGCTGCGATACCTGCCGGATGCGGCAAGCTTGAGCGCCGCACGCGCGTATGCGCCTGACGAAGGCCCGACAAACTCGTCGTGCAAGGCCAGCCGCCGCAGTATGGCGCGGGCTTCGTCGAGACCGGACGGTGTCGTCAGGAGTAAGCGCGAATTCCTCCGCACATAGCGCGTCGGCGGCAATCCGCTCTAGGTGTCCACCAACGGAGGTGGACACCTATGATCCAGAAGAAGAATGACTCAGAGTTGCAGCTCACCGTGATCGGGGTACGGCGCGATGACCGGCGGACTTGCTGCCGTGGCGCTTCGGACAGCGGCAGCAGATGACATCAGCAGAATCGTCCACATCCGCCTAATTTGGCATTCGCCAGTGAAACCGGTGGCATGGCCGACTCAGACGGTGATTCTCCTACTTGCGCACCTCCCGCAGCGCGTAGGTCAATGCATGCTGATTGGGAAATTCTGGATCACTTCCGAGTTATCGTCCAGCCAATCCATGACTGGTTCGCTTGCCTCCTCAACAACGCCATCGTCCCAGAATAGCGATGCGACCAGTACTTCCACATCGATTCCCTCGATCGAATTTCTGGAGATGATGGCGCCGATCTGCATTCGCAGTTCCCTGTCCACGATACCCCATACCTTAATCTGTCCGGCCACAGCCTGTAACTCGATTCCGTACGCCTGTTGCAAGGCGCCATCCAGCGTCTTCTCTGCCAGCCACGGTACTCGCGCGGCCAGCGCTTCATCCTGAAGTAGAACCTCCACCAACTTGCGTCCTTCATCCGGAGAAAGCGGGACAACGGTGAAACGATCGGTTTCAAACTTGGGATGTACCCTCGTGAGCCTGTTCATTTGAAAAATGGAATTCGGGGAATGTTAATGAGTCGCCGGCCACCGAACAAAGTTCCAACAACGGCACGATCCTCGCCTGTCTCCCTCCGTTCGTGGACACCGACGCTTCTTTCTCAGTCGTCCTTGCGTTAGTGCGGAAAAATTCGCGCTTACCGTCAGGATGCTCGTGGGGCTAGTGTCCTGTTCCGTTAATTCGTGACATATATAAAGGCGAGGCGTAAACTCCCCCTTCGTCATAGAGAGGAGAAGCGCCATGCCGATGGGCCGCCCGAAAGCTGAATTGATGTTGAGCGCCGAGGAGCAATCGCAATTG
>DASPMC010000019.1:0-26949 GCA_035627275.1 Noviherbaspirillum sp.
CTCCATCGCCGACATCCCCGTATGTACCATCGATGTCGTTTGACGCAAGCGAACCAGGCTAAAATCCCGACCACACATGGCATGCAACGCAGCAAGATTTATAGGAAATCAGGTTCAGCAAACCAATGCCGGATCAATAACTGCGCATATTCGTTCTCGCGGCGAGGAGGCCGCCCAGGTTCGACGTCAGGCTCGATTTCGTGCATCGCCGGGTCATTCCAGTCGAAACCATCCATAGCTGACGCATATTTCAGTGCTCGTGAGCAGCTTGTCCTGAGCCGAAATTAGTCAGACCGATGTGCATGTTTACCGGCAAAAAGGTGTCGTAACCCGACATTGGCGATATTTAATTGACAGACAGCTCCCGTAGCAGCCGGTGAACCCATTATTTCACACGTCCGCAATGCAGCGTAACCGGCCAGTTACTGTGCGTAATCGAACTGCCGGTCCCGGCCAGAGCCGGGCAATCGCAACGATCCGTAGATCTTCTGTCGGCCTTTCTGCGTCCGCTTTGTTAGGCGTACCAAATACATGACTTGTGATGTGTCGATCATTCGTGTGCCGCGCGTTCCCCGTCGCAAGTATTTTGTTATAGACATACCAAGTTATAGCCATACCTAAAGCACGCGTTACTCCTTTCGAATCGTCTATACTGCTGACCTCTTGCTGATAGGTCACTCCGCGTGAAACAAAGGCAACTACAACATCCTAGAATGCTCACGTTAAACCCAGATGAATTAAATGGACCGACCGCGTAATTCGAAGCAATCCGAGCAGTTTGATACGGAAGCGCAATTAGTGGCTGTGCTACTGTCGCGTCTCCGTAGCTCACGCAATCGTAGTTACCGGATCGAAATGGAGCTTGATGCTGGCGTGGGCCTCGCGGACATCGTTCTCTATAAGAGGCAACCCCGAACGACGCGTGAGATACAAGTATTGGCCGCAATTCCGCCTCGACTGGCGCCCCTACTAGATCCACTGACTGCATGCAACATTCAGAGTTGCGAAGACCTTGCTGCTGCGCTAGGACTTTTAAAACCTGCGGCGCAGCGTGTACTGCGACAATTGCAGCAACTAGGGTTATTCAATGGACGCCCGTCAGGTTCGCTGACATCTGTGAAAATTTCACCGTTTGAAACAGTTATTGCTGTTGAAGCAAAGCTCAGTGACTGGTCGCGCGCATTAGTTCAAGCCTACCGTAATCGTCAATTCGCCGACGAATCTTGGGTGGTACTCGATCATCGATATTACAAAGCAGCGCTAGCTCATCTGGAGCGCTTTGAACGGTCGGGTGTGGGGCTTGCATCCCTTGATGTTACGGGGAACTTATATATACACTGTAGCGCGCCGTCAGCACCGGCAATGAGCTCGACGAAGCGGTGGCACGCACAGGCGGCGCTAGCGCGCCGCGTGGTGCAACGTCTGAACCGGGTTAAAGTAGAGCGTTAAGCCAGGCGTCAATGTGACCGCCACGGCCATGCTTCTCAAGTTCGATACCACTTGCGCTTAACTGGGAATAAAAAGTTCGTGCCCGGCGAAGGCGCTCCAGGAGCTCCAGACGACGCTCTTGCGTTGATAGTGGTTTCATGCCGGCTATTTGGTCGTGAATATTCGTAAAAAAATGCTTGTATAGTTGCGGCTGATTGAACGTTGGTTCGACCGGTAAAGCTAGCGCTGATTCTGCCCATTCCGTCGGATCATAGACGGCCTTCCATATTTCTGGGGCTCGCATTTGTATCGTCTTCGCATCTTGGAACTGGACCCAATTGAGCAGTCCAGCCAAGTAGATCCGAGCCTTAGGACCGCGACGTTCCCCCTCTGACTCGAGGAATTTTTCAACCGAAAAAATTCTCGTGTTCTCGAAGGAACCCATTGTGACAGTTAGATTGGTGGCAGTTGCAAACAACAATCCCTCGACATTTGTGTAGCCAACGGTTAGTTTGAGATCGCTGCCCACGATCTCACCGAAAAAGCTCATACACGCTTTGAGAAACGAGGTGTCCTGCACCTGTTTTGTATCCCTAATATGTTGGTACATTAGGTACACTTCTTCAACGTTCGGATAGGAAGTTATCCAGTTAAGAAGGCGAGAACGAAAACCCTCATCCTCAATCATAGCTGCAGTGACGGCAACAGACAGACAAACGGACCTGCCTCCTGCTGCCTCCATAAAAGCGTCAACTGTAAATCGCCGCTGACGATCAACATAATCTGTATACAACTCGTCAAGAAAGCGCGTAGGGACAACGATAGTTCGAAAGCCCATGTTTTGTTGAAATTCGATGCAGGCTGCGGCGATACCTGCTGCATGTGAGGCGAACGTGGAAGTTTGAAATCCACCTTCGACTACTTCCGGAAAGAATGGGTAAGTTTGTAGTTTGGGTTTGCGAGAGCTCGGCAGGTAAAACTGCGGATCAAAGATCGACGCAGAACGTGTACTCTGACTAAGGTTTTCAACAGCTCCCATATTTTGATGTAACGGACTCAAAATCAACCCGTCGCCACAATTATCTCGCTCGAACGAGTCAACGTTCCAATTACTGTTGTGGCCGACTTGGTGGAGAAGTTGGAGCGTCATACTTATTCCTTTTACGGGGTTTTAAGCGAGGACAGCGCCTCAAGGAACATCGCAGGAGTACGTGGCCGTTGCCAAGGTGCCTTACGCATGGTCCACGCAACGAATGCCGACACTTCTGAATTAGCAGCACCGATCGACTGAAGTGTGGGCGGTTCGTTTTTTTCTATCGCATTCGCAAGCTCAAAACTGTCCATCCCGGTTCGCGTCCTAAACGGATGTTTGCCAGCGATCAAGCGATACATCAGTACCCCGATAGCAAAGAAATCTGTCTTAAAGCTGATTGCATCTTTGTCATTTGCTATCTGCTCCGGGGCGGCAAAGTCAACCGTAAGTGGGGCTTTACCCCAACCGTCACAAGTCAGGCCAACCGCTCCCGTTTCGCGAACAATTCCAAGATCGATGACAACGACGCTGCCCGAAGGCCGAATGAGGATGTTTTCCGGTTTAATATCGCGGTGGACGAATCGACGGGGATGCATCCACAGTGGTAAGAGTGCATTGGCGATACCAGTGCAAACATCGATCACGGCTGGAACGTTATGTTTGTAGTCATCCATCGTCTTTGCAAGCGTGCTAGAGACTATGAATTCCTCGATGCTTACATAAAGTCGTTCAGGAAGGCGCTCATCCGTAACCGGATTATCAACAAACAGATTCGAGTAAAGCAGCGCTGGAAAATTTACTGGGCGAAGTTCATTGAGTATTGCGGTTTCCGCTTGTAGCCGGGATAGAGCATCTACGGAGGCATCCCCTACGACCTTAACGACGACCCGGCCCCATTTCTCCCAATCTTTCAGGAAATTTGTTTCTTCCTCATCCGAAGCGTCGAGCCGAACACGGGCGGAAATGTCGAGCGGAATGCGGTGGTCCTCGAAATGTCCAATGTAAACTACTCGTTGACCTGACTCCGCGGCCACCTCTTCAATAACTAAGCTTGGCAGACACGCGATGAGATTACTTCGCAATTCAGGCGAGTCTTTTGGCAAGGTGGACTCCCATAACAAACTACAAACGTAGGGCTGCAGTTAAAACTCGGCTGTAATTTATGGTTCAAATTGTTGACTGAGTGTAACGTATTTTAGCCTCGCAATACTAGCCATTTAAACAATCGGTGCTATTTCGAGTTTGCACCTCGGCGGCCAAGCTGGCTGAGGCTCAGATCCGACAAACGGACGCGACTGTGGACTGTGTAATATCGCGGGAGCACCCTGCGTCAACCTTTAGCGCTGAGCCCGGATCCATTGTCGGCACCGCCCCTCAGGTACGCTTTAATGGCCAACCGTCAAGCTGTTTTAAACAGAAACAATTGTGTCTGCAGGAAGTAAAACAATTGATGCTGACGCAGAACTTCGATGCAGACAGCACCGACGTGCGCGTAGGTTATGAAAGCGCATTGCTGTTCAGTAGGGAATATGACAGGCTCTACGGTGCCCCGCCATTGCGTGACATCCACCGGATGCGCCTTATAGCTTGAGCCAGGCGATGACGTGAAGGTCAGCTTTGAGTCGGGGTACTGCCCGTCACGCTCCAATTTCGAACGTCCTATAGCAGTCTTAAGCAGCCCTTTTCCTCTGCTGATTGACCGGCAGCTCCTAGCCGCTCGGAGTCGCCTGCCAGCCAACTTGCACCGACTGTTATGGACAGAATACAGCCGATTCAATCGCGTGATCATGTCGTCGCCAGCGTGCCCGAACAGGAAGTATCGTTCTACGTAATCAAGGTTTACCGGATAGCGCGTTCAAATAAAACATACCGGTAATACGCAACTGATTCCATTGGTTCCGTGGACTGCCGATTCGTTGGCGAAGAAAGCCAGCAACTATCTAAACTTCTTTGCATCTGGTTTGCGGCATCAATACTTGGCGTGTTACTGGACTACCGGGATAAGCTTTCAGCCCAAACAATTGACTTTTTGCAACTTTGCGCATTCGAAGAGCTAGTCCAATAATGAAATAATTACGCTCTGTCAGGGAGAAAAAACGAAGAAAAGCCAAGCAGTATGCGGGATACAGCGATTAGCCGCCCAAATCGGGCACCCATATTGTCGCCCAACTGCCGAGATTGCGATTGAGAAAATCAATTAGAAATCGATATAGAGTTCAGCGAGAATTCATTCGTCGCTACGCGGCAGTCCCCTCGCAAATTGCCAGAATCATCCGAGTTCGAGGTAAAAGAAAGGCAAAGCCTATCTTTTACCTTGCCGACTTCGGCATCCATCTGGATCTTCCCGCAATATTCAACCTGGTTCGTCGTTCTTTTCAGAGGAACGGAACATAGGCTATTTCCTTCGTAAGCTATGGCACTACGGCGATGCACGCCCGTTATTGCTACAGCACATTAATTTCGCCTCATCGCATCATCCGAATGCGTTCAACATCACTGGCAGCTACTTCGATAGAAGTACGTTGGCCCGGTGAATCTCATAAGTTCTTTTCAACATACAACTCGTCCTCGGGTTGCTGCCTTAGTACCTCGATAAGCAACACACAACCGCCACCTTCAAAAAACTGTTCAAAAATCCACGAGGCGCGATCAGTCCCCGCCTCCTCGCATCGGCGAGAAAAGGGGGGCGAGCACCATAGGCTCACGGTGCCGGCGACGCACTGAAGGTTAGTGCATTGCTGCGGTCTTACAGCGTTAGCAGTACTGGCAGCACCTATGTTTTTGATTTTTTTGGAGGCGAAATGCCACGAGTTGTCGAGAAGGAACGGTCAAAGAATGAGGTTGAAATGGTGAAAAAGAATCGAAGTATCCGGAGGCGTCTGCGGAAAGACACTTATCTAGACTTGCGCCCATACGCGACACACATCATCTCCTGGGCACGCTGCGTAGGCTGCTCCAAATCAGTGATGCACGAACTAGTTCGTGAAAATTTCGGGGTCAGCGTGAGTGGTGATCGACTCTACCGGTTTGTAATTACTGAACTGGGAAAGTGGCCCAACTCCCGCACCTTGAAGCATGGGGGCCAAGATGCCTAGCTTTCGCTCCCCTAGTGAACAAGCACGCCGTTTGGTACGACGAAAAGTACAACACGGAAAATCTCGGCGCCAGCGCCATGAAGCTCCCAATGATTTCATCAGCAGTATCGGGACCGAAGTCAAGTATCGAGGAAACATAAAACGCCTCATTGAATGGTTGAGTGAACGGCGGCTCTCCATAGATAACGTGACAGTAGAAATTGTGCGTGAATTCCTGAATGAAAAACGAGACGTGGTGACGCAAAAGACGCTCGACGGCTACCGTCAATCATTCAATTTGGTTCTCAATCTGAACATCGAGTACGTGTCTAGTAATAAGCCAACTGTCCTAGAGCCGCGGGCTTATAGAGAAGATCAAATTTCGCTTCTTTGTGCGTCAACCCAATGGGAAATGGGCGTTGCAATTGAAATTTGTTCCAGCGCAGGCCTACGCCCACATGAGTTGGACACCATCGCGAGAATCGACGAACTGCACGAAGATGATCGTCCTTGGTTACCAGAACGATTCTCGGGGCTTGAAGCGGGAATGAGGTACGTTGTAATTGGCAAAGGCGGACTTCGCCGCACCGTCATGTTGCCGATCGCTCTTGCGCTCGAACTTGAGAAAATGCGTCTGCAAACACCGGTTATAAAGCACGAGAGAGAAATCAACTACCTCAAGCGATTTGGGGTGCTCGGAGGGCAGGCCTTCTCACAACGATTCTCCTCCCTCAGCAAGAGAGTCCTGGGATGGAGCGCCGGCGCACATGGGCTTCGCCACTCCTTTGCACAACGTCGGATGAGAACGCTACAACGATCAGGATTTCAGTTTGATTTTGCATTAGAAGTACTGGCACAAGAAATGGGCCACTTTTCCACGACTAACACGTTGACATACTTGCGTTGAAAACAAGTGCTGTCAATCTAGATTTCAGTGTTTCTATTCACTTGATTTTGCTACAACCAAGGCATTAAGCCAATGTTTTGGAAACTGAAAATTGATGATGATCGATGCGTTCTGAACTATCGGAAATGAGAGGTAAACATGGCCGCATTTTTTGAGTTAGCTCTTAGCTCTGAAACGCTAAGCACAGAGGAGATAGCGCAGATTTCGGGCTGTAGCAGGAATTCCGACCAGATTGAGTGGCTGATTAGGAATGGCTGGATGTTCTACAAGAACAAAGGTGGCGCCCCGGTCGTTGGTCGACTTTATACTCGCCTGAAGCTGAGCGGAATTAATCCGCAAACGTTATCGATGAACGGCGGCTGGATGCCCGACTTCTCGCAGGTGAGGTAAGTATGCGAATGCGTCCAAAGTCTTCTGGAAGAGATCTTCCGCCAAGAATGCTAAGAAGAACCAAGCGGCTAAAAAGCGGCGCGCTCTGGATCGGTTATTACTACAACGGGCGTGACGAGGACGGGCGGCGCAAGGAGATCCCGCTCGGGACAGAGTTGAACGACGCGAAGAGGAAATGGGCCGAACTGGAGTGCGCTCCGGTACCTGCCGATACTGGCCTAATGAAGCATATTTTCGACCGCTATGTGCGCGACATGCTGCCTGGTAAAGCTCCCGCAACGCAGAAGGACAACGAGAACTCCCTCAAAAACCTCCGCAACGCGTTCAACAATGCTCCGATAGATGCAATCACGCCGCAGCACATCGCCCAGTATCGGGACAAGCGCAGTGCGAAGGTGCGGGCAAACCGTGAAATCACCCTGCTTTCCCATGTGTTCAACATGGCCCGGGAATGGGGCTACACGGCGAAGGAAAACCCCTGCCGTGGAGTGCGCAAGAACAAGGAAGAACCGAGGGACTTTTACGCCGACAAGGAAGTGTGGGACACAGTTTACGGTGCGGCGTGCGAGGAGCTGCAGGACGCGATGGACATCGCATACTTGACCGGGCAACGCCCTGCGGACGTCCGTAAGATGATGGTCACCGATATTCGCGACAACGTCCTACATGTCCGCCAGGGAAAAACCAAGAAATACCTGCGTATCATTCTCGAGGAAGATGGTGTGCGCTCTGAGCTCGGGAAAGTGATTGACCGAGTTCGGGCGCGACCGCGGAAGGTGCACAGTCTCTACCTGGTCGCGACGCCAGCTGGGCAACCTCTCAATAAGGGAACGCTCCGGCTGCGCTTCGACGCCGCCAGGGCAACCGCCGCGTCCAAGGCTGCCGCCGACGGCAATGCGGCGCTCTCAACGCGCATCAAGCAGTTCCAGTTTCGCGACATCAGACCGAAGGCAGCGAGCGAGATTGGTGATCTGGAAGACGCCAGCAAGTTGCTTGGGCACACCAATCAACAGATCACAGAAAAGGTCTATCGGCGCATTGGCGAGGCAGTGAAACCGACGAAGTAAGAAGCCGAAAAGCGACCCGACCTTAGCGCGTCTCTATAGCACACGCGGTTTCCCTCAGTCAGCTATCAGTTTCATATACATACGTCGCGGGGGTAATTTGCTGTGATGTGGTTAAAAGCGCAGCCAAGGAAGCGTTGGAGTGCGCGACTCTAGCTGCGGAACCAAAGAAGACAGCGAAATTGTCCGGAGAAAAGTTGCTTGAACACCGGCTCAAGCAAGCTGCCGGAATTAACTTACTCGATGACGAGTTCCGACCGAACTGTCTTTCCGGCGGCGACCTTGGAGACATCCTTGAGCAGCGCCTCAAGCGCTTGCCGTTTGTTTCATACCGGAAACGAGCGATACATGTGGGAATCCCGGCGGATTTCACACTTATACGTACCGCACTTGCTGCAGCACCTCAACGCACTGTTTTACGACTTGCGGAGATCGTCTCCGCAAGTCAGGCAAAAATGCGGTGAACTTAAGTAGGAATTTTCGTGAGAGAAATTGGCGGAAACCCGCATAGATTCTGGCGGAGGCGGTGAGATTCGAACTCACGGAAGGGTTCCCCCTTCGCTGGTTTTCAAGACCAGTGCCTTAAACCACTCGGCCACACCTCCGGTCTGGGAATGCATTGGAAACCTGCGACAGTGCAATCATCGGACACTGGCGCGTTCGATCTGCCGTTTCAATGCAGACCCGAATTATACCCAACTCGCCCTCGCCTGCCTCGCGGACACGGAAATTTAATTGAGGAACATCTGCTGCAGGTCGTTCAGAAAACGCCTTCCCAGCTCCGTCGGCCGGATGACTTTATGGTCACGATACAGCAGACCTTTCGCCTCGGCCGCATTGAGCTGTTTCTCGATCGTATTGAGCGTGAGGCCGGTACGCTCTGCAAACAGGTTCGGGTCGAAGCCGCCGTTCAGCCGCAATGCATTGAGCATGAATTCGAAGCCAAGGTCGTCGCGTCCGATCTCGAACTCTTC
Source organism: Noviherbaspirillum sp. (assembly GCA_035627275.1). GTDB lineage: Bacteria > Pseudomonadota > Gammaproteobacteria > Burkholderiales > Burkholderiaceae_D > Noviherbaspirillum. The sequence continues at coordinate 8,871 of DASPMC010000019.1, forward strand.
CTGGATCTGGCTGCCGAGCTTCACCTGCTCCAGATACGCCTTCGGCTGCTTGTAACGCATCTGCCGCACGATCCTGTGCGGAAAGGAAATCTTCGAGTGCGCTCCGGCGCCGATACCCAGGTAATCGCCAAATTCCCAGTAATTCAGGTTATGGCGCGCCTGCCGTCCGGGTTTCGCGTACGCGGATACCTCGTAATGCTGGTATCCGGCCTCCGACGTCAGCTGCTGGATCATGTCCTGCATTTCCGCGCTGGTATCGTCATCCGGCACTTCGGGCGGATACTTCGCGAAATAGGTATTCGGTTCCAGCGTCAGGTGATAGAGCGACAGGTGCGGTGGCGCGAAACCGGCGGCCGCCTCGACATCTGCACGCGCCTCCTCCAGCGTCTGCGACGGCAGCGCATACATCAGGTCGAGGTTGAAGTTGTCGAAGTTTGCGTGTGCGATCTCCACCGCGCGCCTGGCCTCGCTGCCGTCGTGGATGCGGCCGAGAGCCTCCAGGTGGCGAGGATTGAAGCTCTGGATACCGATCGACAGGCGGTTGATGCCGCTGGCACGATAGGACTTGAACTTTTCCGCTTCGAAGGTGCCGGGATTCGCTTCCATTGTGATCTCGGCGGCGCCGTCCAGCGGCAGCAGCGTGCGGATGTCCGACAGCAGGCGATCGAGGCCGGCGGCCGACATCAGGCTGGGAGTGCCACCGCCGATGAAAATCGTGTAGATCTTGCGGCCCCAGATCAGCGGCAGCGCGCTTTCCAGATCCGTGCGCAGTGAAGCGAGATATTCCTCTTCCGGGAAACCGTTCTTGACTTCATGGGAGTTGAAATCGCAATACGGGCACTTCCGGACGCACCATGGGAAATGCACGTACAGCGACAGCGGCGGCAGCGCCGTCAGGTGCAGCGCTCCAGGTTTCAGGAAGGCATTGGCGACTTCCACCGGCGACGTACTGCTGCCGCCCGGCTTGACGGGTTTGATAGGGATCATCGCAACTTTTCAACCAAGGCGCGCAGCGCTTGCCCACGGTGCGACAGGCGGTTCTTTTCCTCGGCCGGCAACTCCGCGACCGTCTTGCCGAGCGTTGGCAGGTAGAAATATGGGTCGTAACCGAAACCGCCCTGACCGCGCGCATCGGCAATGATTTCACCGTTCCAGCGTCCGTCGGCAATAACAGGCTGCGGGTCGTCGGCGTGGCGGACAAAGACCAGCACGCAGTAGTAATAGGCCGATTTGTCGGCATGAGGTTCCAGATCCGCAATAAGTTTTTCATTGTTGCGGGCGTCAGATTTCGGTTCGCCGGCATAGCGCGCGGAGTAAACGCCGGGCGCACCACCTAGAACGTTGACACAGACGCCGGAGTCGTCGGCCAAGGCAGGCAGGCCGGTCAGGCGCGCAGCATGACGTGCCTTGGCAAGCGCATTTTCGACGAAGGTGAAATGCGGTTCTTCGGCCTCGGGCACGTTGAATTCGCCCTGGGCGTGGACGTCGAAGCCGACGGTCGCGAGCAGTTCGCGGAATTCCTTCAGCTTGCCGGCGTTGTTGGATGCGAGTACGAGTTTGCGGGTCATGGCATCTTCAAAAAGAAAACGGCGCGAGCACGGATGCTTGCGCCGCGCATGTTCAAGAATGTGACTCAGGCAGCGAGCCCGAGCGTCTTCTTTTGCAGGCTGATCAGGTCGGCGATCCCCTGCTCGGCGAGGTCGAGCAACCGGTTCATCGTCGGTCGGTCGAATGCGGCACCTTCCGCCGTCCCCTGCACCTCGACGAAGTGTCCGGCATCCGTCATCACAACGTTCATGTCGGTGTCGCAGTCAGAGTCCTCGAGATAATCCAGGTCCAGGACCGGCATGCCCTGGAAGACGCCGACCGACACCGCAGCAACGAAATGCTTCAGCGGAATCGCCGGCACCAGTTTGGCCTCGACCAGTTTGGAGAACGCATCGTAAGCGGCGACCATCGCACCGGTGATCGAAGCGGTGCGCGTGCCGCCATCAGCCTGGATCACGTCGCAGTCCAGATGCAGCGTACGCTCGCCGAATGCATTCAGGTCAAAGGCGGCGCGCAGCGAACGGCCGATCAGGCGCTGGATCTCCTGCGTCCGGCCGGACTGCTTGCCCTTGGCCGCTTCGCGGTCCATGCGGCTGTGCGTGGAGCGTGGCAGCATGCCGTACTCGGCGGTCATCCAGCCCTGCCCTTTCCCTTTCAGGAAGCCGGGCACCTTCTCTTCGATACTGGCGGTACAGATGACCTTGGTGTCGCCGAACTCGACGAGCACGGAACCTTCCGCATGCTTGGTGTAATGACGGGTCAGGCGAACGGTGCGCAATGCATCAGCGGCGCGCCCGCTGGGGCGTTTTTCAAACAGCATAGGATGGGCTCTTATTTGGAGGTTACGCGGGAGGTCTTTTCGATCGCCTCGCGGATTTCTTCGATCGCTTTTTCGATCTCGTTGTCGTTGAAAACGTCGGCCTGCTCAAGGTCGGCATGGCGCGGCGCCTGGATGGTGGTGGTGACGCTGCCGACCGGCAAGGTATGCGTGACGATGGTCGACGGCGAATCCTGCAGTACGCTGGTACCTTCCCACATCATCGCCAGCGCGGTGACATTATCGCTCGTCTTGCCGGCAATACCGGTAGCGGTGGCAAGCAGTTCCGGCACCGCGCGCACGACGGTGTTCATGTGCAGGCTCTGTGCGAGCACATGGTCCGGCAGGACCGACCACAAACCGTCCGAGCACAGCAGGATCACGTCACCCGCCTGCAGGCTAGCGCGGCGCGACAGTTCGACGATCGGCATGTTCGGTGCACCGAGACAGTTGAAGAGCTTGTTGCGATCCGGATGGGTATCCCGCTCCGACGGATCGACCTTGCCCTGCGCGATCAGCGTCTCGATGCGTGAGTGGTCGCGTGTGCGCGCGAGGATTTGCCCCCGGCGCATCCAATACAGGCGCGAATCGCCGCAGTGCGCCCAGTAGGCGCTATTGTGCTGCACGATGCAGGCGACGATCGTGGTGCGCGGCGTTTCCGGTAGGTTGTTGATTGCGCGGTAACGGTGGATCTCCCTGTGCGCAGCAAAGAAACTGTCCTCGAGAAACTTTTCCGGCTTCTTGATGTACGGATTGGCGTTCTGCTGAAACAGCGATCCGATGGTCTGCAGCGCAATCGTTGCCGCCATCTCGCCCTGGATATGGCCGCCCATGCCGTCGGCAAGCAGCAACAGCAGCGCATCACGGGTAAAGCTGTACCCCATGCGGTCCTGGTTGTTCTTGCGGCCGCCGATATGGCTCTCTTGGTAGACGGAAAATCGCATGCGCTGGTCGCCTAGCGTGTGTTGTTCTCGATCGTGGTATTGCCCACGTGGGATGTCTTGCCGATACCGCTAAAGAGGTTCCGCAGCCTGGAAGTGACCTTCTCGATCAGGTCCGGTTCCTTTTGCTCGACCACCGGCTCGCGCAATGCCTTCTGCAAGGCAAACACGCTTTGCGGCCGCTCAAGCGGTTCGAGCCGCAGCGACCAGCGGATCACCTGGATCAGTTCGCGGGAATACATGCTTTCCAGCTTGCGGAAGTGGTCTTCCATCCGGTCGTTGTTCTTGCGCTGGTCGGCCGGCTGCGGCGGCGCCCCGACCATGCAGGCGAACATCGAGGCGCCGATGCTGTAGATGTCAGTCCACGGCCCGAGACTGCCGTTCTTTACATACAGCTCCGGCGGCGCGAAGCCCGGCGTGTACATCGGGTAGAGCTTCGGTTGATCCGCACGCAGCGTCTGCCGTGCAGCGCCGAAGTCGAGCAGGATCGGCGTACCGTCCATGCGCAGATAGATATTGGCCGGCTTCAGGTCGAGGTGCAGCAGCTTGTTCGCATGCACTTCGCGCAGGCCGTTCATCACCTGGTTGAACATCTTGCGGATGAAACGCTCCGACACCAAAGGCCGTTCGCCCTTGTCGCGGCGGCGGATGATGTGATCCTGCAACGACCTGCCCGACTCGTAAGCCATCACCATATAGACGGTATCGTTGGCGCGGAAAAAGTTGACCACGCTCACCACATTGGGATGCGAAATGCGGGCGAGCGCGCGGCCTTCCTCGAAAAAGCACTTCAAGCCGATGCGGAAGACCGACAGGTTTTCGGGGGAAATGGCAGGAACCAGTTCGCCGGGCTGGCGCAGGACCAGCGAGCTTGGCAGGTACTCCTTGATGGCGACCGCGTTACCGTCTTCATCATAGGCCAAGTAGACGATACTGAACCCGCCGGACGCAATCTTCTTTACAATGCGGTATCCGGCAATTTCGAGTCCATCCGGCAACGGAGCGTTGTTTTGCGATGCCATATTTCCTTGGGCAAATTCCCTGCGTATTGCTCAGGATTGTGTGGGATAAATCACTGATTTGTAAAGCAAGGAAACATTTTGACGATCTCTAGCATGACCGGTTACGCGGTCACTACCCGGGAAACCGACGCGGGCACACTGACCGTCGAACTGAAAAGCGTCAATTCACGCTTCCTCGACCTGCAGTTCCGTATCAACGACGAATTCCGAACCTTTGAGCCCATCCTGCGCGAAGCCATTATGGCGCGCGTAACGCGCGGCAAAGTAGAGTGCCGCCTCAGTTTCGGCCGCAAGGCGACCACGAGCGCCGCGCAGAACCTCAACACCGAGCTCCTGGATTCATTATCCAAAATGCAACAAGAGGTGCGCCAGCGCTTCCCGGATGCCCCGCTCCTGACCGTCAACGAACTGCTGCGCTGGCCGGGCGTCATCGCCGACGCGGAAGCCAGCCAGGAAGCGTTGCAGGCCGAAGTGCAGGCGCTGATCGGCGACGCGCTCAACGCCTTCATCGAGACCCGCGCGCGAGAAGGTGCCGCGCTGCAGGCGATGCTGCTGTCGCGCGTGGACGAGATGGAAGCCATCGTACAGCGTATCAGTCCGCTCATTCCGCAGGCGATCGCGCAGTTCCAGCAGAAGGCGACGGAGCGCATGAAGGAAGCGCTCGGCGTCGCGACGCCCAACGGCGGCCCGACCACGGTCTCCCACGAGGAAGCCTTGGAGCGCATCCGTCAGGAAGTGACGCTGTACGGCATCCGCATCGACGTCGCCGAGGAGCTTTCGCGCCTGTCCGCCCACCTGTCGGAAACCCGTCACATCCTCAAGAAAGGCGGCCATGTCGGCAAACGCCTCGACTTCATGATGCAGGAGCTGAACCGCGAGGCGAACACGCTCGGATCCAAGGCTGCCCTGAAGGAACTGTCCGACGCCTCGATGGCGATGAAACTGCTGATTGAGCAGATGCGGGAACAGGTTCAGAATCTGGAATGACCCGGCATTGACTTTTTTACACTACAAGAACCCTATGACCGAAGCATTCAATCCCGCCGGCAGCCTGTTCATGGTGGTCGCCCCGTCCGGCGCCGGCAAGTCCACTCTGGTCAACGCCTTGCTTGCGCAGGAGCCGTCCATCAAGCTGTCGATCTCCTTTACCACCCGCCAGCCGCGTCCCGGCGAACAGCACGGTCGCGAGTATTACTTCACCTCGGTCGAGGATTTCCTCAAACGTCGCGAAGTCGGGGAATTTTTGGAATCGGCCGAAGTCCACGGTAATTACTATGGAACATCGCGCATCCTGATTGAAAAGGAAATGAAGGCCGGCATGGACGTCCTGCTTGAAATCGACTGGCAGGGCGCGCAGCAGGTGAAGAAGCAGTTCCCGAATGCGGTCGAAATCTTCATCCTGCCGCCGTCGATCGAGACGCTGGAAGAACGGCTGAAGAAGCGCGGACAAGACGAACCGCACGTGATTGCACGCCGGCTTTTGGCCGCCGGGGGCGAAATCGCGCACGCCCCGGAGTCCGAATATGTTATTATTAATCAAGAGTTTGCGACTGCTTTGTCGGAATTGACTGCAATCGTCAAAGCATCCCGTTGCCGCTTCGGACAACAGGCCGCACGCAACGCTTCCCTTTTTGCCCAGCTGGGCATCCACGCGAAACTAAGCTGACACCGAATTTTCAGGAGCACTTATGGCCCGTATCACCATCGAAGATTGCCTCAAACAAATCCCGAACCGCTTCCAGCTGACCCTGTCTGCCACCTACCGTGCGCGCCAACTGCTCCAAGGTCACACCCCGAAAGTCGAAGCGAAGGACAAACCGACAGTCATCGCACTGCGCGAAATCGCTGCCGGCAAGGTCGGGCTCGAAATGCTGAAAAAAGTCCCGAGCTAAGTAGCGCCAACCATCATGCGACTGATAAGCTTAAAGTATGAACCTGACTCAACCAGATTCAACACTATCAGTCGCTCCGAATAGCCGGGCGTCGTCCGATCGTCCGGCATCCAAGATTCCCGAAACCTCCCCGAAGTCCGACCCGAACACCGCGCAAAACGCAGGCGTCGCTTCCGTCACCCTGCTCATGAACAAGCTGGGCGACTACCTCACGCCTTCCGAAATGAAGAAGGTGAAGGAAGCCTACCGCTTCTCGGACGAGATGCACCTGGGCCAGATCCGCAAGTCGGGCGAGCCTTACATTTCGCACCCGATTGCCGTGGCGGAAATCTGTGCCGACTGGAAGCTTGACGCGCAGGCCATCATGGCCGCCCTGCTCCACGACGTCATGGAAGACCAGGACGTCAAGAAGGAGGAACTGATCGAGCGCTTCGGCGCTCCCGTCGCCACGCTGGTGGATGGTTTGTCCAAGCTGGACAAGATCGAATTCCAGAGCCAGATCGAGGCGCAGGCGGAAAACTTCCGCAAGATGCTGCTGGCCATGGCGCGCGATGTGCGCGTCATCCTGATCAAGCTGGCCGACCGGCTGCACAACATGCGCACCCTGGGCTTCATGAGCCCGGAGAAGAAGCGTCGCATCGCGCGCGAGACGATGGAAGTCTATGTGCCGATCGCGCACCGCCTCGGCCTGAACAATATCTACCGCGAACTGCAGGACCTGGCGTTTTCGCATCTCTTCCCGGTACGCTACCGGACGCTGACGAAGGCGGTGAAGGCTGCGCGCGGCAACCGGCGCGAGGTGGTGAGCAAGATTCTCGAATCGGTGAACAACACGCTGGCGGCCACCGGCATCAAGGCGCAGGTCTACGGCCGTGAGAAGACGCTGTACGGCATCTATCGCAAGATGCGCAACAAGCACCTGTCCTTTTCGCAGGTGCTGGACGTCTACGGCTTCCGCATCGTCGTCGACAGCTTCGCCAACTGTTACGTTGCACTTGGCACCCTGCACGCGCTGTACAAGCCGATGCCCGGCAAGTTCAAGGATTACATCGCCATTCCCAAGCTGAATGGCTACCAGTCGCTCCACACCACCCTGATCGGCCCCTACGGCACGCCGGTCGAATTCCAGATCCGCACCCAAGACATGCACCACGTGGCCGAAGCCGGCGTGGCGGCGCACTGGCTGTACAAGGATTCAGATGCCAGCCTGACCGATCTGCAGCAGCGCACGCATGCCTGGCTGCAATCGCTGCTCGATATCCAGAAGCAAACCGGCGACTCGGCGGAATTCCTCGAGCATGTAAAGGTCGACCTGTTCCCGGATTCGGTCTACGTCTTCACGCCGAAATCGAAGATCATCGCCCTGCCCCGCGGCGCGACGGTACTCGACTTTGCGTACACCATCCACACCGACATCGGCGACCAGGCGATCGGCGCGCGCGTCAACCACGAGCATTCCGCCCTGCGCACCGAGCTGCGCAACGGCGACATCGTGGAGATTGTCACCGCCCCGACCTCGCGCCCGAGCCCGAACTGGCTGACTTTCGTCCGTACCGGCAAGGCGCGATCGGCGATCCGCCACCACCTGCGCACCATCAATCTCGCCGAGTCGACCGAACTCGGCCGCCGTCTGCTGGCGCAGTCGCTGACCGCAATGCAGATCGACCCGCAACTTCCGGCGGAACTGGTGGAGAAACTGCTGAACGAATCCAGCGCGAAATCGCTGGACGAGCTCTACGCCGACATTGGCGTAGGCAAGCGCATGGCCGCACTGGTGGCCCGCCATATCCGGACGCTGATGGAGAACGATCCGGAGGCGGTACTACCGCCGCTCGACAGCGAGAAGAAAAGCGGCCAGCTCGATCCGGTCCGGATCAACGGCAACGAGGGCGTGTCGGTGCAGCTTGCGCAGTGCTGCCAGCCCATCCCCGGCGATGGCATCAAGGGCCAGCTCAAGCGCGACCAGGGGATCGTGGTGCATACCACGGACTGCGACGTCGCCAAGCGCCAGCATGCGAAGGAGCCGGACCGCTGGATCGAACTGGTGTGGGATGACGAACTGACGCGCCGCTTTGACTGCCGCATCAAGGTCCTGGTGGACAACGAAAAAGGCGTGCTGGCCCGCGTCGCTGCCGAGATCGGCGAATCGGATGCCAACATCATCTATGTCGGCATGGACGACGACCGCGACCACCTGATGAAGCAGTTGCACTTCACCGTGCAAGTCGAAGACCGCATCCATCTCGCGCGGCTGATGCGCAATGTCAGAAAAATCCGCGGCGTGGCGCGGATTCTCCGGGAGCGGGGATAAGGTTATGCGGTATGGATGCTCTTGTGCATTCGCCGCAATCCCAGCCACACCCCTGCCGCGACTGCAGGCAACAGCAAACCGGTTGCAATATCCGGATTGACCGGCCAGCCCGCCGCCTTCGCAGCCTTTCCGACGTAGCTGAACAGGCCAAGCAGGTAGTAAGAAATCGCCACCACCGACAAGCCTTCCACCGCCTGCTGCAGGCGCAGCTGCTGTGCGGCGCGTTTATTCATCGAATCCAGGATCTGCCGGTTCTGGCGCTCCTGCACGATGCCGACCCGCGTGCGCAGCAGGTCGTTGGAGTGCGCGATCCTCTCGGCGAGCGCTTCCTGCCTGCGTGCGATAGCTTCGCAGGTGCTCATCGCGGGAGTCAGGCGGCGGTCCATGAACTCGCCGACAGTCGGGAACCCCTCGATGCGCGTCTCGCGCAATTCCTCGATCCGCGCATGCACCAGGCGGAAGTACGCCTTCGATGCAGAGAAGCGATAGCTGTTCGCGAGTGACAGTTTCTCGATACGCGCCGCCAGGCCGGTAATCGTCCCCAGCAGCACTTGCTCGTCGTCGGTATCCGGCAACTGGTTGCCGTTCATCGTATCGGTGTTGACCATTGCCGCGGTCAACGTAGCCAGCTCGCCTTCGATCGCATTCAGCACCGGCGTGGCCTGCTGCGCGTGCGGAAGGCCGAGCAGCGCCATCATCCGGTATGTTTCAATTTCGAGCACTCGCTGTACCAGGCGTCCCGCCTGTTGCTCGTGCAGGCCGACGTCGCGCACCACAAAACGGCTGAAGCCATCGGACTGGATGAGGAAATCCGTCCATACCTCCCCGCCCTGCAGCACGCGGCTGCCGACCAGCATATTGCCTTCGAAGACGCGGCTCAAGCCATCGGCAAAGGCGTCCGCGGTGCCGCGTGACTTGTCCAGCACCACGTGGGCGGCCACCATGATTTTCCCCTTCAATCCCAGCAGCCACTGCTGCGGCAACTGGAACAAGGGCACGCGCTCGAAAGCTTCTGCTACGGCAATGCCCTCTTCATTCTTTCCCGCGAAGGTGTAGGTCGCGAACTCGGTATGGCACTCCCATTTCAGGCGGAAGCGGCCGAAATCGTGAAAGAAGTATTTCGCTTCCTGCAACGGCGGCGTCACGCCAAAATGCGTACACAGCGCGGCCAGATACTCGTGCTGGACGCCGGTGTTGGACGTGTTGGGGTCGCTTTCGTCGCGGGCATACACGGCGATGTGCGTGATGCTTTCCGGCGCATCCAGCCGGAGAAAGGGTCGGGAATGTACTTCGGCGGCCAGCGGGACGCGCAGCGCGTGGTTCAGGCTGGAATAGATCATCGTCATGTGTTGTCCGGTTTCTTATAGGATATTTTTCTGCTTGCAAATTTTGTACCGGAAATGTGACGGTACATTGACGAAAAGCGACAGCACAGGCCGATCCGATGGTCAATCGGACGGAGGACGGGAACTACCGGCCGGTCAGGGGCCGGGGTAGCTCACTTCGAGGATGGTGAGTTCATCCAGTCCGGCGGGCGTCCTGAGTACGACCGAGTCGCCTTCGCGCGCCTTGGTCAGTGCGCGTGCCACCGGGGAAATCCAGCTGATCTTGCCATTCAGGGGATCAAGCTCGTCGATGCCGACAATGGTCACCGTCTGCTCCTCCCCTGCCTGGTTTTCATAGGTTACTGTTGCACCAAAAAACACCTGGTCACTACCGTGGTGCACGCTCGGGTCCACCACTTCGGCTTTATCCAGGCGCTTGGTCAGGAAACGGATGCGGCGGTCGATCTCCCTCAAGCGCCGCTTGCCGTAGATGTAGTCCCCGTTCTCGGAACGGTCACCGTTGGAAGCGGCCCAGGACACGATACGGACCACTTCGGGCCGCTCGACGTCGATCAGGCGCAGCAGCTCGTCCTTCATCCGCTGGTGTCCCTGCGGCGTCATGTAGTTCTTCGCGCCAGCCGGAATCGCGGGGAGCCCGCCTTCCAGGTCGTCGTCATCGTCCGATTCTTTAACAAATGCCTTGCTCATGGGGCGTATTGTAGCGGCCTGACCGCTGGCAGGTGAGCGTCCGGCGAATTTTACTTTTAGAAACAGACGCCACGCCAGCGGTCAGGATGCCGCCCTGGACATGGAGTCGCTCCACAGGAAGGCCTGCACCTGCAAGGCGTAGAGTTCTTCGGAAGTCAGGCCCAGCCGCTGGAGCAGGTGCTTCAGCTGCGGGCACGCGGTGTCGATCTTTTCGATGCATTCCACCAGCCGCAGCATGTCGCCATACAGCCCGCTGCGCGTCAGCAGCGCTTCCTTGACTTCGTCGGCGACACTCAGCTGCTTGAGTATCTCGTCCATGGACAAGCCGAACAGCGCATCCATGAGGGACAGGATACCGACCGTAAACGCCGTGCCGGCCACACGGCTGTCGCCCGGTCGCATCGATTCCGCCATCAGTTCCAGCAGCCTGCCGCGTGTCGTCGCCAGTGCGAGCAAGGGCGATGCGGCCGGCCGGCTCTTTTCAGACTCGGCATACAACAGGATCTGCAGCCAGCGCTGTATCTGCTGCCGCCCGACGATTTTCAGTGCCTGGGCAAGCGAATCGATCCGTTCGGGAACGCCTGAACTCGGCGCGTTCACGAGCCGCAGCAAGCTCAGGCCAAGCGACGCATCCTCCTTGACGCTGCGTTCGATCGCCGAAAGCTCGGTATCAGAGGCGAGCTGCGTCATCAGGCGCATGATGGCGATCTGCGACGGCGTCAGCTTCCTACCGGCGAGTACCATCGGCTTGGCGAAGTAATAGCCCTGGAAGTAATCGAACCCCAGGTCCATGCAGTACTCCAGTTGTTCGAGCGTCTCGACTTTCTCCGCGAGAAGCTTCTTGCCGGCATTCTTGAATGTCGTGCTCAGCGAAGACAGGTTCTCGCCGCTGACGCCGCTGATGTCGACCTTGATGATATGGGCCAGATGCAAGAGTTTTCGCACATTCGGGGAGTCGGCCACGACATCATCCAGCGCGAAGGTAAAGCCGGCGCCGGCAAGCTCTTGCACGCGCTCAACGATTCTCTCGTTCACCTCAACCGTCTCGAGGATCTCCAGAACGACGTTGTGCTTTGGCAGGAAATGAATGAAGTCGCTCATCAGCACGACCGCATCCACATTGATGAAGCCGAGCGAATTCCCAATCACATTGCCCATGCCGAGCTCAGCCGCATGGGCGATCACCGAGGCGGTCGCCGTCAGGTCGTTCGTGACGTTCGCAGGACCAGCCGCTGTTGCGCGGAACAGCAGTTCGTAAGCGAACAGTTCCTGCTTCCTGTCAAGAATCGGCTGGCGTGCGAGGAAGAAATCCTTGGCCCTGTACGGAAGTACAGAAGGAAATGCCGCACTTTCCAGCGGAATATCACGAGCGAGATTGTCCATGAAAATCTACCGCCTTCCCGTCACCCGGCAGTTGCCCCGCCGGACGATGTCCGTCAATGAACGGACATGTGTATACAAACGATTGTACGTTCCGGAAGTGGGTACGGATTCACTGATTTCAAACTGATACATTTATGCGACAGTCGGTGATGGGGCGATTCCCATCATCTTCATGCACGTCGCATGCCACCGCTGCCCGTTACGGGAGTACCGGTTTCCAAGGTATAACGAGCCGCATCGTCGCGCGCCAATGCTTTGACCATGAAAGGCATGAGCGCGCGCAGCATCGGTTCCAGTGTGTAGGGAGGATTGATGACGAACATGCCGCTGCTGTGCAGGCCGCCGAATCCGTCCGGCGTTGGCATGCCGATTGAAAGCGTTACATTCAGCCAGTCCTTGCCCGGCAAACGCTTGAGCTTGTCCGGAAATTCCCGGGATTCCATGCGCTGCAGGATCGGATACCAGACTGCATATGTACCGCTTGAAAACCGCGTCAGCGCGTCGGCCAGAGTATCCTTCACCCGCCGGTAATCGTCCTTGACTTCATACGGAGGGTCGATCAGCACGAGGCCGCGACGCGACGGCGGCGGAAGCAACGCCTTGAGACCGACGAAACCGTCGCCCTTGTTGACCATCACGCGCTTGCCGCGCGCGCCGCTACGCTGCCCTTGTGCAGCCGCGTGGGCCTCGAGCTTGCGGAAATTTTCTTCAAGCAGCTTGCTGTCGCTCGGATGCAGTTCGAACAGGCGGATGCGGTCCTGCTCGCGCGCGACCTTGTCCGCACAGTATGGCGAACCGGGGTAATAGCGCATCTTGCCGCTCGGGTTCATATCCTTGACCAGTTGCACATATTCCGCGAGCGGGCCCGGCAAGTCCGTGCGGCCCCATAGACGCGCGATGCCGGTTTCGTACTCGCGGCTCTTGTCGGCATAGCCGGTATCCAGCGCGTACACGCCTGCTCCCGAATGGGTATCGATGTACATGTACGGCGTGTCCTTCTGGCCGAGGTAACGCAGCAACTGGATGAGCACCGTGTGCTTCAGCACGTCGGCGTGGTTGCCCGCATGGAAGGCGTGGCGGTAACTCAGCATGGGGATGTCCAGGTCAGAGGTGTGAAAGGGTGCTCATTCTATCAAGCATCGTCCTGTCCATGTCCGCCATGGCAAACGCATCCGCCGCTGCTCGCCGCGCTTTGCAGGTTTTGTAAGATGCCGCAATGGCCGGCGTTCAATTGCGTATGACAGGCACTGCGCAAGATTTGCAGCTGCTTCTGCAGGCGTTGCAGCGACTGTATCTGCTGCTCCGTCTGTTGCAGGTGGCGGTCCAGCATGGCGTTGATTTCATCACAGGCAAGTTCCGGTTTTGCCTGGAAACGCTGCAGCGTGCGGATGTCATCGAGCGACATCCCGAGCGAGCGGCAATGCCGGATGAACAACAAGCGCTCCTCATCCTGCTCGCTGTAACTCCTGTAATTTCCTTCGGTGCGGGGCGGCGTGGGAACCAGCCCTTCGCGCTCGTAATAGCGAATGGTTTCCACCTCGCAGCCTGTATGTTTGGCAAGTTCGCCGATCTTCATCGCAATCCTTTCGCGCAATGCTTGACCCTATAGTAGCTACAGGGTCTGTAATAGGCAAACATCGTTGAAGGAGAGTTCCATGTCCGAACATTGCTGTGCCCATTCCTGTGCCCCGAAAGGTCCGCCGGATTCGCGCTTCCGCCGTGCGCTGTGGATCGCGCTTGTTGTCAATGCGACCATGTTCGGCGTCGAGCTTGTCGGTGGCGTGGAATCCGCTTCCACGTCACTGCTCGCGGATGCGGTCGATTTCTTTGCAGATGCCACCAACTACGGCGTGGCCTTGCTGGTCCTGTCGATGGCCGCAGTCTGGCGGAGCCGGGCGGCCCTGTTCAAAGGGCTGTGTATGGGAGCGTTCGGCCTCTTCGTGATGGCCAAGACTGCCTGGAGCGTCTCGCTCGGTGTCGTGCCGGAGCCGGTGACCATGGGCGCGATCGGCCTGTTAGCCTTGTGCGCCAACCTCGGCGTGGCAGTCCTTTTGTATGCTTTCCGCAGCGGCGACGCCAACATGCGTTCTGTGTGGCTGTGCACGCGGAATGACGCCATCGGAAATATCGCCGTGATGCTGGCGGCGGCAGGCGTATTCGGATCGGGAAGCGGCTGGCCGGACTGGATCGTCGCCATGCTCATGGGCGTGCTTGCACTGAAGGCATCATGGAGCGTGGTGCGCCTTGCGCAGGAGGAAATGCGCGAACACGCCGCTCCCGCAGCCGCGCATCACCACCAGCACCCGTAAGCGGGAACTACTGTGCCGCGGTGTATCGCTTGGCTAGCGCCGCGCACAGCATCAGTTGGATCTGGTAAAAAAACAACGGCAACACGATCATGCCGATCGCATGAGAGCGCAGGCAGCCCGATGCGATCGCGTCACGGGCTCGAATCTGCGAGCAGCGAGACATCCGCTTTGCGGAAGATCTCCACCTGAAAGGACTGCATCGCGCGGATGATCTGCCGCGGCGTTGCGCCTGCAAACCCGAGGATCAGCGCCGGCGGCAGGCTGCGCTTCAACGCATAGGCGCCCAATGGCCGGACGAACAGCCCGCATGCCTTGGCAGCGTGCACCGCCCGCTCTTCGCCGATATCGCGCCTCAGCCAGGCAAGAAGACTCAGGCCGGCCTCGTCACCACCAACGCCTTCGAACACGTTCTCCGCGTTCCGGACCGCAGCGGCCAGGGCACGTCGACGTTCCGCATACAGGAGATTCATGCGGCGCAGATGCCGCGCATAGTGCCCTTCCTCGATAAATGCCGACAATGCGGCCTGCTCGAGCACCGGGGAAAAGCGGGCTGTCAGCGACCGGGCCGCCGCGAACGCATTTACGAGGCCGGCAGGAAGAACGAGATAGCTCACGCGCAAGGCCGGAAACAGCGTCTTGCTGAAACTTCCGGCGTAAATCACGCGATCATGCTGGTCGATCGATTTCAACGACTCGATGGATCGCCCCTCGTAGCGATACTCGCCGTCGTAATCGTCCTCAAAGATCCAGGCACCGGTCTTTACTGCCCAGTCGAGCAGCTCGATGCGCCTTGACAGGGAAAGCGCCGTGCCCAGCGGCATCTGGTGCGACGGCGTCACATAGGCCATTTTCGCGGAGGCGCCACGTCGGCGGCCGACATCGACCTGGATCCCCTCCCCGTCCACGGGAACAGGAATCAACTTCGCACCGTGGCTTTCGAAGATGGCGCGGGCGCCGCGGTAACCCGGATCCTCCAGCCACACGCCATCGCCGGGGTCGAGCAGCAAGCGCGCTGCCAGGTCCATCCCCTGCTGCACGCTGCCCACGATGAGAACCTGTTCGGGTTCGACCTTGACTCCGCGGCCGATCCCGAGATAACGCGCGATATTTCTCCGCAACGGCTCGTATCCAAGCGAATCGTTGTCGGCGAACATGGAAACATCCATACGGCGCGTCACCCGGCTTACCAGCCTTGTCCACTGCGCAACGGGGAGTTCGTCCAGGGCGGGCATGAATGGATTGAACAGGGGACTGACGAATTGATCGGCGCCGATAAACACGGTTTGCTTCGCCAGCTCCACACCGCGGCGGGACAACGCTCTCTTTCCAGGTGTCCACTGCGGCACCTTGCTTTCCCGTGACGCGCGTGCCGGCTGCAAGAGATGGTCCTGAAGTTCGTCGCTGACGAATGTCCCTGCACCGACGCCGCTACGGACATAGCCTTCGGCGATCAGCTGCTCGAAAGCATAGACCACCGTACCCCGCGCCATGCCGTACTGCTCGGCCAGGGTACGCGAAGATGGCAGGCGAGTGCCGGGTTTCAACCTGCCGTCGAGAATCGCAAGCCGCACGCGCTCATACAGCCAGCGATGCAAGGGAGGTGTCGGGCTGGCGCCCAGCAAGGGAAAGTTGAATGTGCTCCTGGTCTTGGGCATGGTCCGCCAAATAATGGTTCATATCAAAAGATTAATATGGATCTTACGACAAGACCATTAAGACCACTAGACTCGTCGCCTCCAACACTGTGAAAAGGAAAGCGATGAACCTGTCTGTCCGGGAAACGAACCGGCGCCTGTTGCACGAACACCTGAATGCGGAGAACTGGCATCGGCTTGAAGAAACCTTGGCGACACTCGCGCCGGACTGCGTGTTCGAAGACGTCGCCTTGCAGCGGACGTTCCACGGACATGCAGGGGCGGCAGAGTATTACAGGATGTGGTGGTCGGCCTTCGACATCCAGGTCGAGCGCGGCACCAATGCCTTCTGGGCATCCGATGACCTGCTCGTCTCGGAACCGGTCTATACGGGAACGCATGTCGGCAACTTCCTCGGAATTCCCGCCACCGGGAATCCGATATGTTTTCGCTTCGTGGTCTTCGTGAGGTTCAGGGATGGCAAGTTCGCCGGCGAGCGGTTCTACTACGACCTGGCCACCCTACTGCGCCAGATCGGCGTGCATGAATTGCCGGCGTTGATCAAATAGAGGACACCCTGAAAGTAGCGGAATTCGGAGCAACCAGCGTACTCGGACGCCACGCCGTTCCTCGCCTGAATCGGGGCGGCATCCATTGACTGCATCCCGCGATGAAATCAACCTCGAGTCCTTGCCAGTATTGCTCGTCTTTAATCGCGAGCGGTAGCCGAAGACAACTAGGAAGATGCATTCCCGACCTGTCCGGCGAAAAAATCGATGACCGCGTGGACCTTGGGCGACACCGAGCGCTGCTGCGGCAACATCGCATAGAAGCGATGGGGCGGCGGTTTGAAATCGTCCAGGCAGGTCACCAGCTGCCTGGACTTCAGCAGATCCTCCACCACGGGAAGTGGCGTCTGTGTGATGCCCACTCCCTCCAGCAATGCGGCGCGCAGCATCACGCTGTTGTTGCAATGATAGTTGCCTTGTACGGGCACGGTGACCGCTGACTTTCCCTCTCCGAATCCCCACTCGCCCGGCATTTGGGACAAGGTATAAACGAGGCAGTTGTGCCTGGCGAGGTCTGTGGGCACACTCGGCTTGCCGGCGGTCTTCAGATAAGCGGGACTGGCCACGACGACATGGGGAATCTCGCCCAGCAGCTTGGCCACCAGCGATGAATCTTGAAGCCTTCTGGTGATGCGCAGCGCGAGGTCGAAGCCGCCGTCCACAAGGTCGACGTAATGGTCGTTCGCAACGATATCGAGGCGAATCTCGGGATACTGCCGCAGGAATGCAGGCAAGCGACCGCTCAGCCAGAGGATGCCGAAGGAGATAGGGACACTGACGCGCAGCGTCCCACGTGGTACCTCCACCAGCTGCTGCACGGCGCGCTCGGCATGATCGAGTTCATCGAGGACGCGGATGCAGAGTGCGTAGTAAATCCGCCCTGCCTCCGTCAGGCTCATCTTGCGTGTCGAGCGCTGCAGCAGGCGCGCGCCGAGATGCTGCTCGAGCTGCGAGACCAGCTTGCTGACATTGCCCGGGGAAATCTCCAGCATTTCCCCGGCACGCGTGAAGCTGTTCGATTCAACCACGTACCGGAAGGCGCGCAAGGTAAGCAGGTTGTCCAATGCTGCCTCGTCGATTTACTCCAAATTGGAATAAAAACGGCCGGCCCTGGCCCAACAAAAAGAAAAGCCGCTTTCATGACGAAAGCGGCTTTCAGGAGCGTTTTTCCGGATCCGCATCATCTCTCGAAGATGCGGTCCTTCATCCCGTTTCCCTGCAGATCAGTGGAACTGCTCTTCTTCGGTGGAACCGGTCAGTGCCTTGACGGAGGAGGAGCCGCCCTGGATCACGGTGGTCACGTCGTCGAAGTAGCCTGCGCCGACTTCCTGCTGGTGCGACACGAAGGTGTAGCCCTTTTCGCGTGCTGCGAATTCCGGCTCCTGCACCATGTTCACGTAGTGCTTCATGCCTTCGCCGCGAGCGTAAGCGTGCGCGAACTGGAAGGTGTTGAACCAGTTGATGTGGATACCGGCCAGCGTGATGAACTGATACTTGTAGCCCAGTTCGGACAGCTTTTCCTGGAATTCGGCGATGGTCTTGTCGTCGAGGTTCTTCTTCCAGTTGAACGACGGCGAGCAGTTGTAGGACAGCAGCTTGCCCGGGCACTTGGCGTGCACG
>DASPMC010000020.1:0-30843 GCA_035627275.1 Noviherbaspirillum sp.
TCGATGAAGCGCCGGCGCCACTTGCCCACCGTGGCCTTGGTGACATCGAAACGCTGCGCCACCTCGCTGTTGGGTGCTCCGGCCGCACAGGCCAGAATCAGCTTGGCGCGCAAGGTCAGCGCCGCAGGCAAAGAACGCGAATGCGTGAACGACTGCAATTGCGATTGCTCCTCGGCGCTCAACATCAATTCAGCTTTCGGGCGGCCCATCGGCATGGCGCTTCTCCTCTCTATGACGAAGGGGGAGTTTACGCCTCGCCTTTATATATGTCGCGAATTAACGGAACAGGACACTAGCTTCGACCGTTTCTTCGCTTCCGACGGAGCGTTTGCAGCGCGCATGTTTGCAATGTTTGCAGGAGCAGCTTGCGCTATCGCAGATGAAAGCGCTGTGCCCAGGTCGCTACTGCCAGGCTCCAGAATTCCTCCACCGACCGAACCTCAGGTACAGCCAACTGCAGAAAACGCGCTGCTGCCAGCAACTCCTTCAGCGGATTCTCCCTATCCAGCGCGAGCGCACCGGTTTGCTTTGACAGTTTCTCCCCGGCCGCATTGGTCACCACGGGTACGTGCAGGTAACGCGGCGTCGGCACGCCGAGCAGGCGCTGCAGATAAATCTGCCGCGGCGTCGAATCGAGCAGATCGGCGCCGCGTACCACATGCGTGACCCCTTGGTCGGCGTCATCGACGACCACCGCCAACTGATAAGCCCAAAAGCCATCCGCGCGCTTGAGCACAAAGTCACCGACCTCGGTCGCCAGATGCTGTGTCACTCGGCCAAACCAGCGGTCTTCGAAGCTGATGCATTCGCTAGCGTCATCCGGGACCCGCAGCCGATACGCGCGCGCCGTCTTTCCCGGTACCAGCCCACCGCGGCAAGTGCCCGGGTACACTGCTGCGCCATCACTGGCGATGCCGATCCGTGAATCCGCGATTTCGCGGCGCGTGCATCCGCAGGCATACACATGATGAGAGCCCAGCTGCGCGAAGGCGGCGTCATACAAGGCCGTACGCCGGCTTTGCCACACTACCTCGCCATCCCAGCGCATACCGAATGCGCTCAGACAATGCAGGATGTCTTCCGCCGCGCCTTGGACGGTGCGCGCCTCGTCGATGTCTTCGATGCGCACCAGCCATTGGCCCTGATGCGCGCGCGCATCGAGGAAGCTCGCCAGCGCGGCAACCAGCGAGCCCTTGTGTAGCGGTCCGGTGGGAGAGGGGGCAAAGCGGCCAATGTATGCAGTCATGTCGGAAATGATCCGCTTGTTGGTGCGTGTCTCAAGAACGCTGACTTTGGCCTATGCATACTGCGGCAAGGCCCTGCATGACAACGAAATCAGGCAACTTCCCGGCGACGTGAATCGATTTCTGTGCAAATACTGGAATCGTATTCCGACCCGTTGTTACCTGCATCGATTCCGATTGCAGACAAAAGTCGTTCCGCACTGGTTCGCCACGTCACCGTCGGGATCTTCGATGCCATAGCCAGACGTTCTTCCTTTGACAAGGCAGTGAATGCAAGCACTGCCTCAGCCAGCCAATGTGGGCTGGCCAGGGAAAAATATCGTGCACCCTCGCCGCCGACTTCGCGAAATACCGGTATGTCGCTGGCCAGCGTCGGTACCTTGTGCAAGGCTGCTTCCACGATCGGCAAACCGAAACCTTCCGATACCGAAGCAGCAATCAATGCCGTTGCTGCGGCATAGCACAGGCCGATCTCGGCGTCAGTGAAGCTTTCAATGAAGAACAGCTTCTTGTTTAACTGGGGATGATTGCGAATCCGCTCCATCGTTTCAGCGGGTATCCAACCGACGGCACCGGCAATGCATAGCCGCACATCGGCGCCGTCGCGCCACAATTCCTCAAAGGCTTCCAGCGCAAAGGCATGGCCTTTACGCGGTTCTATGGTGCCGACCATCAGGAACAGCGGCGTTTTCGTATCGGCTACCATCTGTTGCACCTGCTCGCGCACGAGTGATTCGCTTGCGCGAACTGCAATGTCGGCACCCAAGGGCCAATGAAGAAACTCCGGCTTTCTGACCGGCTGCACGACCTGCTCGGTAAGATAAGCGGCCGCATCTTCCGCAACGGCGCGGGAAATGCACAACAGCGCGTCACTTTCCTGCACTGCCATCGGAAACCAGTTCCTGAACACCCCAACCAGGGCCGGAAGGCACAACTCCGGCAGGCGCAAGGGGATGATGTCGTACACGACGGTGATAATTTTTCCGCCTAATTGCCGGACTAACTGGAAGACCGGCAGGAACTCGCCATATTGCTCCCACGATGAATCAATCATCAGCAAGGTGTCGCCTGGCTGGATCCGCATCTCCTGCTCGGGGATGGCATCGACCGCTACCTCGAATATCGACGCGACCACACCACTCGCCCGCCGTAGTTTCCCGTTTGAATGCCGAACCAGTTCGATCGGGCGGTCCGGGCCGACGAGATCCACGATTTCACGCGCAATATTCCTGACAACCCGTTGTATGCCGCTGCGCGCATCCGTTCTTGCCAACTGCGTGACGTCCACTAATAAGCGTGGCTGTTTGCGCAGATGCCGGTTACTTGCTGCATGCCCCGCAATTGCCCTCATTACCATATCGTCGGGCGCGGCATCTTCGAGCGCATCGGCGATATGCCTGACGACGTGTTTCTGATCGCATGCAATTGCCGCGTGAATGGCCTGCGCGTACGCTGCCAGCATTGCCTTCGGTTCGGAATCGGACAGTAGCGTGATCGGCGGCAGCCACGCGGCAAAGCCCGTCGTTGACAAGCAATCGGCGTCTGCGGCATTTAACGTCACAATCTGCTCCGCCGATTCCAGCACACGGCGGTTGAGTGACATCTCCCCATGCCGGCCGTCTTGCTTCAGTTGGCTCAGCAAGCCTTGCAAGCCATGACAATAAAGCGTTTCATTGGCCAGCACCGACACCATGCCCGGCTGCATAGCAAGTGCCTTGACCGGTTCATCCATCGCAATATCGTGCAACACCACGACGCCGTTGTATCGCACTATCAAAGGCAGCATGAAGGCGTGACAGCCGGCGTTCGCCATTTGATATACCACTGTGGAATAGAGTTCGTACCTCGTTGCAAGTTCGGTGTGCGGATAAATCGCACCAGCATCCGGCAAGGTCGGTGCCTCCGCCATCGCAATGTCTTCCATATACAAATCGATGTCAAACATCAAGGCCAGCTGTGGCAGCAGCATGGCGGTATGCCGTGCCGCCGGCGTATCCAGTGAAGACACGGGGCAAACCACTGCAATACGGGGTTTCGGCGGTGGCGGGACAGGTGCTGCGGTTTTGGCAGCAAGAGACTGTTCGATCGCTTGCCAAGCCAAGGTCGCCGTGTTGGTCCAACTGAACGCTTTTGCGCGCTCGATTCCGTAGCTCGCAAGGTCCTTGCGCAGTTCGTCGTCGGTCAGAATCTTTTGCATGGCGGCAGTAATCGCACCCGTATCGGCAGCGTCAAACAAGATGTCGCTGCGTCCGACCACTTCCGGTATCGATGAATTGTTTGCCGCGATAACCGGGGCGCCGCAAGCCATCGCTTCCAGCGCAGGAAGGCCGAAACCTTCATAGAGGGAAGGGAAGACGAACGCCTTGCATTGGCTATACAGAGAAATAAGGTCGTCGTCCGTAATATGCCCGGTAACGACCACTTCTTCATCAGCAAGGCCAAGCAGGCGTGTGCGGCGGCGAAAACTATCGATATTGCCGACTTGGTTGAGCACCAGTTGATGCGACTGCCTGAGCGCCAATGGCAGGCCGGCGTAGGCCTCCAGCATGCCATCCTGATTCTTGCGGTAATCGGCATTGCCTGTATAGAGCACAAAAGGGCGCACGATGCCAAAGCGCGCTATGTCGGTCCCCTCGGAAGGCAGCACCGGACGGAATATATCGCTGGCCGCACCAGCGATATTGACGACGCGTTCCGGCGCAATGCCCAAGATATTGATGGCATCCTGTCGCGTCGCTTCGGAAATGGCGAGCAGCAAATCGAATTGATGCAGGGCTGCCAGACGCTCTTCGTACCGCTTTCGCTGGCGTGGCACATGCAGATATTGCGATGGAAACAGATGCGGAATGAAGTCGTACAGCACGGCGACTCGCAGTGCGGAAGGCAGGTTCCCCTGTGGCAGAGGGATGACACCCTGATCTTCAAATATGCTCCCATACAGCACGACGTCCGGCGTCAGTGTCTGATATGCGCCATGGATCAACGCTGTGGCGACGATGGTATTGTCTGCACCCGAATTGCCGAGGTCTTCTGTCGTCGTATGCGTATAGGCCGAAAAGCGACCCGGCGGCAGCAACGATCCTATGCTTTTCCGAAGTGCATCGGCGCTGTCCGGGTAGCCGCCATTGACCAGCGCGTACATGTCGTGGCGGCCTCGCAAACGCGCCATCGAATCGGCAAGCGACTGGATATAGCGCCCGATTCCACGCAGGCGCGAATTGGTTTGGCAGGGGAAAAGGTCGAATACTAATCGCATCATGAAGCCTTGCTTTTCTGGCGTTTTTGCAGTTCCCGCAGCAGCGAGGTTTTGAATTGGCCGGCCGGCGACGTAGCGTTGCCCCATACCGGCAAGTCGTCCTGTACCAAACTTGAAAACTGCACCAGTTGATTCGGCAATCCTGGCGCCGCAGTTTTCAAGCGCCGCATGACGCGGTCAGCGAGCGCCGGGAATCGACGCTGCAGGCGCCGCGCCAATGCGGCAAGTTCAGGATTGCGTTCAACCAATGGGAATATCCGGCGCAACACCGCAAATACGGCACGGATCGCAAAAGTACGCGGAGACGTCACCGCTTGACGCAACTCGCTTTTCCCGCGCCGGGCCGCGCAACCGAGCCAACGAAGCGGCGCCGTGACTTTCCATGAACGGCTGGCGTAAATGTCGGCGACGATACCTTGAAAGTGCTGGACCTGGATGCCGGTATCTCTCAATTGCGTTTCGAGTTCTCGAACGGTCGCTTGCGTTTGCAGGATTACCGCCTGCGCTTCATCGGCTTCCGCCCGGATCAGCTGTGCTTGCGCGAGCGTTCGCGCCAGTCTCGCCTCAGCTTCAAGCAGGCGTCCTCGTGCCTGATGCGCCCTTGACTCAGCTTCGTCGGCACGCAGCCTCGATTCTTGATCGGTGTTCAGGACAAACCCGTCAAAGACATTCGGAGGCAGAGACAATGCAGGTTTCAGTTCAGCATGTTCGGCCGCGACGTAGTAGCGGTTCAGTCCGTCGAAGTAGACAAATTCATAGTCTGCATCCAGCAGCAAGGATTCCCAGGTCTCATGCGCCGTCTGTTGCGACATCGGGACCGTGGCCTCAACTACCACCACCCACGGACGCCACTTGCGAAAATCCATGCCCAGCAAAACGGCGCGTTCCGCCCCTTCCACATCGACTTTCAGAAAATGAATATCGCCGGTCACATACCTGTTGCAAATCTCGGCAAGCGGCAAGATCTGCACCTGGATCTGGCGTACATTCCAGCCTTCCTTGCGATGCATCTCCGCCACCGCGGGATCCGACGTCGCAAGACCGGAATCAGGAATGTCAAAAAAGGGAAAACTGCCTTCAGTCGCGCCGGCACCCATTTGCAGATTGATGTCACGCGGTCGCTCCTTGCGCAGACGTTCGAAGAACTGGGAGACCGGTTCAAGGTTGATGCCATGCCATCCCTGGTCATAGAAAGCGCGGGTTACCGAATACAGTGTCGGATCGTTGGCGCCGACATCGATATAGAAACCGTTCTCGACATGCTTGAGCGCACGCCAGAGCATGACATCTTCAAAATTCTGGGCGTATGAAATAAAAGTCATTTGCGTCTGATATCGATAGAAGGATCAAGCCATGCACAGCCGATGAAATGTTCGCGGTCGATGTTCGCCACTGTGAATATCAGCGCCAGGTCCCGCCATTCATAATTGTTCACCAGATGCGTATCGGAGCTGACGAGCGCGGTCGCTACCGAATAGCTGCCGGGGCCGAGATTCAGCGGAAAGGACATGCGGTAGGTAACTTCTTCCCCCGGTTTGACATCGGCCAGCGGAAGCTCCTTCAGATGGGTATTGGTGCCATACATCGTCTGCCCCAGCCGATCCTTGATCATGTAGCCCAGTACCAGGCGCGGGATGGCAGCGTGCACGGCCACCTTGACTTCAAGCGTGACGGGACTGCCGACGTTGACAGTTTCAATGCGTTCGCCGCGCTCGTCGAGGAGAGCGATATCGCTTACCGTCGCCTCGCCGCTGCCGGAAATGGTCTGGACCTTGCCGCTGTCGAGCTTTTCCAGACGTACCGTCTGGTTCTCTTTTTCGGCCAGCATCGCATTGTAGAAATCCATGATTTCCTCGGGCGCGCCTTCTTTCGCCACGCGGCCTGCATCAAGCAGGATCGCGCGGTCGCAGATCGACTGGATCGCGCCCCTGTCGTGCGACACAATTAGAAGCGTCGTGCCTTGCGCCCGAAATTCGCGGATGCGGTCGAAACTCTTGTGCTGGAAGTAAGCGTCTCCAACCGACAAGGCTTCATCGACAATCAAGATGTCCGGGCGCTTGGCCGTGGCCACGCTGAATGCCAGACGCATTTGCATGCCGCTCGAATAGACGCGTACCGGTTGGTCGATGTAATCGCCAATTTCGGCAAAGGCTTCGATCTGCGGCATGAGCGCAGTCATTTCATCCGCGCTGATGCCGAGCAGTTGCCCTGACATGTACGCATTTTGCCGCCCGCTGAAATCCGGATGGAAGCCCATCCCGAGTTCCAGCATGGCGGCAACGCGACCCTGGATTGTCACGTTTCCCGTGGTCGGCTGCGCGGTGCCGGTAATCAGCTTGAGCAGTGTACTCTTGCCGGCGCCGTTGATGCCGATGACGCCGACGGCCTCTCCAGGTTCAACATGAAAGTTAATGTCATGCAACACCCACTTTAAGTGGTGACGCGTGCCTCCGAAGGGGCTGAGCCATTCAGCCAGCCGCGACCAGTGAGTCGGATACTGCTTGTATGCCTTGCCCAGGTTGGTGACGCGAATGCTTCCCATCAATGCGTACCCAAGACGAGGTAGGGTGAAATGCCTGCAACGGACTGCATGAAGCTGCAATCACCAGGCGAATGGATGTTTCCGAACGGCTCAAGAAGATACACGGCAGGTGAGGAATCTACGGAATTGAGGAGAAGAGCACGACACCTCGTATTGATTTTTTACAAATCGAGGCCGCAATATTATATAGCAGTCATGCCACGTCCCGCCCTTAAGGCGGACGCCAGTGGACTCGCGTCCAGGCAGGCTTTTTGAGCAGATTGCCTATGGCGACAGGAGGCATCTTGACTCACTTACCTTATGCAGGAACGCAAACTGCTCTAGTAGTCCGTCACTCTTCGATTTTCGGATTGTGCTTGGGTGCGGTGTAATGAGTTGAAATTTCAACTCCCTTCCCCCGTCGTTCCCGCGGAGGCGGGAACCCATAAGTCGGGTGGTGGAACAAACTCACTATGGGTTCCCGCCTCCGCGGGAACGACGGGGAAAAATTGTTGGCGTACTACTCTATCAGCCCGCACACAAGCGCAACTCGAAAATCAAAATGCGTCGGACCACTAGCGGCGTGAGTAAGCCCAGGCTTACATTGAAGAAAATATCAACCCGCGCCGTGGATCAGCTTTTTCAGCGCATCAGGATTGCGGACGATCAGCCGGTGCTGTGAATCCTTTTCCACAATGCCTTGCTGGACCAGTGTCAGGATCGCCCGCGTGACGGTTTCGCGGCTGGTGTTGATCATGATCGCGATGTCCTGGTGGGTCGGCAGGTTTTCCACGACTTCCATATTGTCCGGCTGCTTTTTCTTGAACAGCTCCAGGAAGTTGTAGACGCGCCGCGCCGTGTTATGAATGCTCAGCAGCGCGCGGAATTCCGAATCGCGCTGTACCTTCTCCGCGAGGTGGCGCAGCATCAGGTTGGCCACCGACGGCGAATGCGAGAACAGATGCAATGCTGTTGCTCGAGGGAGGAATGCCACCAGCACCGGTGTCAGTGCGACAACGGAAGCCGAACGGGTCGAGCCGTTGATGACGGCAATCTCGCCGAAGAAATCGCCCGGAGCCAGCATGCGCAAACCGATGGCGCGCCCGTCTTCGGTCACGTCGATCACCTGCAATTGGCCGGTTAGCAGGAACAGCAGGCTGTCGCCGCTGCCGCCTTTTTGCAAAACAATGTCGCGGCGGGCGAACTGCTTGTAGCGCAGGTCGCTCTTTACGCGCGCCATTTCCTCTTCGGTCAGATTGGCAAGCAGCGGAATCTTGCGAAGATGGACCTGCGTGATACTGATATTGATCTTGTTGGCTGCGGCCGGCGGCGCGGACTGCGGCTCCGGCGGGAGTGGGTCGCCGGTTGCCAAAGCGGAAAGATTGCTATTAGGCACCATTCGTTGTTGCTCCCGATTACTTGTTGGGCCGATTATAGCCGTCGTTTCCCAAGGGCAGCTATTCCGTAATCTGTAAGTTGTATCGCGTTCACATTTTCGTTGTCAGTTGCGACAGAACAGCCGCGACGGAAATCCCCGCTGCATTGGCCGCCATGTCACGCCAGCAAAACTTGCGTCCAGGGACGAGATTTTGCAGCACTTCGATGGCCCAGCTTGCGACCAGAAGTCCAGCCAGCCACCAGACCTGCTGGGCATTACTCGTCGCAATCCGTGCAGCCAGTAAGGCAAGTCCGCCGAATGTCAGGAAATGCAGCAGCTTGTCGTTTGGTAAGGGCGGCAGCCAGCGGGCCGGCATCAAGCAACCAGCCGATACCGCAATGCATGCGCTGACGAAAAAGATCAATTCCCAAGCCATGTATTTTCCTTGTCCGTATGCAACGGATCCTTGAATGGTCGTCTTGTCGTTAAGTTGAAACGCGCGCGGGCGTTTCGGGAGGAGGGTTGGTGCAAGGAATCTGTCAGGCGCCAGGATGCACGCTATTGCGGCAGGCGGCAGGATCTTGCAATACCAACCCTCAAATGAGCAAAGATGTAGGGGGAATCGTAATGCGCCAAGTGTTCAATCCATACGGCGCATCGTGATGCTCCTTGGCCACCCGGCGTTCCCCATCGGCTAAAAATCCTGCCATTGCCAGCTTACCTGAAGTTGCCGGCTATTATATTGAAAAACGGAAATGTTCTCGTTATTTCTCACGCCCCGCACTTCGACGTGTATTGCTTGCCGGTCTGCGATCGGAAAGATCAGCGCGCCGCGCAAGACTTGCGTTTTCTGATTGCGCACCTCGTCAATCAGGCCCGGCGAATATGCGGACCGGCTCAGCCAGTTCTGACGCGTCCAGCTCGTTTCGCCGTATACGTTTTCGGCAATCCGGGTGCGCGCAGATATGCCCGCGAACCAGCCGGCACGGTCGCCGCCCGGTCGTGCGCCGCTTGCACTGTCGTACAGGTATCCGAGACTGGTATGCGCCTGCGTCCTGTCCGTGCGATACGTCAGCAAGCCGCGCAACTCCCATGTATTCGCATCAAAGCTTTCCAGGGTCGGATATTCCACATGGGACACACCGGCGATCGTACTGAACTGCAGATCTCTGGGCAATCTCAGCGGTGGTGTCATGCGCACCTGCGCCTGGCTTTGTACCTGGTACAGCTTGCCGCCCAATCCATGCAGCGCCACCAAGCCGGTGCCGCGCATCCCCCAGCTTCCCCACCGCCAGGGGTGCTCGACGCCGGCAACCAGCGACGAAGTGTCGTAGCGCGTCAGGCTGTCGTTGCGCAGGGCGCGTAATTGCATGAAGCCCAGCGTGCCGTTAGGCGTCAGGTCGCGCATGTACTCCGCTGACAGAAGCGTATAGCTGTCCTTTTGCGGCAGATGTTCCGGCAATAATTGCAGCTCGACCCGCAACTCGCCGGTGCCGATCGTGAAATTGGGATTGCTCGCTCCCTGATTGACATTGCTGTCGATGCCGCGGCCCAGCATCAGCGACATATGGCTTTTTCCTTGCCAGCCTTTGCAACCTCTGGCGCGTTGGCTGGCAATCACTTCCAGGATGATGGGCGGCGGCGAAAACTTTGATTCGATGGTCTTGAACAGTCGCTCTGCCTCTTCGGCGCGGCCCAGTTCGCACTGGATGATCGCCAGGTCAAGCCAGGCGCCCGCATGCTGCGGTTCATTCTCGATCATGCGGATCAATGATTCGCTGGCGTCGACCTGCCGGCCTTCCGAGATCGACCGCAATGCGTCGAGGTACAGATCCTGCTGCGCCAGCTGTGTCTGACCGTAAGCAGACATGCACGCGCCCAGCAGCAGGGGCAATGTCCACCAGCGCAATAAGGAAAGAATCATCACGCAGCCCGCTCCGCTGCCGGCAGGTCCAGCGTAAACAGCGTGGCGGTCTTTTCTTTGCCGCGCAAACTGAAGTTGCCCAGCATTTTGAACGTGTGCCGCTTCGCGCGACTGACCGTGCCTTGTCCAATGATGATGTCATACGGCTGATCGCGTGCGATCTGCTCCAGGCGAGCCGCCACATTGACGCTGTCGCCAACCGCTGTGTAGATGCTGCGAGAAGCAGTGCCGAAATCGCCCGCCATTGCCATCCCGCTCTCGATGCCGATCCGCACCCGCAGCGCCGGCAGTCCCGCATTGATACGGGTTTCGCTGAAGCGGCGCACCTCTTGCAGGATGTCCTGTGCCGCATCCAGCGCCAGGTCGGCATGATCTTCCACCGGCAGCGGTGCTCCCCAGAAGGCGACCAGGCCGTCGCCGGTGTACTTGTCGATCGTGCCGTGCTTCGCCAGCACCGGCCGTGTCAGGCAGGCCAGAAAATCGCGCGTCAGCTGTGCCGCATCCTCCATCGGTAGCGCCTCGACATAGGTCGTATAGCCTTCCATGTCGGCGATCAGCGTGGTGACGTTCAGCTCCCGGGGTGTCAGCGGGTCTTTCAGGCCCAGCCGCAACAACTCATCCACCACGGAACTTGCCACGTACTGCCGCAGCGTTCCCAGCAGGCTGCGCGACTTGCGCTGCGCGATCTGCCAGTCAAACGGCACGGCGACAGCCAGCAGGAACAGATGCGACGCCAGCGGCGCGGCGGCCGAAAAATCCGGATCATGGGGGCTGATCCAATAGGCGAGCAGCAGCCACACCACGGAAGCAGCCGCCAGCAGCGCGACATTGGAGACTGCGGACAAGCGCGGGAAAGTGTAAGCCGCCGCCGCCGCCACCAGAATCGCAAACAGACTCGCAATCCATCGACCCGGCCATCGTTCCACGACCCGCCCCTCCTGTTCATCCAGCAGCGTTGACAAGGCCGACGCATGCACCATCATGCCGCTGGTCGACGGATCGAAGGGCGTTGCCACCCGATCCGTCAGGCCCAGCGACGAGGAGCCGACGATGACCAGCCGTCCGGAGAGCAGTTCGGCCGGCGCGCTCCTGTCGAGCACGGCTGCCGCCGGCACGAAGGTATAGGCAGACCACTCACGGCTGTAGGGGACGCGCCAGGAGCCTTCAATGCGGCGACCTCCGGTCGCGCCGGCGCAGCAATCGAACAGTGCCAGCGACAGGGTGGGGTAATGGCGTCCGTCAAACCGCGTCACCATGGGAATGTGCCGTATCGTGCCATCTACGTCAGGCACGAAACCGATATTGCCGACGTGGCGTGCGGTAGCCAATCCCGCATGATTGCCGATATGGCCGGTTGCGGGCATTGCCGCCGAGGGCTCCTTTGCAGGTGTGCCTCCGGCGATCTGGCCGATACGCAAGGGCTGCACGCGCATGACATAGTCAAATGCCTGTGCCAGCACCACCGGGCCGTGCTGCGTCAGCATGGCCAACCGTGCATCGCCGGTCGCACCTGCACGTTCTGGTAACACCAGGTCGAGTGCCACGCCGCGTACCCCGTAGTCCCCGATCAGGTGCTCCAGCAAGTCAGCAATACGCGCCCTCGGCCACGGCCACGGACCAACCGCGCTCAGGCTCGCTTCATCAATATCGACGATGGCAATACGGGATTCGGGTGTGGCGGATGCCTGCATGCGGATGAAGCGATCACGCAACCACTCATCCGCAAGAAAGGACTCCCGCAAGGGAGAAAACCACTGCGAAGCGACCGTGATCAGAACAGCGGCCGACGCGATGACCAGGCGCATCACGGCAGCGGATGAGGCAAATGCGCTGAGATTGATCAATAAGGTCATAAAGAGTGTGATCCCGCTCGGAGACAGTGTGGCCGGATCACGGTGTGTACATACGGTTTATTGGCAACAGGAAAGTATAACCGGATGTACCGGAGGTAACTATCCCATGTTTTGTGGAAATTAATCGCATCGACAGCCGGATTCGGACGATTGCAATCCGCATATCGCACATGACTCGGTTCGGACTTTCCGTTGAAGGTGTGGGGGCTTTAGCCGCAATGATGGTCTGCGGTCCCGATACGAAACATTGCCGCCCCAATGAGGCGCTAGTTAGTAAAAGTGCTGGCAAATCTGTCAAAAAGTGAAGTCACTGACCGTGCATATCCAGGCATCTGCTGATGGTTTCCAGAAATGCAATCAAAATGACTTGAACGTCCTTCAAATAGCATCAATTCGCATTTTTGCAACGTTCACTGTGGTAATCTTTGCACTTCCTCGCTGAAAATGTGACGGCTGTCACTGAAATGGCCGCCACAGGCAGCAGAATGCCATAAGAGGAGAGGTCTATCATGTCCCGTCAAATTATTCTCGCACTCAGTCTGTTCATTACCGCAAGCCTTGCACAGGCTGGCGAAGCCGCGCGCATCGTATTTGTCGCCGGCAAGGCCGAGATCGCGGGCAATCAGATCTCTCTCGGCAATGCCGTGCATGAAGGAGATGAAGTCGCCACCGGCGCTGACGGTTACATTTACCTGAAGACGATAGACAACGGCTTTCTGATCCTGCGTCCCAACAGCCGCGCCCGTATTGTCGCCTACCATGTCGACCAGGAAAAGCCGGCCAATACCCGTATCAAGCTCGAATTGCTCAACGGCGTCGCACGCGCCATTTCCGGCGACGGTGCAAAGCAGGCAAAACAGAACTTCCGCTTCAACACCCCGGTCGCCGCGATCGGCGTGCGCGGCACCGACTTTACTGTATACACGGACCAGGATACCTCCCGTATCGCCGTCATCTCTGGGGGCGTTGTCGTCAGCGGTTTTTCCGGTACATGCGGGCCGGAGGGCGTTGGGCCGTGCGAAGGGGCAAGCAGCCGCGAATTGTTTGCCAAACAGGCGGGCCAACTCCTGCAAGTGCAAAAAGGGCAGGCGGTGCCGCAATTGTTGCCGAATAACGGCACCTCGCCGGATGTCACCGCGCCACCGCGATCCGACGAACCCAAAAGCACCGGCGGCAATACTTCGGCGACCAAGGATCTGAGCCTCGATCCACAGAAAAATACGGATTTCAACAGCTTGGCTGTTGCGGCGAAAGCGACGACGCCACCAAAAGTGATCGAGATCACGCCGCCGCGCGACATCATCTGGGGGCGCTGGCAAACCGTCCTCGACCAGGCTCCTACCATCGATCTGGAGCAGCATATGGGCGGAAAGGCGCAATTGATCGCGATCAACGCCCACTTCGCTCTGCTGCGCGCGCGCGGGAGCGAATGGCAGGTGCCCACGACGGGTTCGATGAACTTCGCCATGCGAGATGGTGCCGCATATATTACAGACGAGTCACGCGGTGGCGCACTGCAAGCCGCAACCCTCGAAAACGGTCGCCTCAACGTGAATTTTGCCAAGGCAACGTTCTCCACCAGCTTCGACCTTGTCAGTCAGGCGGAGCGTTTCAATCTCCAGGCAAAGGGCGATGTTGGCCGAGATGGTCAACTGTACGGTGAGAACCAGTTCTTGCGTCCCACCAACATGAATGTCTCCGGCTTCCTGAGCGCCGAGAATGGCGGCAGCGCAGCCTATCTGTTCCAAAGCCGCCTGGACGACCGGCGCACCGCTGCTGGTGCTACTTACTGGACGAAATAGCCTGTCCTGCGCACTCCGCTCCCTTCCCGTGCACCGGGGAGGGGCAAATGGACGCGCGTTTTGCCACGCCGGCACTGGTTACCAAATAGACCCAAATGAATTTGTAGCGTGGATAGAGCGCAACGAAACCCGCCATGCGCTCCAAATACCGTATTTCGGTCGTGCCCGCGCCATATTCCGTGTTGGATAGTCATCATCAAGGCAGAATGCGGTGCGCTGCGCCATTTTCCCGCCTCCCTTATCCAATCGGTTGCTTTCCTGTTGACAATCTTTCATAATGCGTTGCCCAAATGTTTGTGGCAAAAGAGTGAGCAAAGTTGTGGTTTTCCGGTAACTTGTGATTGCCGTCACATTTCTGGCCGTTACATTCTGCGACTATTCTCACGCAGTCCTGCAGACTGGCAAGTTTTAAATTCATGCAGAGTTGTACCACTAATAAACTTCCTAGGAGTTTTTGAATGTCTATTTATACCGATACCATCCAGCAGATGTACGTTGCTTACTTCAATCGTCCGGCCGACGTATCGGGCCTGGCGAACTGGGAAGCATATGCAGCTGGCAAGGATCTCGCCGCTGTCAAGGCCGCGATCAGCACCGAATTCGCAAAATCGGCTGAGTACACCATTGTTTTCCAAGGCATGACCACCAGCCAGATCGTCACCAAGGTTTACCAAAACCTGCTGGGCCGCGATCCGGATGCTGCAGGCCTGACCAACTGGATTAACCACTTGGCAACCGGCACGTCGACCGTGTCTTCCCTGGTGACCGACATCATTCGTGACGCAGGCCCGGGTGACGTTGACACGCTCGCTAACAAGCTGTCCGCAGCCAAGTCTTTCACCGCTGCACTCGACACCGTTGCCGAAATCAACGCGTACAGCGGCGCTACTGCAAATGCAACCGCTGCAGCCTGGCTGGCGACCGTTGGTCAGACCGCTGCTTCGCTGACCGCCGCAACCGCATCCCTGGCTACCACGGTTTCGACGATCTCCGCTTCGGGCGGCGGTGTCGCAGGCTCCATCTTCACCCTTACTACGGGTGCAGACAACCTCTCGCCGAATTCGCTGACGACTGCAACGAAAACCACTGCAAATGATGACACGATCTACGCGAATGACGACGGCGCATTCTCCGGCGGCGACGTGATCGACGGCGGCAATGGTACTGATACGATTTATTCGGTTCAGGCAACTACTGCTGCGGAAACGATCA
Organism: Noviherbaspirillum sp.; assembly: GCA_035627275.1. Lineage (GTDB taxonomy): Bacteria > Pseudomonadota > Gammaproteobacteria > Burkholderiales > Burkholderiaceae_D > Noviherbaspirillum. The sequence goes on from DASPMC010000020.1 coordinate 15,191, forward strand.
CTCCGGTCATCAGCAACGTTGAGAAGGTCTACATTGACGTGAACGACGGTACTGCTGGTACAGCCGCCACCTATACGTTCAGTGGCTCTACCGCAACCGGCCTGACCGAAGTTTGGTCGAACGCTTACTCGGGCTCGACTAACGGTACGGAAGATACCTTCGCAATCACCGGTGTTTCCACTTCCGTGGCAACCGGTATTAAGGGTGGCGACGGCGAATACCACGTCACTACGACTTACAGCAGCGTGACCGGTTCGTCCGACTCCGCTAAGCTGAAGCTGGAAGGTGCATCCGTTGACACCGTTACGATCGCTGGCATTGAGACTCTGAACGTCGAAATCGTCGGTGCGGCTAGCACGACGACCGGCGCAAGCACGATCGCAACGCTGACCGATACTTCGCTGGGTACTGTGAACATCACCGGTGCTCGTAACCTGACGGTCACCAACAACATCGACTTCAAGGATGCAACTGACACCCTCGCATTCGACGGTACGGTTGAAGCATCTGGCATGTCCGGCAACCTGACCCTGACTCTGGGTACTGGTGGTGACAACGTTAAGTTCACTGGTGGTTCTGGTAAGAACACCGTCGTGACCGGTGCTGGTAACGACACGCTGACTGGCGGTGCAGCTGCTGACACCTTCACGGTTGGTGCAGGTAACGACACTGTGAACACCGGTGCAGGCAATGACCGCGTCATTATCGCTGTTGCTGACCTGACCTCGGCTGACAGCATCACCCTGGGTGAAGGCACTGACACCCTGCAAGTGTCTTCTACGACCCTCGACGCGGCCGCTGTCGACGCTACTGCACTGGCTCTGGTCAACAAGATCTCCGGTCTGGATGCGATCGCCACCAGCGGTGCACTGACCGCAATCGATGCTGGTTACTTCACGCAAACCGCGTTTGAGGCAACTGCTGCTCTGACCGCTGCAGTGACGATGACCAACGTTGCTGGTGACAGCCTCAAGCTCTCCACCGGCCTTGACCTGGGTGCTGCTGGTACCGCCGGTGATGCGCTGACGGTGTCCGGTGCTCTGCCGAACCAGACGTTCACGCTGGAACTGAACGGCGCAGCAGGTGTCAACCTGATCGCCGACAACGGTACTGCTGGTAACGCAGCGCTGGTTATTGCTTCCGGCATCTCGACCGTCAACCTGGTGTCTTCCACCACCTCGACCACTGCAGTGACGAACACCATCACCAGTGAAGCTGCGTCCACTGCAGTCAACGTCATCGACAACGTCAGCGCAGGCAGCTTCGTTCTGACCGGCTCGACCGACCTGACGATTTCCGGCGGCACGGCTGCAGGCGCGGTGTTCTCCAAGGCTGTCGACTTTAACGCTTCGGCCTTTACCGGCAAGCTGTCGATCGGTGGCTCCCTTGAGGCTGACATCATCAAGGGTGGTTCCGGTGCGGATACCATCAACGGTGACGACGGCGACGATATCCTGACCGGTAACGGTGGTGCGGATACCTTCGTGTTCATCTCGGCAGATGGTTCCGGAGCTCCGTCGGCAACCGTCTTCGAGACGATTACCGACTACGCGAAGTCCGTGGACATCATCGACTGGGATGCAAACCTGACGATTGACGCTGCTGCTGCTACTGCTGTTGCTACCACCGCGCAGGTCAGCTCGAAGGGTATCGCAACGTTCCACGCTGACGACGACACGCTCGCCGAGCGCATCGTTGCCGCTACCAAGGGCATGGACGCTGACGGTGACTTCGTTGTGTTCGAGCACGGCTCTGACACGTACGTCTACATCTCGGGTGACAACAATGCTACCCAAGATGCTGCTGACGCACTGATCAAGCTGACTGGTGTGACCGGTATTACCACCGCGACCATCGACGGCAACAACAACCTGCTCCTGTCGTAATTTGTCGTACCGATTAGGCACACCTTGGTGTGCCTAATCTATAGGTTCACAGGTTCAACCGCCTCCGATTTTTGTGAGGCGGTTTTTTTTTAGGACTTGGAAAAGATGCCTTCTGCAAATCTTTTTCATTGTGCACGCGAGCTTCATCGTTCTGGTCGTTTGTCAGAAGCTGAGACGTCCTACCGTGCCTTGCTAGCTATCGATGCTCGCCATGCTGACGCCAATTACAACCTCGGTGTACTGCTGGTGCAGCTGAAGCGTCAGCACGAAGCGCTACCATTATTCAAGACTGCATTAGAAGTACGGCCATCCGAACGAGGGTTTTGGATGACCTATATAAAGTCTTTGGTCAACTCAGGATATTTTCCCGAGGCTAAGCAGGTGCTAGAAAAAGGGGTTGGTCTAGGGCTCAGCGGGCAGGACGTGAATGAAGTTGCAGCTGTAATTGCACAGTCCTTGACTTCGGTTAGCGTCCAAAATGAGCTGGTAAACCAAGATGAATCGACACAAACCATTTATGCCCGTTTCTGGACTCTGATCAATACAAGGCAGCACGACGAGGCAGAAGAACTTGCACGTAATTTAATTAGAGACAACAAGCATGCAGCAAAGGGGGCTCACTTGCTCGGCGCCGCTTTGCTGGTGAAAACGCGGTACGTTGAGGCGCTCGAATGGTTGATGCGCGCATCTCAGCTACTTACTGATGATGGAGAGGTTTGGAATCATCTCGCGGTGGCAATGAGTTGCTGTGGGAAAAAAGAGGATGCGAGTATTGCGTTCGAGCGCGCCCTTGAATTAACACCGGATAACCCTTCATGTCTCGCAAATGCTTCGAAGAATGCGCTTGAGCGGGGGTTATTTGATGTGGCCGCGGCATATGCTAACCGTGCTTGCACCGTCCAGCCCGATAATGTTCAGGCGTTGGTGCATTTGGGTGCGGCATTAATTGGTCTAGGGAGACCGGAGGATGCTTGCATAATTCTGAGGCAGGCTGTCGCGATGAAGCCGGATTCATACTCGGCGCATAACGATTTGGGTAACGCGCTGTACGAACTAGGGTTGCATCCGGACGCAATTGCCCACTATCGTCGTGCGCTAGAAATCCACAACGAGCATCCCCAAGCACACAGTAACTTGGGTAATGCCCTCAGCGCGATCGATGATATTGAAGCGGCCAGCGCAAGTTATATGCGCGCCTTGCAGTGCAAGTCTGATTATGCCCCAGCCATAGTTGGCCTCGCTTTGCTACTGCTGAAACAAGATCGTATTTTGGACGCAGACTCGATGCTCCGAGATGCAATAAGCCAGCTGGCAGAGCGCAGGGAGTTTGATCCTGTCATGGTAAGGGTATGGCTGACAATGACAGGTTCATGTGCTTCGCTTGATGGCGAGGTAGAGGCGCGCACGGCATGGCTTGAACAAATCGGGTTGGCCCATGAGCGCCTGACAGCTGACGTACAAGTCTTTCGAATGATTCACCTTTGGCGCCATGGCCGAATGGAAGAATTGCAACAACTTGTCGATGGCCATAGTGACTTTTCAAAACCTCGGGCACGCGACGATCGATTCATGCACGCATATTTCATTTACCTACGTGCACTAGCCGAAGTTCATTCGATCACCGAATCATCAAAAGCTGAAACCGTAAAATCTCGCATCCTCTATGTCTTGGGAGACTCCCACAGTTTGTCTCCATCCGGCCAGCCAATTAACTGGCGTGGGGAGTCGTTCATCGGTAAGAGTGGCCTCGTAATCGGTGTAAAGTTCTTTCATCTTGGACAAAAATCTCCGAACCGGTTTAAGGCACAGTTCGCTGACCGCATTTTGGCACTTCCGGGACAAGCGGACGTTCTAATAACAGTTGGGGAAATTGATTGCCGGCAGGACGAAGGTCTATGGATGGTCGCCAAGAAAAAGAGCGTGGGCCTTGACTCGCTGATATCAACCACCATCGATCATTACCTCGAATGGCTTGAATCGCAGTTCAAGCATAAGGAACTACGAACAGTGATCATCCAAGGTGTACCAGCACCGGCGTATCAACTTTCCTTAGCTGGAGGTGGGGCGGAAGAGCATGAGTTTCTCGACATGATTCATAAAGTGAATCTTCGTCTAAAGGCAGGTGTTACAGCGCGCGGCTGGTACTTTCTTGATGTGTACCAGGCAACTGCCGACTGTAGCGGCAAGGCAACAGGAAAATGGCATATCGATGACTACCATTTGTCGCCGCGCTTCTACCATCACTTCGGCGAGTGGGTTTCCACAGGTTAGCTTCGTGCTCGTAGTTCCAGATGAGGTAAGTAAGGCTGATATTGCATCTCTACAAAATAACTACCGGAATTAATGTGCACGGCGCACTCCGCCGCCTGTAACCATCCTTAGGGATTATCTCTGACATGAAACGTACTGTCTTACACGTTGGCGCAGGTCATCCGGATAGCGGTGCTGTCCTACCCGTCGGATTTCGCGCAGCGGAGTGGACCGAGGTCCGATTGGACATTGATCCTGCCAATAATCCTCATATCATCGGCTCTATGCTCGATATGTCTGCAGTCCTGGACGAGAGTATGGACGCAGTCTACTCTGCACATAACATTGAGCATGTATACCCGCATGAGGTGCCAGTTGTGTTGAAAGAGTTCCTAAGGGTATTAAAGCCCGGAGGGTTCTTACTTATTACCTGCCCAGACCTACAGTCCGTTGCGAAGCTTATAGCGGAAGACAATTTAACTGGTGTCGCTTATCAGTCTTCCGCAGGCCCGATTACTCCGTTAGACATTCTCTATGGTTACCGACCAGCCTTGGCCCAAGGGAATTACTTTATGGCACATAAATGCGGCTTCACGCTTAAGGTTCTTCTTGCGACCTTAAAGGCGAACGGTTTTTCAGCATTTGCCGGCAAGCGGAGGCCAGTAGCATTTGATCTTTGGGCAATCGCTGGTAAAGAATCAATGTCGGATGCTGCACTTGAGAACTTGGCCAAAACGTACTTGCCAGTTTGACCTACCGACCAAGACATCGTAATCAATAGCTTTAATGCCATTGCTATCAGTGCATTAAAGAAAGATCCATACATCGAGGAGAATCAATGACTGACTGGACTGCCGGCTATGTAGCCGACGTTGGCTATACCTATGGCTATTACACTGAACTGAACCCGTTACGTGTCAAGCTGGCATTTCTTAATGCGGGGTTGGTGTTTCCGGAAGTTGGCAATGCATGCGAACTTGGATTCGGACAAGGCTTGTCGGCTAATTTTCATGCGGCTGCGTCCACTGTGAAATGGTGTGGTACAGATTTCAATCCTGCACAAGCGGCATTTGCTCAGGAATTGGCCGACGCCGCCGACTCTGGCGCCCGGCTCTATGATGATGCGTTTGCTGATTTTTGCACTCGGACAGACCTGCCCGATTTCGACTATATCGGACTGCATGGTATTTGGACCTGGATCAGCGATGAGAACCGCACAATCATCGTCGATTTCATTCGCCGCAAGCTCAAAGTTGGAGGCGTTCTCTACGTCAGCTATAACACCTTGCCCGGTTGGGCGTCTTACGTCCCATTGCGGCATTTGCTGACAGAGCATGCCGAGGTTATCGGATCCGAAGGTCATGGCATTGTCAGCCGTGTTGATGGTGCTCTTGAATTTGCGACACGACTGCTGGCGACAAATCCAGCATATGCACGAGGCACTCCGCTCGTTGACGAGCGACTCAAGCTGATGAGGGATCAGAATCGACGCTATCTTGCTCATGAGTACTTTAATCGCGATTGGCATCCAATGCATTTCGCGACTATGGCCCAGTGGTTGGAGCCGGCAAAGTTGTCCTATGCTTGCTCAGCACATTACCTAGATCATATCGATCAGCTCAATCTCACCGGTGAGCAGCTTTCGTTTCTAAAAGAAATTCCCGACGCAAATTTCCGTGAGACGGTTCGTGATTTTATGGTTAATCAGCAATTCCGGAAGGATTACTGGGTAAAGGGTGCGAGGAAGCTATCGGCTTTGGAGCAAGCGGAGGTTTTACGAGACCAGCAGGTAATCCTCGCGACGCATCGCGCTGATGTTGTGTTGAAAGTAAAAGGCGCGCTGGGTGACGCGGATATGAATGCGGCAGTCTACGCGCCGATACTCGATGTACTTGCAGATCACAAGGTGAAGACCCTCGGGCAGATCGAACAGACATTGCGTGGCAATAATGGTCTTAATTTTGGCAAGCTTTTGCAGGCGATTATGGTGTTGGCCGGTGCGGGTTATCTTATGCCGGTGCAGGAAGAACAAAGCGTTGCCAAGGTGAAAAAGAGCACTGATAAACTCAATAAGCACCTGATGGACAAAGCGCGCGGAAACGGTGAAATCAATTACTTGGCAAGTCCGACTATCGGCGGAGGTGTGGCGGTCGGTCGAATAGCGCAATTATTTTTGCTCGCGCGTGAGCAGGGGAGAAAAACACCGCAGGATTGGGCCGATTACGCTTGGCAGGTTCTCGCATCCCAAGGGCAGAGAATTCAGAAGGAAGGTAAGACTCTCGAGTCCGTTGAAGAAAACAGAGCGCACCTGGGGGCGCAGGCGCAGACATTTGCAGATAAACAGCTGCCACTATTGAAGGCGTTACAGATCGCCTGATTTTTCGTGGATTTGCTTATCCGGCACCGAATGGTGTCGGGTTCGATATGTGCTTGCCTGGATGATTTGAGAAATCACGGGGGCCGGTCTTGCAATCACACATCATCGCGGTTTCATCTTAATATGAGTCGTACTGTCCTTCATGTGGGTGCTGGCCCTCGCCTGCCGGCCCGATTACGCCGCTCGACATTGTCTACGGCTATCGTCCGGCGCTCGCGCAAGATAATCATTTCATGGCCCACAAATGCGGCTTTACGTTGAAGGTCTTGCTAGCGACGCTTCAACAGACAGGGTTTCAAGCCATGGCTGGGAAGCGGCGTCCGAATGGGGTTGACCTGTGGGCCGTGGCGTCGAAAGGTGCGATGACTGATGTTGCTATCCGGGCATTGGCGCGGCAGTATCTGCCGGAATGAGAAGTCGACATCAATGAGCGAGCCGCGCGGGGCAACCTTCGCGGCTTTTTTGTTTGCGGAATCACGAGATCCTCGACTTCATCTTCCCCTTCATTCACGTGATCGACGTGGCGAGCAACTCATAGCTGGTACTGCGCCCCCTCGAACCGGATTTGCGTAGCACCCCATTCGCAACGAGTTCATTGATGTCACGCAGGGCCGTGTCCGGCGAACATTTTGCGATGGCAGCCCATTTGCTGGTAGTGAGCTTACCTTCGAAGCCGTCGAGCAATCGATTGACGAGCTTCACTTGCCGTTCGTTCATTGGCGTTCCGGCAAAACGCTGCCAGAAGCGAGCCTTGGCCAACACGTCATCGAGTGTGCGCCCCGCGTGATAGACGGCACGGTGCAAGGCAGCCAGGAACCACGCGAGCCAGGCGGTGACATCAAGTGTGCCCTTCTGCGTGCGCTCCAGGATGTCGTAGTAGGCATCGCGCTCTCGCTGGATCTGCGCCGACAGGCTGTAGAAACGCTGTGGGCTACCGTCGGCGCGGGCGAGCAGCAGGTCCCCAATCGCACGGGCGATGCGGCCATTGCCGTCGTCGAAAGGATGCAAGGTAACAAACCAAAGATGCCCCAAGCCTGCCTTGATGAGCGAAGGTTCGCCGGTTTCGCCATTGAGCCAGTCAAGAAAACGGCTTGTCTCCGCATCCAGGCGGTCCGCCGGCGGTGCCTCGAAATGCACCCGTTGGCGGCCAACGGGGCCGGATACTACTTGCATCGGGCCATCGGCGTCATCTCGCCAGCCGCCGACCTTGATCCTGGACATGCCTGAATAGCCAGTCGGGAAGAGCGCCGCATGCCAGCCGAATATCCGTTCCCGTGTCATCGGAACAGTGCAGTTGACAGTGGCATCGAGTACCATCTCGACCACACCTTCGACATGACGGTCTACCGGGGCCAGGGCGCCGATGTCGACACCCAAGCGGCGGGCAATCGATGAACGTACCGAGCCTATGTTCAGCCGCTCGCCTTCAATTTCGCTGGTCTTGACCACGTCCTCGGTCAGTGCTGCCAGGTTGGCCTGGTCGCGCAAAGCCATGCCAACATCGGCCAACCGGCCCAGCAGTAATCCCTGAGCACGGCTGACATCGGCTAAGGGCCCGGCGAGTGCAGTCAGGTCGTAGCGCCAGTTTGGCCAGTCGCCGGCCTGCCAGACATAGATGTAATCTCCGCCATTCATGCGGCGATTATGCGCCGGAATGCCCGCGTGGACAATATATTCACCGTATTTTTTGCGGAGATTGGAGGCTATTCTCCGCAAGCCCGGAAGCTGCCACGAAACCGGAATGATTTCCAACACCCTGTATGGATCACAACGCGTCCGAGATCTTGGGGGCAGGTCTTGCAATCACACTTAGCCCAACCACAGGTTGTATTCCATCCCGCCGCTGATCGATCCCACCACTGCTGCCTTCTTCTCCAACGACTCCGAAAACCCCTACCATCACATCCTTGACAGCCAGCTGCCCGCTATCAAGCAAGCCCGTCCAGTGCTGAAAACCTCCGGAATCGGGTGCTCGGTGGAGGACGTTCTGGTAGAGGCGGGTGACCAGTTCGGCATTGGTGGGTGATGCACCGTACAGGTTCTTGAACTCCTGGGAGTTCGCAAATCCTGCGGCGACGTCGGCCAGGCTCATGCCACTTTCCATCGTCGCAATCCATAACCCGAGGCCGCCGGCATCGGGTTTGCGGTCGAACGCCGCCTGGTACATGCGGTAGACTTGGCCGGCGACGCCATCGACGTTGAAAGGAAGGTGTCGTTGCCGGTCGCACCGGACGTGGAGTCATTGCCGCTAAGGACATGCTTGAACAGGCCGACTCCATCGCCCCGGTTCGCATAGTTGTTGTAGGTGGACACCGACAGGCTCAGTCCCGACATGGAGGCATAAAGCTGGCCGTCGGCGCGGTTATGGAATCGGCGGTGATCGTGCCGCCCGTGATGTGGCTACAGCTTTGACTGCCAGGTTAGAACCTTGGTTTTTCTGGTTCTCGTCAAGCAGGGACATCGAGCCAATTTTCGATTTCCAGGGCAGGGAATACTTTTCCGACCGCATTGCGTCCCTGCATTGCGCGAGACACCCAGCCTTTTCCTCGGGAAATCAGATCTGTCCACGCTTCCTCGACTTCCCAAGGGCGTCGTTCTTTCAGCAATGTGAGGAGACAGCCGGCCTGCACAATATCCTTGTTGCTCTTGGCGGCAAATGCGCCACTGCGTTCGCCGTATACCAGCAGCTTGTGAAGCGCGTAACGAGCAGGGTGGGGAACGTTAACAACGACCGCACCCTCGACACAAAAGAGGACGGACTGTTGTACATTTTCCAGGGAAAATTCCATGAACTTCAGCGGCTGTAGCGTGACGTGCAACTGGGGATGTTCGTATGGTGTATCGCCACCACGATGTAGGGTGGTCAGGAAGTCAAGCCTGAAATCCGGTTCTTTGGGATTCAGATAGGTCGCACCGGCCTTGCTGGACAAGCCTGAAACCGGAAGGAACCCCATCTCAAGCGATTCGATGGCTTCATGCGTCTTTACCTCCACGTCAGCCGGCAAAGCGATCGCAAGATTTTTTCCTGCATGTGCGAAATCAATATCCTGCGTCCGGGATGAATCGCCCCAGGTAACACCAAGCATGTTGCCAAACGCCAGAAAGGCATGCGTACCGATCAGCATGCCGCCTGCGCGGAAAAAACCATACTCTGCCAATCTGCGAATGACTCGAAAATGCCTTGGCAGTACATTGGCACAGCCTAACGCAATTGCCGAACGTGACAAGGCCACCAGAGGTGCAGTTACCGCCCCTGATGACTTGCGCTCAATTAGCGCCTTTACTGCTTCGCTTTCTGGTCCTACAAAGATCTGGCGGAGTTTGCCCGAGGGCTCGGTGTACTGAAAGTACCAATACTTATGCCCCTTCACGGTTTTCGGTGCAAACGATCCGGACAGGTCCGCAACCGAACGGAGGTGTTCTGCCGAGAGCGCGGCATCCAGCAACTGTGCATATGCAGTCTGGGCAGTGAGAGACAGGTCGATGTATGGTGCCATGGTTATACTAAAATTTTTATTCTCTAGTATAACCAATCGCTTCCGTTATACTGTGATTGAATGAATGTTAGTATAACTTCGAATTGCGGGAGAAATAACCGTGAACCGATCTTCGGCAACGAAGAAGATCGCCAGTTCTTCAGGGAAGCTGCGGTCAAGTTTTCGGCCTCATCCTTCTCATAGAGGGTAAACAGCCAGAATTGGTTATCCGCAACCTTTCAGCTACCCTTACCCCAACCAAAGGTTATATTCCATCCCGCCACTGATCGATCCCATCACTGCTGCCTTGTTCTCCAGCGACTCCGAAAACCCCACCATCACATCCTTGACCGCCAGTTGTCCGCTATCTAGCAGGCCCGTCCAGTGTTGAAAACCTCCGGAATCGGGTGCTCGGTGGAGGACGTTCTGGTAGAGGCGGGTGACCAGTTCGGCAGTGGTCGGTGATGCACCGTACAGGTTCTTGAACTCCTGGGAGTTCGCAAATCCTGCGGCGACGTCGGCCAGGCTCATGCCACTTTCCATCGTCGCAATCCATAACCCGAGGCCGCCGACATCCGGTTTGCGGTCGAACGCCGCTTGGTACATGCGGTAGACCTGACCGGCGGTGCCATCGACGTCGAAGGCGACAGCCTTGTTGTCGGCGAAATGTATCCGCTCGACGGTCTTGTCCAAGCTGTCAACGGCAGAGGTGAACGGTTTGCTGACCGTCATTGTGTTGTTGGTGGTGTTCTTCGTGATGGTATGGCTGGCGCGCGTCGTGGCGTAGTACACAATGTCTGTCCCGCCGCCGCCGTAGTAGAAGTCGTAGCCGGACGTCGAAAGGAAGGTGTCGTTGCCTGTGCCGCCGGACGTGGAGTCATTGCCACTGAGGATATGCTTGAACAGGCCGAGTCCATCGCCCCGGTTCGCGTAGTTGTTGTAGGTGGACACCGACAGGCTCAGGCCCGAAACGGAGACATACAGCTGACCGTCGGGACGGTTGACGGAATAAGCGGTGATCGTGCCGCCGGTGATCGATCCGTTTGAAAGGTTGAAGTTGCCGTATCCGGTAATGGCCCAACCCTCGGTCGTTGTGATCACCACTTGCGAGCTGGTGACCTTGGTGAACATGCCGCTTTGTACCGAGGCGTAATCGTATTTGATACCGCCATTACCATATAAGACTGTCGCCATCCTAATCACCTCTTATCATTGTTAAAGGTAAGCAATATACGAAAAATTGCCTGATACGTAATCTTTTTGGTCGAGAGTTCGCTATACCGGAATGAACTCGATCCCGTTCTGTATCACGCCGATCACCTGCGCCTGGTTCTCCGGGCTTTCGCTGAACTGGGCGAGGGCGATGACAGGCGACCGGTGGCCGTTCGTCAGTTCATTCATCCAGGCCTTGAAGCCGCCTTCGTCCGGAGCGCGGTGCAGAACGTTCTGGTAGAAGCGGATGAGGTAGTCGGCGGTCGAAGGATTGCTGCCGTACAGGGTCTTGAATTCCGGCGAGTCGAAAAAGCCGGCAGCAACCTCCGTGAGACTGGCACCTTTGTCGAGTTTGTCGATCCAAAAGCCCAGCCCGGGCTTGTCGGGCTCACGGTCGAACGCGGCCCGGTAGAGGCGGTATGCGGCACCGGCATTGCCGTCAATATCCAGCGCGATCATACTGTCCGCAAACTTGATTCGCTCGACTTCGGACACGCTGGTCGCCTGTTCCGGGTTGCCGGTCTCGATGTTGAATATGGCGTCCGTCGCGGTGATCGTGTACATGCTGCGGGATCCACTGAAGACCACTGTGTCGGAACCTTCATCGCCGGAGACAACATTGATTCCTGTGTCTCCAAGGACGATGGTGTCGTTTCCTTTATCCGCAAATATCACGTTGTCATTCGGCCCGCCCGTCAGGGTGTTGTTCAGGGCGTTGCCGAAGATGGTGTTCCTTCCCGCGCCGCCGGTCGCGTTGTGGATCGTGGTGCCGTAGGCGATCCAGACGTTAGGTATGGTATCGATCGCCGTGCTGAATTCATTCATCACCGATACGTCGTTTCCGATCCGGCTCCCGCTTCCTTCGCGCAAGTCGATCAGCACATCCTGTACCCCGGCGTACACGATGGAGTTCGTGCCACCTGCATCCCAGATGGTCTCAATGTAGGTGGTGCTGTCGTCGAAACGGTAGATGTTATCGGAAGCATTGAAACCGGTGTTCTTCCCGTAAACGCGCTGGATTGCCTGGATGTCGAACAGCATCGGCGTGGTCGGGTAATGCGAGAGATGAGTGTTGTTTTCGCCGGGGCTGGAGTAGTAGCTCATCACGGTGTGATAAAGCACGTCCTCGATGCTGTGCAGCGTCGCGTTGTTGAGGATACTCGTTTCGTGCGGATGCTTGAGACCGAGCGTGTGTCCAAGTTCGTGCAGCAGGGTCAGGAATCCGTAGGAGCCGGCTTTGAGTTCGGACGTCGCGGAATTGGCGTCTGCGTTGATCCAGATGTCGCCCCCGGTCGGATCGCCATCAGGCGGATAGGCCCATGCTTCCGAGTCGTCGGTGGAGGCCATCCAGGTCGTGGCGATGCGGATGTCGCCGACTGTACTGGCGTTATCGGCTGTTTCCGTGAATCGGACAGCGGCGACGTTGGCCCATTTCTGGAGTGCGGCCTTGAACTGCAGCTGCTGGGCGAGGGTGAGAGGAGTGTACTGCTCGCTCCACGGCTCGCGGAGTCCGGTGGAATTGCCGTAGCCTGCGCTGGAGGACGTGGACCAGTACGACCCGGTCGTAGGGAAGCTGTAGGTGATGTCGGAGCTGCGCCACTTGACGCCTTCGAGCAGGGCGTCGATGGTGCGGACCCGGGTGACCGGGATAACGGCGTAGTTGGAAGAGGTAGTTGGAGTGGCCATGGAGCGCTATCGTCAGATACGCACATCTCGCCCTTGATCTTTAGCATCCTCAGTCAGGGATAACCGGCTGTGCGAGAAAGTTGTTTGATTGGAAACAAAACCGCAGCGAAACTATAGCCGAATGTTAATAACATTTCAATTTGTTAACAGGGCTTGTCCTCCGAGGATGGACCCGTTCCTGGACATGTCGCGCCGGATTTTCGGCGTCTAGTCTGGATTTGCAGACGGCGCTTTTGCTTTGCATGTCGTCCCTGTATCCTCTCCATTCCGCAAATTCCGCGGGGCAGACAAGCGGGGAAAAGGTGCAAGAGGCGCAAGACTGGCAACGCAAGCTGACGTTGGCGCAAGCCGAGGCGCAACGCGGGCATTTTGACGGCTTTCTCCGTGTGTGCAGGGGAATCGTTGACGCGCATGCAGGCCAGGCCGACGTACTGCTTCAGGTGGGTTCCCTGTTGCTGTCCTTCGGCTTCTTGACGGCGGCACGGCGCTGTTTCGAGCGTGTTCGCGTCCTCGCGCCTTCGGACCTGCGCCCGCTCGTCAATCTCGCGAATATCGCGCAGCAAGCCGGCGACCATGTGCAATCGCGACAGCTTTATGCGCTGTTGCTCAGCCATCTGCCCGACCATCCTGTCATCCGCCGCAATGCCCTGTTGAGCCTTGAGTACGATCCGGACGTACCCGACGAAGAGCGACTTGCCCAGGCAAAGGCATGGGGAGCGTGGGCCGTCGCGAATGCCGGAGGCATGCGCGAGCGTCCTGCAATGCCTCCGCTTGATGGGCGGCCATTGCGTGTCGGTTATGTCTCCGCCGACTTCTGCCAGCACACGGTCGGCCTGTTCGTGAAGGACGTGATCGCGTCGCACAACCGGTCGCGCATGCAGGTTTTCACATACAGCGCCGGCCAGGTCGATGACTGGGTTACCGCTACCGTGCGTCAGGCATCCACCTTCCGCGACATCCGCAATCTCGATGATGCCGCAGTTGCGGAGCAGATCCGGCAAGACGGTATCGACGTGCTCGTGGATCTCTCCGGGCACACCGCCGGTTCGCGTCTGACGGTTTTCGCCTATCGTCCAGCTCCGGTGCAGGTGAGCTGGCTGGGCTATTTCGCGACGACGGGGCTGCCCGTGATGGATGCCGTTTTGCTCGATGACTGGCATGCGCCGTCAGGCATGGAAGCGCAGTTCGTTGAACGCATCGTGCGGCTGGACGGAGGACGTTTTTGCTATGCGCCGGTTCCGTTCGCACCGGAGGATGTCGCGCCCGCGCCATGTCCGGTCAACGGCCATGTCACCTTCGGTTCCTTCAACAACACGGCCAAACTGAACCCTGCAGTCATTGCATTGTGGGCGAGGGTGCTGGCAGCAGTGCCGGAATCACGCCTGTTGCTCAAATGGCGGACCTTCCAGGACGAGGAAATGCGCGCGCAGATCAGCGGCGCGTTTGCCCGCCATGGAATCGCGGCGGATCGGATAGTGCTGCGCGGCGCCTCGTTCCATGTCGATGTGTTGAAGGAATACGCGGACATCGATATCTGCCTCGATACATTCCCCTTCACCGGAGGACTGACAAGCTGCGAAGCGCTGTGGATGGGCGTGCCGGTGGTGACCTGGCCGCAGGGGCGGGTCGTGAGCAGGCAGAGCTACGCGTTTCTAAAGGCGATCGGGCTGGAGGAGCTTGCAGCGGAGAGCGCCGATGATTATGTGCGTATTGCTGCCGAGCTGGCCGGCAATCCCGATCGCATACGCACGCTTCGATCGGCCATGCGCTCGCAGATGCGGCAGTCCGCCCTGTGTGATGTCGCCGGATTCACGCAGCGAATCGAAGAGGCTATCCGGCGTCTTGCCCTTGAGGTTGCTTGAGGAAAACTGCGGTATCGTGATTCCTGATCCGCTGGCTACGCTACCGGTACATACTCCATCCCGCCCTGGATCACCCCGATCAATGCGGCCTGGTTCTCCGGCGATTCCGAGAAACCGACCAGGGTCTGTGCCCGCGACATGCCGCCGGCCAGGTTGTTGATGTGGAATTCCAATCCACCGGAATCTGGCTGACGGTGGAGGACGTTCGCATAGAGCCGCGTGACGAATGCCCGGTCGTCCAGGCTGCCGTAGGTGCGCGCGAACTCCGGACTGTCGATGAAGTTTTGCGCGATGGAGACGAGCGACCAGCCGGAATCGAGCGCATTCATCTGAACCCCGAAGCCGGATGCATCGGGTGCGCGGTTGAATGCGGCCTGGTAGAGCCGGTATGCCTGACCGCCGGTACCCGAGACGTCGAGCGCAACCGACACGTCGGCAAAGCGCAGCCGCTCCACGCTGATAAGCGTATCTGCGCCGCCGCTTCCGCTTAGGTGCTTGAGCACGGTCGTGTTGCCTGACACAGTCGTCTGGTAGCTTGCCCGTGGCCCTTCGAGCATGAGCGTGTCGATTCCCTGCCCGCCGTCGATGTAATCGTTACCTGCACCGCCGCGCAGGAGATCGTTCTGTGCCGTGCCGGCCAGTCTTGTGCCGAACATGCCGTCGGCGAGCCGGAATTCGGAAGCGCTTGGCACATACTCCATTCCGCCCTGCATTACCCCGATCAATGCGGCCTGGTTCTCCGGCGATTCCGAGAAACCGACCAGGGTCTGTGCCCGCGACATGCCGCCGGCCAGGTTGTTGACATGGAATGCCAATCCACCGGAATCGGGCTGCCGGTGGAGGACGTTTGCATAGAGCTGGGTGACGAATGCCCGGTCATCCAAGCTGCCGTAGGTGCGCGCGA
>DASPMC010000021.1:0-5489 GCA_035627275.1 Noviherbaspirillum sp.
TGGCGGCGGTGGTGGCGCGACGAACGGCGGTGATCGCTTCAATGGCGGTGCCGGCGCTGATGGATGTGTCCGCATCACCTACACGATCTTTGAGGGCGCTGGCTGGGCCAGGGCTTACATTTTGGAGTGAGGGATAAGCAACATGGGCTTGTTCGATTTGTTCTCTTCAAGCGACGGCAAGCGCGCTGCGGCGAACGCTCGAGATGCGCGTATTACTGGCGCAAGAACCGGCGAGGACCGGGCCAGCGGCTATCTGGATAAGGGCCTCAATGCCGCGACGGATTACTACACCGGAGCCTCAAAACTCTTTGACCAGTGGGCGAACACCGGGCGCGATGCAAATGCCATGTACGGCAACGCGCTGGGTCTGGGTGGCCAGGAAGGACATGACGCGGCTGTCGGAGCCTTCAGGACGAATCCTGGCTACGAGTTCGCAGTTGAGAGCGGGCTGGATGCCGTGGATCGCAGAGCGGCCTCACGCGGCATGCTCGGGTCAGGAAACACTAATCTGGATTCGATCCGGTTCTCGCAGGGATTGGCAGATCAAGAGTATCAGCGGTGGCTCAACAACCTGAACACCGCTTCGGGGGCTGGGCAGGCGGCTGTCGGTTCTCAGGCCAACATCCAGACCGGACTCGGCGATCTCAACTACAAGACCGGCGCTGCGAAGGGCGACTTGGCGTACCGGACTGAGACCGGCGTCGGTGACGCAAACGCTCAGTTCCAAGCCGACCGTTACGCAGCGGATCAGGCTGCAGGCGCAAACGTCTGGAACGCGATCATGGGTGTGGGCAACCTAGCCTCGAGCTTCTTCGGTGGTCGCTCTGCTACGCCTCCCGCCCCAACCGGTGGCGATGTCGGCACTGGCGACTGGTATCCGGCGGTCTTTCGCTCGTAGGACACAAGACACATGGCATATCAGTCCCCGTTCGCTCCGGCGCAGATCGACTTCAGCGGCATCGGCCGTCTAGCGGATTCATACTATGGTGCGCAGAACGATACATTGAAGCGTCAGGCGTATCAGGATGACCGCGCCCAACAGGCCGCAGAGCGTGAACGCCAAGCCGAAGCACGTCGCGTGATCTCGGGTGGCATTCCGACTGGACCAGATGGGCAGCCCGATTATGGCGCCATGGCACAGAGGTTCGCACAGCTTGGCGATGCAGAAGGCGCAAGAACGTGGCTCTCTACCGGAGCGCAAGAGAGAGAACGGGCGGCTACGAGAGCGCATCAGGATCGCGTGTTTAACGCTGACCAAACATATCGCAACCAACAACTCGCCATCGAGCGCGAAAAGCTAGGTCAGAACCGCAAGGACGCCACCTCTCGCGAGCGGTACTTGACTCAAGTTGGCATCGATCCGAACACCGCCGAAGGTCAGACCTTCATGCTGACCGGGAAACTGCCGGCAGCGGCCTACAACAACATCGCTCAAGAGCAGCGTAAGGCGAGGACTGCCCCAAAGATCGCGGCCGGCCTTCAGAACCTGAACAAGATGACGGAGACCTACAACGATACGGCGTTCGAAAGCTCACTTGGACCGTATCAGGGCTCTACACCAGACAGCCTCGCCGGAAGCATCCCGATCAACATCGCTCGCGGAATCGGCGAGGCCTGGAATTACGTGGCTGGCGGAAACGCCACTCCGAACGAAGTCAGGAACAACATCACTGGTGCTACTGAAGCGCTCGCGGCGGCGATTAAGCCTCTCATTCGAGCTCCGGGCGAAGGCGTGTGGACGGATGCCGACCAAGCACGCTTGGTCGCAATCGTCGGCGATCTTTCGCAGGCGTCAACCAAAGAGGAATTCCGTCGTCGCCTGAATGCGGTTCGGGATCGCATCAGCGAGAACTTCGGCCTCGATATTCCGTTCGACGCATTCACTGGGGGCCAGCCGGCACCGCAGAGTGTCGCTGCGCCTGCATCTCCTCCGCCGCCTACCCCAGGTGCCGTCATGGACGGATACCGATTTAAGGGTGGAAACCCGGCAGATCCGAACAGTTGGGAGCCGCTCTAAATGGCAGCACCGTGGGAGCGCTATAACCAGCCTGCCAATCTACAGGTTCCGCAAGGCCCCTGGACGCAGTTTGCTGCGCCGCAGGCTCAGCCGACGCGTGAGCAGATGATGCGCCTGCAGGCCGAGGAACGCCTAGCGCGAGAGCGTGCGGAGAATCCTGGTCTTGACGCTCTAAGCGCACCTGGAGCAGCGGAAACGGCAATCCGGGGCATTCCTATCCTTGGTGGCTTCGTTGACGAAGCGAAGGCCGGCATCTCGGCTGGTGCCAACGCTCTAACCGGTGGATACATTGGACAGCCCTACGATGAAGCGCTCGAGTACGAGCGTGCCCGCCATCGTCGATCGGATGCGGAACACCCGGTAGCCAACACGGTGACCAAACTGGCAGGCGGCGTTGCCATGGCGCCTCTGACACCTGTGCTTCGTGCGAACACCGTGCTCGGCAATATCGCGGCAGGCGGCGTCACGGGTGCTGGTTATGGCTATGGCCATGGGTTCGCAGAGGGCGAAGGTGGATTTGACGAGCGGCTAGGGACGGCAGCGGACTATGCCAAGCTTGGCGGTGCATTCGGTGCCGCGCTCCCGGCCGCCACAGCATTGGCAAGCGGCGCATTCAACACGGTGCGGACTGCGGCTCCACAGATTGCCGCCCGCCTCCCTGGACGCGCTGCCGATAACATCGCAGACGACATCATCGCGACCCGCATTGAACGTAGCGGCATGACTCCGCAGCAGATTGAAGCCGAGCTCGTCGCAGGTCAGAATGCGGCCCGCTTCGGAGCCAACAGCCAAGCCCACCTGCCTGAAATGCTTGCCGACACGTCCGACACCATGCAGCGTCTTACCGGCAGCGTGTATCGTCAGGGCGGCAGGGCAGGAGAGCAGGTTAGAGACGCCCTGGAAACCCGCCAGCGTGGCGATCCGAACCAAATGAGCAGGTTTGGTACGGGTGACACGGGGCAACGCGGTCAAATCGACGACGCATTGTCCAGGGCGCTGCAACTCCGCACGAGCGCCAGCGCACGCGCCACGGATCGCCAGATCGCAGCGGAACAGGCTCGAGAAGGTCGGAGGCTTTACGAGGAAGCTTATCGCAACTCGGAAGACTTCGATCTCGGCCCCGCTATCGTCGGCCTTGGGCTCACGCGTCAGCAATACACTGGCCCGTTCCGGCAGGTTCTTGATCGTGCCTCGGCTCTGTTCGAGGCACCTTCGATGGGCGCCATAACGCGAGGCAACCGCAATTTCTACGGCATGGACATCCGCCGCTTCGACGCAGCGAAGAAGCAACTGGATGACATGATTGAAAGCGCTCAGCGGAGCGGTGAGAACAACCTTGCGCGCGAGTTGACCACGTTCAAGGGCAACCTTCTGAATCAGGTTCACGCTACGGACGATGCTGGAAACGCCACGCGTAACCTTGGCTATCGCGATGCCCGCAACGCCTGGGGATCGGCAGCTGAGAACCGTGAGGCAATCGAACTCGGCCGCGCTGCTTTGCGCGAAGGCAGCGAAGTGTCCCTTGAGCAGTACCACAGCCTGACGCCGGGGCAGCAAGTTCTGTTCAGGCAGGGGTTTCTTGAGGGTGTTCGCAATGCAACCGGTCGCTTGCGACCCGGCAATGACGCGACGCTGCCGTTCCAGAGCGCCCGCGTTCAGGACTTGCTTCGTGAGATCATCCCGAACTCTCATGCTCGCAATGCTGTCTTTGCCGATCGCTCGGGAAACTTCGGCGAGTACATATCCCGCCAGCAGCGCATCGGGTCCACAAACAACCGTGTTCTTGGAAACTCCGCCACGGCACAGCGCCTACAGGACGATGCAGAATTTGCAGCCGATGCTTTGTCCCGCGTCATGGTCGGGCTTCGCGGCCTTACGAACGCCGGTATTGAAGTCGTCGGCGCTATCCTGACTAGGGCTACGGCTTATCGTCAGGACGTGGCGGAAGCATTAGCGCGTCGCTTGGTCAATGCCGATCACGGCCAGCAAGTGCAACTCCTTCGCACCCTTCAGGGCAGAATTGGACCTCAGCGTTTCCAGACCCTGATGCAGGAGCTTGATCGGGCCATTCCGACTGCCCCGGGTGCTCTGGGCGGGGAGACACCGCAGGCCCCGGCCGCTCTGCCGCCTCCTGATAGGTTTGAGCCTCCGATGCGGCTTGGTGGTCCGAAGGAAGGCGATCAAGACGCCGAAGCACGCCGCCAGATGTTCATTGAGCGCTTCGGCGTCGATCCGAACCAATCGGCGGGAGACTTCGCGCTCGACACGTTGAAGAACTTCGCCGGTCAGGCCGCTCCTACCGTCGCAGGCGCTGCGCTTGGCCCTGTGCTTCGTGGGGCCGGCGCCGTTGCTCGAGCATTCCCGAATGCTACCAGGACGGGGCTCGCCGCGCTCGGCATCACTGGCGCCTCGTCAGGCGCTGGCAGGACCGATGAAGTCTCCGAAGTTGACCGCATGATGGGTCAATCGGCATCGCAGCTTCAGAAAGACCAGCAGATGCTGGAACAGCTCGTTGGGCAGAGGCAATCTCTCGATCAGCAGCGCGCAAAGGCTGTCGAGGAGCGCGACGCCCAGCTCAAGGGTAAGGATGGACGCAAGGGCGGCCGAGGTCCGGTCTACAAGGCGAAGGAGGAGGAAGTCCAGCGCATCACCAACGAAATGACGACGCTGGATAGCTCCATTGCCGACATTCGCAAAAGAACTTCGCCTGAGTACCAGGCCGACGTGAAGAAGTCTATTGAGGCCGAGCAGGCCCGTCAGAACATCCTGGACACCTCCCGCAAGCCGTTTGAGGAGCAGTATCCGACGTTGGCGAAATGGTGGTGGCTGGCCCCGGCTGGTGCGGGTCTCCTGACCGCATCGTTCCTTAAGGGCGGTCTAGGTGGCCAGATCAGCGCCCGCCTGCAAAACACCCGCTGGTGGCAGGCAGTCAACGACGCGAAGAATGCCGCGACGCCAACGGCACGGGCGGAAGCACGCATTCTTGCCGAGAAATACGAGAAGGCGATCCCGAAGGAGACCTGGAAATCGACGGCTTCCACCTATGGCTCAGCCGCATCGATTGGCGCTCTTGAAGGCGCTGGCGTCGCCAACATACCGGAGTTCCATGATCTGTTCCTGCCGCCGAAGAATCCGGAGCGCAGGGCATATGAGGAATACATCCGGCGACTACCGAACAATCACCCAGAGATTCAGCGGACGATTGAGCTTCTGAAATCGATCCCCGAAGACAACCCGGATCGTAAAGCGGCTATCGAGCACTTCGGCCAGATCAAGCCTTTCATTGTGAAGAGTGTCGAGGGAGCCCTGGAAGGCGCGTTCGGCGCCATGTTCGGGACGACGGTAGGTAAGGCCGTGGGACCTAAGGAAACGGCCAGGCCGCGTCCTGAGACGCAGGCTCTATCGACGGCTCACAAGGCGAGGGTGAAGGCTAATTCCAGCGGGACACGTAAGCGGCTCTCACCGCCGAAGC
>DASPMC010000022.1:0-51595 GCA_035627275.1 Noviherbaspirillum sp.
TCGATGAAGCGCCGGCGCCACTTGCCCACCGTGGCCTTGGTGACATCGAAACGCTGCGCCACCTCGCTGTTGGGTGCTCCGGCCGCACAGGCCAGAATCAGCTTGGCGCGCAAGGTCAGCGCCGCAGGCAAAGAACGCGAACGCGTGAACGACTGCAATTGCGATTGCTCCTCGGCGCTCAACATCAATTCAGCTTTCGGGCGGCCCATCGGCATGGCGCTTCTCCTCTCTATGACGAAGGGGGAGCTTACGCCTCGCCTTTATATATGTCACGAATTAACGGAACAGGACACTAGGTCGGTCTCATAGCCAGCCATTCTCGACAAACTCATTGATCTCATAGATTCGGTCCTCAAGCGCATTCGCACAGATTGCCAATATGATTCTGGCTACGCCGTCGGCATACGGGGATGCACCGAAAACACGCGTTTCCATGGTGACGGTGCACGCCGGATCTTCGACCACGATCCGGTGGTAGGCGTGCCGGCCCAAGTGTTCGGCAGGAATCTGCAGCGCCGTACTTTGCTCATCGGGATCGCGTACCGAGCGCACGTCACCTGCATGCAAGCCCAGGGAATGGGCGATGCTCACCGCTGTTCCCGGCACAGATGTCTTCTGCGTCTGATGAGATTCGATGATCTCGATGTTGTAATCGCTGAAAAGATGCCCGCTCTTGTTCAGCATGTTCATGAACTTGAGCATCAGGATGTTCGTGTTGGGGCATAACACGACAGGGAATCCGGACGGCGCTGCTTCCATTTGCGAGCCCGTTGCCAGTTCAATGAGGGGCGAGTGCGTTTCATGGCAATAAGCGGCAACGTCGATAAGTTCTCTGCCGGATCCCGCATGGATGACAATGGATTTCTCATTTCCCTGATCCCTTTCGGCCCAGGGGGTGACCTGATTGTGTCTTGCACGCAGACCGGTCAAGAGTTCATTCGCGAGTATTCCAGTGCCTACAATGATGATTTGCATTCTTTCGATGTGCCGTTTGTTGAGATGTGCGCCATGAAACCTTGCGGGCAATCGTCGCCGATCCGATTGCCCGCTGCATCAAGCGCCTGCAGTCAGGTTCTTACTCCGAAAAGATCACGAGAGTCTGCCAAGAATCGCAAAATGCAGTACTGGATTGTAATGCGCCCCACTTATGGGGCGCGAATCCAAAACTCGATCCGGTTACCGCCGGCCATACACGGCGGTAAAGCTCGCCTTCGCAATGACATTGGAATGAATCATGTACCCGGCAAGCGCTGCAGTCGCATTCTCCGGCAAATCGATCTTCTCCGTCTTCAAGGCATAGACCGTAAAGATATAGCGATGCGGCTTGTCGCCCACCGGCGGGCACGCACCGCCAAATCCGGGCATGCCGTAATCGGTGCGGACCTGCACGCTGCCGGGCGGCATGGCAGCACCGTCCGCGGTGCCAACACCTTCGCTCAAGCGCGTCACTGATGTCGGAATATTGAGCGCCACCCAATGCCACCACCCCGAGCCGGTCGGCGCGTCTGGGTCGTACACCGTGACGGCAAAGCTGCGCGCCTGCTTCGGTGCGCCTTCCCAGACAAGTTCCGGTGAGACGTTCTTGCCATTGCAGCCGAAGCCGTTGAACACATGTTTCTCGGACAGATGGCTGCCGGCCTGAATAGTCGGACTGTGCAGGCGCAAGTTGTCTGCCTGGGCAAGTACCGGCAGAACAAGAAGGCCGCAAGCGGCGAGAGCTTTGATTGTATGCATGGCTGACTCCATCAATGAACAGGCGATCATTGTAGGCAGCATGCCGCAGGCGCCATTAGCCCGGACGCGTCATTCTTTATGCCGTGCCGTTCAATCTGCGGAGCGCAGATAGGAGGGCAGGAATCCGTAGCGTGTACGGAATGCGGCCGAGAAGCGGCTGTGCGAGTCGTAGCCGCAACGCTGTGCGACTTCGCCGACCGGCATGCCTGTACTCTGCAGCAGCATGAGCGCGACTTCGAGCCGGGTCTCGCGCACCAGGTCGCCGACGGTGACATCGAACTCCCTGAGCCGTCGCTGCAAGGTACTCGCACTCATGTGGAAACAGCTCGCAACCAGCTCGAGGCTCCAGTCTTCGTGCGGCCGCTGGCTCACCAGACGGCGTACCTTGTCAGGCCAGCTCACTTCATCCGTCGAGCGGAAAACGCACCCGCGCTCGGCCAGGAGCAATAACACTTCCATGACCCGATGCAGCTTCATGCGCGTCGATGCGGCCGGCATGCCGAGGATATCCGTCGCTCGCTGAACGGCTTGGCACAACTCGGTGTCGGCGCTGATTTTCATGCTGCCTGCCAGTGGCTTGAGCAGGAAGTCGGCTTTGTAGCGCTTGTCGAATTCATGCAGCACGTCGCTGCCGAATTGCAGGATCAAGGCCTCATAGCGGCCATGGGGCACCGGGTCGTTCGTGATATCCCATTGCGTACCTTGCGCAACCGCCACCGCGCCGTTCGCGGCAACCTCGAGTGTCTCGGAAGGATTGTGAAGTGTCTTGGTTCCGCTGCGAACCCACATCAGTACGTCGCTACGCACCGTTACCGTCGCGAGGCGGTGCCGGACATGTGTAGAGATGAGAAAGTTGGAAGTCGGAACCTGATCGTGCATGGCATGGGGCGGATGAGTTGCTGTCATTATGATAAATGAGAAATCCGCCGATCATGGACTCGGAGAGTAAACGGGGTCAAAGGCCGTCCTGCAATCGGACAGATGTGTGATTGCAAGACTTGAGTTCAGTTTTTCATGCACCTGGCCAGTTGCTGCTGGTATACGCGGCCTTTAGGAGGCTCCGCCTCTAGGTCATGGCCTGAATTTCAGGATGATGTCGAGCGGAAACGTATCCTCCGGCAAGGTCAGAGCGCTTGCGTCTGCACCTTGCCATCGACGATATCCATCGCGTACTGCATCGCCCGGTCAATCGCCTCATCCGCGGTAGTCGGGTAGGCGCCTTGGAACTCGGCCTGGTAACGCCGGACTGTTCCAACGCCGGGTGGAATCGTGTCGATCCGTACAACGGACGTGTATCGGTGTGGTCCGGGAGCATAGGGATCGCAAAAAAGCGGAAGCGTCCTCTGGACGTAAGCACGTAGCTCGTGCCCTTTGTATCTTATTGTCGGAATGGGCATGATGAATCCTTGCATGGAGAGGTCGAATGACGGACTCATTACGACGAAAGCCGAGCTACAGAAACCAGCCACGTCACGCCAGGGAGTAAGGCTCTCACTTATGATCCGTCATGACAGCCTCGTCGTCGGTGCGGGAGCGAACATAGCTGTAAAATGAAAACGGCGGGAAAACCCGCCGCTCTCTCCATAAAAAGGCACGCCTTGACCTGATGATGCCTTACCTTTTCAGGGTGTCTTTCACCTTTCCCAGAGTGTCGCTTACGTCGCCGGCCGCTCTCTGCGTTTTGCCTTCCGCTTGGGTTGCTACGCCGCTCGCTTCCTGTCGTTGGCTTCCAAATAGTTGGCCGAATTTTCTTTGAATTCTGCCGGCTGCATCCTTAAAGCCGCCTCTGATCTGATCGCGATTCATATCGTCTCCTTTCTTGCAGAAAGAACTGTTCGCTTGAATTTGATTGCAAACAAGGCTGGAGGTTCAAGCTCGCAGAAACGTTCGAACACGGGAAAGCCGCGTGCCGCATGCGCAGCGTCCCGCCTATGTTCGGTGCCACACAGACGCCGAAACGCAATAGGCTCACTCTGTTTCAAAGCCTCCGGGCTTCCGGCGCGGTGGCGCTTCAGTTGCTTCAGTTCGCTATCGATTTCTTGCGCGGCCGGCCTAACCAGAATCATGAACAGGACGATGTATGTACCACTATCAAACGGCCTGCTGGCCACAAAGCAACCCCTATTTCACTGCCTTTAAAAAGGCTTCCTGGCCGCCGGAGAGTTCGCGTGTATCCGAAGATCCGGCTGCTAAATCCGGCAACGCCGCGAGAACGGATAGGCAGATTGAGCGGGACGTGAGGGACGAGTTGGAAATGGAGCCCTCAGTTCGCGCAGATGCCGTTGACGTTCAAGTCAGGAACGGCGTGGTCACGTTATCCGGTGTCGTCGACGGAGATGGTGAGCGGTGGCTGATCGAATCTGCGGCAAGACGCATCGCCAGCGTAAAAGAGGTGTGGGTACAGCTGACGGTCTTCGCCCCCGATATCACCCCTGCGGACGACGATATCGCGCGCGATTGTGAACGCGTGCTGAGAGGCTTGACGCCGAAGGCCGATTACGCCATCGGGGTAATGGTGTCAAAAGGCTGGGTGACGTTGATAGGGGACGTTGCCGAAGGCTATGAGCGCCGTATTGCCGAAACGGAGGTTGGCAGCCTGCTCAGTGTCCACGGAATCAACAGCCAAGTCAGGGTTCGGTCGTCCATCGTCAGGGTCGGCATCCGTGCGAACGCGCCCCTTCCCTAGGTCATAACACCCTCTAGGGAGGGCCGGCGGGTTGAAGGTTCTTTGATCATGGAAGGCGATCAAATCGCCGTGCGGACTGGCAATAGCCGATCAAACTCTTTCTTCACGACTTGATAGCATTCGCAGGCGCGTGCTTCCAGTCCGGCCCTGTCGACCACCGTGATATGGCCGCGGCGATAGTGGATCAAGCCGGCGCTTTGCAGCTTGCCCGCCGCTTCGGTTACACCTTCGCGACGCACGCCGAGCATGTTGGCGATCAGTTCCTGCGTCATGAACAGCTCATTCGAAGAAAGACGGTCAAGGCTCATCAGTAGCCAGCGACAGAGTTGTTGATCGACGCTATGGTGACGATTACAGACCGCGGTCTGCGCCATCTGGGTAATCAGGGCTTGCGTGTAGCGAAGCAACAAGTGCAGCATCGGACCGGCTCGATTGAATTCGTCCTTGAGAAAATCAGCCCGCAACCGGTAGCCGTACCCGGCACTTTGCACCACGGCTCGGCTTGGTGTTGTTCCGCCGCCCATGAACAGCGCAATGCCGAGTATCCCTTCATTGCCTACCATGGCAATCTCGGCGGAAGCGCCGTCCTCCATGACATAGAGCAACGACACGATGCTGGTTGTCGGAAAGTAGACGTGCTGCATTTGACTGCCCGACTCGTAAAGCACTTTTCCGAGAGGCATCGGGACCAGTTCGAGATGCGGCTGCAGGCGTCCGAACTCCTCGGGTGGCAATGCCGCCAGAAGGTGGTTCTGCTGTGGGTTATGCAAGGCAGGCATCGTACTTCCCGTAGCGTCACATGCCGGTGAAGGTATCGACAATTATGTGCGGCTGGACACCGACGAGACTGCCATATTGATCAATGATAGATGAGTTCTAGTCATCGTTGTTGCATTCCGCCAGCACCTGTCGACTATGCGGAAGCCTCAACAATTTTATGAAGGAGTTTCGTCATGACCAAATACTTTTCAGCGGCTTCCAGGGAGGATGCAAGCTTGCAGCAGCGTCAGGAGAACATGCGCGAACAGGCGCGTCGTGACGCTGCCCTGGACGAAGCATTGGGCTTCACTTTTCCTGCAAGCGATCCAGTCGCACTCAACTGTTCGGTTGCCGCATTTCCGACTCCGAAGCGGAATCAACTTGGAGTAACCATCGATTTCTTCAAGCGAGCCTGGACGCAAATCCGGCCGTAACTTGACGGACTATGTTTGAAAAGCAGCATCGCGGGAGAAGGACAGCACGAGACCAGCGCGGCTGCTTCTCCGGGTGCCGATGCTTGCAATCAGGCAAGCAAGTTTTCAATGCACGTACCGCTCCCGCATGACCTCATGGGCGTTCCGGCCTTTATCCATCTCGTCCCTTCTTTCTTCTCGACTATCTCGTGCACCGGCTTTCATTCATTGCGCGGCGGTATGACAGCTCGCAATCCGGTACAGGCATATTTGATGCAAGGTGCCTCCGAAAGGAGAAACCGATGGATCACCCCGAGCTTCACCAAAAAGCCTTCCTGGCCTTGTTGCTGGCCGTCTCCCTCGCATTCGGATGGATTCTTTGGCCCTTCTATGGAGCGGTGTTCTGGGGAATCGTGCTCGCCATCTTGTTTGAACCGTTCCATCGCAAAATGCTTCTCGCGATGCCCGGCAGACAAAACCTGGCTGCTCTCATGACCTTGCTGCTTTCGCTGGTTATCGTGATTTTTCCCCTCGCGTTGATTACCGCCGCACTGGTACAGGAAGGATCGGCGTTGTATCAGAAGATCCGATCGGGGGCGTTGGATTTCGGTGCGTATTTTCAGCAAATCATCGATGCCCTGCCATCGTGGATCGTCAATCTGCTTAACCGCTTCGACGTGGGAAACCTGTTTGCGCTGCAGGAGAAGTTGTCGGCCGCGGCAGCCGAAGGCAGCCAACTCATCGCCACGCAGGCGCTTGCCATTGGCCAGAACACGTTTGAGTTCCTCATCAGCTTCGGCGTCATGTTGTACCTCCTGTTCTTTCTGCTGCGCGACGGACGGGATCTGTCGCGGAAGGTCAGGCAGGCGATTCCTCTCAGCGCCGAGCACAAGCGCAATTTGTTCGGCAAGTTCACGATGGTTATCCGGGCGACCGTCAAGGGAAACATCGTTGTCGCCGCGACGCAAGGCGCGTTGGGCGGCCTCATGTTCTGGTTCCTTGGCATTCAGAGTCCGCTGGTGTGGGGCGTCGTCATGGCGTTTCTTTCACTGCTTCCTGCCGTTGGTGCCGGTTTGATCTGGGGACCGGTAGCAGTCTATTTTCTTTTCACGGGGGCGATCTGGCAGGGTATGACTTTAATCGTCTTCGGTATCCTGGTGATCGGGCTCGTCGACAACGTGTTGCGTCCGATATTGGTCGGAAAGGACACGCAAATGCCGGACTACGTCGTGCTTGTCTCGACGCTTGGCGGCATGGCGATTTTCGGCCTCAATGGTTTTGTCATTGGTCCGGTGATCGCTGCACTGTTCATTTCAGCGTGGGACCTGTTTTCGTCTGCGACGCAGGAGAAGGCGTAGGGTGCGCTTTGCGCACCAATTCGAAGAAATGGCTATTCGGGTAACAGGGGGCAGACCACGATTTGACGATGATTGCGGTCTGCCCCCGACTGCTGCGAAAAGTTTTTGACTTGCCTTAACCAACAGGTGGTCAATCAACGTACATACTTGCACGCGTGAGAATCAGAAGAACCCGCATGATTGGAGACAGGGATGATCGGTCGAGGAATCAGTGCTTGCACTCTGCTTGCGGCTGCAATTGCAACCCATGCGCAAGGCTATCGGCAGGTGCCGGCGGAACAGCGAATTGCTGAGGGTCAACGACTGTTCGACCACTACAGCGTCAACATGCGAAACAAAGGTATGGCAGCGCGCGAGTATCTTGATGGCGCCTATACGAACGGGATTGCACAGACGCCGGAAAACGTCCACTCCGTGCGAACGCTGCTTGCGTCAAAAGTGACCGTCGAGGAAAAGGCAGGTCTTGTTCGCATCCTTGGCCGGCTCTATACGCAAAACGACATTACGGGGATGAACGCCGTCATTGTTCAGGATCTCAAAGGGCTGGTGAACTCCGGGGAGAAAGATGTGGCGCGCGCCGCCGCACTGGCGTTTTCGCGCCTTGCATACTTTCGGGATTCGAGCGACGTACTGCTGCGGGCAAGGAACAGCGGCGCGATTGACGACGATGGGTATTACGGCGAATTGGCCCACATGGTGGCAGTAGCTCCCGCTTCCGATCAGGTCCAACTGGTGCGCCGGATAAGAGAGGGGAAAAATAAATATGCCATGGAGATACTTGCCTCCTTCAGCCGTTCCCCGCAACAGTTGGCTCGAATGCATCCCGAGACACGATCAGCCATTCTGGGCGCACTTGAAGAAAATGAGCCTGCCTTTCCCATGGCCTTGGGCGAGTTTGGGCTGATCGACGCGATGCGTTATACCGACTGGTTACAGTCTGTAGCTCTGCTTGGAAGTAATGGGGACAACGTGAAATATATCCAACTTGTGCTGGTACGCTTGGGTGATGAACGGCTGGATCCAAGAAAAGCCATGGCGTTTCTGGCTGCCCCGGACGGAAAGGCGTTGATCCGCGAGGTAGGGAAGAAGAGCGCCTTTAGCGGTCTCCTCGAGCGCATTGCGCTCTATTCAAAGCAGCTCCCGCAGAATGAGTTAATGAAAGAAATGGTGCGGGATGTCGCGCAGAGCGTCGGGGCGCTTCATTAGCGCTGGTCGGACACGCGCAATCGACTTCGATACATGCCCGCGCGCAGGTCAAGAAGAGTTGCTTGTGCAAGACATTGGTTCAGCACGGCAGGACGGAAGGCGCGTCGCTTTTCAGCTCCGCGATCCCGGGGATGTCACAGAAGCCCTGGCTGATTCGTCTAACGAGTGCAGACACTTCTCAGCCAACAACCTTTTCAAGGAAAGCAAATGTCAACTCTTCGCCTGCCCTATCATTCCCTTTCTCCCGCCGCCTACAGCGCTTTCGCCGACGCTGGCGCCGCCGTAGAGCAATCCACGCTGGGAAGACAACTGGTGTTTCTGGTCTTCCTGCGCGTCTCGCAGATCAACGGTTGTGCCTTTTGCATCGACAAGCACGCGCGCGACCTGATCAAGGGCGGCGAGGATTTTCAACGGATAAACAGCCTGTCAACCTGGCGCGAGACCGGGTTCTATACCGACCGCGAGCGCGCTGCACTTTCCTGGGCCGAGGTCGTCACCCGCCTCGAGGACGGGAACGTGCCTGATCACGTATTCCAGCCGCTCAGGGAGCATTTTTCCGATCAGGAAATTGCCGACCTCGGGTTTGCGACCGCGCTGATGAATGCCTGGAACAGGATGGCAATCAGCTTCCGCCAGCCGGTCGCCAAGGCGAGTTTCTCTGCCTGATGTTACGACTGCGTGCTTCGCCCTACGGTCCTTTGCCCATCACGAGAAACACCACCACAGGATGTTCGACAAGCGTGCGTAGAAGCCGCCTGGCTTCGTCTTTCTGTTCCGCCGGGAAGTGAGTGTTATCGATGCTTTCCGCCAGCGACTGGATAAAGGCGGCAATGTTCTCGATATCGCTGTTGCCGGCGCGGGCGCCGGAGGCGTGTGCATCAGGACTGGTGGCCGTCGCGCTCGTGTCGGGCATTGGCGGGGCCGCTTCTTTTGCAATCGTGATGCTGTAATGCGCGGGAATATTGCGGCGTGCAGCGTTGTGAGTGACGGTCTCGGCAACGTAGGTCTGCTCGGTTTCGTCCGGTAGTGGATGAATGACGCGATCGCCTTCGGTGACATGCAGTTCGTCTTGGAAGACGGTGATTCTGTCGGCCCCGAACTTGGTCTTGTACGGACCGCTACGGGTGCCGTTCTTGTCTTCGAAAAAGACCTTGTCGGTCATCATTCTTGTGAGGTTCATGGTTCACCCGGTGTTCAGACTTTTGCCGGGTGAATGTAGCATGAAAAGCGGCCTCGTCCGGAGGGACGTTGCGGCATGTTTGCTATCGTTCCGAACGCTTCATGAAGAAGGCGACCGCCTTCGCAATGGCATATGCAAAAAGAAAACCAACACCGGCAACCGCAACAAACTCAAGATCAGACGCGATACCGGGTTGCACTCCCTGGAGCCGGGAGTTGAACCACGTCCATAGCGTCTCTGACAGGGGGATCGCAAGCAGGCTGTTGAACCACCAGTAGGTGAATGCACAGGTGGCGGAGACAAGCCACAGGGTCATGACGAGGCGGCGCACGTTCATGTCACGGTCACCTTTCCGTAAGCCTTGAAACTCGATCCCGGGATTTCCCTTGAAAGGCTGCCTGTCAGCATTGCTCTCAAGTTCTCAAACTGCGCTGCTTCATCAATCACAATGCAGCCTTCGCTTATCCCCAATGGACCCTTGGGATGAAGGCGGAAGCGTCCTCGTATCACGTTATTGCAAAACATCTCATCATCGATCTTGGCGTCCGCCGCATAGAGCGCAAACCACTTGTTCCTGCCGTTGAAAAAATCCCGCAGTCCGCCG
Organism: Noviherbaspirillum sp.; assembly: GCA_035627275.1. Classification (GTDB taxonomy): domain Bacteria; phylum Pseudomonadota; class Gammaproteobacteria; order Burkholderiales; family Burkholderiaceae_D; genus Noviherbaspirillum. The sequence goes on from DASPMC010000022.1 coordinate 9,941, forward strand.
AGCATGCCGCCCGACTCCCGGTCAACGACGTAGTACACGCCGGGAGGGATCGGACCTGCGCCGTAGGAGCATGCGTAACGCCTCTGATTCACGTACTCCCCTTTTCCTGAGAACGCCGCGAGTTCCAATGACTTGCATTTCAGTGCGCTCAACGGCTTGCCGTTTAATTCGAACGTGCATTCAACCACAGAGGTTCTCCAATCAATATTGCAAAAAATGCAACTATAGATTGTAAGGGGTTGAACCGGATTTGCGAAGACATGGATTTTGCCGAGCGATCAGGACGAGGTCGCCGCGTTCAACGCCGCACTGCTACCGGCAGCAGAACAAACCCGGTTTCTCCCCGAAACCTTCGCTTCGTACAACGCCATATCCGCCGCCACCATCAGTTCCTCGAGGCTGGCGGCATTCACAGTCGATGTGCTTGCCAGGCCGATGCTCACCGTGACATGGCAGCTGACCTTGGTGCAGGCGGTGTCGACAGCCAGCGCCTCGACTTCCATGCGCATTCGGGTCGCAACGGTGAGCGCGCCGTGTTCGTCGCATTCCAGGATCACGGCGAGTTCTTCCCCGCCGTAGCGCGCCGCGAGGTCCGTCTTGCGATGCAGGCAGGACTGGACCACGCCGGCGACCTTGCGCAGGCATTCGTCGCCGGCCGGGTGGCCGTATTCGTCGTTGTACTGCTTGAAGAAATCGATGTCGATCATCAGCAGGGACAGCGGTTCCTTCGTGCGAAGGTGGCGTGCCCAGCCTGCTTTAAGCGCCTCGTCGAAACGGCGCCGGTTCGCGATGCCGGTCAGCGCGTCCATGCGCGACAGTTCGTCTAGCGCCTTGTTGTGGGCGATCAGATCCAGTTGCGAGACAAGGTTGCGGTAGGTGTAGGCAATCATGAAGAACACAAGCGCCATCAGGGCTGCGACGACGTACAGGGTGATGTGCGTACGCTCTTTCCAATGGAGTAGTGCCGTGCTGTTTTCAATGCCCGCGAACACCACAAGGTCGAGCTCGGGAATGGATTTGTAGGCAGCGATCCTGGTACGACCGTCCAGCACCGAGACGGAGTTGTACACGCCGGATTGTGCCTTGCGCAGGTGGATCCTGAATAGCGGTCCGTCGGCATTGCTTTTGCCGACGTGGACCTGCATGTCCGGATTGCGGGCGACGATGTCGCCGTTGCCCTTGAAGACGGTGACGGTCGGGTTGAGCGTAAAGCCCATCAGCTTGTAAAACGAAGTGAAGTGCTCCGTGCCCATGCCGACGGAGACTACAGCGAGAAACTTTCCCGATGCGTCGAATACCGGCTTGGCAATGGTGAAGACGATGGGATTGCCGGGCAGGCGGGAGACGATGGCCGCGTCGATGTAGCGCTTTCCGGTCTGGCGGGACATCTGGAAGTACTTGCGGTCGGCAACATTGATGTTGGGCTTTCCTTCAATGCTGGAGACAGCGACAGCCTCGCCGTTCGCATCCACCACGCCCATGAGCGTGCAGCCGATCAGGCTGCGGCAGAATGCACCCAGCTGTTCCCAGCGATCGCGTTCCGGCATCCGCTGCGGGCCGCCGTCCCTGACGATGGATTTGGCGACTTCGCCCAGGAGCACGTCGACCTGCGTCACCGTGTCGAAGATGTGCTTCTCGACGATGCGCGTGATGTCGCTGGCCGTCTGCTCGCTTTGCACTTTGGTCCGCCGGTAGTCGGACCAAAGGACCATCGAAGTGGCGGCCACGATCAGCATCCCGATGAATGTGGCGAACAGAAGGGCTCTTGCCTTTAGCGACATGTGGGGTCCTCTGATTGCGCCAAGGCAGCCGCGCCACGGAAAGACCGGGCTGCGGTATTGGCAACCTCATATCGATGGAATTCTGCTATCGTGCGGCTTGAACCTGGCATTTCTTTTTCCCCTGGCAATCATGATAGATGCGATGTCTCATCTATTCAATTGCTGCACGGTGCGGGCCGGTTCCGGGAGGGATATTGACTCTGATGAAACCACGCGTTCTCGCCGCTCTTGCAGCATGCCTTTGCATCCAGGCCGCGCACGCCGCCCACCCTCTCGTCAGCGACGATACGGGCACGCAGGGCGCCGGCAACCGGCAGTTCGAAATCAACACCGACCGCACGCGTGATGGCGGCGTCTCCAGCCAGTCCGCCGCCGCGACCTTCACCCATGGGCTGCGCGATGCGCTCGACGTATTCATGACGATACCTGCCGCCACGACCAGTCCTTCAGGGATCAATGATGTCTCGATCGGCGCCAAGTGGCGGTTCATGGAGGGCGAGCGCTCGTCCTGGGGGCTCAAGTCGGAGTTGTTCTTCCCTGCCGGCGACGAAAAACGCGGTCTGGGCACCGGCCGGGCAAGGGCAGGCGTGACGCTGCTCGGCGCGTATCAGGTGGATGCGTGGACCTTCCTCGGCAATATCGGTGTGACGCACAATCGTTATGCCATTCCGTCGGACCGTGAACAGAACCGCAAGGTGGTCTGGCGGCTATCGGCCGCTGCCTTGTACGCGTTCGACGAGCACTGGAAGGCGGTGGTCGATGCCGGCGCGGCGCATAACGAGCAGAAGGCCGTGGGGACACATCCGGCGTTCATCCTGCTCGGGCTCATCTATTCGCCGTCCGGAAAGATGGATGTCGACGTGGGCGTGAAGGTGGGGCTCAACTCCGCCGAAGTGCACCGGCAGGTCGGTGCAGGCCTGACGCTGAGGTTCTAGCGCAAGCGCGCGACAAGCTCTGCCTGTTTTCCCGCATCGAGGCCCGTCTGCGGTTCGCACAGCAGCAACGGTGCCCACCCTGCAGGAAACTCCGACGCGTCGTCATCGATGACGACGTACGGTCCCGCATAACGCACCTCATCCAGGTAAGCCTGCACCTCCTGCCAGCGCATCGCGCCCGGGATCAGCGGCGTCACGTCGACGATGCGCGCTTGGATGTCGCGGGAGAAGTACTCGTCGCGCAAGCTGTCGATGTCGAATACCTCGCGCCAGGACGAGGTGATCACGACCTCGACATGCCGATGCTCGCGCAGCAGCGCCTCGAAGGCATCGCGGTGTTGAAAGAGAGTGCGGTCGCCGGCCGCAGGGTGCATGACGCCGTCAAAACCGAGAAAGATGAGCATCGTGGAAGACCTTGGTGATAGAGCGGACACGATAGCCGCAAAGCGCCTCGACGGGCAAGCCTGCCTTGATTTTCATCAACGCAAGAATTTCCTTGCAGATCATGGACATACGGAAGCTTATCCCCGGTTATCCACAGAATTGGCCACAGTAAATGTGGGCAACCGGGGCGGCGTGGCGAAAACCTCGCCGTCCCGGTGGTCAGACCATCAGAACTCTTCCCACTCCTGTCCCGACCCGGTCTTCACACGGCTCGGGTGTGCACCCGCAGGAACGCGCTGGGGCACGCGGGCAGAAGCCATCGGCACGACAGCTGCCGGACGTGCCTGCAGCATGACATCCGAAGCGCCCGCCACCTTGAACACGCTGACCACCTGCGCCAGCTTGCCCGCTTGCTCCTGAAGGGAATCGGCCGCAGCGGCCGCTTCCTCGACAAGCGCCGCATTCTGTTGCGTCACCTGGTCCATCTGGCCAATCGCCTTGTTGACCTGCTCGATGCCCGAGCTCTGTTCCCGGCTCGCATCCATGATATCGGCCATGATCGCGGTCACGCGCTTGACGCTGTCGACGATCTCTTCCATCGTCGTGCCCGCATCGGCGACCAGCTTGCTGCCGGCATCGACGCGTTCGACCGAGTCGTTGATCAGCGCCTTGATCTCCTTCGCCGCATTGGCAGAGCGCTGCGCCAGGTTGCGCACTTCCGAGGCGACCACCGCGAAACCCTTGCCCTGTTCGCCGGCGCGTGCCGCTTCGACCGCCGCATTCAGCGCCAGGATATTGGTCTGGAAGGCGATGCCGTCGATGACGCTGATGATGTCGGCGATCTTGCTTGCGGATTCGTTGATCGCACTCATCGTCGATACCACCTGCGACACCACTTCGCCGCCCTTGATCGCCACACCCGACGCCGCGACGGCAAGTTCGTTGGCCTGCCGCGCATTGTCGGCGTTCTGCTTCACGGTCGAGGTCAGCTCTTCCATCGAGGACGCCGTTTCTTCCAGCGAGCTGGCCTGCTCCTCCGTGCGGGAGGACAGGTCGAGATTACCGGATGCGATCTGGTGCGAGGCGGTCGCGATAGTGTCGGTGCCGGTGCGCACTTCGCCGACGATGCGCGCGAGGCTGTCGTTCATGTCCTTCATCGCCTGCATCAGCTGCCCGGTTTCATCGTTCGAGCGCACCGTGATGCGGCTGGTCAGGTCGCCCGCTGCGACCGTGCGCGCAACTTGCAGCGCATCGGCCAGCGGGCGCGTGACCATGCGGCGTACCAGCGGATACAGCAGCGCGGCGGCGATCGCCACCATCAGCAGGCCGATCAGCTGGAAGCGCAGGCGCAGCCTGTCGGCCGCCGCGGTGATCTCGTCGGTATAGGCCTCGCCGACGATCAGCATGTTCCAGCTCTTGATGTAATCGAAGGCCACGATGCGGTCACGCACCGCGCCGCCGGCTGCCGCGTCTTTCAAGCCGTAGTGCAGCGAGCCGTTCTTTTTTGCCAGCATTTCCTTGACGTACTCGCGGCCGCCGCTGTCCCTGGATTCCAGCACGTTCTCGCCTTCCGCGCTGCGGTGGATCAGCAGCTCGCCGAAGTTCTTGCCCTCCGCTGCGTTGAGCGCGTAGAAGAAACCGGACTCTCCCAGCTTGAGCGACTTCAGCTTGTCCTTGAACGACTGCATCGAATCGGAGAAGTTGACGCCCACGTACAAGATGCCGATCACTTTGCCGCTCGCATCCTTGATCGGGTCGTACTGGGTCATGTACTGGCCGCCGAACAGCTTGGCCGGGCCCGCATAGGTCTGGCCGTCCAGCACACGCTGGTAACCCGGGTGGTTGCGTGCGAGCATGGTGCCAATCGCGCGCTCGCCGTTCTCCTTCTTGTGCGAGGTGGTCACGCGGATGAAGTCGTCGCCGCGCCGCACGAACACTGTCGCATACACGCCGGTCAGTTCGGTGAAGCGGTCCGGCACGGCGAAGTCGAGGTTGATCTGCGCATCGCCGTTCTTCAGCAGCGGTGTGCCCTCGCCGGCGACGTCGACGGTCTGGCTTTCGTCGACCGTGAAGCTGTGAGCGAACTGGCTTTTCAGCAGCCGCGCGGAGGTGTTGACCTGCTTGCGCAGGTCGGCATCGATGATCTCGATGGTGTCGGCCAGCATGCGCGTCTTGTCGCTCACTTCGCGCAAGGCCTCGTCTTTCGCCTGGCGGGAACTGGCATAGCCGACCAGCAGCACGAACACGACAAAGACAGCGCTGACCAAGGCAAAGGTACTCGCGGACACCTTGGCGCCGATACCCCATTCGCGCAGGGAAAAAGTCGTTCTATTCATTGTTCACCATAGTAGGAATGGATTGGGATGGGGCGCACGGAGCATTCCGGGCGCTTGGGCGACATCGGCTGGCGGGTTCGGCGGGATGTCTGGATTGCAAGCAAATTGACAACAAATAAAGCGTTGTCAATAGGTAATTGTATCCAAATGGCAATGTGTCGGCAGAAGCGGCTGCATTGATCTTCATCAACTAAAAATTTTCCTTACGAATCATGGATGTAAGGAAGCTTGTGCCGGGTTGTCCACAGACTTGACCACAGTAAATGTGGGCAAGTGACCGGGAGCGATGGCGGGGGCTGGAAACGTTGCACTCGCACGGCCCCGCAATCCGAACACCGGATCGTAACGAGGCCCGCACCCCTTCGCGGCATGTTTACGCCATTTTTATATCGATCCCGGTAAGTTCCTCCGAATCGCGGCAGGCGCCGCAGCGCGGCTAACGCATACCCGTTCCGGCAACTTTTCCAGGGTCGTTCGATGGACCATCAAATTTCCAGAAGCTCGCTCGCCACACTCAGCCTGGCCGCCATCGGTGTCGTCTACGGCGACATCGGCACCAGCCCGCTGTACACCATGAAGGAAGTGTTCTCACCGGCGCATGGCATTCCACTGAACGAGGCCAACCTGCTGGGCGCGGTGTCACTCATCGTCTGGGGCCTGGCGATCATCGTGTCGCTCAAGTACGTTGCCCTCATCCTGCGTGCCGACAACCGCGGCGAAGGCGGCATCATGGCGCTGATGGCGCTGGCGATGTCGTCGGTGACCCGGCAATCGCACTGGTATCGGCCCGTTATGCTGGTCGGCCTGACGGGCGCGGCTTTGTTCTATGGCGACGGCGTGATCACGCCGGCCATTTCGGTATTGTCGGCAATTGAAGGACTGGAGGTTGCCACGCCCGCCTTCCAGCCTTATGTCGTCCCGATCACCGTCGGCGTGCTGGTAGCGCTGTACATGGTGCAGTACAGGGGCACAGCGGGCATCGGCAAATGGTTCGGCCCCATCGTGCTGGTGTGGTTCTCGGCACTGGCCGCGATGGGCGTGGTCAATATCATGGAGACGCCGCGTATCCTCGCCGCCCTCAACCCCCTGCACGCCCTGTATTTCCTTACGCAGAACGGCGGGCTTGCCTTCGTTGCGCTCGGCTCGATCTTCCTTGCGTTCACCGGTGCCGAGGCGCTCTATGCCGACATGGGACATTTCGGCAAACGGCCGGTGCGCCTGGCCTGGTTTCTGGTTGTTTTCCCGGCGCTGTCGCTGAATTACCTGGGGCAGGGCGGCCTGCTGCTGTCGAATCCCGCCGCGATCGTCAATCCCTTCTACCACCAGCTCGGCGAATGGAGCATCTATCCGCTCGTCGTGATGGCAACCATCGCCACGGTGGTCGCCTCGCAGGCGACCATCTCGGCAACTTTCTCTGTGACCCACCAGGCGATCGCGCTCGGCTTCCTGCCGCGCATGCAAATCGTCCATACCTCCGAACGCGAGATCGGACAGATCTACATTCCGCTGGTCAACTGGCTGCAGCTGCTGGCAGTGGTGCTTGCGGTCGTCGGCTTCGGTTCCTCGTCCAGCCTGGCAGCAGCCTACGGTATCGCGGTCACGATGACGATGCTGACCACCACCATCCTGACCTTCTTTGTGATCCGCTACGGATGGAAGTACAACCTGCTGCTGTGCTGGTTCGCGACCGGCTTCTTCTTTGTCATCGACCTCGCCTTCTTCGCTGCCAACACGATGAAGATCGCGCATGGCGGCTGGTTCCCGCTGGCACTGGGGGCGGCGATGATCACGCTGCTGCTGACCTGGCGCACGGGCAGGGAACTGGTGTTCGCCAACCTGAAAAAGCACTATATCCCGCTGCAGGATTTCCTCAATTCCCTGTTCGTCTCGCCGCCGGTACGGGTGGGCGGCACCGCTGTGTTCTTCCGCGCGGAGGGCGACGGCGTGCCGCATGCGATGCTGCATAACCTCCTTCACAACAAGACCCTGCACGAGCGCATCGTTTTCCTGACCGTATTCAACCGCGACATCCCTTACGTATCCGAGGCCGAGCGCATCCGGATCGAGCAGCTCGGGCATGAGTGCTACCAGGTGAATGTCAATTACGGCTTCAAGGACGAGCGCGACATCCCCCAGGTGCTGGCACAGTGCAAGGCGGCGGGTCTGGAGTTCGACATGATGGAAACCTCCTTCTTCATCGCCCGCCAGAACGTGGTGTCGACGGTGGGCGGCGGCATGGCACCCTGGCGCGAACACCTCTTCGCGACCCTGTCGCGCAACGCGCGTGACGCGGCCGATTATTTCCGGGTGCCGACCAACCGCGTCATCGAACTGGGTGCGCAGGTCGAGATCTGATTGGAGCAAAATCGCGCACCCGCAGGCAAAATGGATGCAAACAACCGGAAGGCGACATGAATCCACGCACTGACGAGTTTGCAGACAAGGCTGCCGGGCCGGCGCGCGCGGGCTGGGTCCAGCGCGGGGTCGCAGTGCTCGCAGGCATCGATGCGGGCGCGCCGACATTTGCCGATGACAGCAGGGAGCGCAGCACCGGCATGGCATGGGGCGTGCTCGCCTGCGCCATCGCGACCCTCGCGGCCGTGGCATTGCGGGACTATCTCGCGCCGGCGAACCTCGTGATGCTGTACCTGCTGGCGGTTGTGCTGGTCACCATCCGCTTCGGCCGCCTGCCCGGCATCCTGGCCTCCTTCCTGGCGGTGCTGGCGTTCGACGTGTTCCTCGTGCCGCCGTACTACTCGCTGACGGTGGTGCACACCGAGTACCTGTTCACCTTTGCCATCATGCTGGTGGTCGCGCTGCTGATCAGCCACCTGACGGCGAACCTGCGCCAGCAGGCGATGATCGCGCACTATCGCGAGCGGCGCGCCCGCGCTCTGTTTGAGCTGTCGCGCGACCTGTCGGGAGCGCTTTCCTGCGACCAGATCGCTGGGATCGGCATGCGCCATCTGCAGGCCATGTTCCAGGCGAGGATTGCCTTCTTCGTTCCCGGCAAGGAGGGGGCGCTGCGCATCCTGCCCGAGGGGCAAGTCGACCGCCCATTGCAGGCGGATGCCGTGCGCCGCACCGCCCACGCCATGTTCGAGAGGCAGGCAGGTAGCGGACCCGAAAGCCACCATGCGATTGGGGGCGGCGCGATATACCTGCCATTGCACGCCCCGGCGCGCGTCCGCGGCGTGCTGGTCGTGGTGCCGGCAGCAGGAGCCGCGCAGCTCCACGGCGAACAGGAACGGCTGCTGCAGACCTGCGCATCGCTCATCGGCATGGCGCTCGAGCGCGTGCACTACGCGGACGTCGCGCAGGCCGCAACGGTATCGATCGAAACGGAACGCTTGCGCAACTCGTTGCTCAGTGCGATTTCGCATGACATCCGCACGCCGCTCACGGCGATCGTCGGCCTGTCGAGCACGATGGCCGGCGACCGGCCGCTCGCGCCGGAGACGCGCCGGGAATTGGTCGATGCCATCCAGGAAAACGCCGTGCGCATGAACAGCCTGGTCACCAACCTGCTCGACATGGCCAGGCTGCACGCAGGAACGCTCAGGCTCAACCGGCAATGGCAGATGCTCGAAGAAGTGGTGGGCAGCGCGCTCGCGATGCTGTCGCAGACGCTGGCCGGCCGCCGCATTGACGTTGCACTGCCGCCGGCCATGCCCTTGCTCGAATTCGACGCGGTGCTGATGGAGCGTGTGCTGTGCAACCTGCTGGACAATGCGGCCAAGCACGCACCGGACGGCGGCACGATACGGATCGCGGCTGCTGTCGACGGCAAGGAGGCACGCATCGCCGTTGAAGACGACGGACCCGGCATTCCGAGGGGAATGGAAGAGCAGATCTTCGTCAAGTTCGCACGCGGCACAGCCGAATCTGCCCGCCCGGGCGTCGGCCTCGGCCTCTCCATCTGCCGCACCATCGTCGAAGCGCACGGCGGCCGCATCTGGGCGGAAAACCGTCCCGAAGGTGGCGCGCGTTTCGTGTTCACCCTGCCGCTCGGCATCCCGCCGGCGGATCTTGAACACGACGCCGGCGAACCGGCCGGGAAGGGGGCATCGCCATGAACGGGCACATGACGCGCATCGTCGTGATCGAAGACGAGAAGCAGATCCGCCGCTTCCTGCGCATGGCGCTCGAAGCGGAAGGCATGTCCGTCGTGGAAGCGGAAACCGGTAAGCAGGGCCTGATGGAAATCGGCATGCGCCGCCCCGACCTGCTCATCCTCGACCTCGGCCTGCCGGACATGGACGGCGTGGACCTGATCTGGCAGCTGCGCGCATGGAGCACGCTCCCGGTGCTGGTGCTGTCCGCCCGTAGCGATGAAGGGAAGAAAGTCGATGCGCTCGACGCGGGCGCCGACGACTACCTGACCAAACCCTTCGGCACCTCCGAGCTGATGGCGCGCATCCGGGCGCAACTGCGGCGGCGGGGTGCGGAGGAAGGCGAGGCGGAACCGGTATTCCGTTTCGGCGAAATCACGGTCGATTTTCCTAACCGGACGGTGATGCGCGGCGACGCCGTCGTGCATCTCACGCCGACCGAATACAAGCTGCTGGCGGCGCTTGTACGCAATGCCGGCAAGGTGCTCACGCACACGCAGCTGCTGCGCGAAGCATGGGGGACGGGACATGCGGAGCGCAGCCATTACCTGCGGATCTACATGGGGCACCTGCGGCAGAAGCTGGAAGCCGATCCCGCGCGGCCTGTTCACATCGTGACCGAGACAGGTGTCGGCTACCGGCTCGTGGCGTGATTCGGCTGGTCGGCCGCGCAATTCATCTGCCTTGATTTTCATCAATGGAAGAATTTCCTTTCGGATCATGGACATAGGAAATCTTATCCCCGGTTGTCCACAGAATTGGCCACAGCAAATGTGGGCAACTCGCTGCGGCCGGGGTGACTTGTCTCCATGCGGGAGCACTGTCTCTACTCAAGCCCTAACTGCCCTGCGGCCAATTCCCGGCAGGCGTCGAGCAATCGGCCCCGCAAGAGGTCGTCGTCAATCGTCCGTGTAATTGCCACCGCACCGATCAGCATGGCGGTGACTGCAAGCACGGTCCCCTCCCTGCATTCGGCGTATCGGTTGGCATGTCCGTGAATGTGGGCATTCATCGCGGAAAAAGCCTTGGTGTACGCGTGCCTCACATCAGGCTCGCGATGGGTGACGTCTGAAACGAAGAACGCGAGCGGGCACGGCCACTCGGTTTTCGCTGAGGTGTCCTTGTCGAGGTAGGCATCCAGCAGCTCGCCCAGCCAAGCCTGCTCGCTCACGTCTTGTGGTTTGTCTCCGGCCAGCCTGCTTTGCAGCGCAGCATGCACGATCGCTTCGCGATACAGCTGCGTCTTGCTCTGGAAGTGCCAGTAGAAGGCGCCGCGCGTCATCTGGCAATCCTGCATGATCTCGTCGATCGAGGTCGCATCGAAGCCTTTCCATACGAAGAACTTGTAGGCGCTGGCGAGGATCTTCCCGCGGCTCTTTTCGGCATGGTCTTTCGGATAGGGCATGGATATCTTCCGGCAGGCTGAATATGTTCTTGATCATATTGTCGTTGTCTTTAATCTTTTCCGCAGGCGCAAGATGTTGTCAACGCAAGCGTGCGTGACGCAGACGCGCGCGGAAAGGAGTTCTGATGCTGATCAAGGTCGCGAAGGTTATCGTCAATGCTGCACCGGATTCACTCGCCACAGCCATCGCCTGCCGCCTGTCGGGGCGGGCGCCGAGGCCGCCTGTTTCCTCGCAGGAGCGCGATGCGATGGCGCAGGCTGCGCCGCTGCAGAAAAATGCCGGGAACGTCGCATGGGTCTGGGGAAAGGACGGGCCGCTCGTCATCCTCGTGCATGGATGGGGCGGGCGCGCTGCGCAGATGGCGCCGCTCGCGGCACATCTCGCAGGCCTGGGTTTCCGGTGCGTCGCCTTCGACATGGCAGGACATGGCGAGTCATCATACCCGCGTACCTCCTGGGCCAGTTTCCTGAGGGACATCGAAGCGATCACACGCTCGCTCGATACCGGCGTCCATGCCTATGTTGCCCATTCGGCCGGTGCGCTCACCACCATGGCTGCACGCAAGCTGAAAGGCATCCGGGGCCGGCACTACGTCTGCATCTGCGGGCCGTCGCATCCCTTCCCGCCCATCGATGTGGTCAGGAAGAAACTGGATCCGCGTGAAAGTGTGGTCGAACGATACAAGCAGCATATCGCCGGGCAGTTCGAAACCACTTGGGCAAACCTCGAAAGCGGGTCATCGTTCGCCGGCGCAGGCGAAGACCTTCTTCTCGTCTACGACAAGCGGGACCGCTTTGTGCCGCATACCGAAGCGGAGCGGATCAAGGCCCTGTGTCCGGATGCCCGTGTCATCAAGATGGATGGATATGGCCATGTGCGTATCCTCACGGCACCGGAGCTTGCCGATGCCGTCGGCACATTCCTCATGCCCGCAAGGCGCGTGGCAGGACAGCGACATGCTGACAGTCTGAACGTCTGACTTGCAATCTGAAAACCCGTCGCGCGGTCCCAACACATGGAGGGAAAAACCATCAGGCGCAAGTGCGTTTTTACCTTTTCTCAAATGCCCGCCTGCTTTCCCTTCCTATCGTAAAACCACACAACAACATGGACAGGGAGCATTCGATATTGATTGAAGGGCAGAATGATGTTGCGGATTTCAAGAACAGTAACAGTGTCCTCCATCTGCGTGTTGCTCGCCGCATGCGGCGGCGGCAGCGGAGGCGATAGCGGCAGCACGGCTGGCCTTGCCACCGGCACCGGGTCGAACCAGGGTGCAGTCGCGCCGGGAACCGGAGCCACCTCGCAAACAGGTCAAACAGGGCGTGCCGGCACGCCTGCCGATACGGCGGGCAGCACACCCGGCGGTTCCACGCAACCGGGAAGTGCCGGCGGCACGAGCGGCAGTCCGGCAGACGCGGCAGGAAACACCGGCGGCAACACAGGGAGCACCCCGTCGGCAACGTCCGCCTATGACGCGACCGCGCGATTCAATGCGCCCGGCGACCTCGCCCTCGGTCCCGCCGGAACCCTGTATGTGATGGATAAGGGAAACGCCCGTATCCGCACGATTGCGGCGAACGGCGAAGTGGGTACCGTTCCGGGCAGCTACAGTGCGACCTACGACGAGCTCGCCACCGATCCCGCGGGCAACCTGTCCGTCCTGTCGGACACGGACATCTACAGGGTGGCGCCGGACGGAAGCCGGACGCTCGTCGCCAGCTATCCCCAGCAGCCGGGCAGCTACCTCCCCATATCGATCTCCACCGGCACACCCGGCAGTACGCACGTCCTGCTCCGGTACAGGAATGCGTTGCGGGTCAGCGAGATCGATGCCGCCGGCACAGCGCGCACCGTGTACGCGTTCATGACGGCGGGATCCGCCACACGCATTGCGACCGACGCACAGGGCAACCTGGCGATCGGCACCTACGGTCCCATGGCCGGCATGGACTACGTGAAGATCGTACCCAAGACGGCCCAGCCGGCGGAAGGAGGGGCTGCCGGTGTTGTCGATCTGCCCGTCACAGGAAGCGTCAGCAACCTGGTCTATGACATGGCAGGCAACCTGTATGTCGTGTGCCTGGACCACGAGGTCCTCAGTACCTCGCCGTCGTCCTACCGTGTCTACGGCATGCGCGTGCTCAGGATCGCGTCCGACCGCACGGTCACTACCATTGCGAGCGGCTTTCCCGACGGCAGCGCCGGGTATACCCAGTCCACGCCAGTCGGCAGCGTACAGGTGGGCTTGGCCGCGGATACGGCCGGCAACGTCTATGTGAGCAATCCGTTCAACCATGCGATCTACAGGATTGGTCCTGGGGGAGGGCACACGCTGGTTGCCGGCAAGGCGGGCGAGGCGGGTAGTTCGGACTAGCGCAGATCGTTACCTGGCGCGGCTATTCCCGAACCGTGCCTTCACCCACTCGCGCAATACGACAGTGGCCGGGCGTTCCGCTGCACGCGCGCTGTAGACCAGGTCGTAACGGTAGCTTTCCAGTGTCTGTGCGAACGGTTGGACGAGTACGCCGGATGCCAGCTCCTCCGCAACCAGCGTCAGACTGAGCAAGCCGATTCCCTGCCCCGCCACGACCGCCTGCACCGCGTGGATCTCGTCGGTAAAGGAAAGCTCTGCCTTGGGGCGGAGTTGCGGCCGTCCCGCTTGCGCCAGCCAGTGGCGCCACACGGGCGCGTGCTCGTCGTCGCGCATCGACGGTCCCCACTCGAAATGCACCAGCGTCGCCTTGCGCAGGTCTTCCAGCCTGGCCGGCGCAATGCGTGGACTGCATATCGGTGCGAAGCGGTCCTGGAACAGGGGCTCGACTATCAGCCCGGGATACTTGCCGCTGCCGTAGCGCACGGCGGCATCGGCTTCGACCTCCAGGTCGACCGGCTTGTTGGAGGCGTCGAGCCGCAAGGTCCAGTCCGGATAGGCATCGCGAAACGAACCAGCAAGCGGCGCCAGGCGTCTCGCCATGAATGCGACGGTCGACGACAGCGTCGCCACCTTGGCTCCCTGGCTGCGGCGCACCACCTCGATCGCGCGTTCGAAGCTGTCCAGCCCGTCGCGGATAGCCGGAAAGAGCTGGTAACCGGAAGCTGTCAGGCGCACCTGTCGCGTGCCGCGTTCGAACAGCTTGAGGCCGAGGCTTTCTTCAAGCTGCCGGATTTGGTGGCTCACTGCGGTGGGCGTCACGTTCAGTTCCTCGGCCGCCTCCTTGAAGCTGAGCCGCCGCGCAGCCGCCTCGAACACCCTGAGCGCGCTTAATGGAGGAAGTTTTCTCATGATACTTATGGCTTAGTTTTACTCATCTATTGACTGAAATATCACCATTTGTCAGCCCATTTTCTCTCGAAGATACTGGTTCCAGTCGCAGGCATGCATGCAGATGGCGAATTTTATCTCACCCATGAAAAGGAGCTGACCATGAAGATCGAGCAAGTTCACACCCAACCCGACCCGTACGCACCCTACCTGTTGTCGCAAGCCATCCGCGCCGGCGGCCTGCTCTTCGTTTCCGGCCAGGCCGGATATGGCGATGACGGCCCCATCGTCGGCAAGGATGACTTCGATGTCCAGGCCGACCAGGCATTTCGCAACCTGCAGCGCGCGGTCACGGCCGGCGGCTCAAGCATGGACCGCATCGTCAAGGTCACGATCTTCCTTACATCCATGAGGCACTTCCCGAAGATCGTGGAGCTGCGCCGCAAGTGGTTCTCCGCGCCGTATCCGGCCGACACCATTGTCGAAATCTCGGCCTTGTATTCGCCGGATGCCATGATCGAGATCGAAGCCATTGCCCTTGTTGCGGAGAGCGCGTCATGAGTGCCGACAAGCATCCTCACGGCGCGCTGTTCGCGCCCTGGACGCTGAATGGCGTCGTGCTGCCCAACCGGCTTGCGGTGGCGCCGATGACGCGCATCAGCGCCACGCCGGAAGGCCTGGCGACGGAGGCGATGGTGCGCTACTACGAGCGCTTCGCCCGCGGCGGATTCGCCCTCGTCATCACTGAAGGCATCTACACCGACCAGGCCTATTCGCAGGGATACGCCAACCAGCCCGGACTCTCGGATCTCGCGCAGGCGCTGGCGTGGCGCAAGGTTGTCGACGCAGTGCATGCAGCGAGCGGCAAGGTCTTCGCGCAACTGATGCATGCGGGCGCGCTGTCGCAGTTCAATCGCTTCCGCAACGAAACGATCGGACCATCGGCCGTGCAGCCGAAGGGCGTGCAGATGGCTGTCTACCGCGGCAGCGGCGCGTATTGGGTGCCGCGCGCGATATCCGAACCGGAGATCGCCGAAGCCCTCGACGGCTTTGCCCGTGCCGCGAGCCTGGCCATCGAGGTGGCCGGCTTCGACGGCGTGGAAATCCACGGTGCGAACGGCTATCTGCCGGACCAGTTCCTCACGGACTACAGCAACCGGCGTGACGATGCATGGGGCGGCGAAATCGGCCAACGTGTACGGCTCAGTGCCGAAGCCGTGCGCGCGGTGCGCAAGGCGGTGGGTGAACGCGTGCCGGTCGGCATCCGCATTTCACAAGGCAAGGTCAATGATTTCACCCACAAGTGGGCGGAAGGGGAGGGCGGTGCGGAAATCGTGTTCCGCCGGCTGGCAGAGGCAAAGGCCGGCTACATCCACGTCACCGAGTTCGAAGCCTGGCGGCCTGCCTTCGGCGATGCCGGTCCAAGCCTCGTGCACCTGGCACGCAAGCACGCGCCGGGTTTGACGGTCATTGCCAACGGCGGCCTGCACGATCCGTTGCGTGCCGTGCAGGTGATGGAAGATGGCGCCGACCTGGTGGCATTGGGCCGCGGCGCACTCGCCAATCCGGCCTGGCCGCATCAAGTGGCTAATGGCTGCGGGCTGAAGTCCTTCGATCCCGCGCTGCTGTCACCGCTGGGCGACATCAAGCCGTTCGAGCTGGCCGCATGAAGTAGTCAACGCGGCTCAGTCGGCGTCGCGCCGTGCAAACTGGCTTGGCGCGACGGTCCCGCCGACAGTTGCATCCTTCGGCACCGCCGGGTACAGCCAGCAATACAATCCCGTTGCTGCCGCGGCTCCCAGCAACTGCGCCAGGATGAAGCCGGGCGCATCGGGCGGATAAATACCCGCAAATGTATCGCTCGCCGCCCGCGCCAGCGTGACTGCCGGATTCGCGAACGAGGTCGACGACGTGAACCAGTATGCTGCAGTGATGTACAGCGCCACCGCGAACGGCGTCACTGAAGGCCGGCTGCGCGAGCAGCTGATGATCACACCCAGCAGCCCGAAGGTCGCGACGAACTCGCTCCACCACTGCGCGGCGCCGGTGCGCACATGCTCTGACGCAAAGAACACCGGCTCGCCGAACATCAGGTGCGCCGCCGCCACGCCGGCGAAGGCGCCGATCACCTGCGCCGCGATATAGGGCAGTACGTCCGACGCCGGCAGGTTCTTCTGCCATGCTTCCGACAGCGTCACCGCCGGATTGAAGTGTGCACCGGAGATGGTGCCGAACATCAGGATCAGCGCCACCAGTCCCGCGCCGGTCGCAATCGCATTGGCGAGCAAGGCGATCGCCACATTGCCGTCCGAGAGCCGCTCGCCCATGATCCCCGAACCGATCACCACCGCCAGCAGCATCGCGGTGCCCAGGCCTTCGGAAACGAGTCGACGGGCGCGCGTCATACCGGGGTGTCCCCGATCTTCTGCATTTCGCTGCGGATCGCATTCTTGTCCAGCATGTCGACCGGCAGGTTCACGAAAGTGTTCATGCGGCTCACGATCTGCTTGAAGATCTTGCTGAATGCCGCGCGCTTTTCCTCATCCGTGCCTTCGACCGCCGCCGGGTCTTCGAAGCCCCAGTGCGCGGACACCGGGTGGCCGGGCCATACCGGGCACACCTCACCGGCCGCGTTGTCGCAGACGGTGATGATGAAGTCCATCTGCGGCGCGTCCGGCGCGGCGAACTCGTCCCAGCTCTTGCTGCGCAAATTGTCGACCGGATAGCCGGTCGCCTTCACCTGTTCGATGGCGAAGGGATTGACCTTGCCGCCCGGATGGCTGCCGGCGGAGAAGCCGCGGAAGCGGCCCTTGCCCATGGTGGTGACCAGTGCTTCGGCCATGATGCTGCGCGCCGAATTGCCGGTGCAGAGGAACAGTACGTTGTATGTCTTCATATTTTGTCGCTGGAAATCAAACGAGGGCCTTGAACAGGCAGGTCGCGCTGGCCGGGCAGATGCCCGCGAACTGCTTGGTGTTGCGGATGGATTCAGGCACGCTCGCGCGCTCGATGCGCTCGTAGCCCTGGTGTTCGAAGAAGTTGTCCGCCGACGTCGTCAGCAGGTACAGCCGGCGCACGCCGTCTTCGCTGGCGCGTGCCTCCATCAGTTCCAGCAATCGGCTGCCGTAACCTTCGCCGCGCATCATGGTGTCGACAGCCAGCGAGCGCAGCAGGGCGTCCTCGCCGAACCGTTCCATGCCGATGGATCCGGCAATCCGGCCGGCTTGGGCAAGGATGATGAAGTTCTCGAGATGCGCCTCCATCAGGTCGGAGGTCGGCAGCCCGCCGCTATCGAGCAGCGCCTTGAGGGCAGGGAGGTCGTCGGCGCGGGGCGCGCGGATGGTAAACATGGTGTTCCTTTCGCTGATTCAGGTTTTTGCCGGTTCGCATATGCCGACCGGCGAGCAGTGGTTGCCGCTGCAGCAGCTGTCCGTCAGGAAGGCCAGCAGTGCGTTCATCGTGTCGTAATTGGCCGCATAGATCACGAAGCGTCCTTCCTGGGTGGACGTCACCATCCCCGCGTGCGTCAGTTCCTTCAGGTGGAAGGACAGCGACGACGGCGGAAGGCCGATCTGCTCCGCGATCCTGCTCGCCGCCAGCCCAGCCGGACCCGCCTGCACCAGCAGCCGGAACACCGCCAGCCGCGACTCCTGCGCCAGGGCGCCAAGCGCCGCAATGGCCTGTCTGGTTTCCATGGTTCTTGCCTTTCTACGTCAATTCGATAATTCTACTATACTGGAAATATAAAACAAACTTCCGGAGGAATGCCATGCTCGCAGACACGTCATTCATCGAAACCTTGCCGGTCGAGGCCGAACCCGCCGCCTTCAGCGCGGACGCCCTCAACAAGGGCTGCGCCTGCATCAGCCTGGAGCGGGAAGTCTTGCGCCGCGCGCTCGAATCGGAGCTGGGCAGCCACGGCATGTACGACCTTGTCGCCGAACGCTGCCCGCATGTGTTTGCCGCACAGCCGGTCTTCGTATCGCCCGAGCACGCGGCCGCCATGGCTGATGTCGTTGCCGCAGTGGAAGCAGTTGTCGCCATGCCGTCGTACCGTGACGCCGTGCTTGCCGGCGCCGCACCGGTCGCGCGCCATTCCCCGCACGGCGTGAAAAGCGTGTTCTTCGGCTACGATTTCCACGTCGGTCCGAACGGCATCGCGCTCATCGAGGTCAATACCAATGCCGGCGGGGCGATGCTCAATGCGGCGCTCGCCCGCGCGCAGCGCGCCTGTTGCGCCCCCATAGAAAAGATCTTCCCTGGCATCGGTGGCGCTGCTGGCATTGAGGCGCGCATCATGGACATGTTCCGCAGCGAGTGGGCGGCGTCTCGCGACACGCAGCCGCTGCGCACCGTCGCCATCGTCGACGAAGACCCGGAGAACCAGTACCTCTACCCGGAATTCCTGCTGTTCCAGCACATGTTCGAACGCCACGGCGTTCGCGCCGTGATCGCCGACCCATCGCAACTCGCATTCCATGATGGCGTGCTGTGGAAGGGAGATGCCGCCATCGACCTGGTCTACAACCGCCTGACGGATTTCATGCTCGAGGCGTCATCCAGCGCTGCGCTGCGCGACGCCTGGCTCGCCGATGCGATCGTGCTGACGCCTCACCCCCAGGCGCATGCGCTGTATGCCGACAAGCGCAATCTCGCCCTGCTGTCCGACACGGAACGGCTCGCTGACCTCGGCGTCCCCGCGGATATCCGCACTGTCCTGTCAGCCGCGATTCCACCGACGGAGATCGTGACCGTGGCGAACGCGGAACGCCTGTGGGAGTCACGTCGCCGGCTTTTCTTCAAACCCACGGCAGGCTTTGGCGGGCGCGCCGCCTATCGCGGCGACAAGATCACCCGGCGTGTATGGCAGGAGATCCTGGAGGCAGACTATGTCGCGCAGGCCATCGTCGCGCCGGGAGAGCGCATCTTGGCCAATGAAGAGGCGTCGCCGCTGCTGAAGTTCGATGTGCGCGCGTATGCCTACGACGGCAAAGTGCAGAGCCTTGCGGCGCGCCTGTACCAGGGGCAGACCACGAATTTCCGAACACCGGGTGGCGGGTTTGCGCCGGTATATACCTGGGCGACGTAGTCCGCAATCCTTGATCCCGGTCATGGAAAAACAGGCCATCCCATCCATAGACTGCAGTCCTGCGTGAAGAACACAGGCAGCGTTCGCCGAGGACAGGTTCGTCGAACGACGCATGGTTTTTTCCGCAGGGATCAGAACAAACCCTTGGAGCGACCGGCCATGCAAATCGCCATCATCAAATTCCTCACCAGAAGCCTCGCCACCGTGGCGTTCGCAATCGGCGCAGCCGCCTACGCGGCAGACTTCGACACGGTCGACGTCCGGCAGGCTCAATCCATGGCACACCAGGGCGCCCTCGTGATCGACGTGCGCGAGCCGCATGAATACGCCGAAGGCCATGCTCCCGGCAGCCGCCTGATTCCGCTCGGCCAGCTCAGGAACCGCATCAACGAATTCCGCACCTTCGAAGACAAACCCGTCGTCCTCATCTGCCGCTCCGGCAACCGTTCCGGCCAGGCCGCCGACATGCTCTCGCAACTCGGCTTCAAGTCCGTGCACAACGTGCAGGGCGGCATGCTTGCGTGGGAAAAGGCCGGCCTGCCTGTCGAGAAGCAATAAGGCCGGAAGATCGCAACTCGGCACCGTAACAACCGGCCCGGTTTTCCCGTTTCCGGGAATCTGAAAACAAGAATGGTAAATACCAGCGATGCCAAGCCGCTATCGGCTCTAGCGCCAGCCACGCATCGTCAGCTCAACGCACAACGACAGAAAAGCGCACGTAAGCTCGCATAGGCGACGCCGTCATTCAGACCGCCTCGGCCGGTACCTCGCAACTCGCGCGGATCGTCCTCTCAAGCAGGCGCGCAAAGGCAAGGAGTTCCTTCTCCGATGCCAGGTCGTTCAGGTAGAACTTGTTGTCATCCTGAATAGCCAGCCGGCATGCCGGGCCATGGCAAGGATGTGGATCTTGTTGATGGTCTTAGACGGGGTATTGGACATGATGCAATCTGCAGACAGGTGATGCGATCGACTGCTGCAATGCTCACGCCACACGGCAATTCCGGCTCGTCCTTGCCGACAGCGGTGCGCCTCGTGACGCGACCGCCTGGCCGATTATCTTATTGGCAGATCAACGGCACTTCTCGCGATGCGCCTGCTTCATGTCGTCGAGCAGCTCTGCCCGTTCCGTGGCGCCGCCGATCTTCTGTCCACCCACGTATGCGAACGGGCAGTTCATGCCGTCGGCCTGCGACTTGTAGCTCGTGTAAAGCTTGATCACTTCCGACGCGCGCGCGCAATCCTGCGCCGACGGCTTGCCTTCCTTCATGTCCGGAAGGCTCGCGATCTTCGTCTCGACAGGCTTGGCCAGGGTTTCGCATTGCTGCTGCGCCGCTGCGTGGGCGACGGACAGACCGGCGGTCATGGTGAAAAGTGCGGCCAGGATCAGGCGCATGGTGTCTCCTCGTTGATGGTGATGTGGATCCTGACGAACAGCGTGCAAGAGAATAATGGGTTTTCCGATTTCGCGTTGAAAGGACAGGTTGTCCGCATTCCCGCGGCAGCCACGCACCAGTCTGCGCAAGGGGACGACGCCGGAAATTCTTGACCGGTGCGGGTGATCCCTGGCTTCGTCCGGAGCACAACAGCAATTCCCCCAGATTTATGAGATTTCCCCTGTCATGAACGCGCGTTCACTATATCTCAACGGAAACATCTATACTTATCCGAACGAGCAGACAGCGGCAATCGCGCAAGCCGTATCCCGATTGCCCGGCCGGATATCTAAAACATTTCGGAGACGATTCATGGGCATCGCCCGTCGCGTGGTCGAAAGGTTCGCCGGGGACGACATCAAGATGCGCCGGCTGGTCACCTACTGGGGCGCAACCGTACTCCTGTATCTGCTCTCGCTCGTGATCCTGTGGGTGGAAGTGTCGGACGGCACGGCCCCCGCCGCACCCGTCATTGTGCTGACAGTGCTTGCCACCGCGGGGCATGTCTTCTTCTATGTGCTGATCCGCCATGGCAAGGACCTGGCGCTGACGCCGGCACAGCTGTCGGTGTACCAGGGGCGGTTTGCCGTCATCTGCACGATAGCGGGCTACGCCGTGATGGGCCCGCTGCGTGGTGCCAGCCTGGTCATCCTGACCGTCATCCTCGTGTTCTGCGCTTTCACTCTGGAGGCACGCAAAACCCACTCGCTCGGCATCTTCGCCATCAGCCTGCTCGGCCTCACGATGTTCTCGATGCGAATGGCCGCCCCGCACGTCTTCGATGCCAAGGCCGAACTGATCCACTTCTCTATTAGCGCTTCCACGCTGTTCGTGGTCGCCAGCCTGACCGGACGGCTGAGCGAACTGCGCGCGACATTGAGCGCGCAAAAGCAGGAACTCGCCGACGCCCTCGCGCACATCCAGACGCTCGCCACGCGAGACGAACTGACCATGCTGCCGAACCGGCGCCACATGGGCGACCTGCTTCAGCAGGAGGAACGCCGGCGGTCAAGCGACCACACCACCGCATGCCTTGCCATCATCGATATCGACTGGTTCAAGAAGATCAACGACGGCTACGGGCACGCCGCCGGCGACGAGGTCCTGCGCAGGTTCGCGGAAGAGTCGCGCCAGAACCTTCGGGACAACGATGTCCTGGCCCGCTGGGGTGGCGAGGAGTTCCTGCTGTATTTCCCGAGGACGCCGCTCGATGCGGCAGGCGCAGTGTTGCAAAGGCTCAGGCAGCATATCGCGTCGCTGCAGTTTCATTCCGGCGATGTGCAGTTCCGGGTCACGTTCTCCGCGGGGTTGATCGAGTTGTTGCCCGGCGAGTCCATCGATGTCGGATTCAGGCGTGCGGACCAGCTGCTTTACCAGGCCAAGGCAGACGGGCGTAATCGCGTAGTCAGCGAGGTGGATGCCAGCCGGAGCGAGGCGCTCGCCGGCGAGCCGTCATAACTGGTCCTTCATCATGATCCGCCATGAAAATCGGCGCCCGCAGGCGCCGATCAGGAATGCCAAAGCATCAAAGCTTGGTCAGTCGACTTTCTCGACTTCAGGTTTATCGGATTTCATCTCGAGATCATCCGCCGTCTTCACGCCTCCTTCGTCTTTGCCAAACGGTGTGAGCAGCTTTTGAATCATCGCTGCTGCCGCACCAGACCCGGAAATCAATGTCGCGGTTTTACGTGCATCAATGTCCTTCTGCGGAGTAAACACACTCTCCTCTTTCCTGGAAGAGAGTCTGGATACATCCTTCTGTGCATCGGTATGAATTCTGTAGCACATGATCAACTCCTTCATGTCAGAGGTGGGTTTCCCCTGTTTCAGGGTAGGTCAGCCGGTTTCGCATGGCAAGCAAGCGCATACCTTTTTCGCAATTCATGACACCCTCCACGCGGTATATCTCATAAACATTGAATTGACCCTCGGCAAGCGCTGAGTGCGATGGGTATGGAACCAAGCAGCTGTCTCATCCACTCATTCACGCAATCATGCAAGCATGGGGTAACAGCATATTCGTCATTGAGAGCCTATCCCGCCAGGAATCACCCCGCCGTCTGCCCGTCGGAAAGGTCGGATACAGCGTTGCTCCTCGTTGCAGGAGGACTACGCTGAGGCCTCCTCACGTCTTGTCTCCAGCCTTTCCGACAAGCATTCGACCGGCACTCCCTGCTGCGACAGGCTCGAACTCGCATTCAACGTCTGTAGAGAGAATTACCTTATGAGTACAGGACCAGTGGGCAGATTTGGTATGCGGCCACGTCCAAGGCCCGAATCGACCAGCAGCGACAGTCGGGACTTTCCCGGACCAATACGTCTGCCTGACTCCACAAGCGAATCTCCATCGGTATCCACTTCTCATACCGGGAGAGAGCGCTTATTACCTGGGGCTGCTCATGGCAGCAAACGTTTTTTGGATCGGCGCGCCTTGACGGCACCTGATGCCGGGGCGCAGCGAGACGGACTGTCGAGACGAGAGATGGTATCGACGGTGATAACCGCTGGAGCGATTGGCTTGAGTGCCGCGCTAGCGGCCCACCGGATTCGAGATGTTCGTTACAAAGACGCCAGAGCCATTCAGAACGCGGTACGTTTGTATCTGCAGGTGAGAGGCGATGAAATAAAAGGTCTTCTTGACAAAGCTATCGCATCGGGAAGCGCAGAGGATATCGGTCAGCTGGCCGTGGCTGTAGACGCGACTTTCCACGGCTTCATGTGGGGCTATGGTCACGGGATCGATGTGAGCACGTTTGAGATAAAACCGGGCTCACATATACCGCGCGGGTTGACCGAAGCCTCGAGCATGCCTCCGCACGTTCGCAACCGGCCGGTTCCCGAACTCCCTCACCTGGATCCGGACCGAAGCGCGGGGCATTCGCTCGAGCTCCTGTTCGGCGATTCTCCGCACAGCTTTCGCATGCGTGTCAAGGAACAATACGGTGGCCGATGGGATCCCATGCTGAATCCGCACGATCCTGCGGCAATCGCGTTCATGCGCCTGGCCGCGCAAGTCACTCCCGAGCCAGGGGGAGGATGGGAGATTTACAAGTCGGCATGAACTCGGCATCGCAAACGGCGCTGGAAGCATGGCTGACGCCGCCGCGGCTTAAGCCGCCTTGCAGGATTGCCCGTCGTCGAGCCATTGGATAATCGCCGCATTCACCGCCTCAGGCTGCTCGACCTGCACCCAGTGCCCCATTTCGAACCCAAGCACCCGATGCCAAGGATCCGCGCGGAGCTTGTCGAGCCAGGCTCGGCTATGAAACTTCAGCGGCTTGCGGCGACCATAGAGAAAAAGCAGCGGCCAAGTGGGTTGCATCGGCAGCACGTGCCGGTACGATCCGTGCGAACCGGTCCAGGCGATATCGTAGGGGTAGTTCATGCCCGCGTGGACCATCGCCGGGTCGGTCGGGCAGCGCGCCTTGCCTGCCATCCAGCGCGTCATGCGCGTGCCGAGCGCGCCGCCGATGCGCCAGGCGAGCGCCAGCCAAAGCTGATAGCCCGCGATGCCGAGTTTTGCCAGCAAGGGCAGCTCGCGCAGGTGATCCGGACTGCCCGCATCCCCGATATCGATGCCGATGACACGCGAGACCAGCTCCGGATGACGCAGTGCGAACTGATAGCCGAATACGCAGCCCCAGTCGTGCAGCAGCAGTATCACCGGCTGGCCGCCGTTGACTTCGTCGGCGATGGCTCGCATCAGGGACACGATATCGTCGAGCGAGGCGGCCCGCCGCGGCGAGCCCGGCTCGTATCCGGGCAGGCTGAAGCGCACACAACGAAAGCGGCCCTTCAGGGCCGCGACTTGCCGGTCCCACAAGCGCCAGGTGTCCGGCCAGCCGTGAACCATGACGATGGTTTGCGGGCCGTTGCCTTCGATGTAGATGTCTGTGTCGTGGATGCGGTGAGGTGTGTGCATGGAAATTCTGGTCTTGTTATTTGGTTGATGTGGAACCGGATGGTTTCCGTGCCTGCAATGATGACCGGGGAAATACAGGACTCAGGCCTTGGAGCCTCACACTTTCCTGAAGCATCGTGGTCTGTATCAACTGGATCATATACGGGTCAGACACGCAATCGAAAGATCTAACAGGCAGTTGAAAAACTACTGCGCGAGCCGATCTTGATGCCTGCGATGCTCAGCGTACTATTCGTACGCTTGCGCTTCTCGGCACCAATCTCGACTCGCTCGCTACGTTTTTCGACAGCCTGCAAAGCCATCGTGTCTGCCCCCATGACTGTTTGCCGATCGGTACCTCGATTACTGGAGGCGAATTTTCAGCACCGCACCTCCTGACGTAACATGGAGGACACCATTGGGACCGATTGCTATGCCACTGGGCGTAGTCAGGCTGCCTGGCAGATCGCCCAACAAGATGCCCTCCGACCCGGCTCTGCCCACGATAGTCGTCACGACGCCGGATGGTGTGACCTTGCGAATAGCCGAGTTGAGGCGGTCCGCCACATAGATATTGCCCATGTCATCCACCGCCAGGCCGCCCGGCTCGCTAAAGCGCGCTGCCGTACCGTCACCATCGACGAAGCCGTCGACGTAAACCGATCCTGCTATTGTCGTCACCACACCGGCGGCTGTGATCTTGCGGATGGCATTACCGTCCGCTACATAGACGTTCCCCGCGCCATCGGCGAATATCGCGCGCGGATTCGAGAAATGCGCGGCTGTCCCCGTGCCATCGGCCACGCCGGGCCCGGAACTTCCGGCCAGTGTCGTTACTGCTCCTCCCGGCGTGACCTTGCGAATCGCATAATTCGAAGCCACATAGATGTTCCCCGTGTCGTCTGCCGCCACCGGTCCGGCATCACCTGCCATCGTGGTCACGACGCCGCTTGGCGTGATCTTGCGAATGGCATTGTTTACCGAATCGTGCACATAAATATTGCTGGAACCATCCACACTCACGCTGGCCGGATAATCAAAGCGCGCAGACGCACCGGCGCCATCCGCGAAGCCGCTGCTTCCTGCGTTTCCGGCCAATGTGCTCACCGCACCATCCGCGGCAATCTTGCGCACAGTATGGCTGAGATAATCCGTGACATAGACGCTCCCCGAGCCATCCACCGATATGCCTCTGGGCCAGCCGAAACGCGCCGCGTCACCCGCGCCATCCGAGTAACCGGTCGCCGATGACATACCCGCTAACGTAGTCACCGCGCCGGCCGGCGTGATCTTGCGGATCGTCGAGTTATCGGTGTCGGCCACATAAACGTTGCCGGCACCATCCACGGCGACACCGCGCGGATACCGAAAACTTGCCGCCTTGCCGATGCCGTCGGACGAACTCCAGGTCTGCCCTCCGGCCAGCGTGGTTACAACACCTGCCGGCGTGATCTTGCGGATGGCGGAGTTTCCGGTATCGCCCACATACAGATTGCCCGCGCTGTCGACGGCAATACCACGTGGTGCATTAAAGCGCGCCGCAGCCCCTTCCCCGTCCGTGAAGCCACGCATCGATGCAGTTCCTGCCAGTGTTGTTACCACGCCTGCAGGTGTGATCTTGCGAACGGTGTGCCCGGAGTCCAGGCGATACGTTTCCCCGGACTCGGTCACGTAGACGTTGCTCATGCTATCGACAGCGATGCCGCTTAACGCTCCGAAACTTGCCGTGGTGCCCGTGCCGTCTGCGGTGCCGCGTACCTCTGCGGTTCCCGCCAATGTCGTCACAACGCCCTCCGGCGTAATCTTGCGGATGGTCGCGTTTCCGAAATCGGACACATACAGATTGCCCGCACCATCCACAGCCACACCGTTGGGGGCCAAGAACTGCGCCGCTGCGCCCTGGCCATCGGCCGAGCCGGAAACTCCTGCGGCTCCGGCGAATGTCGTCACCACGCCGGCCGGGGTGATTTTGCGGATGATGTGATTGGCGGAGTCTGCGACATAAATATTGCCTGCAACGTCGGCAGCCATGCCGGCCGGGCCGTTGAAACGAGCCGCCGTGCCGGTCCCATCTGCCGAGCCGGCCGGGCTGATAAAGCTGGCTGATCCCCTGCCGAGGTCGCCGAACACGCGTGGAATTGGCGCGGCTCCCGCCAATGTTGTGACGTTACCGTCAAGTGCGATCTTGCGGATGGTGTTGAGCGATTCGTCGGTCACATAGAGATTGCCTGCCGTATCCACGGCTATGTTGGCGGGCCTCCCGAAGCGTGCCGCGTTACCCGGGGCATTGACATTTCCCGAGCCGCCGATATGTCCCGCGAGCAGGCTTATCGTGCCGGATACCGGTGACGTTTCCGGCGTCGGTTCGGTGCTGTTTCCATTACCGCCACCGCACGCCGTCAGCATGAGTGCTCCCATGACGAGCTGGGCAAACAAACTTCCGGCGTTGCATAGCTTGATGCGATCGCGTCCCAAAATTACTCCACGATAGAGAAGGATTGAAAAAGCCTCGGTTGCATTTGCAACGGGGGCACTCCAAGACAAACCTGGCCGGCGTATGCTGACATGCAGGCATTGCCAATTCAATACCAAGTCTATGAGAGATAAATCATGTGGTCCGGCTAAGAGCCTGTCCCAGTAGGGAGCGTCTGTGGATTGCCTGCAAGGAAGGGCAACAACTGGTTCATGCGGGAGGTTTCTTGAGGACGATACTGAACATCCAGGAAATCGAGAACGCGGAGACCGATGTCTTTCTGGATGACGAAATGCTTTCCGATGAATGATCCGGTCCAGGGCGAGGGTATCCCAAGGCCAGCGGCCGCAACTTCATCGGTTCATCACAAGGACGCCGGTAACGAGATCCGCCGGCGCGAACACGTTCCCGCCATGCACATCAATCGCGAATCTCCAGCGCGCGATTCAGGCTCAGCGCGGCCAGCGAACCGGCTGCGCCCGACAGCAGGTAAACGCTCACATAAGCCAGGCCGAAATTCGCGGACAGGCCCAGCGCCACCAGTGGCGCGAATCCCGCGCCGACCAGCCATGCCAGGTCGGACGTCAGCGCTGCGCCGGTATAGCGGTACTTCGCGGGGAAATTGGCGGCCACCGCGCCCGAAGCCTGCCCGTAGGACAGGCCGAGCAGCGCGAAACCGAGCAGGATGAAGATGTTCTGTCCTGTCTGGCCGCCGTTCATTAGCGTCGGGACCAGTCCGCTGAATAGCGCGATCAGGACCGCCAGGCTGGCCAGCGTCGTGCGGCGGCCGAAGCGGTCGGCAATCAGCCCGGAAATGACGATGCCTGCCGCCGCCAGCGCCGCGCCGAGCATCTGGATCACCAGGAACTCGTCGACCGGCCGCAGCGCATACAGGCTGATCCAGGAGAGCGGGAACACGGTGACGAGGTGGAACAGCGCGTAGCTCGCCAGCGCCGCGAGCGCACCGATGATCAGGTTGCGTCCCTGCGACCGCGTCAATTCGACCACGCCGGTCGGCTCCAGCTCCCGCTCATCGAGCAGGCTGGAGTATTCCGGCGTCGACACCAGGCGCAGCCGCGCGAAGAGCGCCACCACGTTGATCGCGAACGCGACGTAGAACGGATAGCGCCATCCCCAGCTCAGGAATTCCTCGTCCGACAAGCTGGCCAGCAGAAAGGCGAACAGGCCGGCCGCGACGATGAAGCCGGCCGGCGCGCCGAGCTGGCCGAGCATCGCGTACCAGCCGCGACGGTGCGGCGGCGCGTTCAGCGCCAGCAGCGAAGGCAAGCCGTCCCAGGAGCCCCCGAGCGCGACGCCTTGGCCGATGCGCAGGAGCGACAGCAGGACGATAGCCGCAAAGCCGAGATGCGAATACGTGGGCAGGAAGGCAATGCCGGCGGTGGAAAAGCCGAGCAGGAAGAGGGCGGCCGTCAGTTTGACTTCGCGGCCGAAGCGCCGCTGGATTGCCATGAAGGCAACCGTGCCGAAAGGTCTTGCAATAAAGGCAAAGGCAAAGATCAGGAATGCATACAGCATGCCTTCCAGCCTTTGCTCGAACGGAAAGAAGACTGACGGGAAGACCATCACCGACGCAATCGCATACACGAAGAAATCGAAGTACTCGGAGGTGCGGCCGATGATCACGCCGATGGCGATCTCGCCTGGCGCGATGTTGGACCGGACGCCATTGTCATTGTTGGAATGTGCAGAAAATCCGGCGGGCTGCGCTCCGCCATGAGCACGGGGGCTGAACATGTATTACGTCTCCGAATATGAATATTTTTAAGCCGCGCGCCTGATGTCAGCCTGATTCCGCTGCGCTTGTAAGTTTCACTGTGGAAATGGGGTAGGACAAAATGTCCAATCCTCAAGGCGCGCCGGCCCTAGTAAATTAGCATAACCTTGATCCCGATCCTTGACTTTCTCAGATGCATCCTCTAGCCGTTCGTTCCTTAGCGACATTTTTATCCGTCGCGCTACTGGCCGGCTGCAATACGGTGGTGATAGATCCCTCCGGCGATATTGCAGCCCAACAGAGCCGTCTTATCATCATTTCCACGCTGTTGATGCTGTTGATCATCGTTCCGGTGATCGCGCTGACGGTGCTCTTCGCGTGGCGTTACCGGAAAGGCAATACATCCGCCAAGTACGAGCCCGACTGGGACCATTCCACCAAGCTCGAACTGGTGATCTGGGGCGCGCCGTTGCTGATCATCATCGCGCTGGGCCTGCTGACCTGGATCAGCACCCACCAGCTCGATCCCTATCGTCCGCTGCAGCGCCTCGACGCGAACCGCCCGATTCCCGAAGGCACCAAGCCGCTGGAAGTCCAGGTCGTCGCGCTCGACTGGAAATGGCTGTTCATCTATCCCGAGCAGGGCGTGGCAACGGTCAACGAACTGGTGACCCCGGTCGATGTGCCGATCCGCTTCAAGATCACCGCGTCCAGCACGATGAACTCGTTCTATATTCCCGCGCTGGCCGGCCAGATCTACGCGATGCCGGGCATGCAGACCATGCTCCACGCCGTGCTCAACAAACCGGGCGTCTATGAAGGCTTCTCCGCCAACTACAGCGGCGAAGGCTTCTCGCATATGCGCTTCAAGTACCACGGCGTGAGCGCTGAGGAATTCAACCAGTGGGCAAAGCAGACGAAATCCGGCGGCGGCAAGCTGGAGCGCGCCGATTACCTGGCGCTCGAGAAACCTTCCGAGCGCGACCCGGTTCGCCGCTACGGCGCCGTCGCTTCGGACCTGTTCGATGCGGTCGTCAACCGCTGCGTCGCGCCCGGTACCGTCTGCATGGAGCAGATGATGGCCGATGATGCCCGCCGTGCACGAGAGGCCGCCGGACAAAAGGCTCCCGCCAAAAACGAACACGCGCATCCTGTCGCCCAGGCAAAGTCCCAAGCTGACACCGGTGCACATGCAGCGCATTCCCATATCCATCAAGAGTAATGATGCAAGACCACACTGACCTGATCTTCGGCCGGCTGGGCTGGGACGCGATTCCGTATCACGAGCCCATCCTCGTCGTCACCTTCCTCATGGTTGCCGTCGGCGGCGCAGCGATCGCCGCCGCGCTGACGCGCTTCCGCCTCTGGGGCCCGCTGTGGCGTGACTGGATCACCAGTATCGACCACAAGAAAATCGGCATCATGTACATGATCCTCGGCCTGGTGATGCTGCTGCGCGGCTTCGCCGATGCGCTGATGATGCGTGCCCAGCAGGCGATCGCCTTCGGCGATGCCACCGGCTACCTGCCGCCGCACCACTACGACCAGATCTTCACTGCCCACGGCGTGATCATGATCTTCTTCGTCGCGATGCCCTTCGTAACCGGCCTGATGAACTACGTCGTGCCGCTGCAGATCGGCGCGCGCGACGTCGCCTTCCCCTTCCTGAACAACTTCAGCTTCTGGATGACCGCCGTCGGCGCAGCCCTGACGATGGTGTCGCTGTTCGTCGGCGAATACGCCAAGACCGGCTGGCTGGCTTACCCGCCGCTGTCGGGCATCCTCAGCAGTCCGGATGTCGGGGTCGACTACTACATCTGGTCATTGCAGATCGCCGGGGTGGGCACGCTCTTGTCGGGCGTGAACCTGATTGCGACCATCGTGAAGATGCGCGCGCCCGGCATGACCATGATGAAAATGCCGGTCTTCACCTGGACCTCGCTGTGCACCAACGTGCTCATCGTCGTGTCCTTCCCGGTGCTCACCGCCGTGCTGGCGATGCTCTCGCTGGACCGCGTGTTCGGCATGAACTTCTTCACGAACGACCTCGGCGGCAACTCCATGTTGTACGTCAACCTGATCTGGATCTGGGGCCACCCCGAGGTCTACATCCTGGTGCTGCCGATTTTCGGCGTGTTCTCGGAAGTGGTCGCGACCTTCTCGGGCAAGCGCCTGTTCGGTTACACCTCGATGGTCTATGCGACCGTGGTCATCACCATCCTGTCCTACCTGGTCTGGCTGCACCACTTCTTCACCATGGGCTCCGGCGCCAGCGTGAACTCCTTCTTCGGCATCACGACGATGATCATCTCGATCCCGACCGGCGCCAAGATCTTCAACTGGCTGTTCACCATGTACCGCGGCCGCATCCGCTTCGAGCTGCCGATGATGTGGACCATCGCCTTCATGATCACCTTCGTGATCGGCGGCATGACGGGCGTGCTGCTGGCAGTGCCACCGGCCGACTTCGTGCTGCACAACAGCCTGTTCCTGATCGCGCACTTCCATAACGTGATCATCGGCGGCGTGGTGTTCGGCGTGTTTGCCGCCATCAACTACTGGTTCCCGAAAGCCTTCGGCTACAAGCTCGACGAGTTCTGGGGCAAGTGCTCGTTCTGGTTCTGGGTGGTCGGCTTCTACCTCGCCTTCATGCCGCTGTACGTGCTCGGCCTGATGGGCGTGACCCGCCGCATGAGCCATTTCGAGGACCCGTCGCTGCAGATCTGGTTCCAGGTCGCCGCGCTCGGCGCCGTGCTGATCGCCTTCGGCATCGCTTCGATGCTCGTGCAGTTCTACGTCAGCTTCAAGCGCCGCCACGCGCTGCGCGACGTGACCGGCGACCCGTGGGACGGCCGCACGCTGGAGTGGTCGACCTCGTCGCCGCCGCCGGACTACAACTTCGCGTTCACGCCGCGCGTCTATGACACCGACGCCTGGACCGACATGAAGCGCCATCAGTATGTGCGTCCGCAAAAGGGCTTCGTGCCGATTCACATGCCCAAGAACACCGGTGCCGGCTTCGTCATTGCGGCCTTGAGCGGTGTGCTCGGCTTCGCGCTGATCTGGCAGATGTGGCTGGTCGCAGGCATCGCTTTCACGACCATGATGACCGCCATCATCGTCCACACCTTCAATTACAAACGCGACTATTACATCCCTGCGGACGCTGTCCTCCGCACGGAAAACAATCGCACCGGCCTCCAGGAAAAACATGTCTGAGATCGCCATTCCTTCCGCTGAAATCCAGCGCGCCGCCACGAGCGAGCGCACTAGCGAGCGTTATAACGAGCGCTACTACGTCCGCGACCACCATCCGGAAAACGGCACACTGCTCGGCTTCTGGCTCTACCTGATGAGCGACTGCCTGGTGTTCGCCTGCCTGTTCATCGCATACGCGGTACTGGGCCGAAGCTACGCAGGCGGCCCGACCGGCGCCGAACTGTTCGACCTGCCGCTGGTGGCGACCAACACCGCGCTGCTGCTGCTGTCGTCGATCACCTATGGTTTCGCGATGCTGGAATCGCAGCGCAAGCGCGTCAACAGCACCTTGCTGTGGCTGGGCGTGACCGGGTTGTTCGGTGCCGGCTTCCTCGCGCTGGAAATGTATGAATTCATGCACCTGATCCATGAGGGAGCGGGCCCGCAGCGCAGCGCCTTCCTGTCCTCCTTCTTCGCGCTGGTGGGCACGCACGGCCTGCACGTCGCCTTCGGCACGATCTGGCTGGTAACGCTCATGTTCCAGGTCAAGCAGCACGGCCTGATCCCGGAAAATCGCCGCCGCCTGATGTGCCTTTCCATGTTCTGGCACTTTCTCGACGTAGTCTGGATCGGCGTGTTCACCTTTGTTTACCTGATGGGAGTCTTGCCATGAGCGAGCACAACGCAACCATGACCCACGGCGAACACGGCCATCATGGCCATGATGACCACGCCGGCCACGACCACGGCAGCCTGAAGTCCTACACCATCGGCTTCCTGCTGTCGGTGATCCTGACCGCGATCCCGTTCTGGCTGGTGATGGGCAATGTATTCGAGAAGGCGAGCACCACGTCCATCGTCCTGCTCGCCTTTGCCGCCGTGCAGATCGTCGTGCACATGATCTACTTCCTGCACATGAACACCAAGTCGGAAGGCGGCTGGAACATGCTCGCGCTGATCTTTACCGTGGTGCTGGTGGTGATCATGCTGGCCGGATCGCTCTGGGTGATGTATCACCTCAACCACAACATGATGCCCGGCATGATGAACGGGCAGGGCCACTCGACGCATTCCATGTAATGACAACCCGGCCTCAAGGGGACGGCGACACAATGTCGCGTCCCCGCTCCTCCGCCGTGCTGGTGGCGCTGGCCATCGGCGCGGCGTTTGCGTTTACGGCATTGATCGCGCTCGGCACCTGGCAGCTGTACCGGCTGCAATGGAAGCTGACGCTGATCGAGCGCGTGGAACAGCGCGTCCACGCCACCCCCGTCCCCGCGCCGGGACCGGACCGCTGGCCGCAGGTTACGGCCGAAACAGATGAATACCGCCACGTGCGCGTGACGGGACGTTTTCTTTACGGGCTGACCACCCGGGTGCTGGCCGCCACCGAACTCGGCAGCGGCTACTGGCTCCTGACACCCTTGCGCACGGAAGAAGGTCATATCGTGCTCGTGAACCGCGGCTTCGTGCCGTCCGGATCGCGGGAAGCGCAGGGCAAGCAAGGCAATGCCGAATCCTCACTGCTCACCGTCACCGGCCTGCTGCGCATAAGCGAACCCGCAGGCGGCTTCCTGCGCAAGAACGATCCTGCCGCCAACCGCTGGTACTCCCGTGATGTGCAGGCCATTGCGGCCGCGCGCGGCTTGCGCGACGTCGCGCCGTATTTCATCGATGCGGAAGCCTCTCCCGACTCCACAGACAGCGGCGCGCCCGATCGTCCGGTCGCCGGGCTGACCGTTGTCACTTTTCACAACAATCACTTGGTCTACGCGATCACTTGGTATGCTTTGGCCTTGATGGTGCTGGGCGCTGCCCTCTGGGTGGCGCGCGAGGAGCGGCGGATGCGCCGCACCGGCACCGCCAATCAACAGAGCGACCACAAAAATGACAGGGACCGGGGACAGTGACCAGCTTGCAAGCCGACAGGGCATGAAGGATCGACTGACAGCGGCCGCGAGCGTCGAAAACGCCGCGGGCCACAAGAACATGTTGCAGTTGATTCAACTGCGATGGATCGCGGTCGTCGGCCAGATCACCACCATCGCCGTGGCTACGTCCGCCCTGGGCATCCGTCTGCCCCTGCCGCAGATGTGTGCCGTGCTGGCATGCCTGATCGCCTTCAACATCGCCAGCCAGCTGCGCTGGCATGAGCGCCGCACGGTGACCAACGGCGAACTGTTCTTCGCGCTGCTGGTCGACGTGGCCAGCCTGACCGCCCAGCTGTATTTCAGCGGCGGCATGAGCAATCCCTTCGTCTATCTCTACCTGCTGCAGGTCATCCTCGGCGCCATCCTGCTGGAGGTGTGGACGACCTGGATCATTGTCGCCGTCACCGGCCTTTGCCTGGTCGGACTGGCGCGCTACTCGGTGCCGCTGAACCTGCCGCTCAGCCAGGAGCTCCGGTTCTTCAACCTGTATGTCCAGGGCACGCTGATCTGCTTCCTGCTCAATGCCTCGCTGCTCGTCTTCTTCATCAGCCGCATCAGCAGCAACCTGCGTGCCGGCGACGCCCAGCTCGCAGCGCTGCGTCAACGCGCCGCTGAAGAAGAACACATCGTGCGCATGGGTCTGCTGGCGACTGGCGCCGCGCATGAACTCGGCACGCCGCTGGCGACGCTGTCAGTCATTCTCGGCGACTGGCGGCACATGCCCGAGTTCAGCAAGAACCCCGACCTGCTGGAAGAAATCACCGAGATGCAGATCCAGTTGCAGCGCTGCAAGAGCATCGTCAGCGGCATCCTGCTGTCCGCAGGCGAGGCGCGCGGTGAATCATCGGTCAAAACGACGATCAATGCCTTTCTGGACGACCTCGCCAGGGAATGGCGCACGACCCGGCCCGTCACCGAATTCGTCTATGAAAACACCATTGAGCAGGACATACCCGTCGTCTTCGACTCCACGCTGAAGCAGATGATCTTCAACGTGCTCGACAACGCGATGGAGGCCTCGCCGCAATGGGTGCGTCTCCAGGCGACGCGCGATGCCGAGTCGCTGAAACTTCGCATCACCGATGCGGGACCGGGATTCGCGCCGGAGATGCTCAAGCAGTTCGGCAAGCCGTATCAGTCGAGCAAGGGGAGGCCGGGCGGCGGACTGGGCCTGTTCCTGGTCGTTAATGTTGCGCGCAAGCTCGGCGGAACGGTCGCGGCGCACAACCTTGCAGCGGGTGGAGCGGCCGTCGAACTCACGCTGCCGCTGGCCAGCGTGGCCCTGTTGGAGGACGATGACAATGACGCCTGAGCATCCGGAAAACCTGCTGATGATCATCGAAGACGACGCCGCCTTCGCACGCACGCTGCGCCGTTCGTTCGAGCGGCGCGGTTACGGCGTGGTGCACGCGGCCAGCCTCGATGAAGCAGCGGCGCTGCTGCAGCAGCATTCACCGACCCACGCCGTCGTCGACCTCAAGCTGAGCGATAGCAATTCCGGACTCGCCTGCGTGCAGATGCTGCACAAACACGATCCGGACATCCGGATCGTCGTGCTCACCGGCTTCGCCAGCATCAACACCGCCGTCGAAGCCATCAAGCTCGGCGCCATCCAGTACCTCGCAAAACCGTCGAACACCGACGACATCGAAGCCGCATTTGGCCACGTCGCCGGCAGCGCCGACATCGAACTGACCAACCGCTCGACCTCCATCAAGACGCTCGAATGGGAGCGCATCCACGAGGTGCTCGTGGAAACCAACTTCAATATTTCCGAAGCTGCGCGGCGGCTGGGACTGCATCGCCGCACGCTGGCGCGGAAGTTGGAGAAGCAGCGGGTTAAGTAGATACGCAAAAGTCTTTTGCCAGTATTGAGCCCTCAGTCCTCAAAATTTCGTCATTCCCGCGAAGGCGGGAATCCATAGTGACTCTGATACGCCGCTGCATGTACTCTTATCGACCTAGCATGGATTCCCGCCTGGCCGTTCCTCGAAACTCCAGCCTTCGGCCTTGTTTTCGCGGGAATGACGGGGAAAAGACTTTTGCGGTCATGCTTGGAAAACAGAGCAGATTGCAAGTCGGGGATTGACCACGATTATCATCGCCGACAACCCCAATCAATAGTCGGTGGTAATGGTCAGGTGGTGCGGTATCGCCCCACTAGCCAGCCGGTTCTGCCACAGCACATTCACCATCGCGTGCTCCGACACCCCCAGACGCTGCGCCATCGCTTGCGTACCCAGCACTGTCGCAGCGCGTATCGCCCGTTCCTCGGGACTGTTGTGAAGGATGAGCGTGTAGCGGTCGATCTTTGCCGCCAGCTCTGGCGAGAAGCGCAGTACCTTGATCGAACGCATCACGCGCGGCATCTGGTAGTTGGCGGCGACGATAACATCGCAGTCGACATCGACGCCCCAGTCGATGAGATACCCGGCAAACCACATCACCGCGAGTTGCGCACGCATGAGATAGGCGTCCTGGCCATACGCAACCGGAAACCGTTTTGCCAGCCGCTCCGCATCGTCGGAAGTCAGGCGGCCGCTGTTGCCTGCGGCGACAAGCTCGGCAGCGGCCTGTTCCAGTTGATCTTCCAACAGGACTTCGCGCAGGAAATGCGCGCGGCGCCTCGGCATGGAAATGTCGCCGAAGGCATCAACGACCACTTGTTCCGCTCCAGAACCCAGATGCTCACGCAGCCGGACTGGTGTCGGTTCCCCTCCCCAGAGATGATCAAGCGCAGCCGTCAGGCCGTCGGCGCCGCCAATGCCGCGCCAGTGATAACGCACCATCCCTTCCGGTGTCGGTACCCAGAACATGAAGTTCAGGCTGTTCAAAACGATGCTGTAGGCCGCTGCGGTTTCAGGCGTTTGCCCGGCAGGCTTTGCCGATAGCCCGGTTGTCGCGTGGCTGAACCGGTCGGCGCGGACCGGCAGGCGCGCGATGGCATCCGGATCGATGGCGACGAGCTCGGGCCGGTAATCGAGGCGAGCCTGGGCAAGCAGGCGTTCTCTTGCGGTTTGCGTGTTGCTCATGCGCGCTATCTCATGAATGTGGGATTGACCCACTGTTTCACTGAAGAAATAATTTCTGACATTTTGCTGCCTTATGCCGGATACATTCAAGGGCAGCTGCAACAATCGATTCGCACATCATCACGAAAACGACCAAAGGGCGCAACCCTTGGTTATGCCCACTGTTCTACCAGGAGTAAGGAATGACCCTCACGAAAAACATGAAGATCGGCGTACGCCTTGGCCTGGCATTCGGCGTGATGCTGCTCTTGTTGATTGTCGTCGTGACGCTGGCCCTGCGCCGGGCGGGCCTGGTCCACGAGGATGTGAACACCATCCTCAACGATCGTTACAAGAAAGTCGAACAGGCAGGCCAGATCAAATACAACGTGTCGCTGATCCACCAGAAGTTTCGTGATGCGGCGCTGGAAGAAAACCCCGATGCGGTAAAAAAACAAGCCGACGCGATAGAAGCGCTGCGCAGCAAAAACAAGGAACTGCTCGACCAGCTCGACAAGACGATCCACGCACCGCGCGCACGCGAACTCTACAACGTCATCCTCGCAAGCGGCGACAAGGATCTCGCAGCGCAAAGAGAACTATTCGCAAACCTGGCCAAGGGCGACCAGGCCGCTGCCAAAACCATCCTCCGCACCACGGCCGCCGACACCGGACACGCCTACGAGAAAGCCTTGTCCGACCTGGTCGAGTTCCAGACAAAGATCATGGACGCGGACAGCGTCAACGTGCAGGACCACATGAGCTACATGCGCAAAGGCCTGCTGGCGATCACGGCAGTTGCGATCCTGCTCGGCTGGGCCGCTGCGTTTTGGGTGACGCGCAGCATCACGCGCCCGATCAACCAGGCCATGCAAGTCGCGCGGCGCGTGGCCGACGGCGACCTCAGCGCGCAGATCGAGGTGGCCTCAAGAGACGAGACAGGACAACTGATGCAGGCGCTCAAAGACATGAACGACAGCCTGGCGCGCATCGTCGGCGAAGTGCGCAGCGGCAGCGATGCCATCTCCACCGCGTCGAACGAGATCGCCTCCGGCAACCTCGACCTGTCCTCACGCACAGAGCAGCAGGCCGGTGCGCTGCAGCAAACCGCATCCTCGATGGAAGAACTGACATCCACCGTCAAACAGAACGCCGACAATGCACAGCAGGCCAACCAGCTCGCGGCCTCCGCCTCGGAAATCGCGGTCAAGGGAGGCACGGTGGTGTCGGAAGTCGTGCACACCATGGGCTCGATCAATGAATCGTCAAAGAAGATCGCCGACATCATCGGCGTGATCGACAGCATCGCCTTCCAGACCAATATCCTCGCGCTGAACGCCGCCGTGGAAGCCGCGCGAGCCGGGGAACAGGGCAAGGGCTTCGCGGTGGTCGCTGCCGAAGTGCGCAACCTCGCGCAACGCTCGGCATCGGCGGCAAAGGAAATCAAGGCACTGATCGACGACTCGGTCGAGAAAGTCGGCGCGGGCGCCAAGCTGGTCGACCAAGCCGGCGCCACCATGGATGAAGTCGTCGCCAGCGTCAAGCGCGTCACCGACATCATCAGCGAAATCACCCAGGCTAGTAAGGAACAAAGCAGCGGCATCGAGCAGGTCAACGATGCGATCACGCAGATGGATGCTGTCACGCAGCAGAACGCGGCGCTGGTGGAACAGGCGGCTGCGGCGGCGCAGTCTATGCAGGATCAGGCCGGGACGTTGGCGCGGGTGGTTAGTGTGTTTAAGCTTGATGTGCGGCAGGGGCAGGCAGTGGCGGCGCCATCTCGTATTGCGCCGGTTCCAGGCTCGAACATCAGACCGTTGGTGAAAAAAACATCTGCTTCTTCCAACCTTAGAATTGCCGCCTCGTCCACCAGGGGCGGCGAGTGGGAAGAGTTTTAGAACGGTTTACGGGTCAGTGAGCATAGATTGTGCCTGTGCATCAATTTGGAGAAAGCTGCGCGCCGAAGTGTGGCCGGTGGTGACAGAATTTCTGACACTATTAAAAGAAATTTGACGTCATGACATCCTCAATTCGCCCACTCGAGGTTGTTGGCATCCTCCTCCTCATGCTGCTTTCATGCAGCGGGCTATATCTATTTCTATTTCCCTCCCCTCCCGGTTACTGCTCGACGCAAACGCGCTTCCTCACCGATGATGAGTACATTGTCCGCGCCTTACGTATCGAACAGGGTTTGGGGGACATGGACTTAAGTCGGGTTGAAGATTCCATAGAGCGGTTTATAAAAGAGAATCCTGGCTGCTGCAGCGTCGCTCGGCCCAAGCAACCATCGGTTTACGAGCGGCTCTTTAATAATCAAGTCAAGCTACTTGGAACAGAGCCGGTGACGGTTCATCTGATTTATGAGGTAAACGATGGAAGGAAGAAGCTCAGTAAGCGTCATCCCTGAACCGTCTGGACGGCAGTGAGCGGAGAAGCCAAAGTAGTTCCCACCAAATAAGTGGTGGGAACCAAATTGTCCAATGAAACCAAACGGTCGACGCGCAAGGGGCGGCCGAATCATCCAGTCGAATTCAAGCGGCGCCTGGCGCAGCAGGCCTGCGAACCCGGCCTGTCTGTATCGCGCTTGGCACAAGAACATGGGGTCAATGCCAATCTCCTGTTCAAGTGGCGTCGCCACTATCGTGCCGGATTGTTTGACGAGGTAGCAGTGCCGACAGCCCTGCTGCCTGTCACGATTGCACAGGAGCCGGCGAAACGGGCACAGGCAGAATCGTTGCCATCGGCTTCCAGTCCCGCGCCGGATGCCGGCATTGAGGTCGCCTTCAACGATTGCACGGTGCGCATTGGCAGTGCTGCGGACATGAAGATGTTGCGCACAGTCCTGGCGCTACTGCGCCAATGATCGGATTGCCGGCGGGCACACGCATCTGGATTGCCGCAGGTGTGACCGACATGCGCAGCGGCTTCAATGGTTTGGCGGCCAAGGTGCAGACCGCGCTGGCCGAAGATCCGTTCTCCGGTCACGTCTTCGTCTTCCGTGGCCGGCGTGGGGATCTGATCAAGGTGTTGTGGTGGACCGGCGACGGATTGTGTCTGCTGGCCAAGCGGCTGGAGCGAGGTCGCTTCATTTGGCCGCAAGCTACCGAAGGTGCTGCCTCGCTCACGGCAGCGCAACTGTCAATGCTGCTCGAGGGAATCGATTGGCGCCGCCCGGAACGCACGCAGCGCCCGCTCTGTGCCTTGTAAACATCGCCATAGCTGCGTAAACTCTGCGGCATGCTCACGCACGCCGATCTTCCTGACGATATTGCCGCGCTCAAGGCCATGGTGCTGGAGCGGGAGTCGGCGCTGGCGGCGAAGGAAATCGTCGTCGTGGAACTGCGCGAGCAAGTATCGACGCATGCGCAGGAGATCGAGCACCTGAAGCTGCTCATTGCCAAGCTCAAGCGGATGCAGTTCGGCCGCAAATCCGAGAAGCTTGATCACGAGATCCTGCAGCTGGAATTGCGCCT
The DNA here is from genome assembly GCA_035627275.1 of Noviherbaspirillum sp. Taxonomy (GTDB): domain Bacteria; phylum Pseudomonadota; class Gammaproteobacteria; order Burkholderiales; family Burkholderiaceae_D; genus Noviherbaspirillum. The sequence goes on from DASPMC010000022.1 coordinate 50,404, forward strand.
GGAAGAATTGCTGGCCGACGAAGGTGCACTGCAAATCGAGCAACTGCCCCGGCAGATCACCCGCTCATTTGCCAAGCGTGCGCCACTGCCGTCGCACCTGGCGCGAGACGTTCAATTCCATTTGCCGGGCGACACTACAGCGTGCTCCCAGTGCGGCGCCACCATGAAACGTCTTGGCGAAGACGTGTCCGAGCAACTCGAGTACGTTCCCGCGCGCTTCAAGGTCATCCATCACGTCCGTCCGAAGTATGCGTGCTCGTGCTGCGACCATATTGCGCAGGCGCCAGCGCCGACACGACCGATCTCGCGTGGACTGGCTGGTCCCGGCCTGCTGGCCCACATCCTGGTGGCCAAATACTGCGATCACTTGCCGCTGTACCGGCAATCGGTCATGTATGCACGCGAAGGCGTGACACTGGAGCGGGCCACCATGGCCGAATGGGTTGGCGGTGCCAGTGGCTTGCTCGCACCACTGGTCGATGCCATCCGGCGCCATGTCATGGCAGCATCGAAGCTGCACGCCGATGACACGCCGGTTCCGGTGCTGGCTCCTGGCCGCGGTAAGACCAAGACGGGGCGCCTGTGGGTGTACGTGCGGGATGACCGTCCGGCCGCCGGTACAGCGGCGCCCGCTGTCTGGTTCGCTTATACCGAGAACCGCAAGGGCGAACATCCGCAGCGGCATCTGGCGCGCTACCGCGGCATCCTGCAAGCCGATGCCTATGGCGGTTACCAGGCGATCTACGGCACCGGGCAAGTGGTGGAAGCGGCTTGCTGGGCGCATGCGCGGCGCAAGTTCTACGAGCTGCACCAGGCACGACCGTCAACGTTGACGGCCGAGGCGCTGCGACGGATCGGGCAGCTGTATGCGATCGAGACTCGGATCCGCGGCAAGCCACCGGATGAGCGCTGTCGCATACGGCAAGTCGAAGCACGGCCGCTGCTCGATGCACTGCAGGCATGGCTGCGCACGACCATGGAAACGCTGTCGCGCAAATCGGATACGACGGCGGCGATCCTGTATGCGCTCAACCGTTGGCAGGCGCTGGTGCGCTATTGCGACGACGGCACCATTGAGATCGACAATTCGGCAGCGGAGCGCGCATTGCGCGGTGTGGCATTGGGGCGCAAGAACTACCTGTTCGCCGGCGCCGATTCCGGCGGCGAACGCGCCGCTGCGATCTACAGCCTG
>DASPMC010000023.1:0-5040 GCA_035627275.1 Noviherbaspirillum sp.
CGGTGCCATGCGGCAGGGCGCAGCCCGAGAGCGCATAAGCTGCCCTGGAGCGGTCGGCCGCGCCGCGGCCGAGTCCCGCAGGGACCGAGCGAACAGCGAGCCCGGAATGGGGAGCGTCGCCGGCGCCGCCGGCGTATGCCCAGGGGTTGCTTTTGAAAACACTGCGACTGGCGCCGCCCACTCAGTTGCAGCTACATTTACGCCGCTTCCCGCAGGCGATTATCGAGCTGCTGCAGATCCTGGGGCAGCGGAATATCGGCAAGAACGAGAAGTTGCGCTGCCGTGCTCTTGACGCCATCGGCGGTCTTCTGCATCTTGCCGAGCACAACACATCGATTCGCCCACATCCAAGCATCCTTGTGTGGAACGATTTTCGAAAGCGCCGCCATGCGTTCCCAATGCGCCAGAGCGGGGTCGACGATTCCAGCAAGTGCGTCTGCCGGGTTGCCGATCAATGCCGTCTCCCGGAAGAAGAGCGCACGGCGGGCGAACATGGCCAACGCTTCCAGGAAAACAGCATGCCCGATGACGAATTGCTCGCGCACGTCGGACGCGGCCATCTTGTGATCGATCATGTCGGCCCATTGCGGAATGGACTCGTGGCATTCGGAAAAGAACCGTACTAAGAATTCGTCGATTTCGACCAGGCGCGCATTGTCGACCTCGCTGATATTTCGCTCGGTGACGCCGGTCAGAATCGATAGGAATTTCTTGAATGCGACGAGGCTCCACAGCTTGAAAGACTTGGCTGCGACGCTTGCATTTTCAAAGTCGATGCGCTTGCCGATTTCCGGCAGCAGATCCAGGATCGACAGAACCCAGGCATTGAAGGGATTACGGCGGTCATACAGTGCATTGATGGCTGAGGACGGCTTCACCTGCTTACCATTGATGTCAGCGAACATTTGCTGACTGCGCTCTAACCCTTGGTCAAAGAAAATCGTTACTGCGATTGTCTCGTCACGTAGAAAGGGCTTTTCGGCTATAGCTTCTTCGATACCCTTGCGCCGGTGCTGACCATCATTGATAAGTATGGTTGCTTCAACCGGAATATGGAGGATGCCAACGCGATCGGCCGCGCCGTTGACGGCCAGCGGTTCGAAGTGCATCTCGGCAGATACGCTGGCGGTAATCGCCGGCAGCACGTAGTCTGTCGGATTCTTGACGACGTAATCGGCGATATCGGAAGCTCGGCGCTCGCTTAGGATGCGCTGCGCGCGATGCTGCGGCGGAACCGCATCTTCCTCGTTGAAGACAAACAGTTTGACCAATACGCCATAGGGAATTTGCGCCACGTAATAGGCGCGGCCGGCTTGTACCCCTCGCACCGCAGGAAAGCTGTAAGTGATTTCGCTTCGCCGTGTCTCAAGATCGTTGCGCACAGCCATAGCGCGAGCGTGGCGCTCGGCGTCCTGTTGCCGTTTGACTGCGGTGGCGTCCAGCTCCGCCTGTGCCATCGCGCCAAAACGCTCGCGCAGTTCGTCAAGCGACATACCTGTATCCGCAACCCATATTGCTACGGTTTCCGGGTCGATCGGTTTGCCTCCGCGATGCGCAGGATCGAGAACAAACTTCATGGCGTCGATCGCCTTGCGCTCGTCGCGTTCGGCCAGCAACCTTTGCAGCAGCTCTGGATAGGTCTTGCCCTTTTCAAGCGGCTCTGCGCTCTCGATGGCCCCGAACACGCTTCCGCCATACGAAAACCTTACCTTGTCGGAGAGTCGCGAGGCCTTGAGGTTCGCAGACAAGGAATCACGGTGCTGGGAAACGATTTCGGCTGCATCATAAGAATCTTTTCCGACGCTGCATCTGGTAGTGGTGATTACATAAAACTTGCTCATCTTGTCCTCGTCGTTGTCGATGTTTTGGGATGGTGCGGTACGTGTAGGCACTTCTCCCAAGTGGCCGCAACTGATTCGCGGCCACTTGGTAAATGCTTCAAGCAAAAAGGGAAAGCTGCTCTGCCTTTGCGATTCGATGCTTAATGACGTCCTCACGCTGTTTGATGATTGGCTGGAGAGGCAATGGTGCCTCTTCTTCCTTGGGCGTTGTGATGGCCGCATTTTCGCTTGCAGCGTGTCGAAGCTTGCTGTCCCAAAATCCCAGCACGTGAGCCGGCGTCGCCCAATGACTCCATACCTTTGTAGGGTCCAAGGAATTACCATGCAGGACTATCGCCGGAATATGCAAGAGCGAAAGCTGTATGTAGCTCATGTGCACGGCTGTCTGGTCGATGTCTTGAGCGGTGACATGCATCACTTGCTGGTAATTGATCCGTTCATCCTTCAAAGCGTGCGCACACGCAATGACCATTGCACCGCCGCCGCACGTTGGTTCGTTGAGAGTAATGAAGCCCTTGTGCTCTATGATGTCCGCAGCATCGGATAGTGAGATCTTCGCCATGAGCAAACTCACTTCATACGGCGTAAAGAACTGGCCTTTCCAGTGGTCGGACAGATCGAGCGCCATGAACAGCTGACCTAAGCAGTCGTGGAACCTGCACTCCAGCGATTCCACGATCTGAGCCAGCATCAGCGGGAAACGGTATGCTTCTTCCCTGGTATAACGCTGGATGATGTCGATATAACGCGCCTCGCGTTCCGCATACTGCAAGCGGTCGACGGCATTGCTAATGGAGAGCGCCGCCAGCTCGCAAAAATCCCGGAAAACTTCATACGTGCGATATCGGCCGGTGTTTTGCTTTATCAGTTTCACGAATTCTTTTTGATACTGATCCAAGGCGTACTCCGTAGAGATTCCAAACTTAGAGAAGAAGGCCAGGGAATGAAGGTGTCGGCGTGCGCGCTGCTCGACACTACAGCAAGGCCGGAAAACTGCACCGCAAGCCGAACCCATCCGATTTCGCGGATGCGCCGCGTGCAAGTTCGGCTTGAACATGGAGCCAGAATGCGCGCTTGTTGTGTAAGCCAGTGGTGGAAAAGCCCGCTTTCAACATCCACTTTTGGACCAGTTCGGCCGGTTGGTTATCGACGATGGCCAGCGCTGCGGGCAAGTCGCCGGCGTTGGTGGCCGCCCGGATCGCGGCGGCCTTTTGTTCGGTAATTTGTTCGTCTACGGTCATGGTGGCGTCAATCGCCGGCCTCGGCGCAAGACGAGGCCGGCGCCGTGGTTAGTCGATGATGATGGCGCGAACGAAAGTCGGCTGGCCGCCTTGTGTGCTCAGAACAAGCAGCTTGTCGCCGTCTCGCATGCGATGGTCGGCCGGCAGGCGAACGAAGTCATGCTTACGGATGTTCACGGTTCGGTTAAAATTGACGCTCAATTTCAGCTCCCTTACTGTTGAAGTTGAATCCAGGGCCGGGTAAGGGTGCATCCTTGCTCGGCCCGCCTTATTTGCGCGTTCAGCGCAAATTCGCTACTACCATCTCCACGTCTCGCGCAGTCACGGTCAATAGCCAGCGCTTTTCCGGAACTCGATACCATCTGCCGACGTAATGGCGTCGTGGATGTCGTGCATCTTCGTCGCTCATCGCTGCAACGAGGGAATCGCAGCGGTCGACGGAAATGCGGATAAGTGCTTTGCACGTCTGTAACGTCGATTGCACTGCCCACAGGCCGATGTAACGCGGCGTAGCCAGGTTCTCAAGCGCCTGTCTCGCTTGATCCCGGACATCCCGGTTATTGGCGTGCTCGGCAACGAGCACCAAGCACAGCAGCTGCGCAGATACAGACATCGCCCGAAACTGTTCCTGCTTCTCTTGCGGTATGACAGCGGCGGCGAGTTTCGGAATATCGACGTGCAGTAATGGCATGGACGTTCCCTTTTCGATCGCGGAGGGATGCCGCCCTTGCGGGCGGCATCGTCGTTCTTAACCCTTGAGGCGGCGCATTTCTTCGGCCAATACCCACAGAGCGCGATTCAGCTTCACGTTCTGATCGATGCCTGTCACTGCACGGGTAGTCGCACGCTTGCCGCTGGCATTACGCCCGTAGAGACCGCCGCGAATCGTGTTCTCCTGAACGACGTTGAAAGTCGTCCAGAGGTCGCTGCCGCTCTCTGCAGGGCGGCGCGGCTGGAGCAGCTGACGCTCGGTAATCGGAAACGCCTTGGGTGCGGCAGATGATTCCTCGCCCTCGGCCGGTTCGTCGCCGCCGTAGCGCAATTCCAGAGCGGCGCGGGCAAAGGCGGCGCGTTCGCCGTCGTTGAGCTGCAAGGCTTTCATGCCTTCCCGCTGTTCGCGAACCAAATCGAAGCCTTCCAGAACCACGTTTGCGCCTTCGATAACGGCATCGACGACTTTGCCCTGATGACGAACGCGGACATCGTTTTGCGTCTTGCCGCACACAAGACCGTTGCCGCAGACGAAAACGAACTGTCCGGCCAGCATTTGATAGCTGCTGGTGCCGTCATGGCTGTTGAGAAGAATGATTTCGTCGGCTTCTTGCGCGGTGATCTGGTTTGCGTGGCGTAGGCGGATCATGTGCTTGGCATGCTCGCGCTTGGCATCGTCGCGGACGCGCGACTGGCAGACCATAAACGGCTGGAAGCCTTCTTTGCGCAGGCCGTTGAGCACTTCGATGGTCGGGATATAGGCATAGCGGTCGGAGCGGCTTGCGTGCTTGTCTTCGGCAAAGATCGACGGGGCAACGTGGCGGATCTGGTCATCCGTCAGTGGAGAATCGGAGCGGTAAGAGGTCATTCCACGGCCGAAACGAGAAGCTAACATGACAGGTTCCTTTCGTAAGTTGGTCTTTCGGATGTAGCAATCGACCCTCATCGATCACCACAAGACATATTATAACATTGCGTAAACATTAGGTCAACACTTTGTAAGCATTAAATCGCCTTTTTTTGCGGCAGCGCGACACGTTGCCGCCGCACGTCGACGCCGCTGGCACGGGCCTTGCAAATCGTTTCCTGTAGACCATTGGGAGGTTGCGACCTGGTTGCCGTGTTTCGCCGGCATGAAGCGGTGCCCCGCGCCCAGGCGCGGGGATTCGGCGGTAGGAGCCGGGTCGGTAGACCTGGCCGCGCAGCGGCCACTCCGTAGCCCGCCGAAAGCATGCCGGCGCGCGCCG
>DASPMC010000024.1:0-168813 GCA_035627275.1 Noviherbaspirillum sp.
CTGCGCCACCCGCAAGCGCGCCGGCTCCTTCCTCGGCCTGGCCAAGAACCCGGACTTCGCCACCGAAGTCACGCTGCAGCCGCTGGATCGCTACGCGCTGGATGCGGCCATCCTGTTCTCCGACATCCTCACCGTGCCGGATGCGATGGGACTGGGCCTGTACTTCGCCGAAGGCGAGGGCCCGAAGTTCGAACGCCCGCTGCAGGATGAACAGGCGGTACTGGCGCTCAAGGCGCCCGACCTCGCCGAGCTGCAATACGTGTTCGATGCGGTCACCCAGATCCGTACCGAACTTCAGGGCCGGGTGCCGCTGATCGGCTTCTCCGGCAGCCCGTGGACGCTGGCCTGCTACATGGTCGAAGGCGGCGGCTCGGACGACTTCCGTCGGGTCAAGGCCATGCTGTACAACCGCCCGGACCTGATGCACCACATCCTCAAGACCAATGCCGCGGCAGTCGCGTCCTACCTGAACGCGCAGATCGATGCCGGCGCGCAGGCGGTGATGATCTTCGACACCTGGGGCGGGGTGCTGGCCGACGGCGTGTACCAGCGTTTCTCGCTGGCTTACATGCGTGAAGTGATGAGCCAGCTGAAGCGCGAGCACGACGGCGTGAAGATTCCGGCGATTGTGTTCACCAAGGGCGGCGGGCTGTGGCTGGAAGAGATCGCCGGTATCGGCGCCGACGCGGTGGGCCTGGACTGGACGGTGAACCTGGGGCAGGCGCGCCAGCGTGTCGGCCACAAGGTGGCCTTGCAGGGCAACCTGGATCCGAACGTGCTGTTTGCCGGGCCGGAGCAGATCCGCGACGAGGTCGCGAAGTTGCTGGATTCCTATGGCAAGCCGGCCGAGGGCAATGGCCACGTGTTCAACCTCGGACATGGGATTTCGCAATTCACGCCGCCGGAATCGGTGTCGGTGCTGGTGGACGCCGTGCATGAAATGAGCCGGGCGCAACGCCAAAGTGAGTAAGGCCTTGCAATCGGCCAACTGACCGGATCAATCGGGATAATTGAAGCAATCAATCGCTCGGTGGCAGCAATACTTGCCCTTGCTATCACAAAATCGGACGCTTTTGGACGGTCTGCCGTCGCTTATTCACATTATTCTGTTTGTGCAGAGCAGCATAAAAATTTATTGGAAATAATTTTTCCGGTCTACAGCAAATTTTCAAGTGCTTGATTTTAAAGGCTTAATTTTTTGCTTTTCAATTTAGCATTTTGTTGGAACCCGCATAAAATCGGGCTTCGCGGGCTGTCAATAGGGCCTTTTCCACAAAGTTATCCACAGACTTTGTGGATAGCCCAAAAAGCGCTTATGAAACGGATATTTAGATCGGTTCTTCAAGAATCACATTAAGTTTGGGGCCGTGGATGCCGTTCGGAAAGAACTTGACTTGGGGCAAGGAAATCGTGAATCCCCGTTCTCAGTTTTCAACTTTGCAATGGAAAAAAGAAGCAGTTTGTCAAGCCTTGTAGGCGCAAATCGAACAAAAAATCGGTGGAATTTCCGGACTTACTCACACCGGTCGCTTGACCGGGCAGTTGTGCGGGGCAGCAACAATTTTATGCGATAAACGTTTTTTGTCGCCAAGTTGACATTTTAAGTGATTGATTTTTAAGGGCGTTTTTTCTGCTTTTCAAACGGGCAATTTATCGGAGCCCGCATGAAATCTGGGGTTGCAGGTTGTCAAGAGGGAGTTGCCCACAAAGTTATCCACAGACTCTGTGGGTTTCTCAAAAAGTCTTTATGAAACGCGGATTTAGCCCCAATTCTCAAGCATTACATGAAGAACCGCTGACGGATTGCCAACAGGCACCCGGTCGGAACAAGCAGAACACGTGACTACGCTCTTCCTGAACATCGCACTCGATACGCCGCTCGATACCTGCTTCGACTACCGCTGGACTGGCGAGGCGGACGCCCCGCAGCCTCAGGTCGGGCAGCTTGCGCTCGTGCCCTTCGGCCGGCGCGAGACTGTCGGCCTCATCGTCGGCATCAGCGACACGACCGAGGTCCCGGCCGACAAGATCAAGAATGTGATTGCGGTACGCGCGCAGCTGGCACCGCTGTCGGCGGAGTGGATCGCATTGTGCGAATTCGCCGCCGACTACTACCAGCGTCCGCTGGGCGAAGTCGCCGTGCCCGGACTGCCGAAAAACCTGCGCGCCGAGACCACCGTCTCGCTGGAACGGGCACTGAAGAAGATCGCCAAGTTCGAGCTCTCGCACGATCCGGCACCGGCCGGCGCGCCGGCGCTCAATCCGGCGCAGCAGCAGGCCGCCGATGCGATCGCGCAGGCCGATGGGTTCGCGCCTACACTGCTTTATGGCGTGACCGGCAGCGGCAAGACCGAGGTCTACCTGCAGGCGGCCGCGCAAGTCCTCGCGCGGGAAGCCGACGCGCAGATCCTGATCCTGGTCCCCGAAATCAACCTCACGCCGCAGCTGGAAACCAATATCCGCGCGCGCTTCCCCGGCGTGCGCGTGGCCACGTTGCACAGCGGCCTGGCCGAAGGCGAGCGCCTGGTGAACTGGCTGGGAGCGCACCTCGGTCACGCACGCATCATTCTCGGCACGCGGCTCGCGATCCTCGCATCGCTGCCACGGCTGAAGCTGATCATCATCGACGAAGAGCACGATCCTTCGTACAAGCAGCAGGAAGGCCTGCGCTACTCGGCGCGCGATCTCGCGGTCTGGCGCGCGCGCCAGCTGCAGATTCCGATCGTGCTCGGCTCCGCCACGCCCTCGCTCGAAAGCTGGCAGCACGTGCAATCGCGGCGCTACCGCAAGCTCGAACTGCGCGAACGCGCGTCCAAGGATGCCGTGTTGCCCAAGGTGCGCCTGGTCGACATGGAGCGCGACAAGCCCGGCGAAGGCCTGACCTCGTCGCTGGTCAGCGCAGTCAAGCGGCGGCTGGAAGCCGGCGAACAATCGCTGCTCTTCCTCAACCGCCGCGGCTACGCGCCGGTGCTCGCCTGCGACGCCTGCGGCTGGATCAGCAACTGCACGCGCTGCACCGCCTTCATGGTGCTGCACAGGCCGGAGCACCGCCTGCGCTGCCACCATTGCAGCCTGGAGCAGCGCATCCCGAAATCCTGCCCGACCTGCGGCAATGTCGACCTGCAGCCGCTCGGACGCGGTACGCAGCGCATCGAGGAAGGCCTGCAACTGGTGTTTCCGCAGGCGCGCGTCATGCGCATCGACGCCGATTCGACACGCCTGAAGGGCAGTGCGCAGGCCGCCTTCGACAGCGTGCACCGCGGCGAAGTCGACATCCTGATCGGCACGCAGATGGTGGCCAAGGGGCATGACTTCCGCAACCTGACGTTGGTCGGCGTGCTGAACCCGGACACCGCGCTGTTCTCGCACGACTACCGCGCCAGCGAGCGCCTGTTTGCGCAGCTGATGCAGGTCGCAGGCCGTGCGGGCAGGGCAGGGCAGCGCGAAGGCGGCAACGCGAGCGAAGTGCTGATCCAGACCCGCTATCCGCAGCATCCGCTGTACGCGGCGGTGATGGCGCACGATTACGACAGCTTCGCCGGCGGGTTGCTGGAAGAGCGCCAGCAGGCGGGCCTGCCGCCCTTCATGTACCAGGCGCTGCTGCGCGCCGAAGCGCGCGAGCTCGATACCGCGCTCGACTTCCTCAAGCATGCCGCGACCTGTGTCGAGCATCCCGGCATCACCATAAACGACCCGATCCCGATGACGCTGACGCGCGTGGCCAACGTCGACCGCGCGCAACTGCTGGTCGAGTCGCCGTCGCGACCCGCACTGCAGGCTTTCCTCAAGGTCTGGATGGAGGCGCTGCGCGCGACGAAGACGCGCGCGAAGTGGTCGCTGGAAGTGGATCCGGTGGACATCTGACCGCAGAACGGTGCCGTCTTGTTCACGTGGCGGACGCCGGATACACTGCACCGGCCAACCACAACAATACGAAAGGCCGCATGACACTAGAACGCCTACGCCAGCAGCAGGTGCGTCGTACCCGGCTCATGATCGAAAGCGAGGGCTTCCCTCGCGTGCAGATGTTCTTCCTCGTCGCGCTCACCGGCGGCGCCGGATTTCTGGCGTCGTTCAGCCTGCTGCATGCGGGGATGGACGCAATGTGGTTGCGTTATCCCGTGGCCACAGGCGTTGCTTACCTGGCCTTTCTCGGATTGCTGTGGCTCTGGTTGCGTACGCGCGCGGAGGACTACGTGGATTTCCCGGATCTTTCCGGCATACCCATGCCAAGCCGCTCAGGCACAAAGGGGGATGTCTTCGCCGGCAAAGGCGGCGAAGCCGATGGCGGCGGGGCGAGCGGGTCGTTCGAACTGGCCGGCGAGGATACTGCGGTCATCGAGACGCCGGATGCGGTCGGCGAAGCGCTGGGCGCCGCCGCCCAGGCGGAAGAATTCTCGGTTCCGCTGATCGTCATCGTGCTGGTCGTGGCAGCAGCGCTTTCTTCCCTGCTGGTCGTCTATTCCGCACCGCTCCTCTTCGCCGAACTGCTGGTCGACGGCATGCTCGCCGCCAGCCTGTATCGCCGCCTGCACGGCCTCGAGCGGCGCCACTGGCTGGAGACGGCGCTGCGGCGGACTATCCTGCCTTTCCTGCTCACAGCGTGCTTTGCGGCAGCCGCCGGCTGGGTGATGGGCTTGTTTGCACCGGGCGCCAATTCCATCGGCAAGGTGCTGATGCGCTAGGCGTACAATCGAAGGCCGCCGTGCGCATTGACAGCTTGCCCCGTTGCATCATCCGCGCACGCCGGCCGACCGATGACCTACCGCCTGCTTGCCGACCTCGTCCTGGTCCTGCATTTCGCCTTTGTCGCATTCGCCCTGTTCGGCGGCTTGCTGGCACTGCGCCGTTCATCCGTCGTCTGGCTGCACTTGCCCGCGCTCCTTTGGGGCATCGCGGTGCAGTGGGCCGACTGGATCTGCCCCCTGACGCCGCTGGAAAACCATTTCCGCCTGCTCGGCGGCGAAGCGGGATATGAAGGCGGCTTCATCGAGCACTTCGTGATGCAGTTTCTCTATCCCGACGACCTGACGCTGGAGCTGCGCTACCTGCTCGGCGCCGTGCTGCTCGCTGTTAATGTCGCCGTCTATGCGTATTTGATATTTCGCAGATTTGCATGACTTCGTTACGTTCTGCCGCGTACGACTACGTTCCGATACAAATCCGCAATTGAAGCGCCCCCGCAGGACGGGCTACGCTGTGTGCACAACGGACAACAAGGAGAACGCGACATGCCCGCTCCCGCAGACAACAAGCAGCGCCGCATCATCCTCGCCATGGTGATGCTGGCGGCGGCACGACCCGCCGCATTCGCCCAGCCGCTTCGTGGCCGGCTGGCCGCCCGGCGCGGCGATGACGAGCTGGACGGCGGCGACGATGACAGCGTGCAGGAAAGCGCGCTCCTGAACGCCGGCGTGCAGGTGGTGCGCGATGTTGCCTACGGACGCGACGATGACCAGCGCTTCGATGTCTACTTGCCGCGCTCCGGCACACGCAATGCACCGGTGATTTTCATGGCACACGGCGGCGGATGGTACCGGGGCGACAAGGCGATGCGCGCGGTGGTGGACAACAAGGTGGCGCACTGGGTGCCCAAGGGCTACGTCTTCATTTCGACCAACTACCGCATGCTGCCGCAGGCTGCGCCGGTGGAACAGGCGGAGGACATCGCCCGCGCCATCATCTTCGCCCAGCGCAATGCCGCGTCGTGGGGTGGCGATCCGTCGAAGTTCATCCTGATGGGACATTCGGCGGGCGCACACCTGGTCGCGCTGGTCTCCGCTGCACCCGTCCGTGCACAACGACAGGGGGCTTTGCCCTGGCTCGGTTCCATCCTGCTCGACAGCGCGTCGCTGGATGTGGTGACCACCATGGAAGGCCGGCACCTGTCGCTGCACGACCGCGCGTTCGGCAGCGATCCTGCCTACTGGCGGCAGGCATCGCCCTACCACCACTTGACGTCTAACACCGCGCCCATGCTGGCAGTCTGTTCGACCGAGCGCAAGAGCGCCTGCCCCCAGGCGCACAGCTTCACCGCGAAGGCGGTTTCGCTCGGCGTGCCGGCGCAGGTGCTGGAGCAGGCGCTGTCCCATCGCGAGATCAACGAGCAGCTCGGCAAGCCGGGACGCTACACCGATGCAGTCGATGCTTTCATTGCGTCCCTGATATCGCGCTGAAGAGTTTCGTCGGTCGTGGGAGAATAGGTCACCGAGGGCATTATGAACTAGGGAAGGGGGCGCGCAGCCCCGAGAACCGGCCGAATGCTAGGCGCAGCGACGCGACGTGGTGGTTCCACGGCAAGGAGCTGCAACACCGCAGGCGGCCGGTTATCGGGGCTGCCCGAAGGGTTCGGTCGAGAAGGGACGCATTGCGGTGTAAGGGGGGACGCCGAGTCCGCTCGCGCAGGGGCTCACCCTGAGCAGCGCACCGCACCACCACACTGCATCCCTTCTCGACCGAACGCGCCCCCTTCCCTAGTTCATAATGCCCTCTAACCTAAAGATGACCGTTCCCATGATCACAGTCCATCACCTCAACAACTCCCGCTCGCAGCGGGTGCTGTGGCTGCTGGAAGAACTCGGCCTCGACTACGAGGTCAAGCGCTACGAGCGCGATCCGAAAACCATGCTCGCGCCGCCTTCGCTGCGCGAGGTACATCCCCTCGGCAAATCGCCGGTGATCACCGACGATGGCCTTACCATCGCCGAATCCGGCGCGATCATCGAGTACCTCGTCGACCGCTATGGCAGCGGCCGCCTCGCACCCGCGCCGGGCACGCCGGAGCGCCTGCGCTACACCTACTGGATGCACTATGCGGAAGGTTCGGCCATGCCGCCGCTGCTGCTCAAGCTCGTGTTCGACCGCATCGAGAAGGGGCCGATGCCCTTCCTCGTCAAACCGGTCGCCGTGGCCATCGCGCAGCGCGCCAAGCGGACCTTCATCGAACCGCAGATCACGCGCCATCTCGACTACCTCGAAGGCGAAATCGGTCGCCACAAATGGTTCGCCGGCAAGTCCTTCAGCGCGGCCGACATCCAGATGAGCTTTCCGCTGGAGGCGGCGGCTGTGCGCGGCGGCCTGAATGCATCGCGGCCGAAGCTGATGGATTTCCTCGAGCGCATCCACAAGCGCCCGGCTTACAAGCGGGCGTTGCAGCGCGGCGGCGCCTACGAGCTGCTGAGCTGAGCGAACGCCGGGTTGCACTGACGCAAACCCCAACGCCGCAGGAGAAACTAACGGGAAGGCAGCGCGTCGAAAGGGAAAAGCAGTATTTGCCCATCGACATCGTGAACCTGCCATTTCCAGAGGGACGCATAGAGAGGCCATCCGCTTCCACTGCCCTGCTGCAACCGGGCCGCAACTGCTGGCGCATCGAGCATGCCCGCCGTTTTTCCATGCTGGTGGACGCGGATGCGTATTTCCGTGCGGTGCGCGCCGCGATTCGCAATGCCCGCCGCAGCGTCTTCATCCTGAGCTGGGATATCGATAGCCGAACCCGGCTCATTCCCGCGGGAGCCGGGGATGGCTACCCGGAACCGCTTGGCGATTTCCTCCATGCGGTGGTGTGCGAACGGCACGACCTGCACGTCCATGTGCTCAACTGGGACTTCGCCATGCTCTATGCGCTGGAGCGCGAATGGTTGCCGGTGTACAAGTTGGACTGGCGCACGAATCGCCGACTGGTTTTCCGCATGGACGCAAAACATCCGATCGGAGGCTCGCATCACCAGAAGGTAGTGGTAGTCGACGACAGCATCGCCTTCGTTGGCGGACTCGACCTCACACGCAGCCGCTGGGACACGCAGGAACACGCGTGCAACTCGCCCTTGCGGCGCGACAGCGACGGGAAACCCCACGGCCCTTTTCACGATGTGCAGGCGCTGGTCGACGGCGATGCGGCGCGCGCACTGGGAGAGCTGGCACGCATGCGCTGGAAGCGCGCAACCGGAGAAAACCTGGTGCCTGCCGCCTCGGTGCCGCATGACCCCTGGCCCGAGGATGTCGTGCCCGACCTGACCGATGTCGGCGTCGCGATCTCGCGCACCGAGCCCGCATTCGAGGGAAGCCCCGGCGTGCATGAAGTGCGGCAACTCCACCTCGACGCGATTGCCGCGGCCAGGCGCACGATGTTTTTCGAAAACCAGTATTTCACCTCGGGCATGATCGCTGACGCGCTTGCGCGGCGCCTGGGCGAGCCGGACGGCCCGGAAGTGCTGGTCGTCTCGCCGAAGACGCAGAGCGGCTGGCTGGAGCAGGCAACCATGGGCGCTTTGCGGGCGCGCGTGCACCGGCGGCTCAAGACGGCGGACCGCCATGGCCGTTACCGCATGGTTTGTCCGCATATTCCCGGTTTGAAAGACCAGTGCCTGAACGTGCACAGCAAGGTGTTCGCCGTCGACGATGAACTGTTTTCCATCGGCTCGGCCAATCTCAGCAGCCGCTCGATGGCGCTCGATACCGAATGCAATATCACCATCGAGGCGCGCGGACCGGATGCGCCGCGCATCCGCGACGCCATTGCCCGGCTGCGCGGGCGCCTGCTCGCCGAACACCTCGACAGCACGCCGGAGGTCGTGGTCGAGGAAGTGCGCCACCGGCAAAGCCTGCACCAGGCCGTAGCCGCGCTGTCGCGGTCGGAACGCAGGCTGCAACCGATCGAGCCTGAGATCACGCCGGAGCTGGATGCGCTGCTCCCCGAGCAGGCCCTGTTCGATCCGGAGCAGCCGATCGAACCCGACAAGCTTGTTGCCGAATTCGTGCCCAAGGATGCGCATAAACCGATGCCGCGCCGGCTGATCGGCGTCGGCATGCTGGCCATCGCTCTCGCGCTGCTGGCGCTCGCCTGGCGCTGGACCCCGCTGCGCGAGTGGATCAACCTCGCATCCATGGTCGCCCTCGCGCGCCAGCTGGAAGATTTGCCATTCACGCCCATTGCCGTGGTGGGCGGTTATGTCGTGGCCGGCCTGGCGATGGTGCCCGTCATGCTGCTGATTGCCGTGACCGGCATCGTGTTCGGACCGGTGTTCGGCGCGCTGTACGCCATTGGCGGCAGCTTGCTCAGCGCATCGGTGGCTTACGGCATCGGGCACTGGCTGGGCCGCGAGACCGTGCAGAAACTGGTCGGCACGCGCATCAACAAGCTGAGCAAGCGCATCGCCCGCCGCGGCATCCTCGCGATGGTGATCATCCGCATGCTCCCGATTGCGCCATTTACCGTGGTCAACATGGTGGCGGGCGCATCGCACATCCGTTTTCGCGATTATCTGATCGGTACCTTTATCGGCATGCTGCCGGGCATCGCCATGACCGTCACTTTCGTGCACCATCTCGCCGAAGCCGTCCGCAACCCGAGCGCGGGCACCATGGCCGTGCTTGTCGCGGTGGCGGCGACCATCATCCTGCTGGCGGTCGGATTGCAAAAACTCCTCAAACGCAGGCAGGGCCGTACCGCATGATGGACGACGAACTGAGCACGCTCGAGCCGCCGGTACGGCAAGTGATGCCGGACCTCAACCCGTGGCCGCTGACCATCGCCACCTACAACATCCATGGTGCGGTCGGTTGCGACCGCAAGTTTTCCCCCGAGCGCGTGGCCGATGTGCTACGCGAAATCAAAGCCGACATCATCGCCTTGCAGGAAGTGCCGCTGGGCGGCACCAAGACGCCGAACGTGCTGAAGATGCTGCAGGAAGCGACGGGTTTTACCGCAGCCGAGGGACCCGCCTGCGACCGGCCGGAACGCCGTTACGGCAACGCCGTGCTGACGCGCTATCCGATCCTGTCGTTGCGCACCATCGACCTCAGCTTCGGCAGCCGCGAACCACGCGGCGCGCTCGACGCCGATGTCGACTGTCATGGCCACATGCTGCGCGTCGTCGCCACCCACCTCGGCCTGCGCCCTGCGGAACGGCGCGACCAGATTCGCCGGTTGCTGCAGGTGTTCGATACCGAGGAAATGCCGGTGATCCTGCTGGGCGATATCAATGAGTGGTTCGTGTGGGGAAGGGCGCTGCGCTGGCTGGTGTCGCACTTCCAGGCGGTACCGGCGCCGAAGACCTTTCCGTCACGGCGCCCCATGTTCGCGCTGGACCGGATCTGGATCCGGCCGCGCCACCGGCTGGTGCATGTGGAGGTGCATGCGACACCGCTGGCAAGGATTGCGTCGGATCACTTGCCATTAGTGGCGCATATTGATGGTTAGAGCGGTGTGCCAACGCATGAAAGGGCCCGATCTCGGGCCTGCGATGCTCATCGTACTCACGTACGGTTGCGCTTCTCGACCCGACCTCGGCTCCCTTGCATGCGCTGTCAAACCGCTCTAGGAGTCTAGCGCGGCCTCGTCCCGGCCGTGCGTGTTTGTCTTGGCACGTACTGCACGAAATGCGGCGGCGCCGTGGGATCGAAGTCGACCCAATCGCCATTCTCGATCGTGCCCTCTGCGCTTTCGATTTCCGCCGCGCCAAACGAGCGCAGCAGGTCGGCCACGCGATCCTCGTCGTCGTGGCCGCCTACGCCCACGGCCAGCAGCAGGCCGGAGTGACGGACAGGTTCCGCGTTGTCCGCGTCTTCACCATGCGCTCCGGTCTCGCCCTGTTCCTTCATTTTGGCAAGACTGCCGACCAGGCCACCGACATGCGCGCCGAGCAAGCCGCCGGTGATTGCGCCGACCGGACCAAGGAACGGCGTAGCGGCAAGTCCGACTGCCGCACCCGTCACCGCACCCGTCGCAACACCCTTGATCGACTCGTGCGCGCCGGCGGAAATCGCATGGTCGCCGCCAAGCGCGTAGTGGTCATGCTGACCCGGAGGATTCACGTAAAAGGCGGAAATCCGGTCACGTCCGACGCCGGCGCGGACCAGTTCCTCGATGGTGTGTTCGACCTGCGTTTGTTGCTGGAATCGTCCCGCAATTATGGTGCTCACGATTGCCCCCTATGTTGACGGTGAACATGTGTGAGATTGCAATGCCAGGCAGAAGTTCGGCGACAGGAGGGCAGTCTGCGCAGGTGTAATTTTTTCCCGTATTGCCGGTAAAAAGCGCTTGGACAATCCCATGCATGGCGCGATTTGCAGCGATCCGCCCGGCCTGCTAATTGCATTCACCCATATCCCTTTGAACGAAGGGAAGACTGCTCATGGCGCACATTTCTGACAGCGAAGCGGCTGCCTCGCCGGAGAAACTGGTCGGCGTCCGCGTAATGGATGCGGGCGGCAACGCAGCGGAAATCGTCTCGATACAGGTTGGCGGTGGCGACAGCAGTTCCGGCACGCAGGCCTGGATACGCCTCGGCGACGGCACCCAGGTGCTGGTGCCGGTCAGCCTGCTGGCGCAGGACGAGGACGGATTCCACCTGCCGTTCACTTTCAACATTTCTTCCGAAGCGCGGCATCCGATGCAGATGAGTTTCCCCGTCATGGAGGAGATCGCGCAGGTCTCCAAGCGGGTGATCGACACCGGCCGTGGCGTGCGCATCCACAAGCGGGTGACGGAGCGCGAGCAGGTTCTCGACCAGCCGCTGCTGCATGACCGGCTGGAGGTCGAGCACGTGTCCGTGGGACGGGTGGTGGATGAAGCGGAGCTGCCACAAATGCGCTACGAGGGCGACACCTTGGTGGTGCCCGTGCTGGAGGAAGTGCTCGTGGTGCAGAAGCAATTGCTGCTCAAGGAAGAAGTCCGCATCACGCGCCGGCGGGACGAGGTCCGCCGGCCGGAAACGGTCCGGCTGCGCGTGGAGAATGTGCAGGTCGAACGTTTCGACGAAAGCGGCAAGCAGTGACAGGCGCAATCGCGCAGGCACGGCTTATGCCTGCATGATCTTCTTTCGGCCATCGGCAGATATGGAGATTGCGATCATGGAAAACACCGTAGTGGGTGTGTACGACAGCTACACACAGGCGCAGAACGTGATGCATGAATTGCTCGCCTGCGGTTTTTCAGACGACGAGGTCAGACTCAGCCCGGAAGCGGACCTCGAATCCGCGACCCAGGACAGGGCGTCCGAACGGCATGCCGGTTCAGGCATCGGGCATTTCTTCCGCTCGCTGTTCGGCCTCGAAGGTCCGGAAGACCGGCAGCACCATGACATCTATGCCGAAGCAATGCGGCGCGGCAGTTGCGTGGTCACGGTACATACCGGCAGCGAGCAGGATCGCGAGCGCGCGGTTGAAGTGATGAACCGCTTCGACCCGGTGGATATCGACGAGCGCGCATCGCAATGGCGCAGCCAGGGCTGGACCGGCTACGACGAGTCCGCACCGGCGTTCACCGACAGCGAGATCGAAAGGGACCGGGCGCTGCATGCGCAGGCCAGAGACAAGGCCGGCACGGAAGCTGTGCCCGCCGCGACGCAGGAGGCGCAAGGCGAGCAGGCGCGCATCCCGGTGGTCGAGGAGGAAATGCAGGTCGGCAAGCGTACGGTGCAGCGCGGCGGCGTGCGCGTGTACCGGCGCGTCACGGAACAGCCGGTGCACGAATCGGTGCAGCTGCGCGAGGAGCATGTGAATGTCGAACGCCATCAGCTCGACGAACCCGCGAGCGCAGCGGACATGACGGCTTTCGAGGAAGGCCTGGTCGAGATGCGCGAAACGACGGAAGAGCCGGTCGTCTCGAAGACCGCGCGCGTGGTTGAGGAAGTGGTGGTCGGCAAGGACACCACCGAACGCACCGAGGACATCGACGACACCGTGCGCAAGAGCGAGGTCGATGTCGAACAGCTCGGCGCAGCCGATCGTTCGACGACTGGGGTGACGACCGCGGCCGACACGTCCATGGTCGGCGGCGACTATGCCGACACCACCATGACCTCGGACGATTCCGACTATCGCACGCACTGGCAGAACGCCTATGGCGCGTCGGGCGGCAGTTACGAAGACTATGACGCGGCATACCGCTACGGTTCGATGGCGGCGGGCAGCGAACGCTACCGCAATTACCGCTGGGAGGATGCGGAGCCCGACCTGCGCAGCGACTGGGAGCGCGACCATCCCGAGAGCACCTGGGAAAGGGTCAAGGATGCGGTGCGTTACGGCGCGGAACGGGTGACCGGGCGGCAGCAGCGTTCATAGCGAAGCCGGCAGGCTGGAGATCCTTCCCGGCGAAAGGGAGGGACAAAGCGGGGAGCCATGCAGCAGTGCGCGGCTCCCCGCGCCATGATGTGCGCTGCTGTACCTTCTGGCGCTACTCCCCCAACCGCCCCGTCTCCGCCATTTCGCGGATGATCCGTATCGTGTCGATATCCGACTCCTTGTACGCCGAGCGCCGGAAGTCGTTGTAGAACGCTTCCGCCGCATCCTCCTGCTCGCCGCCGCCATCGTCATACAGGAAGCGCACGAACAGGATGTCCGGCTCGGGCTCCTCGATCGTCATCGTCAGGCGCGATTCGGGAATGTCTTTCTGCGGAGGGACGTGGTAGGTGACCTTCTGCATCGGCAGGAAGGTGACGCGGTCGCGCACGATCAGGTCGCCGTAGCGCAGTTCGCGCGAGATGGTCATTTCGCCGCGCTCGAGAATGCTGCAGTTGTCGAGGTAAGGCACGAAATCCATCGGGGTTTCCGCGCGCAGCACCAAGCCCTGCCAGAGTTGTTCGCGGGACAGTCGGTCGATCAGCGGGTTGAGCGGGTCGTTGATTTCAATCAGGTGTTCGAATTTCATGGCGGGTAACCCCGAACGTCAATGCGTGCAGTGTAAACCCTGCGCGCTTTGCCCGCCTCAGAAAAACTGCGACCACTCCTCGATCCACCCCGGAATCGCATCGCGTTCCATCGGTTTGGCGATGTAATAGCCTTGCGCGTAGGTACATCCGAGATCGCGCAGCAAGTCCCAGTCCTCGCGCGTTTCGACGCCGACCGCGACCGAATTGCGGCGCAGTTTGCGTGCCAGTTCCAGACAGGAACTGAGCGCGATGTGCATCTGCTTGTTCTGCGACGCGCCGGCGACGAAGGAGCGGTCGATCTTGAGGTCGAGAAAGGGAATGCGCAGCAACTGCTGCACATTGGAATGCGCGGTGCCGTAATCGTCGATCGACAGCCCGAAACCCTTCATGCGCAGGCGCGCCAGGTTTTCCAGGCAGACCGGCACATCGGTCATCGCCATCAGTTCGGTGATCTCGATCGTCAGGTGCTGCGGCTCGATGCCATGCTGCGCGATGTGCGCGAGGATCTTCTCGGCCAGGCCCGGTTCGGCCAGCGAGGTCGCCGACAGGTTGATCGACACCGACAGCAACAGGCCCTTGTCGTGCCAGCTGCGGCAGGCGGCGATGGAGCGATCGACGACCACCCAGGTCAGGTCTTCCATGTGTCCGCTGGCTTCCAGCACGGGGATGAAGGCGGGCGGCGTGACCAGCCCGTGCTGCGGATGGCGCCAGCGCACGAAGGCTTCCACTGCCTTGACCTTGCCGGTCGCCAGTTCCACCTTGGGCTGGAAGAAGGGCTCGAACTGGCCGGCGGCGATGCCGTCACGGATTTCCTGCAGCGTGAACACCGGCAGGCTTTTCTTTGCCTGGCGCACGGCGGGCGGCTGGTAACTGTCGATGAGTTGCTGCAGCACTTCCGGCGTGGCCGGCTTCTCGAAGGTGCCCAGCAGGTTGACGCCATAGGCCTTGGACATGGTTTCGACCGACAGCAGTAGCGCCGATCCGAGCGCGCTGGTCAGCACGATCGCCGTCTGGCAATCGTTGTTGGCAAGGTGGCGCACCAGTTCGATGCCGTCCATCTCCGGCATGTTCAGGTCGATGAAACTGATGTCGATGCGTGCATCCTTCGCCTGCAGGATGTCCAGCGCCGCCTTGCCGTCCGGTGCTTCCACCAGGTGCTGCGCGCCGAGCTTGTTCAGCATCACCTTCAGCCAGTGACGCTGGAATTCGTCGTCTTCCGCGATCAGGAAATGCAAATCGGCAACCTGGACCGGAGTGTCTGGATTCATGTCGTGTGTTTCTTTTCTGTCAAGCGGCACAGGCTGGACGTTGACATTCGTCAACTATCACATCAGTTTGGTTCCAATGTCACCGTTTGTAAAGGGCGTGAAAGGTGCACGGTGATCGCCGCGCGACAGGATAAGAAGTTGACGTAGAGAAAATGATGCGCCGCAACTCCCATATCTGCGGGATTGTTGCTGCATGCCGCATTCGCTAAAGTGCCCGCTGCAAAACAAGAACAAGAGGCAACCGATGAAGACCCTGTACGACGTGCTTGGTGTCGACCGCCATGCGAGTTTTGCCGATATCGAACACAGCTACCGGCAGAACCTGAACGAACACATCTCGAGCAACACCAGGCGCGGCTGGCGCAAGAAGGACCAATTGCGCCTGCAGCAGATGCGCCAGGCTTACTTGCTGCTGTCCTCGCCGCGCAAACGGCTCGAGTACGACCTCCGGCTCAACGAACTGGAACATACACGCCTGCGCCGGATAGAACGCGTGAGCACCGGCATCGGTCTGGCCCTGCTGCTTGCGGGCCTGGCCATCATCGGCCACAGCTACTATCGGCAGGTATATGGCGACATGCCGGACATGGGGCCGGCTGCAAGCGTGTCGCAGCCGGATACCGTGCTGGTCTCGCAGGCAGTATCCGAGCAAGGAGCCACGCAATCCCCGCAACGGCCAAGCGTTTCAGAAAAAATACCTCATTAGCGCCTGCACGATCCGCCGCTGGCTCGCCGCGCCGAACTCGCTGAACGGCGTGCCGCTGTTCACCTGCCATTGCAGCGCGACATCCATCCGGTCCGCGCGGTAAAGTGCCTCCAGCCACGACAAGCGGCTGTGGTCGGCGAGGTTGTGGCGCAGCATTGCGTTCAGATCCAGCCGGTTGAGCAGCGCATCCTGCCACGCCACGTACACGAAGACCGCGTCACGGGTCGGCGCTTCCAGGCGGTTTTGCAACAGCGCGCGGTAGCGGCCGTAGGCCGGCAGCGAAGTGCGCGGCAACGCCTGCCATTGGTCGTCGCGCAGTCCGCCGCCATCGTAGTGGTATTCGACCGTCAGCGACAGCTTGTTCGAGGTCGTGTAAGTCAGGCCGGAACTGACGCGGTTGCGGAAGGCAGTGTCGTCGCCAACCTGCGTCGCCTGGGCGAACAGCGAGGGACTGCGTCCGCCGGACCATTCCACATGCGCCACGGTGGCGTCGTTGACCAGCATCGACAGGTTGAAGCCGAGCTGCACCGGCAGACGCTCCTCCTTGTACAGCAGCCATTGCGGATTGAGGTTGCCGGTCAGCCGCTGGCTCGCGGCGAGCAGCCAGCGGTCCTGGTTGTTGGTGGCGCCGACATCGGGATTCAGGGAGGCAGCATGCGGCTGCGACGCCAGTTTCGGCGAATACAGGGCGGTGACCGAGCCGCCATCCCACAGCGTTTGTCCGCGCAGCATCACGCTGCCCTGGCGGTTCTTCCTCAGGCTGGCCGGATCGGCCGAGATGATGGACCGGTTCGCGCCGGTGCGGAAATAGTCGGTCGGGTTGTAGCCGGCCGCCACGCCGTTGCGCACGTTGATCCGGCCGGCATCGAACATCAGGTCGTCGCGCGCCTGCCAGCCGAGGTAGGCCTCCTTCAGCGTGTTGATGCCGTGCTGGCGCGTCGGCTCGTCCTGCCAGAACATGTCCAGCCGGTTGGCAAACACCAGGCGCCATCCCGGCGCGAGGCGTTTGTCGAGCTGGACGTCGAGCGACAGGCGCTGGTCCGGCGAGGACATGCCGTTGCGCAGGACCGAGCGGCCCGCCGCCGCCTCGATGAAGGCCGACCAGTCCGACGCGCGCGCCACGTCCGCAGGCGCCTCGTCCGCCAGCCGGAGTGCATCCAGGTCGTCCGCTACAACGGGACCAGCGGCCAGCGCCAGCAGGAAGGCGAACAAGAAGGCAAACCGGCGCATCATTCCGGCTTGAAGCGCGGCAGGTAGTCGCGCTGCAGCCAGGCCTCCGGCACCTCGCGCTTGGCATAGTCCGAGAAGCGCATCACCGTCACCCAATTCGGATCGAGGCCGTCGATGATCACCGTTTCGGTCGGCCGCTCCGTGCCGAGCTGGCTCTGGTACTTGCGGTAGTACGCGGTCTTCAGCAGGCGGTCGCTCTCAGTATAGAAGCGCGCCTTCACCGGCCGGTTGTTGGAGACATCGATCCACATCTCGATGTGGTGGTAGGTCACGTCGGGACTGATGGCAGCCAGCGCCAGCTTGTAGCAACGGCGCGTCTGGCGTTCGCCGTCCTGCGTGTCCTCCTCGGCGGCGAGGGTAGCCTTGTAGTCCTTCGCCAGGTTCACCGTGACGATATCGCCGTTGGCCGCCTGGCCCAGCAGGCGCTGCTGCGGTGAGATGCGAATGCTGGCCTTGTTGGACGGATCGTAGAACCACAGGTCGTTGCCGTTCTTGAGCATGAGCTTGTTGGCATCGCGCGCCGGCGTGACGAAACGGATCAGGCTGCGGAACTGGCCGCCGCTCTTGTCTTCCTTCGAATAGACGGCCAGCGTGATGGCATCGGTCTGCTTGCCATTGCGGTATTCGAGCAGCGTGGTGGTGAGTCCGAACGGGTAGCCGGGATTGCGCACCGCGTCGCTGGCGGCGAGGATGGCCTGCGCGTCGGGTGCGGCGACGGCCGGCAGGTGGCATACGGCGCCAAGCAGCGTCGCGATCGTCAGCCTGCGCATATTGTTGATCTGCATGTTCATCCTTTCCTCATACGTGCCGCAATGCGTCCACGATCACCATCTTCGACGCGCGGTTGGCCGGCCACCACGCCGAGATTACGGCCACCACCACCATGCCGATCACGCTGCCCAGGATCAGCCCGCTCTCGCCCCACACGCGCGTCTTGACCGGATACGCGTAGACATAGCCGGGCGGCGTCCAGGTCAGGCCGCTGTTGTTGATCAGTGCAGAGAACAGCAGCGCGATCGCCACGCCCAGCGCCGAACCGATCAGGCCGAGCAGCAGGCCTTCGCACACGAACATGCGCCGGATGCCGCTGCGCCGGCGGCCGATCGCGCGCAGCGTGCCGATCTCGACGGTGCGCTCGACCACCGCCATGCTCATCGTATTGCCCACCGTGAACAGCACGATCACGCCGATCAGCGTGGCGATGAAACCGAACACCGAATTGAAGAACTGGATGGTCTGTCCGTAGATAGGCGCCAGGGTCTGGAAGTCCTGGATTTCCAGCTGCGCGTCCTTAAAGGTCGTCGCCAGCAATTCTTCCAACCGCGCCTTGGCCGCGGGCATCTGGCTGCTGTGTTTCAACTGCAGCTGGATGGCTGTGACCTGCGGCTTTTCGCTGCCATAGATCAGGCGCTGCGCTTGCTGCAGGTGCATGATCATGAAGACGTCGTCGACTTCCTTCAAGCCCTGGTTCTCGGCTTTCACCACGTTCAGGCGCGCGACATTAGGCGCACCATGCAGGTTGGCGGCAAGCATTTCGATGGCCGTGCCGCTCCGCCCGTCGCCTTGCAGTGCGACAGGCTTTTCGAGTGCCGACAGCGCGGCGATATCGTCCGGCGCCTGCGGTCCCGATGCCTCGGCCTTCGGCGCGGGCTGCGGGCAGCTGGGGACGTTCAGCGGTCCGCACAACTGCAGGATGCGCGCGACGCCGGTGCCGATCACCACCGCATCCGGCGTCGTGCCCGTCAGCGCCAGCGGCCGTGCATAGCTCATGCTGCCGTAATCGTCCCAGGCCCGCATCCTGTTCTGCTCGTCAACCACGATGCCGCTGCCCAGCACCGTCTTGGACACGCCCGCGCCGAAATTGCCGGCGATACCGCTCAGCTGCATCTTCGGTGTGACGACGGTCAGCATCGGCGCCAGCACCGGATCGCGCTTGACCGTCTCCATGATCCGTTCGTAATCAGGAATGCCATAAGCGGCCGGGTTGCCGCTGCCATAGAGGAAATAATCCTTGCGCTGGATCTGGTAATGGCCGTGGAACTGCACATAGCCGGTCTGCATCGCCAGGATCACGTTGCGGCTGTAGCCGCCGAACAGCAGGATGGCCACCAGGCCGACGATCATCGCCAGCAGCGTGGTGAGCGAGCGGCGGCGGTTGCGCAACAGGTTGCGCAGGGCGAGTGCGAAAGTGTTCATGCCTTGACCTCCTTGCGCTCGATGCCGGTGATGCGCCCGTCACGCAGGAAGACCGCATCGTCGGCCTCGGCCAGCACCTGCGGATCGTGCGAGGAGAACACGAAGGAAACGTGGTGATCGCGCTGCATCTTGCGCATGAGCGCGATGATCGCAGCGCCGGTCTGGCTGTCGAGATTGGCGGTCGGCTCGTCGGCCAGCACCAGCTTCGGCGCCGGCGCCAGCGCACGCGCGATCGCCACGCGCTGCCGCTGCCCGCCGGACAATTGGCCCGGGCGGTTGTTGGCGCGGTCGGACAGTCCTACTGCATCCAGCAGGGCCAGCACGCGCTCGCGGCGCTGCGCGGCCGGCATCTTCGTCAGCATTAGCGGATACTCGACATTCTCATAGGCAGTGAGCACCGGCAGCAGGTTGAAATTCTGGAAGATGAACCCGAGGTGACGTGCGCGGAAATCGGACAGCGCATCGTCCGGCATCTTCTGTACAGCCTGTCCGGCCACCATGATCTCGCCATGGTCGGGCCGGTCGATGCAACCGATCACGTTGAGCAGCGTGGTCTTGCCGCTCCCCGACGGGCCGGAAATCACGGTGAAGCAGTCGGGGCGGATCTCGAGGTTGATATCGCTGAGTGCCGGCACATTCACCGCGTCGAGGTGATAGGTCTTGCCGACTTGCTTGAGGACGACAGGATGCATGCAACGCCTCCGGTTGGGAAATGTTGCAACTATATCTATTGACGGTGTCGAGGGCGAGGGATTTGCGACAAAAAGCGGGGGACGGCGATGAAATGCGTGGAAAGAGGTGCGAATGGCAAAGCCGCCATATGAGTCTGCCGATGCAGGCGGGAGACTGCGCCTGTGCACCGCCTGCCTCTTCCCTGTCGTCCCGGCGAAGGCCGGGACCCAGCGTCGTTCCTCCGTCCGAAGACAGACGCCACTGGATCCCGGCTTGCGCCGGGATGACGGGGAAAGATGGCTAAGGCACGGGCTGAACAGCCCGCAGACAGGCTCCGGGCGGGCGCGAAAGGAATTTGCTTAGCGCTGTGAGAACGCGATAACGCGCGACGGCTCCCGCACTTCGGGAATGAGCGCTTCGTCCAGCTGCTGAAAGACGAGCTCTCCAATCGTGCGGACCGCATTCTCGATCTCCACGCTCCATGCATTCCCGCAATTAAGCCGAATGCAGTTCCCGAACTTCCCCGACGCCGAAAACAGCTGCCCCGGCATGAACGCGATATTCCGCTCGATTGCTTCCCGGTGCAGCGCCAGCGCATCGACTTCATCCGGCATCTGCACCCACAGCACGAACCCGCCCTGCGGCGTCGACACCGAGCAATCCTCCGGGAAGTACTCCGACACCGCATCCGACATGCGCGCGATCCGTTCGGCCATCGAGCGCCGCATCTTCCGAACCTGCGCGTCATAGCTGCTGCTGGCGATAAAATCGGCCAGCACAGCCTGCGTGAAATGATTGGTGCCGCCGCTCGACACATTCTTCAGGTAGGCGATCTGTTCCGTATAGCGGCCGGCGACGATGTAGCCGACGCGCGCCGACGGGCTGACCACCTTGGAAAAGGACGAACACAGCACGACGTGGCCCGAACTGTCATAGGCCTTCACCGGCCACGGCCGCTCAGCGGAAAAGCACAGGTCGCGATACACGTCGTCCTCCACCAGAGGCACGTTGTACTGGGTGAGCAGGTGCGCCAGCCGCTTCTTGTTCGCCTCCGGCATCACGCATCCCAGCGGATTGTTCGCATTCGGCACCAGCAGGCAGGCCTGCACCAGGCCCTCGCGCATCGCCAGTTCAAGCGCGTCGATCGAAATCCCGGTCTTCGGGTCGGTCGGTATCTCCAGCGCCTTCATGCCCAGGCTTTCGATCAGCTGCAGCAGCACGAAGTAGGTCGGCGATTCGAGTGCGATCGTGTCGCCCGGTTTGGCGACCGCGCGCAGGCCCAGGCTCAAGGCCTCGGTGCAGGAGTTGGTGGCGATGATTTCCTGAGGATTGATGCGCCCCCAGTCTACCGAGCGGCGGATCACCTGGCGCACGAAATTCGGTTCGTTGGTGTCGAAGCATCCGTCGCGTGTGAGCAGTTCCGGACTGCGCCGCGCCACCGCGCTCATCACCTGCTGCATGCGCTTGACCGGCAACAGTTCGTCCGGCGGCCAGGACAGTCCGAGCTGCAGCGCGCCCGGCGCCTTCATCGCGCGCAGCACTTCCATCAGCAGGTTGTTGATGCCGACATAAGTCGGTTCCTTGATGTGCTGTGCCTCGGGCGCTACGACCAGACTGCGCGCGCGATGCCGCACGTAATAGCCCGCCTGCGGCTTCGCGTCCACCAGGCCGCGGTCCTCCAGCAACCGCAGCGCCTGCATCACCGTGCTGATCGACAGCCGCTTCTGCTGCGCCAGGTGCCGTATCGACGGCAGCCGGTCGCCGGGTGCGAAGACCCGGCTGGCAATCAGGGCTGCCAGTTCGTCGGCGAGGTGTTCGTAGAGGTTGACTTGGGCGGACATGATTCGATTGTGACCGTGCGGCAGTGCGGCACAAAGATACAGTTCCATGGTTTTTTGACCAGAACAGTTTAAGTGCAAGTCCGCTGTGATGGTAACAATTTCGAACTGCTGCACCTGTTGCGCTGCATTGCAACAACGTACGATGTTTCTCCAACCCACAGAAAGGAGAGCACCATGCAGCCGAAGATCGTCGCAGTAACGCGAAGCCAGGTCGAGTGCGAACTGCACGAAAACCGTCCCCTACGTCTGGTCGCCGCCGAGGGCCGCCGCATTCACTGCGTTTCGGGCGTGGTGTGGATTACCGCCTACGGCGAGCCGGTGGACGTGTTCCTGCGCCCCGGCACCAGCTTTACCGTCCCCAACGGCGGGCTGGTGCTGGCCGAGGCGGTCGGCACAAGCCGCATCCGGGTCGACCTGCCGCGCGCGTTCGACTATTCCCACTACGGGATCAGCGCGTTCGCCGTCATTTCCCGTTTCCTGCGGGGATTGCAGCTGCGCCCGAAACGTACCGTGTAATGCCAGGAGGCGTTGCGCCGCCTCCTGCAAACCTGCGCGCATTGGGCCACAATAAGCGTTCCGAGAAAGGAAGGAGCGCGCCATGCGAAAGGTTCTGTCCCTGTTCTTCCTCCTGCCGGCATTGGCCCACGCCGGCGGTTCCAACTACACCATCACTCCCGGCATATCGCAACCGACTGGCAAGGTTTCCGAATGGGCCGTGCCTACCCCGAAATTCGCGCGCGACCCCGCTGCGGCACCCGACGGCAAGATCTACATCGCCGTCATGCACGGTAACAAGCTCGCCCGCTTCGATCCCGTGACCCAGAAGTTCGACGAATGGGATTTGCCCGAAGGCACACGCCCGCACGGTCTCGTGGTCGACGAGCAAGGCACGGTCTGGATGACCGGGCATGGCAACGGCACCCTGCTGGAAATCCCCTTCGTCAACGGGCATCCCGGCAAGATGGTGGCGCACAAGACGCCGTCCGGCGGCAGTCCGCACACCATCATCTTCGACGGTCGCAGCGCGCTGTGGTTTACCAACCAGTCCGCCGACAAGGTCACGCGCTTCGACCGCGCGAGCAGGAAGATGACCGAGTTCGACACGCGAGACGGCCCCTACGGCCTGGCGATGGACAAGCAGGGCAATGTCTGGTTCTGCCAAGCCAGCGGGCAGCGTGTAGGGCGCATCGATGCTGCGAGCGGGCAGGTCACCGAAATCGACCTCGGCCGTGGCTCGATGCCTCGCCGCATTGCCGCCGCGCCGGACAATACGTTGTGGGTGGTGCGTTATGGAGACGGCAAGCTCACCCATATCGACGCCAAGACCGCGAAGATTATCAAGAGCTATGACACACCCGCGGGTGAACCGGGCAAGCCCTATGCCGTGACGGTCGACGGCGCGGGCAAGGTATGGATGAATGAAATCGGTACCGATACCGTCGCGCTGTTCGACCCATCCACTGAGAAATTCCGCGTGTTCCCGCTGCCGACCAAGAACGAGGGCATACGCAAGATGATTGTCGATGCGAAGGGCCGCCTGTGGTACATGGGCAGCCATAGCGGAAAACTGGGAGTGGTGGAATGAAACGTCTTGTCCTGCTGATTGCCTCTGCCTGTGCCTTCACAGCACAAGCGGCAGAACCCTTGCCGCTGTTTGACGCGCACATGCACTACAACGTCGAAGCGCGCACCTACCTGTCGCCTGAGCAGGTAGTCGCGCTGTGGCGCAAGACCGGCATCCGCGCGGTGCTCGCCACCAGCCGGCCGAACGACGGTACGTTGGACCTGATCGCGCAGAAGGCCAAGGACATTGTGATCGTGCCCTTCTTGCGGCCTTACCGCATGCAGCCGGATCGATACGACTGGTTCAAGAGCGAGGGCGTGGCTGAGTATGTCGAGAAGGAACTCGCGCGTGGCATTTATCGCGGGATTGGCGAATTCCACATCTTCGGTGCGGATGCCGACGCGCCTTACATGGCGAAGATCGCGCGGCTCGCGAAAGAGCGCGGGCTGTGGTTGCATGCGCACGCGGATGAGGATGCAGTGGAGCGCATCCTGCGGCATGCGCCTGGGGTGAAGCTTATCTGGGCGCATACGGGGATGAGTACGCCGATGGATAAGGTGGAGCAGATGTTTGCGCAGTATCCGAATATTGTGGGGGAGCTGTCCTATCGCATGGATATCGAGCAGGGGGGGGGGCTTAATCCGCGGTGGAAGGCGTTGATGATGAAGTATCCGGATCGGTTTGTTGTGGGGACGGATACCTGGGTTACACCGCGGTGGGGACAGGTGGAGGAGTTGGCTTCGTTCTATCGGCGGATGCTGGGGGAGCTTCCGCGGGAGGTTGCGGAGAAGATTGCGTATCGGAATGGGATGGCGATGTTTTCTGAGCGCTGATTGTGTGGGTTTCTCTTCGGTGCCCCTGTTCGGTAGTCACTCCGTTGATGCTAGCCGGGACTGGCCCCGGGGCCACTCACTTTCTTTGCTTCGCCAAAGAAAGTAAGCAAAGAAAGGCGACCCTGGTCCGCAGCCCCTGCGGGGTGCCCGAAAAAATGCTGGGGAAGTCGGGAAGCGCAGAACTCGCCTGCGGCTCAGACAACTGCGCTTCTTTATCCGCCTTCCCCAGCATTTTTTCGGCTGCGTACAAGGGATTAACTGCATACCCCATCCCCACCCTGGCCCTCCCCTTGAAGGGGAGGGAACTGTTTAGGTCTTGGCAACGTTAGGCGATGGAATTGCGTTCGCAATGTATGCGAGTTCGATTATTCGGAGAAATGCGTTCTTGATTCCCTCCCCTTCAAGGGGCGGGTCAGGGTGGGGATGGGTTTAAAGAGATCCCTTGTGACGAGCCAAAAGAGTGAGGCTCAAAACGGAAAAAGAAGCGCAGTTGTCTGAGCCGAAGGCGAGTTCTGCGCTTCCCGTTTTGAGCCTCACTCTTTTGGGCACCCCCGAAGGGGGCGAAGGCACCAGGGGCGCCTTTTTTGCTTACTTTTTTGGCGAAGCAAAAAAGTGAGTGGCCCGCCGGGGCCAGTCCCGGCAAGCATCCACGGAGAGTCAACCGCACTGGGGCACCGAAGAGAAACCTCAATCCAAAGTCTGCCGATACCTCCTCAAAGCAACCACCCCAGCCACCACCATAAACACCCCCATCGGCCAAACACTCGGAAACACCTCAAAAAAGCCATTCCCCTTCAACATAATCCCCCGCACCACTCGCAAAAAATGCGTGAGAGGCAACCCCTCTCCAATCACCTGCGCCCACCCCGGCATCCCCCGAAACGGAAACATAAATCCCGACAGCAGCATCGACGGCAAAAAGAAAAAGAACGTCAACTGCATCGCCTGCAGCTGATTCTTCGCCACCGTAGAAAACGTAAATCCCACCGCAAGATTGGCCGCCATGAACACCACCAGCGCCGCGGAAAGCAATCCCAAACTACCCACCATCGGGACATTGAACAGAAAATGCGCCGCAATCAGGATCACTGTCACCTGCACATACCCGATCAAAATGTAAGGAGCGATCTTTCCAACCATGACCTCAAGCGGCCGCACCGGCGTCGCAAGCAGATTCTCCATCGTCCCGCGCTCACGCTCGCGCGTCATGGCCAGCGAGGTCATCATCACCATCGTCATCGTCAGCACCACGCCGATCAGCCCCGGCACGATGTTGTAGCGCGAAATGCCTTCCGGGTTGTAACGCCGCTGCGCGCGGATCTCGAATGGCACGTCGCCCGGCTGCAAGGCGCGCAAGGGCCCGATGAGGTCACGTCCGACCGCTTGCCGGGCAACGAAATTCACCGCTGCAAGTGCATTGCCGGAGGCTGCAGGATCGGTCGCATCCGCGGCGAGCAGCAAGACTGGCCGCTCGCCGCGCACCAGCTGCCGCCAAAAATCCGGCGGCACCACAAGCAGGAACTGTACGCGCCCCTCGTCCAGCAGTCGGTTGCCTTCCGCCTCGCTGCGAGGACGCTGTGTGACACGGAAGTAGCCGGAGTTCTCCAGCCCGGCGAGAAGGCTGCGCGAGAACTCACTTTCGTCGGCGGACACCACCGCCATGGGCAACTGCTTCGGATCGGTATTGATCGCAAACCCGAACAGCACCAGCTGCATGATCGGCACGCCGACCATCATCGCGAAGGTCAGGCGGTCGCGCCGGATCTGGCGGAATTCCTTGATCAGGATGGCGAGGAAGCGCGACCAGTTCATGACGGAAAGTTGTCCTTCGACTGTTGCATCAGGTAGATGAAGACATCTTCCAGGCTGGTGTCGACCGGCGTGACGGTGAAGGCAGGGTTGCGATGGGGCGCCAGCGCCGCTTCCAGTTTCGCAGGCGAGGTCGCGCTTACATGCAGGTCCGTGCCGAAGGAAGCGACGTTGAGTTCGAGATCGGCGCGTAACGCTTGCGCGATACGTGCGAGGCCGGGACCGGCGAGCGACCAGGTGACCAGCCCGGCATTTGCAATCAACTGCTCCGAGGTGCCCTGCGCCAGCAGCTTGCCGTAAGCGATATAAGCCAGCTCGTGGCAACGCTCGGCCTCGTCCATGTAGTGCGTCGACACCAGCACCGTCAATCCGCCTGCAGCCAGTTCGTGCAACTGGTCCCAGAAATCACGCCTGGCCTTCGGATCGACGCCCGCAGTCGGCTCGTCGAGCAGCAGAAGTTGCGGATCATGCAGCAGGCAGGCGGCGAGGGCGAGGCGCTGCTTCCAGCCGCCCGACAACGATCCGGCAAGCTGCGTGCGCCGCGTGGTCAGCCCGAGCTGGTCGAGCATGCGCTGCACGCGCGCCGGCGCATCCGGCACTTCATACACGCGCGCGATGAAGTCGAGGTTTTCCTCGATGCTCAGGTCCTCGTACAGTCCGAACTTCTGCGTCATGTAACCCACTTCGCGCTTGATCTTGCGCGATTCCTTGCGGATATCGAAACCGAGGCAGGTGCCACTGCCATCATCCGGCGTGAGCAAGCCGCACAGCATGCGGATGGTGGTGGTCTTGCCGCTGCCGTTGGGGCCAAGGAAGCCGTAGATGCGGCCGCGTGCAACCTGCATGTCGACGTGGTCGACGACGGTGCGGCCGCCGTAGCGTTTGGTCAGGCCGCGTACGTCGATGATGGCGTCCATCATCGTGCCTGCGCGAGACGGACTTCGACCGGCTGGCCAGGATGCAGCGATGTGGCTTGGTCGGGGGCAGGGCGGGCTTCGATCATGAACACCAATGCGGCGCGGTTCTCCTTGCTGTAGATGAGCGGCGAGGTGTATTCAGGGCCGGGCGAGAGATAGCTGATCTTCGCCGGGATCGCCGCCTTGCAGCCGTCGCACTGCACGACGACATCCTGGCCGAGGCGCAGCGTGGCAAACTGTGTCTCGGGCACGAAGAAGCGCAGCTTGATGTTCTGCGGCGGAAGTACGCTTACGACAGGGCTGCCAGCCTGCACGAATTCGCCTTCGCGATATAGCACGTCGGCGACACTGCCGGTGACGGGCATGCGTTGCGTCTTCTGCGTGAGTCTCCAGTCGGCCTGGGCCAGTTGCGCCTGCGCTGCTTTCAATTCCTGTTCCGCTGCGTCGATCTCGTCGGGACGCGCGCCGAGATTGGCGACGCGCAGTTGCGCACGCAGCTCATTGACGCGTCCACGGTCATGATCCACGGTACTGCGCGCTTCGTCGAGGTTTGCCGGCGAGATGAACTTGTCTGCCACCAGCTGCTTCTGCCGCTCCAGATTGCTTGTCGACAGCCTGAGCGCCGCTTCCGCTTGCGCCAGTTGCGCCTGGATCGCTGCCACTTCGTCGGGGCGGCGGCCTTTCTTGAGGTTTGCCAGTTGCGCCTGCGCGCGCTGCACGCGCGACGCTGCTTCTTCGCGCGCCGCGCGTTCGCTGTCCTGCTCGAGCACGAAGGCGGGTGCATCGCGCTGTACCTGGTCGCCGCGCTGCACATGCAGCCGGGTAAGGGTACCCGCAATCGGTGTGGCGAGACGAACGTACTCCGCTTCCGCATAGCCGGGAAAATAATCCGCAGGTTTGTCGCTGCAGCCTGCAAGCAGGGCGAACGATACAGCCCATACCGCCGAGGTTCTCATGCGAGGTCTCCCTTGTCCGTTGACAGTCCGCGCAGCGCGAAGTCGATGCGCTGCTCGACGGCTTCTCTCGACAGCACCGCCTGCTCCAGTGCAGCAGCGCCGAACGCCAGTGCGCTGTTGTCCTGCAAGGCCGTACCGAACAGCACCGGCGCCATGACCGCGCCGGCAATGAAGGCGATCATTTGCGGCAATGGCGCTTTCACCAGGCGGCCGGCGCGCTGCGCTTCAACAATCAGCGCCGCGATGACGCCCAGATGCCGCGGCAAGTTCGCCTGCAGGAATTCCGCCGCTACCTGCTCGCCCGCCAGCGCGTCCGCCCCGATGCGCAGCAGCAGTTGCCGGTTGGCGAGTCCGAAGCCGGCAATCACCCGGATTGCATTGCGCAGGTTCTCGAGCGGCGACGCGCTTTCATGCGCCTTCAGCACCAGGTCCTGGAACATCTGCTCGTAGGTTTGCTGCAGCAGCGTTCGGATGAAGTTGTCCTTGCTGCGGAAGTGGTAGTGGAACATGCCGAGGTTGACGCCCGCATGTTCGGTCAGCTTGCGCGCGGACAGGCCGCGGCAGCCGGTGAGGGGCAGCAATTCCATGCCGGCTTCCAGCAGGCGCTGGTCGATGTTTTGGGAAGGTCGGGCCATGCATTATTATACGGCCGTATAATAAGTGCGCAACCGCCAGCTAAGCCTTTGATTTAACGCAAGAAAAATGCTGCGACGCAACGAACGCGGTCCGGGGTTCCAACACACGCGTGATCGCAGCGGCCAAATGTGTGACTAAGCGGGACAAGATGCATCCGGGCGCTTGCACGCCGCCCTATGCCTCCCTAGCATGGTTCGACCCATCCCCGCCATTGCCGATCCGGCCATGGCATTCCGATTCAAGAACAAAGAGAGAGACACCATGGACAAATTCTGGCTCAAGTCCTATCCCCAAGGCGTGCCTGCCCAAATCGATTACACCCAATACGACTCGCTCGCCCACCTCTTCGAGGAATCCTTTCGCAAGTACGCCAAGCGCAATGCATACGCCTGCATGGACAAGTTCCTGACTTATGCCGAGGTCGACCGGATGTCGCAGCAGCTTGCCGCTTGGCTGCAGGGCAAAGGCCTGGTCAAGGGCGACCGCGTTGCGCTGATGATGCCCAACATCCTGCAGTACCCGGTGGCGCTGGCCGCCGTGCTGCGCGCCGGCTACACCGTCGTCAACGTCAACCCGCTCTACACCCCGCGCGAACTGGAGCACCAGCTCAACGACTCCGGCGCCAAGGCCATCGTCATCCTGGAGAACTTCGCCACCACCCTGCAGCAGGTGATCGCGAAGACCGGAGTCAAGCACGTGGTGCTGGCCACCATGGGCGACCTGCTCGGCCCGATCAAGGGCACCGTGGTCAACTTCGCCGTCCGCAAGATCAAGAAGATGGTGCCCGAGTATTCCCTGCCCACCGCCGTGCCGTTCACCAAGGCGCTGGCCGAAGGCGCGAAGCTCAAGCTGAAGAAAGTGAAGATCGGATCCACCGATATCGCCTTCCTGCAATACACCGGCGGCACCACCGGCGTGTCCAAGGGCGCGACCCTCCTGCACCGCAACGTCGTCGCCAACGTGCTGCAGAACGAAGCCTGGTCGCAGCCGACGTTGAACAAGGAGCCGAAGGTCGAGGCGCTGACCATCGTCTGCGCGCTCCCGCTGTACCACATCTTCTCGCTGACCGCGTGCTGCCTGTTCGGCCTGCGCAACGGCGGCATGAACCTCCTGGTCCCGAATCCGCGCGACATCCCGGGCTTCGTCAAGGAACTGGGGAAGTACAAGATCAACCTCTTCCCGGCCGTGAACACGCTGTACAACGGCTTGCTCAACAACCCCGATTTCGCCAAGCTCGACTTTTCCCAGCTGAAGTCCTGCAACGGCGGCGGCATGGCAGTGCAGAAAGCGGTGGCCGACAAGTGGCTGAAAGTGACTGGCTGCCCGATCAACGAAGGCTACGGTCTGTCCGAAACTTCGCCGGTCGCGACCTGCAACCCTGCCGTTCCCGAATACAACGGCAGCATCGGCCTGCCGCTTCCATCGACTGAGATCGCCATCCTCGACGATGACGGCAAGCCGCTGCCGCTCGGCGAAGCGGGGGAAATCGCCATCCGCGGCCCGCAGGTGATGGCCGGCTACTGGAACCGCCCGGAAGAGACCGCCAAGGTCATCACCGCCGACGGCTTCTTCAAGACCGGCGACGTAGGCGTGATGGATGCGGCCGGCTACGTGAAGATCGTCGACCGCAAGAAGGACATGATCCTCGTGTCCGGCTTCAACGTGTATCCGAACGAAATCGAAGGCGTCGTTGCGGGACACCCGGGCGTGCTGGAATGCGCCTGCGTCGGCGTCCCCGACAGCAACTCGGGCGAAGCGGTGAAGGTGTTCGTGGTGCGCAAGGACCCGAGCCTCACGCAGGAGCAGCTGATGCAGTTCTGCAAGGACCAGCTGACAGCGTACAAGAAGCCGAAGTACATCGAGTTCCGTGATGCGCTGCCGAAGACTAATGTCGGCAAGATCCTGCGGCGTGAGCTGCGGGATGAGAAGAAGGCGGCTTAAAACCGGACGTACAACACCGCAAAAGCCGCCGCTGTGTCCGAGAGGGTTCGGACGCGCGGCGGAAACAGACTGACGGCATTACCCAAGGCGGATAACCTGGCCGCTACGGATCGAAATGCCGTTATTCGCGTAATTCCCCGGCAGACGTGCGCCCGTCGGGCATCTGCCGGAGCGATTCCAACCGCGTTGAATCAGATCACGCCCTGCGCGAGCATCGCGTCGGCTACCTTCACGAAGCCGGCGATATTGGCGCCGTCCACGTAGCTGAACCGGCCATCGTCACGCTTGCCGTATTGCAGGCAGGCGGCATGGATGCCCTTCATGATTTGCTGCAGGCGAGCGTCGACTTCCTCCGCCGGCCACGACATGCGTGCGGCATTCTGGCTCATTTCCAGGCCCGAGGTGGCGACGCCGCCCGCGTTGCTGGCCTTGCCGGGCGCGTATAGCACGCCAGCGGATTCAAATGCCTTCGCAGCTTCGATCGTAGACGGCATGTTGGCGCCTTCGGCCACGCATAGGACACCGTTCGAGATGAGGGTGTCGGCATCCTTGGCATCCAGCTCGTTCTGGGTCGCGCAGGGCAGCGCGACGTCGACCGGCACATGCCATGGCCGCACGCCTGCTTCGAAGCGCACGCCGGTGCGTTCGGCATAATCGCTGACGCGGCCGTAGAGATGGTTCTTCACCTCCATCAGGATGGCGAGCTTTTCCGGCGTAAAGCCTTCTTCGTCGATGATGGTGCCGCTGGAGTCGGAGACGGTGACGACCTTGGCGCCGAGCGCCATCGCCTTGTCCACCGCATACTGCGCGACATTGCCCGAGCCGGATACGCTCACGCGCAAGCTTTCGAACGAACGGCCGCGGGTCTTGAGCATTTCATCCGCAAAGTAGACGGTGCCGTAGCCGGTCGCTTCTGGCCGGATCAGCGAGCCGCCGAAGCTCAGGCCCTTGCCCGTGAAGACGCAGTCGGCGCGGTTGCTGAGCTTCTTCATCATGCCGGCCATGTAGCCTACTTCGCGGCCGCCCACGCCGATGTCGCCGGCAGGCACGTCGGTGTCGGCACCGACATGGCGGAACAGCTCGCTCACGAAGGCCTGGCAGAAGCGCATCACTTCGGCCGGGCTCTTGCCCTTCGGGTCGAAGTCGGAGCCGCCCTTGCCGCCGCCCATGGGCAACGTGGTGAGCGCATTCTTGAAGGTCTGCTCGAACGCCAGGAATTTCAGCACCGAGAGGTTGACCGACGGATGGAAGCGGATGCCGCCCTTGTAGGGGCCGATCGCCATGCTGTGCTGGATACGATAGCCTCGGTTGACCTGCACCTGGCCGTGGTCGTCCACCCAGGACACGCGGAACATCACCACCCGCTCCGGCTCGACCAGGCGGTCGAGCAGTCCGTG
The DNA here is from genome assembly GCA_035627275.1 of Noviherbaspirillum sp. Classification (GTDB taxonomy): domain Bacteria; phylum Pseudomonadota; class Gammaproteobacteria; order Burkholderiales; family Burkholderiaceae_D; genus Noviherbaspirillum. Next base: position 31,619 of record DASPMC010000024.1, read on the forward strand.
CTCGGCATATTTGGAGTGCTTCTCGATGTACGGCCACAGGCTTTCCATTACTTCCGTAACGGCTTGCAGGAACTCGGGCTGGCCAGGATTGCGGTCGGCGACATGTTGCAGGTACTGGTGAACAGAGGCGTATTTCATGGGGATTTTGGGATTGAGAGATAATTTGAGGCAGGTCATTCTCCCACAGCTGATGCACTAACTTGGTGCATGGATAGGAAAACTCGGCATTCACTTCCTCGGTTGCATCTTTGTGGTGCGTAGTATTGCCGTAATGGTGCAGAGATGTGAGTATTTGGTGCGTAGATTGGCGCTGACGCGTGGAGCAGATGTTTCGCCACACCGTATCACCGCGAAATTCCCCAGACCTGATCAGTCCCAAATTGCCGGACCTGCATCTTTATCAGCTCGTCCTTCCAGCACCGAAGCCGCCCGCGGACAGCTTCAAACAGAACGCGGCGCTACGCCAAAGCAAGGCCTTCCGCCGTTCACGTTTTCACGCCGAAACACTTCAGCCATGAAGAAGAACAATTCGGCAAAAAGCTGATCTCACGTGCAGATCATGCCGTATCAGCACATGCCGACGCTGCATCTTCCAGCCGAATTCCACACCACGCTCGTATCGTGGGCAGAGGTTGCTTATCCCTATGAAATTTGCGGCCTGCTGATTGGACAACGCACGCCCGGCGATCACGTCATCAAAGGCGTGACGCAAGCCGCCAACCTTAACCGCGAACGCGCGCACGACCGTTACGAGTTGGATCCACAGGATTTCCTGGACGCAGATACTGCAGCGCGTGAACAAGGGCTCGAAGTACTCGGCGTGTGGCATACGCATCCGGATCATCCGGCCAGGCCGTCTGAAACCGACCGCCTGGCCGCATGGCCGGAATGGTCATACGTCATTCTCGAGGTGACGGGCGAGGGCGTGCGGGACGTGCGCTCATGGCGCCTGAACGATGCGCAGCAGTTCGACGAGGAGGTGATTCAATCGTGAGCATGGTGACGATTCGCATTCCGACGCCATTGCGTTCCTACACGCAAGGCGCGGATGAAATCCGTGTCGACGCATCCAGCGTCGCGGAAGCCCTGTCGGTGCTGGGCGCGCAGCACGAGGGGTTGCTGGAGCGGATACTGAACGACAGCGGCGAGCCGCGCCAGTTCGTCAACATCTACCTGGGCAGCCAGAACATCCGTGCTGCCAACGGCATGCAGACACCGGTTGCCGACGGCGACATCGTATCGATCATTCCCGCCGTCGCAGGAGGTTGCGATCATGAAAGGCAAAGACCGCCGGCTGGCTGAACTGAAGGCCAACGTGCCCGAAGTGACGCCGGCGCAGGCACTGGCGCTGCAAGCGAAGGGCGCAGCGCTGATCGACGTGCGCGAAGCGGACGAGATTGCGCAAGGCAGCCCCGTGGGCGCGTATCGTCTCGGACGCGGGTTTCTGGAATTGCGTGTGGAAGACAGCGTGCCGGACCTGGATCGCCCCGTCGTGACGATGTGCAACAGCGGCGTGCGCTCCCTGTTCGCAGCCGAGGAATTGCAGCGCCTCGGCTATCGCGAGTTGTATTCGATGGCCGGCGGATTCACGCGGTGGAAGAACGAGGGCTTGCCCTTCGAGACACCGCAGCGGCTCGACCCGCATGCGCGCGAACGCTACGCACGCCACCTGACGATGCCGGAAGTAGGTGAGGGCGGGCAGATGAAGCTCCTGAAGAGCAAGGTGCTGCTGATCGGTGCCGGCGGACTGGGCTCACCCGCAGCGTTCTATCTGGCCGCAGCCGGTGTCGGCACGCTCGGCATCGTCGATCACGACGTGGTCGATCGCAGCAACCTGCAGCGCCAGATCCTGCATGCGGATTCGCGTCTTGGCATGGCCAAGGTGGCATCGGCGCGACAGGCGTTGGAGGCGCTCAATCCTTCCATCAAGGTGCAGGGCGTCGAAACGCGCCTGTACAGCGGCAATGTCGACGAGATTTTTTCCGGTTTCGATGTAGTGGTCGACGGCTCCGACAATTTCCCGACGCGTTACCTGGTCAACGACGCCTGCGTCAAACTCGGCAAGCCGAACGTGCACGGTTCCGTCTACCGTTTCGAGGGGCAAGCATCGGTGTTCTGGCCGCAGTATCCGAAACGCCGCGGCCCGTGCTACCGCTGCCTGTATCCGGAACCGCCGCCGCCCGAGATGGCGCCCTCCTGCGCCGATGCGGGCGTCCTGGGCGTGCTACCCGGTGTGATCGGCCTGCTGGAGGCCGTCGAAACCATCAAGCTCCTGCTCGACATCGGCGATCCGCTGGTGGGCCGACTGCTGGCCTACGACGCGCTCAGGGCACGCTTTACAGAACTGGCGCTGCCGCGCAATCCCGCTTGCCCCTATTGCGGCGACACGGCGCAGGCAATCGAGTACGTGGACTATGAACAATTCTGCGCACGGCCGGCCGCCTGAAGGAGCGGGGATGCCAGGCGGCGCATCGGCGCTGCTCGCCGGTATCGGCCACACGCCGCTGGTGGAAATCCCGCTGGCACAGGAAGTCTCGTCTGCAACGCGCTTGTTTGCGAAGCTGGAAAGCGTGAATCCCGGAGGCTCGATCAAGGACCGGCCGGTGGCGCGCATGCTCACGCGCGCCATCGCGGCGGGGCGTTTCGCGGGCGGGCGCAGACTGCTCGATTCATCTTCCGGCAACGCGGGGATTTCATATGCGATGCTAGGGGCGGCGCTGGGCGTGCCGGTCACGCTGGTGGTGCCGGGCAACGCGAGCGCCGAACGCTTGCAGCGCATTCGCTCGCACGGCGCCGAACTCATCGTCACCGATCCTGTTGAAGGCTACGACTTCGCCATTCGCCACACGCAGCGTCTGGCGGCCGAACAGCCGGATCGCTATTGGTACTGCGACCAGTACAGCAATCCGGACAACTGGCGCGTGCACTATGAGGAAACCGCGACCGAGATCATGGAGCAGCTGGCGTCGGCCACAGGCGCTACGCCTGATGCCCTGGTCGCCGGTGTGGGTACCGGCGGCACGCTCACCGGCGTCGCGCGGCGTTTGCGCGAGCATGGCGGAAAGCTGCATGTGGCCGCCGCGATCCCCGAGACCTTTCCAGGCATCGAGGGCCTGAAGCCGCTCGGTCATCCCGGTGATATCGTCCCTGCGCTGCTTGATCAGTCGCTGATCGACGAGCGTATCACCGTCAGCATCGACGAAGCCCTCGCCATGTCTCGGCGGCTGGCCTTGCACGGCCTGTTTGTCGGGCCTTCTTCAGGTGCCTTCGTGCATGCGGCGCTCAAGCTTGCCGCGACCGGCAAGTACCGCAGCATCGTTACGGTATTGAGCGATACCGGAGAGCGGTACGTTTCTACCGGAATGTGGAGACCGGTAGATGACTGACGCCGGTCAGGCGTGAGACGGCCTTGCCGTGAAAACGACATTGATCGGTCAGTATCCGATGTCGCCATAATCAATATTGCTTTGACAATTTACCCGTGGCAGCATACATCCGCCTGGAGGCAATTCCAGGCGAGAGTAATCCGACGCTTCGTGGAAGAGCGCTGTGCTGGAAGGCCGATTCTGTATGTATCGCTCAGAAGCACTGGAACGCAATTCAACCAGCCCAATAAAGATCAAAAAAACGAACGGAGAAATCACTGATGAAACAATACAAAGTCGTCATATATCAGGAAGGAATGCTGGGCTCTCTACTACTCGGAGCATCGAAAGTCGATCCCGTTAGATTCAGCGAATTTTTGAACAAGAACGCAAGCCAGGGGTGGCGCGTGGTAACAATGGAAAAAGATATCCGCCGGATGCTATTGCTATGGAAGCGAGAGGCCTATCTGGTCGTGATGGAGAAGGACGCATGAAGCTGGGAATAGTCAGTGCGCTCTCCATTGCGGTAGTTTGGTCCCTGCTCGCAATTGCACAGCTATGGATCAAACCACTGTCTGTGGAAGTGTTCGTGAAGGTGACGATTACCGCCGTCATTCTGGAGGTCATCATTCTGATCGTCACTCTGGCCCTCAGAGAATACCTGTCCGAGAAAAAGTTGAAGGAGAAAGGATTCATTGACGGGTAAAGGCACGTGACCATTCCCAAAACGGCCGATATCGGAATATCAACGAACCAAGGGAACACAATGAATAAGAAACTGCTCGCCGCTCCATTGCTGCTGGCCGCTGCTGTCGGCCTGGCCGTATCCGGTTGCACGATCATCGAAACCGGCGAGGTGGGGCTGCGCGTGAACTTCGACCGCACGGTGGAGCAGACCGAGCTTCTAGCCGGATCCTTCAACCAGACCATCATCGGGCGCGTCATGACCTTCCCCATCAAGGACGTGGTGGTGCAGGTGAGCGATCTGCAGCCGCTGGCCAGGGACAATTCGACGATGAAGGACTTTGACGTGACGGTCGTGTACAGCATCACGCCATCCGCCGTCAGCGACCTGTATGTCAACAAGAACAAGTCCTTTCATTCGAACGCGCCCGACGGCGATATTTTGCTGATGTATTCGTACATCCAGCAGACTGCCCGCAATGCGGTCTACAAAGTCGCCCGGCGCTACGAGGCGCTGACAATGAACGACAACCGTCCGAGCATAGAGCAGGAGATCCGCGAGTCGATCAATGAGACCTTCGCGTCCGAGAAACTCACCGGCGTCAATATCTCGCAGGTCCAGGTGCGTGCGATTGTTCCGTCGGACGCGGTGCGCTTAAGCGCGGATGCCCTGGTACGGGCCAAGAACGAGGAGAAGACCAAGATCGTCGAGGTCGAGATCGCCAAGAAGGAAGCCGAGAGAATCGCTGCGCTCAACGCCAACAAAGGTGCGATCGAATACATGAACGCCCAAGCCAACATGAAGATCGCGGAAGCGGTGGCGGCGGGCAAGGTGCAGACGATCATTCTGCCGTACGACTTCAAGGGGATGGTGAACGTTGGCAAGTGAGCTCGTAGGGCGGTAGACTGGGATGAAATCCCGGCTGTCATCAGTTGATTAAACGGCGCTGGGATTGCATCCCAGCCTACTGTACTTTCTCTTTCATGGAACGGCAGCATTTTTTCCTTCGTAACGCGCCAGTGCCATCATCGCTTACTTTGTACGCTGATCGCTTCTATATAAAGACCTTGGTGCTTGCGACCACACTGCTGGGCACACCCATTACCGCTTTTGCCGCTGCCTGCTCACCGAAAAATCCTGAATCGTTCACTCTATTCTTGCAGCGATTTTCCTTGGAACCAACATTTGCACTGAAGAGAACCATATTTCCACTTCAAATTTTGCGATGGGAGTACGGAGTCAATGAACGAGGTGAAGATGAGTCGGCACCGGTCATTTCTCGTATTGCAAAAAGTGAATATTCGGGGTGGACGCTGCTCGACACCTACATGAGGAACAACGGTCTCTCGTCCGAGATTGAAAGCAAAGGAAAGCATAAAGCCGTTTTGAAAGTCTTCAAGGACGGAACGGACTGGCAAATGTTGTACCGATTCAAATTGCGAAACGGCTGCTGGTTTTTCTGGCAGTTTGAGGATGAATCGTTGTAATCGAAAGCGCAGCTCCTCTCGGAATCGTTCGGCGTCTGTAAGGGGGGCTACTGCGTCGGGAGCACAGGGCTGGAAACAAGAAGTCGCCGATGTTCCAGTACTTTTGTTGCAGTTGCACATCACCCAAGCTGTATTAAGATTACAGCCGAATATTAGAAACAGTCTTTCGCGAAAGCGACAAGACCACCCTTCGCGCCGCTATCGAAAGGAAGAACCACCCAATGAGTGAACAGACCACCTCCGCGTCCTGGGTCAGGGGGATCGTGGAACGGCTCAAGAGCGCCGGTCTGGATGTGCACTCATTGTTCGCCGAAGCGCAGCTCGACCTCGCAGCACTCAACCATCCCGACACCCGCTACGCCACCGAAAAGATCAGCCTGTTGTGGGAGCTGGCCGCCGCTCGTTCCGGCGATCCGGTCATCGGTCTCTCGGTCCCGGACATGCCGCCCCCGGCCGCGTTCGACGTGGTCGCGTATGCGATGATGACCTGCCAGAATCCACTGGCGGGCCTGAACTTCCTGGTGCGTTACCAGCGCGTCGTCAGCGACGCGGTGACGATCACGCTCGAGGAACACGCCGATGGCTACTGGGTCGGGATCGATTTGTATGGCGGCAGGCGCCCTGTGCCGCGCCAGCGCATCGACTTTGTACTCACGACGCTGCTCACCTTCGCCCGCTGGATCACCGGGGTCGAGATCTATCCGATGGCGGTCGAGTTCGTCCATCCGCCGCCGGCCGATCCGCAAACCTATGCCGACGTGTTCCGTTGCCCGGTGCACTTCAACGCGCAGTCAAACCGCATCCTGCTGTCCCACGCCGACATCGTCCTGCCTCTGCGCACGTCCAATCCGGTTCTGGCCGATCTGCACGACCGCTACGCCGGCGAATGTCTTGCTCGCCTGGACAAGACGCAGATTGCCATTCGCACCCGCGAATCGATCATCCGCCGCCTGCCGCAGGGCGACCCGGTGCGCGGCGAAGTGGCGCGCGAACTGTGCATGAGCGAACGCACCCTGCAGCGCCGCCTCGCGGAGGAGGGCACCTCATTCCAGCAGATGGTGGACGACGCCCGGCGCGAGCTGGCGCAGCGCTACCTCGACCAGCCGCAGCTCGGGCTTGCCCAAGTGGCATCGCGCCTCGGCTTCACCGACCGCAGCACCTTCAGTCGCGCCTGCAAGCGCTGGTTCGACCTCACGCCGACCGAATACCGGAGCCGGCTCCAAAGTGACCGCTAACCTCACGTAGCAAGCCTGCAACGTTTCCGAAAGGAGCGTGTAGCGCTGCTACAATGAGCCGCTTTTGCCCCACAGCAGCTCCGCATGTCACACGCTCCCCACCAAGCCGCCCACGGCATGAATCGTCCGCAAAGCGAGGCCGTCCACTACATGGACGGACCCTGCCTGGTGCTGGCCGGCGCCGGTTCCGGCAAGACGCGCGTGATCACGACGAAGATCGCCCACCTGATCGAACAATGCGGTTACGATGCGCGCAACATCGCGGCGGTCACCTTCACCAACAAGGCGGCGCTGGAAATGCAGGAGCGCATCGCCAAGCTGCTCAAGGAACCGAAGCAGGCCAAGCAGCTCACCGTCTGTACTTTCCACTCGCTCGGCGTGCAGATCCTGCGCCGCGAAGCGAAGGAACTCGGCCTGAAGGACAGCTTCTCCATCATGGACAGCGATGACTGCTTCTCGCTGGTGCAGGACCTCGCGATCACTACCGACAAGCAGATCATCCGCAGCATCCAGAACGCGATGTCCTTGTGGAAGAATGCGCTCATCGATCCCGACACCGCACTGAAGCAGGCCGTCACCGAGGACGAGGCGCAGGCCGCACGCATTTACCGCAACTACGTTGCCACCCTGAATTCCTACCAGGCCGTCGACTTCGACGACCTGATCCGCCTGCCGGTCGAGCTGTTCCGCAACAAGGAAGAAGTGCGCGACCGCTGGCAGCGCAAGCTGCGCTACCTGTTGGTGGACGAGTATCAGGACACCAACACCTGCCAGTACGAGCTGGTGAAGCTGCTCGTGACCGGCCTCGGCAAGAAGCCGATGTTCACCGCCGTGGGCGACGACGACCAGGCGATCTACGCCTGGCGCGGCGCGACGCTGGAAAACCTGCGGCAGCTGCAGGTCGATTTCCCTAACCTCAAGGTCATCAAGCTCGAGCAGAACTACCGCTCCAGCACGCGCATCCTGCAGGCAGCCAATTCGGTGATTTCCAACAATCCGAAGCTGTTCGAAAAGCAGCTCTGGTCCGAACACGGGCTCGGCGATCCGGTGAAGGTGCTCGCCATGCAGGACGACGAGCAGGAAGCCGAACAGGTCGCGATCATGATTTCCGCGCACAAGTTCGAGCGCCGCGCGAAGTTCTCCGACTACGCCGTCCTCTACCGCGGCAACCACCAGGCGCGCATCATCGAACAGGCGCTGCGCAAGGAACGCATCCCGTACACCATCTCCGGCGGCCAGAGCTTCTTCGACCGCGCGGAGATCAAGGACATCGTTGCCTACCTGCGCCTGATCGCCAATGCCGACGACGACCCGGCCTTCATCCGCGCCGTCACCACGCCCAAGCGCGGAGTCGGACAAGCCACGCTGGAAGCGCTCGGCTCCTTCGCCGGGCAGTGGCAGTGCTCGCTGTTCGAGGCGGCCTTCAAGGGCGGTATCGAAGCCAAGCTGAACGACCGCCAGCTCGGGCCGTTGCGCGAGTTCTGCCACTTCATCAACGGTCTCGAAGCGCGTGCCTCCAAGCGCGGCGAAAGCGCCGCCGAGCTGCTCGACGAGATGATGAAGGAGATCAATTACGAGTTCTACCTGTACGACACCTTCGACGAGCGCCAGGCGCAGAGCAAGTGGCAGAACACGCTCGACTTCGTCAACTGGCTAAAAGAGAAGGGCACCGGCGGCCGGGACGGCACCGACGAGGAAAAGAGCCTGCTCGAGCTGACGCAGATGGTCGCGCTGATGACCATGCTCGAAGGGAAGGACGAAGAGCCGGATGCGGTGCGTATGTCCACCCTGCACGCTTCGAAGGGCCTGGAGTATCCGCACGTCTTCCTGGTCGGCGTGGAGGAGGGCATCCTGCCGCACAAGGGCGATCCCGATGCGCCGATCGAGACGCTGGCCGCGCGCATCGAGGAAGAACGCCGGCTGATGTATGTCGGTATCACTCGCGCACAGCGCAGCCTGCACGTGACATGGTGCAAGCGCCGTAAGCGGGCGCGCGAAAGCATCAACTGCGAACCGTCGCGCTTCATCAAGGAGATGAAGCTGGATGAAGGCGATGCGGTACCGAAGGAAGAAGAAAAGCTGACGCCGCAGGACCGGCTGGCGAATCTTAAGGCCTTGCTGTCGAAACCGAAGGTGGCCTGAAGCCCGCAGTGGCAGATGGAAGCGGCGGCACGACAATCGCTGTCCCCAAAAGTTCCACAAACGACACACTTGTCATCAAGCCGTCATTTCAATCCTGCACAATTCCGCCCGTCGATCTTAAATCCCCAAGGTTTGACTTTTCGCCCGCAGCCGCAAGGCGCGGGCATTTTTCGTTGCCTTTTCCCTTGAGAGCAATTGCGAAAAAACGACAACGTTTGCGATGTCATCAAGTTGTCATTTCCGCTCTGCACAATCCTCCCGTTGCGAGATTGCCGGGCATCAATGCGAAACTTGTGCCGACAAACGTGCATATCGACATGCGGCGCGCCCGCATAAGCTTATAACGATATAAACGTTATCTGTAGGCAAGGTCCGATGCTAGAGTGCAACTCGAACAACAACCGGCAGGAACACGATTCCTGTCGTGACCACCACTTACTGGCTCAACCTAGGGAAATCAAACAATGAAAAAATCGCTACTCGCGCTCGCCGTGCTGGGTGCCTTCGCTGGCGCTGCTTCCGCTCAGACCAATGTCACGATCTACGGTGTCGCTGACGCCGGTATCACCCGTTTCGACAATGGTTCGACCAACACCACCCGTCTCGACAGCGGTATCCAGTCCGGCAGCCGTATCGGTTTCCGCGGCACAGAAGATCTGGGCGGCGGCCTGTCGGCGATCTTCACGCTGGAAAACGGCTTCAACCTCGATGACGGCACGCTCGGCCAGGGTGGCCGCCTGTTCGGCCGCCAGGCTTTCGTTGGCCTGTCCAGCACCACCGCCGGCGCGATCAAGTTCGGCCGCCAGTACAACCCGATCCGTTCCGCCGTTGAAGGCGTGGATCCGTTCGGCCTCGGCCTGGCAGGCAACGCCGCCAACGTGTTCAACGTCTACGGCGACCGCACCGACAACACCGTCAACTACACCTCCCCGAACTGGGGTGGCTTCACCGGCCAGGCCGCATACAGCTTCGGCGAAGTCGCCGGCAGCAACTCGATCGGCCGCAGCTTCGGCGCGTCGCTCGGCTACGCAGCCGGCCCGCTGAGCGTGATCCTCGCCTACCACGACCAGAACTTGGTCGCTGCTGGCGCTGACGCCGGCAACTCCAACACCGTGTTCCTGGGCGGTACCTATGACTTCGGTATCCTCAAGCTGCACGGCGCTTACGCACGCAACGATGGCGAATCCGCTACCGGCGCAAGCACCATCGACCGCGACGAAGCAATGCTGGGCGTGAGCGCACCGCTGGGCGCCGGCCGCATCCTGGCTTCCTGGATCAAGCGCAGCGACGACTTCGCCGCCAACCGTGACGCCGACCAGTACGCAATTGGCTACACCTACGACCTGTCCAAGCGCACCAACCTGTACACCTCGTACGGCCGTATCAGCAACGACGGTGCTGCACAGCTGGGTGGTGCTTCCGCTGCCGGTCGCGATCCGTCGATCTTCAATGTCGGTGTCCGTCACCGCTTCTGATCGTCGAAGGCGCAAGCCAGAAACGGAAAGGGCGCCTGCGGCGCCCTTTTTCATTCATGCGCATGCTGCGCTTGCCGGAACCCGATGCGAAGCCGGCATCAGGCGAGATGTCCGCCTATCTGTCCGAACCCTTGTTCGCCAGCTGCTTCTCGAAGGCCAAGTCGAGTTTGCTCACGCGCTGCTTCTTCTGCGGGCCGGTCTTGTTTACGAACTCCACGAACTCGTCCAGTTCGTAATCCCCGCCGATCTTTTCCGCAGCCGCGCCTGGCGCCGCGCGCAACAGGTAGAACAGGCCGCCGCCCGTAATCCCCATCGAATAGCGATAGTCAGGATCGCGCGTATTCAGGCGCGTGACCGCATTGCTGGCCTTGGTTGATCTCGTTGCGCACATGGATGATGAAGTGAAATTGCCGATTCGTGTTGCATCACATTCCAGCATCTTAGTGCAGCGCGCCATCCTCTGCACGCCGGATATCCGGAACCAGTTTTTTCTCGGCAAGACCGCGATTTTGTTACTAAGATGAAAGAGGTCCGCGGCGCGCCTCGGGCGACGCCATGAATTTCCCAGCGCGCATCTAGTCGAACTCCATATCATCGAGATCGATGGAGGAGGCATATGCATCACCATTTCCGCTCACGGCCCCTCTGCGCGGCATTCGCGCTCGCGGTCCTGCTTCCCACGCTATGCCTGGCGCGGTCGCCCAGCGCGGATGAATGCAGGGAAGCCGGCGACTTCATCCACAATGCTGCCCTCGCACGCGACGGCGGCATGCCAGAAGCGGACTTCATCAGCCGCATTCGCGACGACATCGAATTGCTGCAGGCTTTTCCACCCCATATGCGCTGGTTTGTGCAGGACGAGGAAGATGCCGAGTTCCTGATCGCCGCCGCTACCGACGTCTTCCAGAAACCGCGACTCCCCGCCGACCACCAGCGCGACTTCGTGCGGGCCTGTCTTGTCAAGGCGAGCAGCAAGCCGAAGTACTCGCTGTAAGAGCCAGCGCGGTCGCGAAAGCGCGCCTTGCGGGTGCAGGCGTACAATACGCGTTTGCCTGCGCTCCGGCCTGCGCAGCGCGCACCGCACCCGACACTTCATGGATAAACGCATGGCAGCTCTCGACCTGACCGGCAAGCGCGTGCTTGTCACGCAATCGGCGGACTTCATGGGACCGCCCCTGTGCGAGGTCTTTCGCGAGCTTGGCGCGCAGGTGATCGCGGACGAACGTCCGCTGGACGCCCCCGCCTTGCCGCAGGCCATCGTCGATGCCGCGGGCCGCGTGGACGTCCTGCTGGTGAATCTGGCGATTCCTGCGCCGACGACCCGGGCAGACGAAGTGACGGATGACGAGTGGCGCCACGCCTTCGCGCACATGGTCGATCCCTTGCCGCGCCTGGTGCGTGCAGTGCTGCCGCAAATGACGCAGCGACGCTCAGGCAAGATCCTCCTGATCGGCAGTGCTTCCGCGCTGCGCGGCATCAAGCGGACCTCGACCTATTGCGCCGCACGCGGCGCGCAGCTGTCGTACATCCAGGCGGTTGGCGTCGAGGCCGCGCCGCATAACGTGCAGGTGAATGCAATCGCACAGAATTTCGTCGAGAACCCGACCTACTTCCCACCGGAAGTGCAGGCCAACCCGGCCTTCCAGGAAAGGCTGAAGCGCGAGGTGCCGCTCGGCAGGCTGGTGTCGCAACGCGAGGATGCGATGTTCGCCGCCTACCTCTGCAGTGACGCCGCGGACTGTTTTGTCGGGCAGGTGTTTCCGGTATGCGGCGGCTGGGTCGCGCGATAGGAGGATATGCAATGACAACCGAAGACCGCCTGGTCGACATCGAACTCAAGATCTCAGCCCACGAAGACATGGTGGAGACCTTGAACCGAATGGTTTACCAGCAGCAGAAAAAGATCGACGAACTCGAGAAGCTGTGCACCGCGCTCGCGCGCCAGCTCAGGGAAGTCCGCGACACGATGACCGAACGCGGCCCGGCCAATGAGAAGCCGCCGCACTACTGATTGAACAGAGATAATGAACGAGGAAAAAGGCGACGAACTCCGCGCCAAGATCAACGGAGAAACTTCACGCATGCCATGGAAGGCCCTGGATCGCTTCTTTGCTTCCGGTACCGTGATCTCGGTGAGCAACGATCTCGACCTGGTCGAAGTCGCCTATTGCATCGCGACCGATGACAAGAATGCGGTGGCGCAGTGGATGGCCGAGAATCGTGTCGGCCGGGTCACCGATGCGCAGGCACATGCATGGACGGAAGCCGATGTATCGCTATGGACGGTCGTGGTGAAACCCTGGATCCTGGTGCAGCAGGAACAGGCGAAAAAGACGCACTAGCAAGGAGCTAGGGCGACGTCGTCCCGCTCAGGTACTTCACCACCAGTTTGCTCTGCACGAGCGACAGCGCGCTATCGCTACCGAAACGGAAGCCGCGCATCGCGGCTGTGTTCATCAGATGCAGCACCTGTTCGTGCGTGAGCTGGTTGAAGTCGCTGCGCGCGTACAGTATCTGGCGGTTCTGCTCGTCGATATGATCGACAATTTCATGCGGTCCCATGGCGGACTCCTCGACTGGTCCACCGGAAATGCAGACGATGCGGGTGCCGAACGGTGGAAAAATGAAATCAGGCGCGATCGCCTGTACGATCATTTTGTTGCCATAAGCTTACAACGCACTTACTTTCGCGCCGTTTCTCCCGAAACGACAAAATTCGCCGAAACCCGGCATGTACAATGACTGCGTCTCTTGCTCACCCTGTGTTGTCGAAGAAGCACCATGGCAAAAAAAGCTGCGCGCGAAAAGAACCTGAAGTCCGTCATTGCCATCGTGGTCGCTGTCCTTGCTGTCGGCTTCACGGCCGCCTGGCTGTACCTGCAGTACCGGGAAAAACAGGACCGGGAGATCGCCTACCTCCCTGTGCCGACCGTCGCGATCAGCCGCGACGGCCATTCGATCCGGGCCTCGTTCGCTATTCGCACCAGCGCGGCCGATGCCGCATGGGCTGCGAAGAACAAGGCGGCGCTGGAACAGGTGATGAGCCATGCGCTGCTGGAGGTAGACCCGGTTGCGGCGCGCGCACCGGGCGGACTGCAGGCATTGCAGGACAAGGTGCGGGAAACGAGCAACGCATTGTTCCAGTCCGAGCGCATCCAGGAAGTGCTGGTCACGGACTTTCTTGTGTCCGAAGGCGATTACTGAGCGCTGTCGAACTCAGGCTCGCAGGCGGTTATGAATCGCGGTCGCCGCAATCGCTGCATGGCCCATTGCCACCGCAATCTGATTCAGGCCGGCCACCACATCCCCCGCAGCATACAAGCCGTCGACCGAGGTCTGCTGATGCGCATCGACGATCAGACAGCCTTCCGCGGTGCGTTCCGCGCCAAGCAACTGCGCGAGACCGGAATTGACCATGGTGCCGAGCGCCGCATAGACCACCTCGAATCGTTCGCGAGTGCCATCGCCGAGCTGCACGTGGATGCCTTGCGTTGTGCTGTATCCGATTCCTGCGACCGGCTCGTGCACCACCCTCAGTCCGGCGCGATCAATGCGCAACCCATCCTGCGCATCCGGTTCGATCGGTCCTGCGACGGAAAACAGCGTGATGTCCGCTGTGTAATGCCGTACGAACAGTGCCTCGCTCAAGCCTCCGGTGCCGCGCCCGATCACAGCAATCTTGCGGCCGCTTGCTTCGAAGCCATCGCAGATCGGGCAATAACGCAGCGCACCCGCCGCTACCGCCTGCTTCACGGCGGGAAAATCCGGTTCGACATCGTTGACACCGGTGGCGAGGATCACTGTGCGAGCGCGGTGTTCCCGCTCGCCTGCGCATACGGTAAAGCTGCCGTCGGGCTGGCGGTCGATCGCATCCACCGTGCCTGTTGTCACCGGCACGCCGTATTCCGCCAGCTGTGCCCGGAGGTGTGCCAGCAGCTCCTTGCCGTGCACCCCGCCGGGACGCCCGGGGCAGTTGTGCGAGGTCGGCACTGACAACAGCCGGCTCGTTCCGCCGTCGAGGATCACGAAGCGACGGCGGAAACGCGCCAGGTAAGTGGCCGCGGTCAGACCTGCTGCACCGGCGCCCACCACGGCGCAGTCAAGCAAGTCATGTGACGGCAAGGGGCATCCTTTCCATCAATGCCGCCGCTGTTGCTGCTGCCGGTTCGGATGGCGCGAGCGCGGCGGCGGATGGATTCCGTCGTCCAGGTCTGTGTCTTCTTCCGTGTCGACATGATCGATCCGGTCCACATCGATGTCCGCGCCCATTTCAATGTCGGAATCGCGTCCTGCCGTAGCGCGCTCGCCGGTTCCCTCGGCATCGGTGTCGCTGTCGATGCCGGTGTCGCCGATATCCGGCCCCGCGCTCCTGTCGCGCCGGCCGCTATCCGGATCCTCAGTCGTGCCTTTGTCGAGGCCGATATCCGCTTCCTGCGCCCAGCGTAGTCCGCCTTGCACATCGCTGCCGGTATCCGAGGTGTCGCTCGGCCCGAGCGATCCGGTGCCATGTCCTTTTCCGAGCTGGCGATCCGGTTCGGGCGTGTTGTCGGGGTCAAGGGTGCTGGTTGCCATGGTCTTGCTCCTGGTAATTCAAAGAAAAAAGAGTGCAAATATCCGTGCCGCGCGAGTGCGCGGATGCCGTGCCCCCTACGGGCAAGATGCGGACAAATATGAACGGCAAGGACGTAGCGCCGGTGTCTGCATTCCGTCCGCGCGGCTGAAATAATTGCGTGCATTCGCTTGGACGGCGCTCGTGCTAAATGGTGCAGTCCTCGGCACAATCCCGACGCCCGTATTGATCGAGGCCCGTCTCTGCCCGCAGTTCGTTCGAACGCCGCGCCGCCGGACGAGAAAAGTTTTCCAAATGTTTCAGCCATGCCTTGCAGAAATATTTCCGGAACTTCCCCCGCCCGCGCTTTGTCATTCAGTTAAAGAAAGCCGCAGCATCCCGGGAAGCACGGGCTTTCTCCGCGGTGCGCACTGCAGATAGGCGTACCCCCGAGTCCCATTTCTTTCAGGAGTTGATAATGGCAACAATGCATAAAATCCTTTTCGGTTCCGCACTCGCCGCACTGGCCGGCCTTGCACAGGCACAATCCACCATGCCCGCCGATAGCGGCGCGACATCACCGTCTACCATGCCGGCACCGGCACCTGCTGCCGGCGCCACCGACAACAGTTCCGGCGGCATCGCTCCGGGAGCCGGCTCCACGTCTTCCGGCACGGGGGCAACGGTGACGAGCACTACCCCGTCCGCCACACCTGCACCCGCCGGTGCGACTACGAGCGTGACGAGCAATCCGGCGACCAGCGCCTCGAACGATCCCTATGTGCAGCGCCGCGAAGCGCGCAAGCAGGCCAAGGCCGAGTACAAGGACAAGAAGAAATCCGCCAAGGAGGAATACAGGCAGGACAAGCATGATGCCGACGCCGCGCTGAAGGCCTCCAAGAGCGACCCGGGCGTGCAGCGCAATGTCGACGGCACGCAGTCCTCGGGCAAGTAATGCCCTCGCTGTTTGCTTGACGCAATGCCGCCCTCGAGGCGGCATTTTTCCGGGCACGGCTCGCCGAATCTTGTTTGAGACGCGGGCCGCCTTTCCGCGTTTCGTATTGCGTTTCCGCTGCTAGAGTTGTCGAAAAAGTACAGGGGAGGCGCATGAAACGCTGCATTACCGGCCTGTCGGCCGTCGCTTGCTTGCTGCTGCCCGTGGCGGCATCCGCGCTCGATACGCTGGCGGCCATACGCGACCGCCAGGGAATCGTCATTGCCTACCGCGAGGGATCGGCGCCGTTTTCCTACCTCGACGAAAACAAGCGGCCGGTCGGCTATTCGGTCGACCTGTGCGTGAAGATCGCCGAGGCGGTCAAGCGTGAGCTGAAGCTGCCGAACCTGAAACTGCAATTCATGCCGGTCGACTCCGTCACGCGCTTCTCCGCCATCGTCGAGGGCAAGGCCGACCTCGAGTGCGGCACCACCACCAACAACGCCGAACGGCGCAAGAAGGTGGCTTTCACCATCCCGCATTTCTTCTCCAGCGTGCGCGCGCTGGTGCGCACCGATGCCGGCATCCGCAACTGGCCAGATCTGCGCAGCCGCACCGTGGTGACGACGCGCAGCACGACCACGGTGCATCTGCTCAACGAGCGCAACAACGTCCGCTCGCTCAACATCAAACTGATCGAGGGCGCGGATGACGGTGATTCGTTCCGGCTGGTGGAGGCAGGGAAGGCGGATGTCTTCCCGATGGACGACGTGCTGCTGTACAGCCTGCGTGCGGCGGCGAAGAAGCCGGACATGTTCGCCATTGTCGGCGATCCGCTGTCGGTAGAGCCCTACGCGATCATGCTGCGCAAGGATGATGCCCTGTTCAAGAAGCTGGTCGATGCTGAGATGGTGCGGATCGTCAATGACGGCGAGATCTACCGACTTTACGACAAGTGGTTCACACGCCCGATCCCGCCCAACGGGATCAACCTGAACATGCCCATGGGCTACCTGCTGCGGGATTCGCTGCGCTTCCCGACTGACAAGGTGGGAGAGCAGTAAGCATTTTTCCGTAGTCCCGGCACGTGGTGTCTTGCGCCAGTACAATGAAGGCTCTGGTCTTTCCCTGCGCGCGTCCGCATCGTGTCCGCTCCCTTTCGAAAAGTCAGCAAAGTCATCCACTGCGATTGCGATTGTTTCTACGCCTCGGTGGAAATGCGCGACGATCCTTCGTTGCGCGGCAAGCCGCTGGCGGTCGGCGGTCGGCCGGAGCAGCGCGGCGTGGTTGCGACCTGCAATTATGAAGCGCGCAAGTTCGGCGTCCGATCCGCGATGCCGATGTCGCAGGCGCTGCAGCGCTGCCCCGACCTGATCGTGATGCCGCCGGCCATGGACAAGTACCGCGCGGCGTCCAGGCAGATCCTCGCGATCTACCGCGACTACACCGACCTTGTCGAACCGCTGTCGCTCGACGAGGCTTATCTTGATGTCACCGACTCGCCGCATTTCCAGAACAGCGCGACGTTGATTGCGCAAGACATTCGCCAGCGCATATTCGCCACTGTCGGCATTACTGCGTCCGCAGGCGTCGCGCCGAACAAGTTCCTTGCCAAGATTGCCAGCGACTGGAACAAGCCCAACGGCCAGTTCGTGATCCGGCCGCACGAGGTCGATGCCTTCGTCGCGGAACTTCCGGTGGACAAACTGTTCGGCGTCGGCAAGGTCACGGCGATGAAACTCAAGAAACTCGGCGCCTTCACCTGCGCTGACTTGCGCAAATGGACGATTCCGGAGTTGCAGCATCACTTCGGCAAATTCGGCGGAAGCCTGTACAACCTGTGCCGCGGCAATGACCGGCGGCAGGTGAGTCCAAGCCAGGAACGCAAATCGGTGAGCGTCGAAGAGACTTATGTCACCGACCTGCCCGACCTCGCCGCCTGCCGGCGCGAACTCGAACCGCTGATTGAACTGCTGCGCCAGCGCGTGCGTCGCGTGCAGGCGGAGCGCAACATCCACAAGCTGTTCGTGAAGATGCGCTTCGCCGATTTCCGCCGTACGACGGCAGAATGCGTGAGCAACATGGTCGACGATGCATCCTGCTACAGGCTGCTTGAGACCGCGCATCAGCGCGGCAACAGGGCGGTGCGACTGCTTGGCGTCGGCGTGCGACTGGAGGCAGACGAGGATTTCAACCAGCTCGGTTTGTTTGGCGAAGAGACAACACTGTCGCAAACGTGAATTCCGGGAGTGTGAAATTTGCGACTGACGCTGCCCGGCACGGCAGGTAAAATGGCGCCTCCGTTTTTATCAGGCGCGCACCATGTGGTTCAAGAATCTCCAGATCTATCGTCTCACCGCTCCCTGGACCCTGTCGTCCGAACAACTCGAAGCGGCCCTCGCACCGCAAACCTTCGCGCCATGCTCCAGCCTCGACATGCAGACCCAGGGTTGGGTTTCGCCGCGTGACAATGGCATGCTGGTGCATACGGTCAACCGCCAGATGCTGCTGCAGCTCGGCACCGAGAAGAAGCTGCTCCCTTCGACCGTAATCAACCAGGTCACCAAGGCCCGTGCTGCCGAGCTCGAAGAGCAGCAGGGCTTCAAGCCCGGCCGCAAGCAGATGAAGGAATTGAAAGAGCAGGTCACCGACGAACTGCTGCCACGCGCCTTCAGCATCCAGCGCAGCACGCGCGTGTGGATCGATCCGGTCAACGGCTGGCTGGTGGTTGACGCCGCCGGCGCCGCCAAGGCCGATGAAGTCTTCAAGCTGTTGCTCAAGTCGCTGGAAAGCCTGCCGTTTGCCGCGCTGCGCACCGAGCGTTCGCCGCTGTCCGCGATGACCGACTGGCTGGCCGCCGATGAAGCGCCGGCCGGCTTTACCGTCGACCAGGACACCGAACTGCGTTCGACCGGCGAAGGCAAGGCCACCGTGCGCTACGTCCGTCACACGCTGGAGCCGGAAGACGTGCGCCGCCACATCGCCTCCGGCAAGCAGTGCACGCGCCTGGCGATGACCTGGGCCGACCGCGTGTCCTTCGTGCTGACCGAAACCCTGGCGATCAAGCGCGTCGCGCCGCTGGATGTGCTGAAGGAAAATGCCGATGCGAGCACGCAGAACGAGGATGAGCGTTTCGACACCGATTTCGCGCTGATGACCGGCGAATTGGCGAAGATGATCGGCGACTTGGTGGAGGCTCTGGGTGGGGAAGAGCAGCAGAAGAAGGCTGCGTGAAGAATAACTGCCCGATGCGAATCGGGCAGGCGAAAAAAAAGCCGAACCAGAAGGTTCGGCTTTTTTGTTTTGGCGGAGCGGACGGGACTCGAACCCGCGACCCCCGGCGTGACAGGCCGGTATTCTAACCGACTGAACTACCGCTCCAAGAAACTGCTCGACGTTTGTCACCACGTCTGAAGGGCCTGAAGTCTACAGGAAATTATTGGTTCTGGCTACTCTTTCGCGAAAATTCCACCGGCTGAGATGCCGAACTGTTTTCCAAGGCGGCTACAATGGGCCAGAACCTACCTTTTCCTCACACCATGAACGAGCTGCCCCTGTTCCCGCCGATCGAACCCTACCGCAACGGCATGCTGCCGGTCGATGACATCCATACGCTGTACTGGGAAGAGTGCGGCAATCCCGAGGGCGAGCCGGTGCTCTTCCTGCACGGCGGACCCGGCGGCGGACTGTCGCCGCGCCACCGCTGTTTTTTCGATCCCGCGCATTACCGCATCGTCCTGTTCGATCAGCGCGGCGCGGGCAAGTCGACGCCGCTGGGTGAGTACCGCAATAACAACACGCAGCTGCTGATCGAGGATATCGAGCGCCTGCGCGCCATGCTCGGGATCGAGCGCTGGCTGGTCTTCGGCGGCTCTTGGGGATCGACGCTGGCGCTCGCATACGGGCAAGCGCATCCGGAACGCTGCACCGGTTTCGTATTGCGCGGCATCTTCCTGTGCACGAAGCCGGAAATCGACTGGTTCCTGAACGGCATCCGCTGGTTCTTTCCCGAAGTGCATGATGAGTTCGTCGCCGAGATTCCGCCGGAGGAACGCAGCGACCTGCTGCAGGCGTATGCACGGCGGCTGTTCTCCGACAACCCTGAGGTCTACATTCCGGCGGCGCGGCGCTGGAGCCGTTATGAAGGACGTTGCCTGTTCCTCCGTCCCGACCCGGAAGCGATCGCCGATTTCAGTTCCGACAAGGTCAGCATCGGTGTCGGCCGGCTGGAGGCGCATTACTTCATGCACGACGGCTTCTTCAGCGACGACCAGCTGATCCGCAACGTCGACCGCATCCGCCACTTGCCGGCGGTAATCGTGCAGGGGCGCTACGACGTCGTGTGCCCGCCGCTGTCGGCATTCCGCCTGCATGCGGCATGGCCGGAGGCAAAGATGCATGTGATCGACGATGCGGGGCATTCCGGCTACGAGCCCGGCATTGCGGCAGCGCTTGTCGCAGCGACGCAGCAGTTCAAGTCGCAACGACGCTTCGACTGATGCTCAGTGCATGTTGCGGCGTTCGATTTCCGCGACGACCGCCTCCAGGGTTTTCTGCAGGCTCGATTGCAATATCGAGCGGCCGAACAAAGGCGGCACGGGGAAGTCCGGCTCCAGCACGCCGCTGAAGGTAATGCGCGTGCCGCGCCTGCCATGCACGCTCACCGGTTCCAGGTCCCAGTGCGTGTCGTAGCGTTTCATGTCGCCTTCGATGAGTGCGACATCGATGGTCGAGTATGGATCTTCCTCGATCTGCAACACCACGCGAATCACCTGCGACAAGAGCAGGAAACCCGCTCTGCTGCGATTCTCGATGCGAGCGACATTGCCGCTGCGCGACAGCAATCGTGCCGATATCAGGTCCGGCACGAAATCGGCGAGACGCTCATAGTCGGTCAACACCGACCACGCCTGTTTCGGTGTGGCGCGGACAAATCCGATCGCAGTGACTTCGAACAGCGGCTCGCCATTCCTGACAACGCGGTTGGCATTCGCCTGAACCGAATCCGGGCTGAAACTTTCTTGTGCATACATGTTGATCGCCAAAGGAGAAACGGCGGATACAGTAGCTCAAGCTTAGAAGGCACGACTCGATTTGCAAGGCATTCAGCGGGTAATCAGAGGGGAATTTGTAACCGCCCGTAAGATTGCTTCCGGCGACACATGCGGCTACATTATGTTGAACTCGTGAAGTTACCCGTCGGCAATCTTGCCTGCCTTGTCATCGACATTCACCGCGCCGCTCCTGCCATGAACACCAGACTTGCCATTTTGATCGCCACCGGTGTCTTGGCCGGTTGCGCGTCCCGTCCCGCAGAAACGCCGGTTGCGCACACGCCCACGAAGCCTGTGCGTGCGGAAAAGAAAACAGAGCCGGTGGAAGCCCGTGCCTCCAGTGCCCGCACCGTCGACGGCTACAAGCGCGACCTCGCGCTGCGCATTTCCGAAGTCAATGCGGGCAAGGTCTACGCGGGCCGGCCGCAAGCGCTGCTGCGCTCGGTCGTCGTGCTTCGCTACGTGATTGATGCCCAAGGCAACATCGTGCGCAGCGAGATCATGCGGTCCAATCGCGACCGCGAGACAGAGTCGACAGCAATGGCGACCCTGCGCGATTCCGCGCCATTCCCGCAGCCGGCTTCCCATCTGCTCAAGCGCGGCCAGCTCGAATTGACGGAAACCTGGCTCTTCAACAACGACGGCCGCTTCCAGCTGCGCACCATCGCGCAGCCGCAAATGGACCAGTAAACGCTATCGCAGGAACCGCCCGTCGCGGGAGATCACCGTCAGCTCCACATAGCGGTGCCCGAGGTGGCTGTTCTTGTTGTAGTTGATCACGAAGCCGTCGTAGTCGACCTTGTTCATCGATTCCAGCGCATCGATCAGCGACGCACGCGTCAGGTTGCGGCCCGCGCGTTTCAAACCGTCGACCATTATCTTTGCATTGATGAAACCGCCGATCGAGGCGAACGACCAGTTCTTGATGCCCATCTTGTTCATCACGCGCTGGTATTCCTGCACGATGCCGCTGGTGGCGGAAAAGGGGAAGGGCGATACCTGCGACACGACAACCCCCACGCCGTCCGCGCCGAGCGCCTTGATCGCCGCCTGCGATGCCATCACCGACAGCGCAAAGTATTGCATGCCGACCGCACGCTGGTTGTAGGACTTGATGAAATCCACCGAGGCCTTGCCTGCAGTAATCATCAGGATCGCCTGTGGCGCTGTCTTGACCAGCGTTTCGCTTGCCTTGTCCGCATCGGCACCGCTGCTCTCGATGCTCGCCGCCCCTGCCAGCGTCACGCCGCGCGCCTTCACGATGCGCTCGAGGTTGACCAGGCCTTCCTTGCCGAACGCATTGTTCTGGTACACCGCTGCGATCTTCGTCAGGCCGCGCACGACGAGATGTTCGATGATCTTGTCGATCTCGTCCGCATACCCCGGACCGGTGTGGAATACCAGCCGGTTGAACGGGATGCGCACTGCATCGGAGCCGCTGGCGGGACCGAAGTTGGGCACGCCGGCCTTCGCGATCAGCGGCATGATCGCCATATTGGCTGGCGTGCCGAGTACCCCGAACAGCGCCAGCACCTGGTCCTGTTCGATCAATTGCTTCACATTGGCGACAGCCTTCTCCGGGTTGTAGCCGTCGTCCAGCGAAATCAAGCGGATCTTGCGCCCGTGCACGCCGCCTTGCGCATTGATGTAATCGAAATACGCTTTGGAGCCGGCTGCATTGTCCTGTCCGAGTTCGGCCAAGGGGCCGCTGAGCGCGGTCGTTTGGCCGAGCAGGATTTCATTGCCGGTTTGCGCACGGACATGCACGTGCAAGGCGAGGCTTGCCAGCAGCACAAGGCCGCCGATCATTCTGCGAATCGTCATGTTGTCTCCCAGTGGTTGTTATTGTGAAGTCGTCAATAAAGCGAACGACCGTGCAGTATACGAACACAAACCCCACGGATTGGAAGAGTTTTCATCCCTGCTGTTGCAACACGCCAACAGCGCGGGCGCAGCTTGTGGGCTGCGGGCAAATTGCTGCAGAGCCGCTTTGTAAGGCCTACTACCGCATGACATGTAGTTACACATTCTTACATTGTCAAAAAGTCTTTAAATTCAATCACTTGATAAAAATCCAACTCGGTTTGCCGCGCTGCGGGGCGAAAACTGCTGAACGAGCCCGAAAGCGTTGCATCCAATCTGCTGCATCTGTGATGCCTTTTTTCTAATTCAGAAGGAGCTACTCATGACGTTAAAAACCACTCTCCGCTCTCTGTCGCTGATCGTGGTCGCGTCGGTGTCGTCCATCGCATTGGCGCAAACGGGCAGCAGCGCCACCGATCCGTCTACTACGACCAAGTCGCAAAGCGCGACGGGCTCAACAGGGGCCGGTACCGGCAGCGACGCCGGTATGTCCGGCGGCAGCGGCACCTCCACCTCGATTCCGCCGCATTCCGGCCAGCCCGGCGCATCGTCTTCGGGCGCCTCCGGCACGAGCGGCTCGTCCGCATCGGGTGCAAGCGACAGCTCTTCCGGCGCTTCCGGCACCAGCGGCACTGGCGCCTCCGGCTCGCCCACCACCGGCAGCGGCGCCACCTCGGGTTCGCCGAGTTCGCCGAGCGCCACCACCGGTACCGGTTCGACAGGTGCGACCTCCGGCTCTTCGGCGGCCGCAACGGACGGCACCACCACCACCGATAAGCCGAAGGCCAAGAAGAAGACCAAAAAAGCCAAGAAGGCAAAATCCTCAGGTACTTCCTCGCCGAGCGCAGCGGGCGGCACCGAGTCCGGCGCAGCCGCCGGCACGAGTGGTTCAAGCGGCACAGGCACCGGCACCAGCAGCACGGGCGGTAGCAATGGCGCCGGCTCCAGCAAGTAAGCTGTCGAGCGGCGACGCAAATGAAAAAGCGGCCCGAAGGCCGCTTTTTTTTATGGGTGTGCCACGTTAGTGATGCTTGTGATGCTTCCCTTTGCCGCCCTTGTGGCCCGGCTCGTCGTATTCGGCGGATTTCACAAAGTACACCGGCTGGCTGCAGGCGTTGTACTTGTGGCAGTGCTTGTCCCACTTCTTGGCATGGCCGGGCGGAACGTGCAGGTAGACCGGCTGGGCGGCGACGGGGCGTGCCGGGCGGGTGATGATCACCGGCTGCGTGTAGACGACGGGCGGCGGGGTATTGCCGATATCCACCCGGCCATACACGCCGGGCGCGACTTCGCCCGCGATGCTGACGCTGACATTGGTCGCCTGGGCGCCCGCCGCGGCGCAGAAAAGCGCCAGGCTGGCGGCGTTGAGAAGAGAACGATGCATGATGGCTCCAATTCAAATTGCTGTGATGCATTCAATGATAGCGGAGGACGACGGCGGAAAACAGAATCGTCCGGGCTGGGCCGCCGGCGTTGCGCATTTGCAGAAGCTGTTTGTTCCGGCTGCGCGAATCTGTTTAAATGGATGCAACCCGCCACGCACCCCTTCCTGAGTGAGTAACAGCTTCTATGCACCGAGCCAAATCCCCCATGACCGCAGCCGCCATGCAGCGCCCCGCCAAGCTTTACCGCTATTCGCAGCGGCAGTCGCTGGAGCGCTCGTTGCGGTTCGGCGAATTCCTCCTGCAACCGCCCGCTGCACAGGCCGCGGCCGGTGACTCGATCCTGCCCTTCGGGCCGCGCGCGACCACCGGCGGATTCCTCACGCTGAGCCTCGCCAGCACCTGGGATGCCGGCCTGTTTGACGCCTTTTCCGGCGCCGACTGCTGCCTGATCGTCCATGACGCGGAGCAGTTCGGCGAACGCATCCACCGTGCCGCGCAGCGCCTGCTGCCGAGTTGGGCGGGCATCGACGCCGCGATTTCCTACGGCGTGCCGAGCCCCCTGGGCGACGTCTTCTCCAAGAACCGCCTCCAGGCCGCGGAAAAAGAGTGGTTGTTCGCCTGGCGCCCGACGCAACCTGCCCTGCTCAACAAGCCGGTGACGATCAGCATCGGCAGCATCGAAGGCATCGCCGAACTGCGCGACCGCGGCGCATAGACAGTCTTCCTTACGTGCAAGTCCTGGCCGGAACGGCAAGCCGTTCTGGCTATTGGCTATTCCGGTTGCTACACTGGCACAACGATCTGCGACATCCCGCCGGTCCGCAGCGGCGCGATGCCACGAAGCGGGAGACTGGACGATGGCGTGCACGTCTCAGGAACGGACGACGGCCCGGTGCGAACGCACCGCCCCCCGCGGAGGAGCGGACAATTGAAACTGCGCCCCTCCATCGTCCTCGCCGTGATCATCGGCTTGCTGATCCCGGTCACCGTCAGCAGCGTGCTCACCCTGGGCCAGCGGCAGGATGCCCTGGAGCAGCAACTGCAGGCCGACCATGAGCGTCTCGCCGATATCCTCTCGCTCGGCATGCAGGAGCCGCTGTGGAACCTGAGCCAGGACGCCGGCCGGCCCCTGTTCAATTCCGTGCTTGGCGATGAGCGTATCGCGTCGCTGGTGGTGCGAGACAAGAAATTCGGCGTATTCCTATCCAGCGAATATCCTGCGCGGCGCCACGGCCGCCAATTCAGGATCGACCGCGATGTGGTCTACAACGAGACCGTGATCGGCTACGTGACGGTCGAAATGGACAGCGGCCAGCTCGATACCCAGATCGCCCGCGACCGCATCGTCTTCGCACTGACGGTGCTCGGCCAGTTGCTGCTTAGCCTCGTGCTGATCATGGTGCTGCTCCAGGTGCGCGTGCTCACACCGCTCAAACGCCTGATCGCCGAATCGCAGCGGCTCGCCCGGCGCGAGCTTGCCGAGCCCTTCATCTGGCAGCGCCGCGACGAACTCGGCAATCTCGGCGTCAGCCTGGAATGCACCCGCCAGGCCCTGCAAAGCCTGTTCAATGAAATCGAAACCAAGAACCGCGAGCTGGAAAGCGACATCGAGCGTCGCGTGCAGATCGAGAAAGAGCTCAAGCAGCACCGCGAGCATCTCGAGGAACTGGTGCGCGAGCGCACCGCTGAACTCACTATCGCGAAAGAGCGCGCGGAAGTCGCCAACCGCGCCAAGAGCACCTTCCTCGCCAGCATGAGTCACGAACTGCGCACGCCGCTCAACGCCGTGCTCGGCTACGCCCAGATCCTCAAGCGCGAGCACAACCTGAGCGACCGGCAGGTCGTCAGCCTCAACACCATCCAGCGCAGCGGCGAACACCTGCTC
This sequence comes from Noviherbaspirillum sp., assembly GCA_035627275.1. Taxonomy (GTDB): domain Bacteria; phylum Pseudomonadota; class Gammaproteobacteria; order Burkholderiales; family Burkholderiaceae_D; genus Noviherbaspirillum. The sequence continues at coordinate 57,678 of DASPMC010000024.1, forward strand.
ACCCTCATCAACGACCTGCTCGACCTGTCGAAAATCGAGGCCGGCAAGTTTGACCTGTACGAGAGCGCGGTTGGCCTGCGCGTGTTCCTGCATGTGATCTGCGACATCATCCGCGTCAAGGCGGAACAAAAGGGCTTGCGTTTCGTCTTCGATGTGTCGCCCGCATTGCCGGATACCGTGATCGTCGACGAGAAGCGCCTGCGCCAGGTGCTGCTCAACCTGCTGGGCAATGCGGTCAAGTTCACCGACCATGGGGAGGTCGCGCTGCGTGTGCAGCATGCGCACCTCGACGACGGCCGCATGCGCTTGTGCTTCGAGGTGCGCGACACCGGCATCGGCATGGACGCGGACGAGTTCGAACGTATCTTCCAGCCCTTCGAGCAGGCGGGCGACATGCAGCGGCGCTTCGGCGGAACCGGGCTGGGTCTGTCCATCAGCCGGCAGCTCGTGCGCATGATGGGCAGCGACATCCGTGTCGAAAGCAGTCCGGGGGAGGGCAGCGTATTCGGCTTCGAGCTGGACGTGCAGCGCGGCGAAGCCGCCATTCCCGCGGGCAGCGTCGAGCCGGACGTCATCGGATACGAAGGCGAGCCGAAGCGCATCCTCATCGCCGACGATGTACCGGGCAACTGCGCCGTGCTCGCCGACCTGCTCCAGCCCCTCGGCTTCCGGACCGTCGCCGTGGAGGACGGGCTGCATGCCGTCGAACATGCACAGGCCGACAAGCCGGACGCGATCCTGATGGACATCATGATGCCCGTGATGGACGGCCTTGAAGCCATCCGCCGCATCCGCGCAGTGCCGGCGCTGAAGGACGTGCCCATCATTGTCGTATCCGCCAGTGCATCGGCCGGCGAACAAAGCGAAAGCCTGGCGGCGGGTGCGAATGCCTTCATGGCCAAGCCGGTCGATCAGGCGCAGCTGCTGCATTACCTCGGGCAGGGCCTGCACCTGAAATGGATACACGGCCAAACACACGCGCAGCCGGCCGAGGCGGACAGCGCCGACGGCGTCCTGGTACCGCCGCCGCCAGTCGAAATGGATACGCTCCACCGTCTCGCAATGGCTGGCAACATGCGCGACATTCGCGAGTTCGCCGCGCAACTTGCGCAACTGGACGGACGCTACCGCCCCTTCGCCGCACGCCTGCGTGACTTGGCCGAGGCCTATCAATCCAAGGCCATCGTCAGCCTCGTCGAGCAATACATGGAGCACAAGCCCGCATCATCATGACGTGTGTCAAGAAGCGCTGCGCGCGCGGCGCGATCGCATCCTCGCTTGATGTCGAGGCTTTACATTTCAACCATTACCTGAGATAAATAGGCGACAAGAATCCTGCCGCACGGCATCAATAACACCCAGTCACCGCCCATTTTTCACAGGAGCACCGCCATGCTGACGTCGAATATCAAGACCGTTCGCAACGACATGAAAACCCTCGTCAAAGACGCCCAGGAACTGCTGCGCGAGGCCAGCCTTACCACCGGCGAGAAGGCCGATGAACTCCGCGCCAGAGGCTTGGCCTTGCTCGACGCTGCAATGGAAAAGGCGCATGAGGTGCAGGCCATCGCCATCGAAAAGGGCAAGGCCGCGGCGCAATCCACCGACGAATTCGTGCATGAGCATCCGTGGAAGGCAGTCGGCATCGCCGCCGGCGTCGGCCTCGTCGTCGGCATGCTGATCTCGCGCCGCTGATGGAACAACAGCACTCGGGCGCTGGACACGAAAAGCCGGGTCTGGCCGCCGGCCTCGCGGGCATCGCCCGCAACGTGTTCGGTCTGCTCGTCAGCCGGATCGAACTGGCCGCGCTCGAACTCGGCGAGGTGCGCGACAACCTCGCGCGCCTGCTCTTCATCGGCGCGCTCGGTATCGTCGCCATCCTGTTCGCGCTCGGCGCATGGACCGCGCTGCTGGTGGTCCTCGCCTGGGACACGATGGGGTGGAAGATCCTGCTGCTGGTCGCCATCGTCTACACGCTGCTGGCCATCGGCATCCTCCGTCATGCGCGCGCCTACCTCGAGCAGGACAAACTGTCGCTGAACGCAACCATGTCCGAGTTGCGCAAAGACCGCGACGCGCTGTTGTAGGAGTGCCGGATGAACCGCGAAGACCGCAAGAAACAACTCATCGCACAAGGCGCCGTCTACCGCGCCGAAGTCCTGCTCGCAAAAGAATCCGCCGAGGCCAGCCTGCGTCCCGACACGCTCGCGCGCAGCGTGCTCCATCAGGTGACGGCCGCGGCCATTGCCGCATTCCGTGGCGGTAATGGCGGTTTGCCCGGCGTGAACCTGCAGACGCTGTTGCCCATCGTGATGGGCGGCATTTCCGCGCTCTCCAAGCGCAAGTCCCTGCTCAAGACTGCCATGCGCGGCGCAGCGATGGCCGGAACGGCAGCTGGCGTTGTTGCGCTCGTATCGAGATGGAAAAAGTCAAAGCGGGAAACACCGGAACAAGACCTGCCAGCCGAGTCTCCTGAATAAGCCGCAACCACTGTCCCTGTATTCCTCTCCGCAAATCTAAAGATTTGTAACCATCCGAACTCGCATTTACCTGTTGTGTCCAAACACTATTTCCCTAGGTAGAGGAGCAGCATGATGCGAACAAGACTCACTGCAGGCGCGCTTGCCGCCATCGTCGTGCTCGGCGGTTGCGCAAACATGAATGAGGTCCAGCGCGGCACCGCGACTGGTGCCGGCATCGGTGCGGGAGTCGGCGCCGTCCTCGGTGCAGCAACAGGGCCGGGCGGCGGAAGCAGGGCTGCCAAGGGCGCGGTCATCGGCGGTGCGGTGGGTGCCGTCGCCGGCAACATCTGGTCGAGCCGGATGGAGCAGCAGAAGCGGCAGATGGAACAGGCGACTCAAGGCACCGGCGTGCAGGTCTCGCAGACGGCAGACAACAGGCTCAAGCTCGATATTCCGAGCGACATTTCCTTCGACACCAACCGCGCCGACATCAAGCCGAACTTCCGGCCCATCCTCGACAAGTTCGCATCCGGCCTCGTCGAGAACCCGAACGCGCGCGTCAATATCATCGGCCACACCGACAATACCGGCGGCGACGCGATCAACAACCCCCTGTCGGTGAATCGCGCCGCCGAAACGCGCGAATACCTCGTCTCGCGCGGTGTGGCCTCGAACCGGGTCAGCATCGACGGCCGCGGTTCGCGCGAACCCCTCGTGTCCAATGACACCAGCGCCAACCGCGCGCGCAATCGCCGTGTCGAAATCTTCGTGGCTGAACCTAATGCCGTCGCCCAAGCGCCGCAACCCGTGCAGCAGCCACAGGCGGTGCCACCCCAACCCGTGTACGGCACGTCGGGCCAGTGAAAAACCTCCGGGCATAAAAAAAAGCCGACCTGACGGTCGGCTTGTTTTGGCGCGGATCGCTTACTTGGATGCGGAGACCATGTAATCTACAGCTGCCTTGACTTCGTCGTCGGAAGCGGAAGAACCGCCCTTCGCCGGCATCATGCCCGACTTGCCCTGGAAGCCCTTGATCGCGTGCTCGTACAGGGTCTTGTCACCCTGCTTGATGCGCGGCGCCCACGCGGCCTTGTCACCGACCTTCGGTGCACCGGCAACGCCGGCACCATGGCATGCCACGCAGGCGGCGTCGTAGATCTTCTTGCCGTCGGCCTTGGCGACGACTGCATCAGCTTTCGCCGGTTCAGCCGGTGCCGCCGCAGTTGCAGCTGCGGCCGGAGCGGCAGCAGGAGCTGCTGCAGCCTTCACCGCGGGCTCCTTCAGGTTGCCACCGGACTTGTTGGCCATGTAGACCACAGCGCGCTCGACCTCGATGTCATCCAGATCCGGATTGCCACCCTTGGCCGGCATCGCATTGATGCCCTTGATGGCATTGCCGACGACCGTTGCCTGGCCCTTGCCAAGGCGAGCCGCCCATGCGCCGTTGTCGCCGAGCTTCGGAGCACCGGCCGCGCCGGTGTCGTGGCAGGCGGCACAGGTGGCCTTGTACACGGCGTCACCAGCCTGCAGCTGCTTCGGCGCGTTCGCATCCTTCAGCGTGAAACCTTCGTCCGCCACCGGGCGCAGACGTGCCGCAACCGCTTCCGACGTCATGCTGTCAGAGCCGGCGCCAACCTTGTCCGCATTGGCCACATACTGGACCAGCAGGACGATCGAAATGATCGGCACGAGAAAGCCGGCAGCCACTGCAGCAACCAACTGCTTCGGCGTCCTGATCACGGATTGGTGTTCGTTGTGTGCGTCGCTCATTATTCCCTCAGTGCATTTTTGAAAACCGGTGGACGGAGGCCCATTACACCGCGCAAGTCCTGATGCTGCAGTGCAATACCTCGCAAAACCCTTGATTATAGTCGGAAAATAGTGCGTTTGGAACGGAAAGGGGCCGCTCGCCGCGAGTCAAAAGGGTGTTTCACATGGACGTGCATCCGGAAAACCGGTATCCTTCATGCCTCTTCACAGCTGCTTGCATCCAAGGCAGCTTCCCTACGCGGCTGTAGCTCAGTGGATAGAGTATTGGCCTCCGAAGCCAAGGGTCGTGGGTTCGATCCCCGCCAGCCGCGCCAATCTGCTATAACTACTTGATTTTCCGAAACTTCCATAGGAATCAAGTACTTGAAGGCTCGCAAACAGACCGTGATTGCTACACAGACGCTAAAGGAAAGCCCTGTGTACCTTATACGCCGAGATGGGCGATACAGCTATCGCCGACGCATCCCAGAAGACCTCATTGAGCACTACGGACGGAAGTTCATAACCAAAGCATTGGGTACCGCTGATCGCCGGGAAGCCGAGCGATTGGCTAGGGCTTTGAGCGTCGAGCACGACAACGAATTCGATGCGCTTCGAGCTGATCAGCAGCAAGCTGCAAGAGGACAGATGCCGGACGCTGGCTCTCAGTTTTCTGTAATCCCCAACTCCCCGGCTACTCAACCGAAACAGCCGCCGCCCATGCCGTACCTTCCGGCGCAACTGCGCGGGCCGCTATCAGGTGATCGTGAAGGCGAGGCGCTTGCAATTCTGGCGAAGCTTCGACGTAAGCGGGCAGTAGCAGAGGAGGCGGGGCCAGATGAACTCAAGGACTTCATGGTCATGACCCGCTTCGCGAGATCATTCGATGAAATGGTGCTTTCGGGGGATGAAGAAAGCAGTAAGCCGCTTTGGTGGCACGAGGCGTCTTTGACGGCGCACAAGGCGTTTTTTGATGGTGCAGGGCAATCGGGTATCTCCTTGCTCCTGAAAGCGCCGCCAGCGGCCCATACGCAAGCCGTACAGCCTTCTGAGGGCGCGGGGGAGCAAACGACACTCGATCAGCTCGTAGAGTTGTGGCGCAAGGACGGCAGCCAAACCAATGTGCGCACACTGGAAAAAGTCGCTTTAGTTGTCCGGCGTTTCAAGGAATGCATCGGTAACTTGCCTGTGCAAGCGATCACAAGGAGGCACTGTGTTGAGTTCCGCGACAAGCTGCGGAACTTGAAGGCAACGAGCGGTAAGCCGCTTAGCGTTGCGACTGTTAATGACAACATGGACAAACTTCGAGCATTGCTTGCAGTGGCGAAGCGTCGTAGCTTGATCGAGCAGAATCCTGCAGAGGACTTATCTCTTACAGACCCTGTACGTGCAATAGATAAGCGTCAGCCATTTGACTCGCATGCTCTTGTGCGCATCTTCAGTAGTCGTATCTATACCGAAGGGTTTCGGCCCGATGGTGGCAAGGGGGAGGCTGCCCACTGGTTACCCCTTCTTGCACTATTTACCGGCGCAAGGTTGGAGGAATTGGGGCAACTGCGTCCTGAGGATGTGCGTCAGGAGGAATACGAAAACGCAGATGGTGCAACAGTATCCGTATGGGTAATTCACCTCACTGAGGAGGGGGAAGGGCAAGGGCTAAAAAATGCCAAAAGCATTCGCAGAGTTCCCTTGCATTCTGAGCTAACCCGCTTGGGTTTTGTCGAGTTCGTGGCGTCGCGGCGCGGTCGCGCTCGGGTCTTCTACGAATTGAAGAAAGATACTCGGGATAGGGAAACTGGCAATTGGTCTAAGTGGTTTGGACGTTGGCTGAGGAAGGAATGCGCCGTCGCAGATACGCGCATGGTGTTTCATTCGTTCCGGCACACCCTTAAAGATCTATGTCGAATAGCTCGCATTCCAACAGAGGATAGCAACGCACTTACAGGCCATTCAGGCGCGACGGTTGCGGAGAAGTATGGTGGATCATTGTACCCTCTCGAACCCCTTGCCGATGGGATTAAGAAGATTCGGCTCCCTGTGGCGGTACAGGGTGTGCTCAACACGCTCCCAAAGTATCGCGCTTGAGTTTTTGGCCGAGAGTGCAGGCGAGTGCGGTATTCACACCGCCTGCGAATAGTTGATCCCTCGTTTTAAGTTTATCTGTTAAGCAGATCTCTTACGTGGGGAGATGTGCGCCACTCATTCATCAGGGGCTACCAATGCCCTTATGGGCATGTTTGGATTGGTACAGCGGGTAGATGTACCGGAAAGCGATTTAATTGTTCCTCTCCCGTTACCCGGCAGTCTGATCCTGTCTCCTACCTTGGCATTTGCATTAACGCAATGTTGTCCCTCTGCGCCTGTAATTGAGTCTGTCACAGCGCCAACTACACTTCCCGGGATGAAGATGAACCAACACCCTTGTAGTGTAAAAGGCAACACAAAAGCAATTGAGAGTTTCCATAACCTGTTCAAGATAAAGCCTCTATTTCCTTTTTATTAATTGCAGTAGAGCACTATAAGTGACAGGCGGAAATGTATCAGGCCGTGCGGCAATTGTCACTCATAGGGCGTCGTCTCATAGTGATCGAATCCCTAGCATCTTTTCCTTTTGGGAAAAGACTATGGAGGACGTTCTCAGGCGATTTGGCAAGAGACTTACAGAACTGAGGAAAGCAAAAGGCTGGAGTCAGGAAAAACTATCTCTTGAATCAGGAATAGCGCGTAGCTATTTGGGAGGGGTTGAACGCGGACAACGTAACATCGCACTGATCAACATCTGCCGACTAGCGGCAACATTGGGAGTTAAGCCATCTGAATTGATGGAGTTTTGATACCCCAATGGAATCTGTTGCTCCAAACGACAGTTCTTTATAAGTATACCTAAAAAGAACCGATGTGATCGGCTAAAAGCATCGGTTCCATAATTGCCTTGAACAACCCAAATCGAACTGATAGTATGCGAACTACCCAAATCGAACTAAAAGGGAGTTGAGCATGTTTGTTCGAGCATACCTACGAGCGTCCACCACTGAGCAAGACGCATCTCGTGCGAAAGCCGATCTTGAGGCCTTTGCACAAGAGCGAGACCTACATATCGCTGCGTTCTACATCGAGAATGAGTCAGGGGCCAGCCTTCAGAGGCCTGAGCTATTCCGCCTGCTATCTGATTGTCGCCCGGGGGACATCCTACTTATTGAACAAGTAGACCGGCTATCACGTCTGAATGCAGAAGACTGGGAGAGGTTAAAGGCTGAACTCCAAGCCCGGAGAGTAAGGGTCGTTGCCCTTGATTTGCCAACCTCATGGATGATGACTAACGCATCCGACGACTTGACTGCTCGCATGCTGGAAGCGCTGAACTCGATGATGTTGGACATGTTGGCGGCGATTGCGCGGAAGGACTACACAGACCGGCGCAGGCGGCAAGCACAAGGGATTGCGAAGCTCAAGGCCGAAGGAGGCTACAAGGGCCGGAAGGAAGACACTGAACGCAATGAGGCGATCATGCGCATGCTAAGCAGGGGCGATAGCTGGAATCACATCATCGCGGCAACCGGATGCTCTCGTTCCACGCTTTCACGATTGTCGCATCGGCTCAAGACCCCCTGTTAAACGAATATCCCGGGCCGCTGTGCGATTTAAATGGCGGCGTCGCGGAATATATATGTTCTTCCAAAAAATCGCTCAAAACGCGGGATATTTGCCCGCTGATAGACCCCCGGTAGTGGGGGAAACAAAGCCGGGGTGACGATCAAGGAGGCTTCGCAAAATTGCGGGCCAAACTTTGGCCGGAACTGTAGGAGGCATGCAGCCCCCCCCTACACCCCCCCCTAGCAAAACTGATATGCCTCCTAGTATTACTAGAAGCTATATAGTATTTACTGTGTTCTACTCTCTCTTCTCTCCCTCTCTCCCTCCCCTCTGCCATATACACAACAAGCTCTATAGATTAAGCAGTTAAGCTCAACAGTAAGCAATGTATATGGCTGCGCACAGCGTTTAGCTATATGGCGTCGGGTCGGTCGGTCAGTCGGTCGAGTCGTGGCTGAGATAGTCTCCCGGGCAAGCAGGTATCCCACCAACGGTATGCCTAAAGCATATTGCTTCCTTGGGTAGGCGCAGAGCTAGTGCGTAATTTACCAAGGGGCCGCTAGAGGTCTTTCCAGAACATGTGTAGTTCTATAATACCGACTCGTGGTCAACCCCGATTACTACTGCACTGAACGTCTTGACTGCTGCGATTGCGATCAAGACGCCTAGCTTTGAATCCGTCGGTGTTATGGCGCAATTTCTGATGCTTAGTTTGACAAACTGGTCAAACTAAAAGACAGCGTTAGAACGCTTGATGTATTCAATGAAATTGATACAGGGGACAGCAACGCCCGGTAGGCTGCAGACGGAAGGAATCTTCCTTTTGGACGGAACGTCGGGCGCTACCGTTTGCCTTCCTTCATCGGAAACCAATTCCCCTCTCAATGAGCGGGCTGTGCAAATAATGAGAATGTCGTTCTCCCCTACGCCCTTGGGGTGGTAATTGTCGCCCTCGATACCGAGCAATTGCTTGATGCGTCTCGCGTCCTGAAGAATCGCGTTTGTTATCTCGACCTGTGACAAATCATTGTCTTCCAACCATTGTCCGCAGTCTGGCACTTTCGCTTTAACTTCATCAAATGCTACAGACGGCATCACCAAGTCGTGTGCGGCGATTTGGCCTGCAATCCAGTCCCAAAGTCGTGGAAACTGTCGCACCGGATAGTTATCCCAAGCATAGATAATGGAGGACGCATCAAAGACCTGCATAGTGCCTTTCTAGCTGATGCAGGTCTTGAATCTTCAAGCCATCGAGGTAGCTACTCGCCTTTGCCAAGGTAATGGAACGTGCATTAAGTGCGTCAAGCACAGTTCGTACAAACGTGTCACCAAAAATGTGCTTAGGCTCCCGGTGCCGAAACTGGCGGGTACCACCACCCGCCTGATCTACCTGAATCTGCGCACGCCACTGTCGATACGCCGTGTAGCGATCTTGAGTCAAGCGTCTCGTATCCAGCAACCTGCGCAGGATAACTTCGCCGCTTACTCCCCATGCCTTCCGATAAGGTGCAAGCCAATCGTCGTACTGCGCAACCTCATCAGGGATGTCAGCAATCGGAAGGTTTGCGAGAAAGGCATCTGGCACTAAGAGATGGCCCGCAAATGCATTCGCCTCCCTTTCTTGGCCTTGATGAGAATGCATGTCACCATCATCATCAATCGAACTATGCTTGTGTAGCAGCAAATGCCCGAGTTCATGCATAAGCGTGAACGCCTGCTGAGCTTCCGACGGTACTTTCTTAACGACAATTACAGGACAAACCTCGTCATATAGACAGAAGCCAAGAATCGGATTCTCCTTTGCAATCTGCCATTTACCGTTGTATCCATTGCTACGGAATACAAGCATACCCTTAGCCTCAACAGCGGCCCGATAGGTGTCGAACTTATTCTCATTTCTTAGCGACAACCAATCCCGAACAATAGCCGCTGCCGCAGGTGGATCATTACGCGGTAGGTCAGGAGGGGAAAAGCGCAGGAAGTTTGCTTCATCTAAGTCCTCACGCAGGCTCAAATACACATCCCTTTGTTTTTCCACTCGCTCAATAAATAGCTTTAGCTTGGCGGACAACTCGGGCTTTTGATTTGCGAGAGTGCGGAAGGCTGGAGAATGCACACGCGTTTCGTCAACCGGGCCTTCATCCAAAAAGAACAAGACACCTCGGCCGAAATGATCCGCTATTTTCCGTAACTGGTTGAACGTAATGCCGTCTTCGCCCGCCAATACCTTCTCAATGCTGGCTTGCGCAATCCCGAGTTCGGTCGCAAGTTCCCCCGGTGTAATGCCTTGGTCGGCACAACACCACGCGAGGCGGTCGGGGTTGATGGATTGAATACGTTCCATATCGAAGCATTATATATTGACGATAGAACAGCATTTCCATGTTGCAAAATCAGGATGTGCAGTTCTCGCACAGATTACGTGCCGCACGGGCTTCAAACATTGACCTAACCAATGCTCATCATAGACATCTGACCATTATTTAACCTTTACCGCCTTTGTTTGTATTGCAAGAAAAGGCGTACAAAAGTATTCTTGCTACACAGAACCGATACACTTGTAGCATTCACATGGCCGTAAGTTATTGATTTTTAACACTTGGTACGGTTCCCCGCCAGCCGCGCCATTCGTCTTCGACTTCCTTGTGTCTGCGTCGTTTCCGGTAACTTAGTAATCTCGAATTGCTTCGTGCGGCGCTTGTTTCTTACCAGAATTCCACTTGCGGAAAAGCAAGTCGGGTCCCTTTACATGCAGCACGATGTGATGCATACAAGTGGCTGATTAAAAAGGAAAATTTTCTCAGGCACGGGCATTGCTAACCGGGAAATAAATAACTAATACATCACCCGGAGATAACATGATCAACCGATTGAAAGCGGCAGGCACGGCCGCGACCGTCGCATTGCTTGCATGGGGCGCGTTCATGGCCATGAACGCGCTGTCTGGGCAAGCAACGCATGACGGTGCAATCCCCGCCGAGAACCTGCAGCCGGACGCCGGCAGTGCGAGCCCGGTTCCCGCCAGTCAAGTGGCGATTTGTGTCGAATGCATGAATCCTGCCGCCCACGAAGCCGGCGCAACGGCAGTCGCCCTCAACGAAGACCTTTCTGCACGCGTCGATACTTCCGCCGCTGATTCCGACCGGATTCCGGAACTTGCCTTGGCTGGTTGTTGTACAGGCGCTCATCCTGCTCCCGCTGCTGGTGAAGGAGATGACGCTGTCGGCGGTTCATCAGGACCGTTTGCGACAGTCGTCGCGGCTATGGGCGGTACGGGTATGAGGATGTCGAGCGGCACGGCTTCGTCTGGTGGCGGTGGCACTACGGGAGCCGTGACAGGAAGTGGACCGATTGGAGGCGACCCCAACACCTCCCCAAGTGAAAAGAATGATGAGCCCGTCGACGTGCTTGCATCAACTGGTCCGGGTTCTGACGACAAGAAATTCGTGTATGCGCCGGACGGTAGCTACTGCGTCAATCCGGTCGGCGCCTATTGCGGAGCAAGTGACGAAAGGGGCGATCCTGGTCAGCCGGATGACAAGACGGAAGGACGTGGACCGGATTTGCTCGCGCCTGTTGATGGGCCAACGCCACAGGTGTCACACCTCGTGCCGCCGGAACAAGACAAGTCAAAGGACATTCCGGAACCACTGACACTTGCATTGCTTGGCGTCGGCCTTGCCGGCTTGCGTGTTACAGGGTCCCGCTCGCAGTGATAGCGTGCAGCAAGTTGGAAGGGAGTCCCTTGCACTTTTCCCTACCTTGATTCGGGCTCCACTTGATGCATGACGAACAATGCATCAGGCGCGTCGCCATTCCGCCTGGAAATTGTGATTCATCAATAAAAGTAGCATTCAGTGCGAGAAAATTCGAGATCATCTTTCCCGAAAGTATCAGCATGAATGCACTTCCCGTTCAAGAACGCACCGCGACGCGCCCGCCACGCATGCACTGTCCGTATTGCGGCGACGACTTTCTTTTAAGCCATGGCACCCGACTGCCGGGTTATATGGTGATTTGTCCGAACGTGAAATGTGGAAGCCGCATTCGCATGAGCGTTGCGTCGCTCGAAGAGCGAGGCACGACGGTGCAGCAGTGATGTCCATGAGCAAGCCGCTCAATCAGGTCCTTAATGAGCCGCAGTTGCGCAAGCACTGAAATGTAAAGTCTGCCGACGCAATTTCAGCCCGCACCTTATGCATATGCGCATATGCGCAGAAATTTTTTTGCCGCCAAGAGAAGTTCCAACTCTTGAGCTGTCTCAACACTGGGCGCTGCAAAGTCATCGCTCATGATCCCCGGCAATCTAAACTGACGTTCCCCACGTCAACATGCAAGGGAGCGTACTAATGAACAAGAACGCTGGAGCCAAGCCTGCAGCCAATGAAGTACAGCGCGTGCAATTCAACATCAACAAGCTGGAGGCTGCACTATGTATCGCGCTATCAGCCGCGATCAGCATCGGCATTATCGCGTGGCTTCTGTCCTGAGTCCGCTCGCACCTTCATCGCGAACTAGCCCGTCTCATCAATTTCCCCAAAGCACCGAATTTGATCGGTGCGCCTTTCCCATTCAATTCGGAAGCCTAAAACAAACGCGTCGTTTCTTTTCCATTCGGCAAGTTCCTTACAGCATTTGATGCTTCGCAGACATCAGTCGCCGAAGTATTACAGGCTGTAACTTCATTGCGTTTTGTCAAGAATGTAAAAAGTATCAACAGTTAACTTACGTCATGCAAATTGCCAAACAGTAAACATGCCCTACGCATGTGGCCAACACAAGAAAAAAATCGGAGTAATGCATGGTAAAGATCTTCAACCACTACGTTTCCAAACTGGTGTCCGCGCTTCTCCTCATCGAGATCTTTGCATTGATCCTTTCCCTGTATGGAGCGCACGACGTACTTGCCGCATATGGCTATACGGTAAGGTCGCTCGACGATGGCTTCTTCGCATCGGCGTCGGCGTTCTCGCTGCTTACTGTATTCAGCATGGCGGCGTTCGGTCTTTACCATCTGGAAGGCAAGCCCACTGCGACCATAACCGCACTGCGCCTGGTTCCCGCTGCCGGCCTGGGCTTCATCATTTCGGCTATCTTGTTCCGCGTGGTGCCCGAGCTGTATTTCGACATGCGCGTGCTGTCTGTTGCTGCCGCAGGCGGCGGGGTTGCGATCCTGGTGCTGCGCACGCTTATTTTCCGTACCTTCGAATTGAGCTTCCTGGAGTCGCGCGTCATTTTCGTGGGCGAAGGCGCCTTGGCAAAGGAATGCAGCACGCTCGCCGTCGACACCATCTTTCCGAAGAAGTACAACATTGTCGGCTTCGTGCCGACCCGTACCGAAGAGTGCGCCGTCTCCTCCTCGGACATCCTGCCCGCCGGCGAATCGCTGTTCTCGATCGCGAAGAAGCATAGCGTGCGCGAAATTGTTGTTTCCGCCCAGAACCGCCGTGGCGCCAGTTTTCCATTGCATGAATTGCTCGAGTGCAAGCTCAACGGCATCAAGGTCACCGGCGCTGCCGCTTTCATTGAGCGCGAGGCGCGCCAGATCCGTGTCGATTCGCTCTATCCAAGCTGGCTGATCTACGGCGACGGCTTCAACCAGAGCACTTTCCGAACCGTCTGCAAGCGCACCTTCGACCTGGTCGTCAGCATGCTGATTTTCACCGTATCGCTGCCGGTGATGCTGTTGACTGCACTCTGTATCTGGCTGGAAGACAGGGGGCCGGTCATTTATCGCCAGGAGCGGGTAGGCAAGGACGGAAAGAGCTTCTACGTCCTCAAGTTCCGCAGCATGCGCAGCGACGCGGAAAAAGGCGGTACGCCGCAATGGGCGACTGCCAACGACGACCGCACAACCCGAGTGGGCCGCTTCATCCGCAAGGTGCGGATCGATGAGCTGCCGCAAATCATCAATGTGCTACGGGGCGAAATGAGCTTCGTCGGCCCGCGACCAGAGCGGCCTTACTTCGTGAAGCAGCTCAATGAAAAGATCCCGTACTACAACGTTCGTCATACCATCAAGCCCGGCATCACAGGTTTCGCACAAGTGCGCTATCAGTACGGTTCCTCGGTCGAGGACGCCGTCCAGAAACTGCAGTACGACCTGTACTACGTGAAGAACCACGGTCTCTTCCTGGACCTCCTGATCCTGGTCGAGACGCTGCAGGTCGTCCTCTTTGCCAAGGGAAGCAGGTAAGCACCGGGGATGCCCATGTCGACGAGCGTCATGGCGGCGAGCTATTCCTTCGCCGCCCTCGTATTTTTTCTCCTCTCGCTGCTACTGGTGACAAGCTGGCGGGGAAGGCTGCACGGCGCCGCGCTGACGACTGCCTGTGCGCTGACCGCTGCATGGGCCGCCGCTTCGGCGTTCACAGCCTGGTACGGTCCCGCGTTGGTGCCGCTGACGGCCGTGCTGGAAATCCTGCGCGGCACGGCATGGACCTTCTTCCTGCTGTCCGTCCTTGGAAAGTTGCGCCGGGATGGCGAATGCGCGCAGGCAGCGCGCATTCCGGCCGCTGGCATTGGCGTCTTCTATATATTGATGTTCTGCGCCACGGTGTACCTGTACGTGGAGCCGGACTTCGCGAAAGGCGTGGGCGGATTTGTGACGGTCGTCGTCGGCCGCATTGCGATCGCAGTGCTCAACATGTTCCTCGTCGAGCAGTTATACCGCAACACCGTGAAGGAAGCGCGCTGGGCCATCAAGTTCGCCTGCCTCGGTATCGGTGGGCTGTTTGCCTATGATTTCTATCTGTACAGTGACGCCATGCTGTTCCGCCAGATCAGTGTGGAGATCTGGTCGGCGCGAGGTGCGGTGGACGCTTTGACGGTGCCGTTGATTGCAATATCCGCCGCGCGCAACCCGCGCTGGTCGATCGGCATTTCGGTGTCGCGCACGATGCTGTTCCATTCCGCCGCTGTTTTCGGCTCCGCCATCTACTTGCTGACCATGGCCGCCGCCGGTTACTACCTGCGCCTGTTCGGCGGAACCTGGGGTACGGTGATGCAGGTTGCTTTTCTGTTCGGTGCCGGCATCCTGCTGTTTGCTGCACTGTTTTCCGGATCGGTGCGCGCCTGGCTCAAGGTATTCATCAGCAAGCATTTTTATAGCTATCGTTACGACTACCGCGACGAATGGATCCGCTTCACCCGCGCGCTGTCAGATGCAGGGCCCGGCTTGAACGAACGGACCGTGCAGGCGATCGCCAAGCTGATGGAAAGCCCGTCCGGCGCTCTCTATATTCGCAGGGAAGAGGCCGGCTGCTGCGAACCGGTCACGCATTGGAACATGAAGGCCACGCACCAGACCGAGCCATTGCAAGGGGCCTTGTGCCGTTATCTCGAAAACACGCAATGGGTTATCGATCTGCAGGAGCTGCAATACAGCCCCGAAAAATACGAAGGACTGATGCTTCCGTCGTGGCTAACGGAGATGAAAAACGCGTGGCTGGTCGTGCCGTTGCTGCTGGAGCGGCAGCTGTTCGGGTTCGTGGTGCTGGGCCGGTCGCGCAGCCGAATCAAGCTCAACTGGGAGGCGATCGATCTGCTCAAGATTGCCGGCATGCAGGCCGCAAGCTACCTGGCGCAGCGCGAAACGCAGAATGCATTGATGGTGGCGCGGCAGTTCGAGTCGTACACGCGGATGTCGACCTTCCTTGTGCATGACCTCAAGAACCTGATCGCACAGCTTTCGCTGATGCTTGCCAATGCTGAACGGCACAAGGATAACCGCGCCTTCCAGGAAGACATGCTGGAGACGGTCGATCTATCGGTACAGAAAATGAAGCTGATGCTGCAGAGGCTGAGCCGCGGCACAGCGACCGAAAGCCCGGCGCCTGTGCGGCTGGCCGATCTCCTTCGGCAGGCCGTACAGCTCAAGTCCGCAGGCGAGCCGAAGCCGGAACTGCGCATCGAGACATTGGATGCTGTCGTGCTTGCCGATCCCTCGAGGCTCGAACGGGTACTCGGCCATCTGATCCAGAATGCGATCGAGGCGACGCCGCGCCATGGAAGCGTGACCGTGTGCCTGCGGCGACAGGCCGACAATGCTGTCGTCGAAGTGCAGGATACCGGCCATGGAATGACTGAGGAATTCATCCGCGACAAACTGTTCAGGCCGTTCGAATCAACCAAGGCCGCGGGCATGGGCATCGGCGCGTTCGAGAGCCGTACCTACATCCGGCTGCTCGGCGGCGACATCGACGTGCATAGTGCAACGTCGGCAGGAACCACTTTCCGGGTAACGCTGCCGGTTCATCAATATGACAATCTGGCGGCGGCCGCCGCATAGTGCAATTGCAGGGAGCAAATCCATGAGCGACAACAAGAAGAAATTGCTGGTGATCGAAGACGATCCCGGGCTGCAGAAGCAGCTGCGCTGGAGTTTCGACGCCTACGATGTGCATGTGGCCGGCGACCGGGAAAGCGCGATCGCCCAGATCCGGCGGCACGAACCCGCTGTTGTCACCATGGACCTCGGACTTCCTCCCGATGCCGACGGCGTGAGCGAAGGCCTTGCAACGTTGCAGCAGATCCTGGCGATGACGCCGGACACCAAGGTCATTGTCCTCACCGGCAACCAGGATCGCGCCAATGCGGTGAAAGCCATTGGCCTCGGCGCCTATGACTTCCACCAGAAGCCCTTCGACGCGCAGACGCTGGGACTGGTGATCGAGCGTGCCTTCCACCTGCATGCGCTGCAACTTGAAAATCGACGCCTGCTCCGTGCTCAGGAAGATTCGCCGATGGCCGGCATTATCAGTCGCGACCCCGGCATGCTGAAGGTATGCCGCAGCATCGAAAAAGTCGCGCCGTCGACGGCGACCGTCATGCTGCTCGGCGGAAGCGGAACCGGCAAGGAACTGCTCGCGCGCGCCGTGCACCAGATGAGCCCGCGGCGCGACAAGCGCTTTGTCGCGATCAACTGCGCGGCCATTCCCGAAACGCTGCTCGAGAGCGAGTTGTTCGGCTATGAGAAGGGCGCATTTACCGGTGCGGCCAAGCAGACCCTCGGCAAGATCGAAATGGCGGATGGCGGCACGTTTTTCCTCGACGAGGTTGGTGATCTCCCATTCCCGTTGCAGGCCAAGCTGTTGCGCTTTCTGCAAGAGCGCGTGATCGAACGTATTGGCGGCCGTGTCGAAATTCCGGTCGATGTGCGCATCGTCTGCGCGACGCACCAGAACTTGCAGGATCTCGTCGCGCAGGGACGCTTCCGCGAAGACCTGTTTTACCGGCTAAGCGAGATCGTGCTCAATATTCCGCCACTGCGCGACCGCGTTGGCGACCGCGCGCTGCTTGCACATCATTTCAAGAACAAGTTCGCGCTCATGCAGCGACGTGCTTCGCTGAGTTTCAGCGAAGAGGCGCTTGCCGCGATCGAAGCGCACCCCTGGCCGGGCAATGTGCGCGAGATGGAAAATTGCATCAAGCGCGCAGTGATCATGGCCGACGGCCCGCAAATTACCGCCGAAGATCTCGGCCTGGCCACGCCGCAGGAGGATGAATTCATCAACCTGCGCCAGGCGCGTGATGAAGCGGAATACAAGGCGCTGGTCAAATCGCTGGCGCGCGTGGACGGGAACATCGTCAAGGCGGCCGAGCTGTTGGGCGTGAGCCGTCCGACCATCTACGACCTGATGAGCAGGCACGGCGTCAAATAGAAAGCATGGAATTGAGCGGACTCATCCACGAATTGATCCATGAGCGTGCCAGTGCAACGCCGGACGCCGAGGCACTGGTCGACCAGCACCGGCGTCTGAGCTACGCAGGTCTGGCAAGGCGCGTGGACGCGATGGCCGGCGCAGTGCTGACCGCCGGACTCTTCCGCAGCGAAAGGGTCGCGGTTTATCTGGAAAAGCGCGCCGAAACCGTGGTCGCGCTGTTCGGCACTTCAGCGGCCGGTGGCGTCTTCGTTCCGGTCAATCCCTTGCTGAAAGCCGAGCAGGTCACCCACATCCTCACCGACTGCAATGTCCGCATCCTGGTTACGTCGGCAGAGCGCCTGAAGCTGCTCGCACCGGCCCTGCCGCGCTGCCTCGATCTGCACACCGTCGTGTACATCGGACATGCGGGAGATATCCCGTCGCTGCCGGGACTGCGCGTCCTGCATTGGGAAGATTTCCTTGCTGCGGGAAAGCCGGTGGCGCCGCACCGCTGTATCGACAGCGACATGGCGGCGATCCTGTATACGTCGGGCAGCACCGGCAAGCCCAAGGGCGTGGTGCTGTCGCACCGCAACCTCGTCACCGGCGCGAAAAGCGTGACGCAGTATCTCGAGAACACATCCGAGGATCGCATCCTTGCCCTGCTGCCGTTCAGTTTCGATTACGGCCTTAACCAGTTGACGACGGCTTTCTGTTGCGGCGCCACCGCAGTCCTGATGAATTACTTGCTCCCGCGCGATGTCGTGCGCATCGTGGAGGAAGAGCGTATCACCGGCCTCGCAGCAGTACCGCCGCTGTGGATTCAGCTGGCCCAGCAAGCCTGGCCGGAGCATACCAGCTTGCGCTACCTTACAAATTCCGGCGGTGCGATGCCGCAGCCCGTGCTCGCATCGCTGCGGACCGCGCTGCCGCGAGCCAGCGTGTACCTGATGTATGGCCTCACCGAGGCATTCCGCTCGACCTACTTGCCTCCGTCCGAGCTCGATCGCCGTCCCGACTCCATCGGACGCGCCATTCCCAATGCGGAAATCATGGTGGTCCGGCCGGACGGCAGCCTGTGCGATGTGGATGAACCGGGAGAACTGGTGCATCGAGGAGCACTGGTGTCGCTCGGTTACTGGAACGACCCGGAAAGGACTGCGGAACGCTTCCGCCGGGTGCCCGGTGCGGACAACAGCTTGACACTGCCGGAGCTGGCGGTCTGGTCGGGTGACACGGTGCGCATGGATGCCGAGGGATTCCTGTACTTCATCGGGCGGCGCGACGAGATGATCAAGGTGTCGGGCTACCGCGTGAGCCCGACCGAAGTCGAGGAAGTGCTGCATGCGACCGGCCTGGTGGCCGAAGCCGCAGCTTGCGGCGTTCCCCATCCCGCGTTGGGACAGGCCATCGTCGCTGCCGTGACACCGGCAGAAGGGCGGGAGGTGACACCGGAAAGTCTTCTGCAGGAATGCCGTTTGCGCCTGCCCGGATACATGGTACCGTCGCACATCGCACTCAGAACGGAATCGCTTCCGCGCAATCCGAACGGAAAGATCGACCGCAACGTACTGCGGAATGCATTCAACAACCTGTTTGCCGACCTCGCCACGTCATGACCGATACCAGCCTCGTACCAGTCCGTGCATTGCCGCTTGCAGTGGCGGACAATTGCCTGCAGGTCGGCGGTGTGTCGCTGAACCGGCTGGCACAGCGCGTGGGCAGGACGCCGTTCTATGCATATGACCGCAGCCTGCTCACTGCACGCATGAAGGCGCTGCGTAATGTTCTGCCACGCCAGGTCAGGCTGCATTACTCGGTGAAGGCCAACCCGATGCCGGCACTTGTGCAGCATATGGCAGGGCTGGTCGATGGTTGCGACGTGTCGTCTGCCGGCGAACTCAAGGTCGTTCTTGACACCGTGATGCAGCCGGAAGACATCAGCTATTCCGGACCGGGCAAGGGCGAGGATGAACTGGCCTGTGCGATTGCCGCCGGCGTACTGGTCAATATCGAGTCCGAGCGCGAACTGGAGCGCGTTGCGCATATCGGCGACCGCCTCGGTATCCGTCCGCGCGTTGCGCTGCGCATCAATCCCGATTTCGAGTTGAAGTCTTCGGGCATGCGCATGGGTGGTGGTGCAAAGCAGTTCGGCGTCGACGCCGAGCAGGCACCTCAGCTGCTGCGGCGGACCGGCATGCTGGATCTCGATTTTCACGGCCTGCATATTTACAGCGGCTCGCAGTGTCTGAAGGCGGGCGCAATCGTCGAATCACAAGCGCACGCGCTTGCGTTGGCACTCAAGCTCGCAGATTATGCCCCCGCGCCCGTGCGGCTACTGAATATGGGAGGAGGATTCGGCGTTCCATATTTTCCTGGCGACGTGCCGCTGGATATTGCGCCGATAGGCGAACATCTCGGCACCATGGTCACGCAGCTCGCAACGGCCCAACCCCAGGCGCGCATCGCGCTGGAACTCGGCCGCTATCTCGTCAGCGAAGCCGGCATCTATGTCGTCCGGATCATTGACCGCAAGGTATCGCGCGGCCAGACCTTCCTGGTCACTGATGGCGGCATGCATCATCACCTTGCCGCATCCGGCAACCTCGGCCAGGTGATTCGCAAGAATTATCCTGTTCTCATCGGGAATCGCGTCGATAGCGCAGAGACGGAAGTCGTGTCCATCGTGGGGCCGCTGTGCACCCCGCTGGACCTGCTTGCGGACCGGACGACCCTCCCGAAAGCGGACGTGGGTGACTTGGTCGCCGTTCTCCAGTCCGGCGCATACGGGCTGACTGCCAGCCCAACCGCATTCCTCGGCCACCCTGTGCCGGAAGAGGTACTGGTCTAGGTGGCCGTTCGACACATGAATTCGGCTCGTGCTCGGGCACCTCGCCCATCTGGTTTTATTTCTGCCCGCCAATATCTCGCTGCATTACTTGTCGTAATCGCAAATGTTGCTTCGGCTGCACCGGTTACGATTCCTGACACTGTTTCTGTTGTCAAACTGTCTACGTCGGTGATAGATTCGCCCTATTGGGGGGCGGTGCAGCGAGAGTCAGTAAAAAAAGTTATTTATTCGCGGAACTATTTCCCAAGAAAAATAATCTTACCCTACGGCAACTATCTCAACTCCGGGGTAGGCACCTTTAAAAAGGGGAGTTCCATGAATTTAAGAGCAGGCGTCATCCTACGCGCCTTGTCGTGTGCCGGCGCGACATCGATACTGCTGGCAGCATGTGGTGGTGGAGGCGGCGATGTGGCTGCCGAAGACGTTTATATGAAGACAACAAACGTCAACGCCAACGCCAAGGGAAAACTGCCGGGTGACAATGCCGGCAATTCGACAACGGCAGACGGCACGGAAGCATCCGGCAGCCTTGTCGCTCCACCGGAACCCATCGCCGAAGTCTCAGGCGAACCGACAGGCAGCGAATCAACGATCGTCGCTTCTGCCGATTCCAGTACCACGAGCAGTACCGGAACCTCCGAACCCGTACCCCTGAACTACACTTTGGTGGGCGACTCGTACGTCAAGACAACTACCGATATCTCGACGCAGTCGACGACCGATATTTCGGCCACGTCGACCACTTCCACGACGACAACCGGCGGAATCACCAATCTCAAGCTGCAGAACACCTCTGCGACCGAACAGCGCAATGTGCCGTTCACGGTCGGTCAGGTATTTGCAAAGGGCGCCTTGCTGGCCACGGACGGTCTCGTCGGCCGGATGAGCAGCAGCGGCATAGCCCTGCAGGTGGACGTCAAGGCAACGCACCCGGATGGTTCCGTGCGCCACGCGATCATTTCCGGTGTAGTGCCATCACTTGCCGCAGGCGAGGTCCGCAATATGGACCTGGTCAAGGCCGTTACCGGAACCAAGACCGCTGCTGCCCCGACTACCCTTACCGGTGCAGGCTTCACTGCCGGTGTCAGCGCCAACGTCGGCGGCGTGATGTACACCGCCTCCGCTGATGCGCTGCTCAAGAGCGGCGTCTACAAGACTTGGCTCTCCGGCCCGGTCGTGAATGAATGGCATGTGACGTCGCCGTTGAAGACGGCCGCCGGCGTGCCGCATCCCCATCTCGCGGCACGCTTTGCGATTCGCTCCTATACCGGCCTGAACAAGGCACGTGTCGATGTCACCATCGAGAACAACTGGGCCTACGAACCTGGACCACAGAATTTTACGTATGACGCGCAGATACAAGTGGGCGGGCAGACTGTGTTCTCTCAGGCCGCGCTCAAGCACGTTCACCACGCGCGGTGGCGCAAAATATTCTGGTGGGGCTCGGCACCGCAAGCGGAAGTCCAGCACAACACGAAATATCTAATCGCTAGCGGGGCGCTGCCAAACTACGACACGAACCTCATTATTTCTCCCACTGCGCTCAATGGACTAGACAGCCGCTGGACCAATTCCAATACTGCTCCGATGGGGCCCGGGATCGTGGTGACAGCGATGTCTACCGCGGGCGGCCGCCCCGATATCGGCCCGCTGCCGGAATGGGGTGCCATGTACCTGCTTAGCATGGACAAACGGGCAAAGAAAGTTACGCTCGGCGTCGGCGACCTGGCGGGTAGCTGGCCAGTCCACTATCGCGACAAGAGAACCGGTCTGCCGGTTTCACTGGCAAACTATCCTTACATGACGCTTCTCGGCAATGTCAGCGATACTGTTAATCCCGTGACCAAGCAGAGCGAAGCCTTTCCAGCTTGCGGGGGAGATTGCACGACGGTCTTCAAGCCGGTTTCGAGCCACCAGCCATCCCTGGCCTATCTGCCCTATCTGGTTACTGGCGACCACTACTATCTGGAGGAGCTGCAGTTCTGGGCGAACTTCAATATGTTGCGAACCAATCCGACCTACCGATCATTCGAGAAGGGCCTCGTGAAGGCAGATGAGGTTCGAGGTCAGGCATGGTCGCTGCGTACACTGGGGCAGACCGCGTACATTACGCCGGACAACGATCCGATGAAGAAGTATTTCGTCGACCGAATCGGCTATAACCTGGACTGGTACAACACCACCTACAGTGTCGGCAATCCGAACAAGTTGGGTGTACTTGACGGGTCCGGCGCGTATGCCTTTAGGGCGGTTGCGTATCCTACGCCGGCCGGCGCCAGTACAGGCATTGCGCCATGGCAGGACGACTTCTTTACTTGGAGTGTCGGCCACCTCGTTGAGCTCGGTTTTACTAACGCCAAACCTCTCCTGAATTGGAAGGCAAAGTTCCCGATCACACGCATGACTGGCGGCGGATACTGCTGGATTGATGGAGCAGCATACACGCTTGCAATTCGTCCGAGTTCCACCTCGCCGGTTTTCCCGACAATCGGAGAAGCCTACCAAGCTACAATGCGAGCAAGCGACGGTTCGCCACTCGTCAACAGCACCGGTGCACGTTATCTTGACCAGCAGTGCGCCAGTCAGGCAATGGCAAACTGGCGTACCCAGTATGACAAGGACCGCAACGTGAACTACGTCTGGAAGGCTGGCGAGATGCAAGGCTATGCCAGCTCTGCATTGGGCTATCCGTCCAACATGCAGCCCGCACTTGCAGTCGCGGCAACCAGCGAAGTGCCCAATGCTCGTGCAGCATGGGATCTCTTCATGCTCAGGACCGTGAAGCCTAACTATTCAACTGCACCGCAGTGGGCGGTCGTGCCTCGATTCTAGCCAAGTCGATGCAAAAAAATGGGTACCCCGCTTCAGCCGGGTACCCATTTTCAATTCGGCGCCAAGACTACGAGGTATCGCAGATACATACCTCGAAATCTCGAAGGTGTCAGAAGAAGCTTTCCGGAATCACCAAGACGTCGCCTGGACGCACCGGCATGTTTGCCGAAATATCGCCGTCCCGCATCAGGTCATTCAAACGCACCGCCAGCTTCTGCTGCTTGCCGCCCACAATGCGGACAATGCTTGCGCGGTTCCCCGCGGCGAATTCGGTGAGGCCGCCGACTGCGATCACCACGTCCATCAACGACATGCCTTCGCGATAAGCCAGCGCCTGCGGCTTGGCTGCTTGGCCGATCACGCGAATCTGTTCTCCATAGGGACCGACGAAACCGGTAACCGTCACTGTTACGACCGGATCCTGAATGAATTTCGATAATGCCTTCTCGATGTCGCGGGCCAGCTCCGTACCGGTCTTGCCGCTCGCGGGCAGGTCCTCGACCAGCGGGGTCGTGATCTTGCCGTCCGGACGTACCGGCGCGGTCAGCGAGACCTCAGGATGGCGCCATACGGAGATGATGACGTTGTCTCCCGGGCCGATCCGGTATTCATGCTTGTAGGCGGGCGGCTCCGACGCGAGTTCTGCGCTTTGCACCTGCGGGTTGTTTGCGCAGCCCGTCATCAACAAGGCCAGCGCAAGCCCGAACAAGTGGAACCACACCCGCACGAAAGGTATTGCTTGCTTCATATATTTCTCCCTGGCAATCGCGGAATGTTTCCTTGTGGAGTGCCAGTATTGCGCACCGGCATGTTGACGATTTGATACATCTCAACGGTCTGTGCTGCCACACGGCATCATCGGCCATGCCTCGCATAAACTCTTTTTCCTGCGCGAATCAATCGCCACTGCAGCCCTATCCGGGGAATAAAGGCATCAGCACCGGCACTGCCCCGCCTTCGAAAACCAACAAGGAAAAAGCAATGTTTACACGTCGTCATACTCGCCCGTTGTGCATCGCGACCCTCACCGCTACTTTGCTCGCTGGGGGCCTTGCGGCTTGCGGCAAGACGCAGGATACGAAGGCGCTCGTTACCGAGGCCGGCGAGTACCATCGCAAGGGCGACAACAAGGCGGCAGTCATCCAGCTAAAGAATGCGCTGCAGAAGAATCCGGACGACAAGGATGCACGCTTCCTGCTCGCACAGATCTATCTCGACATGGCCGATCCGGCGTCCGCGGAAAAGGAAGTGCGCAAGGCCATCGATTTGGGTACTGACGCCAACCAGACACTGTACGTACTGGCGAAATCCTTGCTGATGCAAGGCAAGTTCCAGAACGTGCTTGATGAAACGGCGACGGCAGCCCAGGCTAATCCCTCCGGCGACATCGCGGCGCTGCGCGGCAGCGCCTATATCGGCCTCGGCAAGGCAACAGAGTCGAAGGAAGCCTTCGAACTCGCGCGCAAGGGCAGTCCGGATCACGCGGATGCACTTATGGGCTTGGCGCGGCTGGCGATCCTGGCGAAGGACTACGATACCGCCAACAACCTTAGCGAGCAGGCCGCAAGCAAAAATCCGGCAAGTGTCGACGCCTGGCATTTCAGGGGCGAATTCCTGCGCGCGCAAGCCAAGGCAGAGCCCGCGCTGGCCGCCTTCGAAGAGGCGCTCAAGCTCAAGCCGAACCACACGCTTTCACTGGTGGCAAAGGCGGCAATCGAAATCGGCACCGGCAAGTACGACGCCGCCCGCGCGAGCCTGGAAGCGGCGCGCAAGACTGGGCCCGCCACACCAAGTTCCCTGTACACGCAGGCGCTGCTTGACTATAAGCAAGGCAAGCATGCAGTGGCCCTCGAATCGCTGCAGCACGTGCTGCGCTCGGCGCCCGGACACATGCAAGCCCAGTTGCTCGCCGGCGCCGTGCAGTACGAGCTTGGGGCTACCCAGCAGGCCGAGGCGCACCTCAAGACCTATCTCGAGAGCCACCCCAACGACTTGTATGCCCGCAAGCTGCTGGCTGCCACTTTGCTCAAAAATGGCGACGCCAAGCGAGCATTCTCGATTGCGTCCGCTGCCGCCAAGGATGCGCCGAAGGATTCGCAACTGCTTGCACTCGCCGGCGCATCCTCCATGCAGGCGCGGGACTATTCGAACGCGACCGACTACTTCCAGAAAGCCAGCATGGTGGCGCCGCAGGACATCGCGATCCGTACCGCACTCGGTCAAAGCAAGTTGGGGCAAGGCGACAGCAGCGGCGCGGTGGCGGAGCTTGAAAAGGCGGTCTCACTGGAACAGAAAGGCGGCAAGGCGAGCACCACGCTCATCTTGACTTACCTGCAGCAGAAACAGTACGACAAGGCGCTCGCCATGGTCGAAGCGCTCGAAAAGGAGCAGCCGAAGAACGTCGAGCTGCTGCACCTCAAAGGTGGCGTTTACCTTGCCAAGCAAGACGCCGCCAAGGCTCGTGCAGTGTATGAACAGGCACTCGCGATCGACGTCGCCTACTTTCCCGTGGTCGCCAGCCTCGCCCGCCTCGACATGCTCGACAAGAAGCCTGACGTCGCAAAGAAGCGCTTCGAAACTCTGCTCGCCGCCGACAAGAAGAACGTGCAGGCGATGACCGCTCTCGCCAACCTGGCACAGGCGCAGAAGCAGAACGACGAAGCGACGAAATGGTTCGAGCGAGCGCACAGCGAGAATCCCGACGCCGTACAACCCGCAGGACAGCTGGCGATGCATTATGTGCGCATCGGGCAGAAACAGAAGGCGCTGACCCTCGCGCAAAAACTCCAGACTGCGAACCCGACGGCTGCTGACGCACTCGAACTGCTGGCTCAGATGCGCTTGGCCAACGACGACAAGAGCGGCGCTCTCGAAAGCTATGAAAAACTCGCAGTCCTCATGCCTTCCTCTGCAGCCGTACACGCACGCATTGCGGTAATCCACGCCGCCATGGAAAAACCGGCTCAGGCCGCAGATGCGCTGAAGAAGGCTCTCTCGCTACAGGCCGACTTCCTGGAAGCGCAGGTGGCGTTGGCCGGCATCGAACAGGCGCGCGGCAACCACGAGCAGGCGCTGTCGATTGCTCGCAGCATCCAGAAGCAACGCGAAAAATCGCCGGCCGGATACCTGCTGGAAGGCGAACTGCTGATGGCCCAGCAAAAGCCGGCGCAGGCTGCGAAATCCTATGAACGCGCTTATGCCCTGAACAAGACCAGCCAGCACGCGATCAAGCTGCACGCTGCCTTGCGCAATGGGGGCCGTGAAAAGGAGGCGGACGCGCATATCGCCCAGTGGCTGCAAGAGCACCCCGCGGACCTCATGGCGCACGCCTACCTCGCGCAGGTCTATCTTGCAAAAGGGCAGAACAAGCAGGCGATCCGTCATTACGAGACCATCCTCCAGCACGAACCCAAGGACGTGCGCGCGATGAACAACCTTGCATGGGCCTATCAGCAGGAAAAAGATGGACGCGCCTTGCAGCTGGCGGAAAAGGCTTACGCGGCCGAGGGCGGCAATCCTTCCATCCTCGATACCTTGGGCTGGATCCTGGTCGAGCGAGGAGAACTGGCTCGCGGCGTGGACCTGCTCCAAAAGGCAGTCTCGCTCGCTCCGGACGCAGCCGAAATCCGCTATCACCTCGCTCAGGCACTGGTTAAGACCGGCGACAAGGAAAAAGCGCGAACTGAACTGCAGCGTGTGCTTGGTGCCGGCAAGGCGTTTTCGAAGGAAAAGGAGGCGCGCGCGCTCCTCGCACAGATCTGATTCTGAGCGAAATCAAAGTCGTGTCGGGATCCTTTACAAGGCCTGTTCCGGTACACCGCTAAAGTGATTTAAGTCTTTGTTTTTGAAGAAATTTTGTCGGATGGCATGCAACTTGCGAATACAGACCGGCAATACACGATGCAGTCGGTATTCAATGCAGCAAAAAGCAAGCAACTCAATTTTCAAGACAGATATTCATTCGGAGTACAACATCATGACATTCAAGAAGCTAGCCAGCGCGGTTGGCCTCGCAGTTGGCGTCATGGCGACGGGCAGCGCACTGGCAGCCCCGATCGACCTGACCAACACGCGGCCCGTGCCTATCGGCGTCAGCGCCGAAACCACCATGCAGCAGATTCTCAATGCTGTGTTCCCTGGCCAGGGGGTCAATGCCGCAACGGACCAGAGCAGCGCCGCAATGTGGGGCTCGTCGAGCCCGGTATTTCCGACCGTGACTCCCGTCCTGTCGTTCGAATTTGCGGGCAATGCAGGCGCGAACAGCCTGGGTTTGTGGGCTGGCGTGGATACGACCGCTCTGACGCATCGCACCCTGTTCAACGGCTCGGCAGGTCCGGGTACTCGTGCAACGATCGCATGGACCGGCTATGACAGCGGCGTAATCGGCCAAATCGGCGGCCCGGCCGGCGCTGTTCTCACTGGCAGCTTCTCGGGTATTCCCTGGGCGCAGTTCGGCTTTTTCCTGAGCGGCCCGGGCACCGGCGGCAATCGCCTGTACACAGCCGACCAGCTCAACGGCGGTAACGCTTATTCGGTTGCTTACCATGGTAACGGCGTTAACGGCACCAACTGGGTGATCGGCTTCGAGGATGCGCTCCAAGGCGACCGCGACTTCCAGGACCTCGTGATCCGCGTCGAAAGCGTAGTGGCGGCTGTGCCGGAACCGGCAACCGCGCTTCTGTTGGGCGCAGGCCTGCTTGGCTTCGGCGGTTTGGCACGCCGTCGCCGCGAAAGCGAGAAGGCGTAATAGCCGGCATGATCGCAAGCAACAGCGGCCCTGCGGGTCGCTGTTTTGTTTCCAGAAGGTATTGCGTGGTACGTCGATGTCTTTTACACGATCCCCTTAAGGAAACATGGGTATTGGCGATAACTCATTGAAAACAAAAGAAATATTGCCTCTGGCATGCAGCATGCATAAGTGGGTGCAACAGAAGTTCTTGCTAGATGCTTCTGGCGAACGAGGGCGGCAGACCTTCGTGGCATTCCGGGCAGGCAAACGCACCTTGAACCCGTGCGGCCAGGACCAACAGGCAAATTTCTTAATATCGCTCGTGAGGAAAGACAACATGAACCGCAATACAGAGACAACAGGCTGGCTCGCCCTGACAAGGAGGGTGGTCGCCAGCACATTGATCGGACTAGGTGGACTGTTCGCTTCGCAGGCAGCTTCGGCCGCCGTCATCGTCGACATCAACACCTACGTGACCGGTAACCCCGTCAATCCGGGCAACGTGACCGTCGCTCGCCTGACGTTTGCACAAAACGGCGCGAACGTGGACTTCACGCTGGAAAACCTCGTCAACAACCTGCCAGGCGGGATCGGCGACGATGCCTTTATCTCCAACCTGGAATTCTCTTACGACGGCAATCCGGCGATCACTTCGGCCTCGTTTACCAATTTCGGCGGCACACAGCCGATCACGCAGGCAGCAGTCACCGTCAATCCACCAGGTCAGAACGCCGGCTATAACTTCTATTTGGACCTTGGTTACCCCACCAGTGGCAACCCCAATGCTGTTCCCGGACGTTTCTTCAGCGGCGAGACCAGCACTTGGACCATTCTGGGAGTGACTGAGGCAGACTTCCTCACCTTGGTGCCAGGCAGCGGAATCGATGCGCTGGCGCTGGTTCACATCCAGCAGGTGGGTGCCGGTCGCGGCGGCAATGACTCCCTGAAATATGTCGGCATTGGCTCGAACGACGTTCCGGAACCGGGTACCGTTGCCCTTCTGGGGCTCGGCCTGCTCGGCTTTGCCGGTGCACGCAGGCGTAACAAACAGTCGTAATTCCTTGATGAGCCCCGGCGCCAACCGGGTGCATTCATACCGGGCTCGCGCTGTTCAGCGCGGGCCTCATGCCTTTACCGCCAGTTCGATTCCTGGTGGCAAATCTTCTTTTTCTGAAGGTTTCCTGTTGTCACATTGACAAACGTCAATTCTTACTCTGTGGATAAAAGTAATCTTTGATGGCGCGGAACGCGCGTCGCTTTCGCGGCCAAAGATAACTCGAATCGCGGCAGGATCCGCGACGAATCAGGGAGTACAACAAGATGGAAGAACAACTGGCGCAGCTGATTTCCCATGTAAAGGGAATCTGGAAGTATCGCTGGCTTGCGCTCGCCACCGCATGGGTGGTCGCCATTGCCGGCGGCATCGCCGTCCACCTTGTGCCGGACAAGTACCAGGCATCGGCGCGTGTTTTTGTCGACACGCAGAGCATCCTCAAGCCCCTGTTATCCGGCATGACCACGGTGCCGAATGTCGAACAGCAGGTCGCCATCATGAGCCGTACCCTGTTGAGCCGGCCTAACCTTGAACGGTTGACTCGCATGGTCGATCTCGACATCAAGGCTAATACGCCTAAGGAAAAGGAAGAGCAGCTCGACAGGCTGGCCCAGGATATCAAGCTCACCGGCACGGCTCGCGACAACATCTACACCATCACCTACAGCCACGAAAATCCGAGGCTCGCCAAAGACGTCGTGCGATCGCTGCTGACCATCTTCGTGGAAGCCAGCATCGGCGACAAGAAGAAAGAATCGGAAAAGGCCGTCAGCTTCATCGACGACCAGATCAAGAGCTATGAAGAAAGGCTGACGGCGGCGGAGAATGCGCTCAAGGAATTCAAGCTCAGGAACACCGGCCTGCTGTCCCGTCAGGGCAGCGATTACAGCAGCAAGCTGATGGACGCCACCGACGCGCTCGGACAGGCGAGGCTTGAGCTGCGTGAAGCGGAGCAGGCGCGCGATGCGCTGAAGCGTCAGATCGCGGGCGACGAGGCTGACGCGGCCACCGCCATGCGCGCAGCCGCTTCAAGCAATCCCGAAATCGACGAGCGTCTTCAGACCTTGCGCAAGAACCTCGACAGCCTGCAGATGCAATTCACGCCGGCGCATCCGGACATCATCTCGACGCAGCGCCTGATCGCGCAGCTCGAGGAGCGCAAGCGTGAAGAGGCAAAGAACCGGAAGCCAAATCCCGACCGCGGTACAAACTACAGCCCCTTGCTGCAGCAGCTCACGATTTCCCTCGCTTCGGCCGAAGCGCGCGTCGCATCCCTGCGTACGCGTGTCGAAGAATACTCGGGGCGCGTCAACCGTCTCACCGCGATGAACAAGGCGGTCCCCGAAGTGGAGGCACAGCTCGCGCAGTTGAACCGCGACTACGAGATCAACAAGGAAAACTACGAGAAGCTGCTCGGCAAGCGCGAAGCCGCCAAGCTATCCGGCGAACTTACCACGACGACGGACATGATGACCTTCCGTGTCGTCGACCCGCCGATGGTCCCACAGACTCCCGTTGGACCGCCGCGCTTCAAGCTGTTCGCGGCAGTCATTCTCGGTGCGCTGGGGGCGGGCATCGGCGTCGCATTCCTGATGAGCAAGATACGGCCGACCTTCCTGACCCAGTACAGTCTGCGAGAGGCAACCGGGCTACCGATCCTCGGCACCGTGGCCATGCATTGGACGGAGCAGGAGCGGATTCGCCAGCGCAAGGGGGCATATGCCTTCACCGGCTCTTTCGCACTGCTGCTCCTGCTCTGCAGTGGCGTCATGGTGCGCATGCTGCTCACCGCCTGACCGTCGTCCAGCGACGCACAACCAGCAACAGAATTCCCCCGGGAGAAATCGTGAGCATTATCGAAAAGGCAGCCGGACGCATCGCCCATAGCGCAAAGGAAACGCGATCGACCATCAAACCGATGCCGCCGGCACCGACACCGGCACCGGTCGTGGTGGCGCTCCAGGACGCAGTCACCCGATCCGTTGAACCGGAGGCTCCCGCAAGGGCCGCACCCGCGGTCATACGCCTCAACATTGACCTTGAGCGGCTGCAGAAAGCAGGAATGGTCACGCCCAATGGAGAGCGCACGCCAGTCGCGGAAGAATTCCGCTTCATCAAGCGTCCCCTGATCGGCAAGGCGCTGCAGAAAGGTGAAGGCTCGATTCGAAACGGCAACCTGATCATGGTTACCAGCTCCCTCCCGGGCGAGGGCAAGACCTTCTGCGCCATCAACCTGGCAATGAGCATTGCAATGGAAATGGACCATACGGTGTTGCTGGTCGACGCCGATGTCGCACGTCCTTCGGTGCTTTCGACCCTCGGCCTGCACGCCGAAGCCGGATTGATGGACCTGCTGCGCGACGACTCGCTCGATATGAGCGACGTGATGATCAAGACCAATGTCCAAACGCTCAGCATCCTCCCGGCCGGCAACAGCCAGAAGAATGCAACGGAGCTGCTCGCCAGCCACTCGATGAAGAAGCTGCTGGACGAAATCGCCAGCCGCTACCCGGACCGCATCGTGATCTTCGATTCGCCACCATTGTTGTTGACCAGCGAGGCGCGTGTCCTCGCCGAGCAGATGGGGCAGATTGTGATGGTGGTAGAGGCTGAGAAAACGACGCAGAACGCAGTGAAGGATGCACTGCGCCGTATTGAAGCCTGCGCCAATATCAACCTCGTCTACAACAAGGGACGGACGTTTGTAGAGCCCAGTTCCTACGGCTATTACAGCAGGACCTGACGTGCGAAACCGGAACGCACTTGCCACGCTCTTTCCGCTCGCGCCTATTGCCACGTGGGTTGCCATCGCATGGCCGACACCGGCCGGCGCGGCGGAATGGAAGCTCACGCCCGGCGTCGACCTGAAGGAAACATACACCGACAACGTGACGCTGGCGACTTTCGGAAACGAGCGCAGCGACTTCGTCACCGAAATTACGCCGAACCTTTCGCTAAATGCGACCGGCGCGCGCATGAGGTTCTCCGCCGATTACGCGATGCGCAACTTCTTCTATGGGCGCTCCACCAAAGCGTCAAACCGGCACCATCACTTGAATGTGATGGCCAATGCTGAACTGGTTGAGGACCTGTTCTATCTTGACGGCAAGGCATCTGCCGCCCAGCAGACGATCTCGCCATTCGGACCGCAGACGGCAGGCGAAGGACACCTGACGAACAACCAGGCGGATGTGCGCACGTACAGCGTCAGTCCGTATCTGCGCAATCGCTTCGGGCGCAGCGCAACTGCGGAAGTCCGCTACAGCCGTGACGCCGTGAGCGCCGACACCGGCGGCCTGAGCGACAGCGAGTCGGATCGCGTGCGAATCAGCATCCAAAGCGGTTCCGATTTCAGGACCCTGCAGTGGAACGTCCTGTATGACGACCAGAAAATCCACTATGACGCTGCAGACGACGTACGCACCAGGCAATTGTCAGGATCGCTGCGCTATGCGTTGACCTCTCGCTTCTCCCTGACGGCGACTGGAGGCTACGAAGACAACAACTACGCATCGATCGCCAGCAAACCGGAAGGCGACTTCTGGTCGCTTGGCGCGGCGTGGGTACCTTCCGAAAGGTCGAGCATTGCAGTGAGTGCGGGACGGCGATTCTTCGGCAATACGCTGTCTGTGAGTGCCCAGCATCGCACACGCATGACGGTATGGAGCGTCGGTTATCAGGAAGAGATCACCACGACACGTTCGCAGTTCCTGGTGCCATCGGCCCAAGACACCGCCGCTTTTCTCAACGGCCTCTGGACGAGCAGCATTCCCGACCAGGCGGCGCGCGAAGAGACGGTGCGTCGCTTCATCCGCGAAGCCAATCTTCCCTCGACGGTGATCGTTCCCGTCAATGGTTTCACCAACCGCGTCTTCCTACAGAAGAGCGCCCATGCTTCCTTGGCCATACAAGGCGTACGGAACACCCTGATGACCAGCGTGTTTCGCGTCGAGCGCGAGCCGCAGTCCAGCGCAACATCGGACATCTCGCTCACGGCCGGATCGGCGGCCCTGTTGGGTGATGCGACGCGCCAGGAGGGCATCAGCACCGCATGGCATCTGCGCCTGTCGCCGCGCACGAACCTGACTGCCAGCGCAGGCTACAGCGAAGTCCGCTCGGCGGCGACGAGGACGCGCGATGACAACGTTACCTACCGGCTTGGACTGTCGCGCCAGATGCAGCAGAAGATCAAGGGCGGTGTCGAGCTGCGGCGGCTCGAGAAACGTTCCACCCAGGCCACGGGCGAGTTCCGGGAAAACGCGGTCGCCGCCTTCCTCCAGATATCCTTTTAACGGAGCGCAGCAAGCGATGTACGAAGACTTTTACGGCTTGACCGCCAATCCCTTCCAGCTTAAGCCCGACCCGCACTTCTTCTACAGCAGCAAGGGGCATAAACGGGCGATGGCTTACCTCGACTATGGGATTTCGCGTGGAGAGGGGTTCATTGTCATTACCGGCGAGGTCGGTGCGGGCAAGACTACGCTCATGCGCAACCTGTTCCGCAAACTGGATTCGAACCGGATCCGCGCGGCGCAAATAGTCAATACGGCGCTGGATGCGGAAGACATTCTCAGGACGGTCGCAGCTGCATTCGGGTTGCCGCACGATGGAGCCAACAAGACTGCACTGTTGGGCCGGATCGAACTTTTCCTGCGTCAGTGCGACCAGCAGAACCGCCGCGCGCTGCTGGTGGTCGACGAGGCGCAGAACCTTACCCCGCGGGCCGTGGAAGAACTGCGCATGCTGTCGAATTTCCAGACCGACGACAGTTGCCTGATGCAGATCTTCCTGCTCGGCCAGCCGGAATTCCGACGTACCCTGCTCAGTCCCGATATGGAGCAACTCAGGCAACGAGTGCTTGCGACGTACCACTTGGGACCGCTCGACTACTTCGAGACCTGCGCATACATCGAGCACCGTTTACGTACCGCGGGATGGAAAGAAGATCCACGAATCACCGACGACGCCTTTTCCGCCATCCATGATTACACCGGAGGCATCCCGCGCAAGATCAATACGCTGTGCGACCGGCTGTTCGTGATGGGTTATTTGGAAGAACTGCACTTGTTCGACGAGCCGGAACTCAGGACCGTCATTGACGAAGTGCAGCGTGAATTCGGCATGCATGCGGAATAGTTTTCACTGATTCGATATATCCCTCGAGAAATCAAAGGTTTGAGTATCGGAGCGGCAATCTTGCAAATCTTCATTATTTGTCGATTGTCAAAATCTTCGACGTTCCCTGCTTGCAAAATAGCCAACACGTTACAAACAAGTCTGCGGCTGCAACAACAATCACAATCGGCCGCTAGCAGGACGTACAACACCGGCAAACAGGGAGTGTGCCATGCGTTTCAACTCAAAGTCCCGTCAGGACGGATGCCGTTGCGGCCCCATCAAGCCTGACGCGCCAATGCCTTGCATCGCCACGCTGTTCGCTGACGCCGGCCGCCCCCAATCGCAACGCAGCTGCTGAGCTCGAACGAGCCTCGCCCTTTTCAACTTTTCAGGAATCCGCTTCCATGCAAAACCAGATGCCGGAAAACAAGCCGTATCGCCTTCTTTGCGTCGTCGGCGCACGCCCAAATTTCATGAAAATGGCGCCCATCATCGCGGCGTTCAAGGACATTGCGCCCGAAATCGACGTACGCCTGCTGCATACCGGCCAGCATTACGACGCGGCGATGAACCACCAGTATTTCGAGGCCCTTGGCATTCCAGCGCCGGACGTCAACCTCGAAGTCGGGTCGGGCAGCCATGCCGTGCAGACCGCCGACGTCATGCGCCGTTTCGAACCGGCACTCGACGAGCAGCAGCCGTCGGCCGTGCTGGTCGTGGGTGACGTCAACTCGACGCTGGCTTGCGCGCTTGTGGCCGCAAAAAAGGGTGTGCGCGTCATTCACGTCGAAGCCGGACTGCGCAGCTTCGATCGCGGCATGGCCGAAGAGATCAACCGCGTGCTGACCGACCAGATCTCCGACCTGCTGTTTACAACGGAACGCGAAGGCCGCACCAATCTGCTGCGCGAAGGCATTGCGGACGAACGCATCCACTTTGTCGGCAATGTGATGATCGATACCCTGCGCCGCAATCTCGAGCGCGCGGTTCCCGTTTCCGACATCCTCAAGCAAGCGGACGCAGAAAATCTGCTCGAAAACGGCAAGGACTACGCCATCTTTACTCTGCATCGCGCATCCAATGTCGACGACCCTGATACCCTCCGCGCCCTGCTCGAAACGATGGCAACGGTCAGCAAGACCCTACCGGTGATCTTCCCGATGCACCCGCGGACGAAGAGCATGAGCGAGAAATGCGGCCTCGCCCACCTGCTCGATTCACCGCGCATCCTGCAACTGCCGCCGATGGGCTACCTGGAAATGCTGGGCCTGATGCGCGATGCACGCGTAGTGCTCACGGATTCCGGCGGCATACAGGAAGAGACGACCGCGCTCGGCGTTCCTTGCATCACGCTGCGCGACAACACCGAACGTCCGATCACTATCACCGAGGGCACCAATACCTTGGCCGGCACCGACCCGGCAACCATCCTGAAGATCTTTGACGAGGTAATGCGCGCCGGCGGCAAGGCTGGACGCGTACCGGAATTCTGGGACGGCAAGGCCGCGATCCGGATCGCGCAAGTGGTCCGTACCTGGATCAAGGGCGAATCGAAAACGACAACCGCGCTGGCAGCGTGAGGGGTAGCCGTGTCGATTCGTAACGCAATGACCATCGACGTGGAGGACTACTTCCAGGTCTCCGCTTTCGAGTCGCACATTCCGCGCGACCGCTGGCATTCGCTGCCCTGCCGCGTGGAAGCCAACATCGACCGCATCCTGGCGCTGCTCGATGCGGCCAACGTGAAGGCCACCTTTTTCACATTGGGCTGGATCGCCGAACACTATCCGGCGATGGTTCGCCGTATCGTAGACGACGGCCATGAGCTTGCCAGTCACGGCTATTCCCACGCGCGCGCGTCCGACCAGAGCGCGGAGGAATTCCGCAGCGATGTCAGCCGGGCGAAGGCGCTGCTGGAAGACATCGCCGGCAAACCGGTGCTCGGCTATCGCGCGCCCAGTTTCTCCATCGGCACGCGCAATCTATGGGCGTTGGACGTGCTGCGCGAGGCGGGATATCGCTACAGTTCCAGCATCTATCCGATCAGCCATGACCATTACGGTATGCCGGACGCGCCGCGCTTCGCCTTCTATCCGCGCGGCAAGGACGGATTGCTGGAACTGCCGATTACTACCGTAAGACTGATGAAGAAGAACCTGCCTTCGGGCGGTGGCGGCTACTTCCGTCTCTTTCCCTACGCACTCTCGCGCTGGCTCATCAAGCGCGTGAACCAGCAGGACCGGCAGCCCGGCATCTTCTACTTCCATCCGTGGGAGATCGACCCGAAGCAGCCTCGCCAGCACAACGTCGGCCTGAAAACCCGTTTCCGCCATTACGTGAACCTCCACCGCACCGAGGCGCGCCTGAAAGCACTGACGCGCGACTTCCGCTGGGGGCGCATGGACGATATCTTCATGGTGAACAATTGAATACTTTCGTTGAACGGCGCAAGTTTGGCGCCACGCCTGCCACATTGATCAGCCGCTCGCCGGCGGTGCGGACCCTGGAGCGCGGCGATGAAGCGCGCTGGGATGGTTTCGTTAACGCTTGTCCCGAGGCGACCTTCTTTCATCGAGCAGGCTGGAAGGAAGTCATCGAGCGCGCGTTCGGCCACAAGACCTGGTTCTTGTACGTCGAGGACAACGGCCGCATCGAGGGCGTGCTGCCGCTGGCGCAGGTCAAGAGCATGCTGTTCGGGCATTCGCTGGTGTCGCTGCCGTTCTGCGTGTACGGCGGCATTGCGGCCAACACGGAAGCCGCGCGCAAGGCGCTGCACCAGCAGGCTCAGGTACTGGCGGCCAATCTGAACGTCGGCCATCTCGAATACCGCAACCTGCACGCGACGCAGCCGGATTGGGTCACCAAGGACTTGTACGTCACCTTCCGCAAGGAGATCTCGGCCGACGAGGAAACCAACATGCTTGCGATCCCGCGCAAGCAGCGCGCGATGGTGCGCAAGGGTATCAAGGCGGGATTGCAGGGCGAGATCGATGACAACGTCGACCGCTTCTTCGATGCCTATGCGGCCAGCGTGCATCGCCTGGGCACGCCGGTGTTCGCGAAAAAATATTTCCGCATCCTCAAGGAAGTGTTCGGCGACGAATGCGAAGTATTGACCATCACCCGCGAAGGCCGCACGATCAGCAGCGTGCTCAGCTTCTACTTCCGCGACGAGGTGCTGCCGTATTACGGTGGCGGCATGACCGAGGCGCGCGAAGTTGCGGGCAACGATTTCATGTACTGGGAACTGATGCGCCGTGCGGCTCTGCGCGGCATCAAGGTGTTCGACTTCGGCCGCAGCAAGGTCGGCACCGGCGCCTTCGACTTCAAGAAGAACTGGGGTTTCGAGGCGCATCCTTTGCCCTATGCCTACCAGCTGCACCGCGCAAAGGCGCTGCCGGACAACAATCCGCTGAATCCGAAATACCAGCGCTTCATCCGCATCTGGCAACGCCTGCCGCTGAAGGTCGCCAATGCGCTGGGCCCGCACATCGTCAAGAACCTGGGGTAATGCCGTGAAACATCTCCTGCTCCTGGTGCACCGGATGCCTTATCCGCCGAACAAGGGCGACAAGATTCGCTCCTACCACCTGCTCGCGCATCTGGCAGCACGCTACAAAGTGCACCTGGGCACCTTCGTCGACGATCCGGACGACTGGCAGCATGCTGACACCGTGAAGCAACTGTGCTGTACGACGCATATCGCTCCACTGAAACCCTTCACAGCAAAAGTGCGCAGCCTGGGCGCGCTGGCCGGCGGCCGGGCACTGACGCTCGACTACTATCGTGATGCCGGTATGCAGACATGGGTGCGCAAGACCCTTGGTCTCTATCCCATCACCAAGGTCGTCGTGTTTTCCTCCGCTATGGCGCAGTACGCAGAAGACATCGCCGACGCGCGGCGTGTGATCGATTTCGTCGATGTCGATTCCGACAAGTGGTCGCAATACGCCGAAAAGAAGCCATGGCCCCTAAGCTGGTTGTACCGCCGCGAAGGACGTACGCTGCTGGATTACGAACGGCAGGTTGCTCGTGACTTTGATGCCTCTCTGTTCGTGTCGCAGGCGGAAGCAGATCTCTTCAGGCAGCGCGCCCCGGAAAGCGCGCAACGAATCGGCCATTTCAGCAATGGCGTGGACACCGATTTCTTTTCCCCGGAGCGTCAGTACGACAATCCCTACGCCGCCGACGAAGCCGCAATCGTCTTCACCGGCGCGATGGACTACTGGCCGAACGTCGATGCGGTGCAGTGGTTCGCCGAGGCGATGCTACCCGCCATTCGTGCGCGTAACGAAAAAGCCGTGTTCTATATCGTCGGCGCGCGTCCGACCGAACAGGTCCGCGCGTTAGGCAAGCTGCCAGGCGTGAAGGTCACCGGAACCGTGTCGGATGTGCGTCCCTACATCGCTCACGCGCGTGTGTCGGTTGCCCCGCTGCGCATTGCACGCGGCATCCAGAACAAGGTCCTTGAAGCCATGGCGATGGCCAAGTCCGTGATTGTGTCGGCTGCAGCACTGGAGGGCATTGACGCCGAGCCGGGTCGAGAGGTCCTGCTGGCGGGACACGAGCAGCAATTTATCGATGCGATCAGTGCGCTGCTGTCTACGTTACTCCCGGAAGTCGGGCGTGCCGCTCGCCGCAAAGTGCTTTCACAATACGGTTGGACGAGCAATTTAGCAAAGCTCGATGCCCTGCTTGATTCGCCCTCGGCGATGGCGGCATCGCAGAACAGGGCGGCCCGGATAGCTTCGCTTGCCGGAGAGCGGGTATGAATACTGTCCGCGTCAGCCCTGTCGCCCTGTCTCCGATGCCGGCGAGCTTATTAGTAGCCGTGACATTGCTGGCGGCTTGTGCGATTTACGTGGAGACGGCGCGATCGATCGTCGCGATTTGGAACAGTTCCGAAACCTTTGCGCACGGCTACATCATTCTGCCAATCAGCCTTTGGCTGATTTGGCGGCGTCGCGAGGTACTTGCACAGATTCCGCTGCAGCCATTTTGGCCGGCACTACTGCTACTTGCTGCATGCGGTTTCGGCTGGCTGCTCGCGGAGCTCGGCGAGGTGCAGGTAGTCCGCCAGTATGCGTTTGTTGCGATGCTTCCCTTGACAGTGCTTGCAGTTACCGGGCCATCCATGACCCGTGCAATGGCATTTCCCTTGTTCTACCTGCTGCTTGCAGTGCCTTTCGGCGAGGTCTTTGTTGCGCCATTGATCAACTTCACTGCTGACTTTACAGTTGCAGCACTTCAGCTCACCGGCATACCCGTGCTGCGCAGCGGCAGCAATTTCGAAATTCCGTCAGGCAGCTGGTCCGTGGTCGAAGCGTGCAGCGGCGTGCGCTATCTGATTTCGTCATTCACTCTCGGCTGCTTGTATGCCTATTTGAACTACAGATCATCTCTGCGAAGGCTCACGTTTGTCCTGCTGTCGATCATCGTACCCATCGTTGCTAATGGGGGGCGCGCATACATGATTGTCATCATCGGGCATTTGAGTGACAACCGTCTTGCAGCCGGTGTTGACCATTTGATATACGGATGGGTCTTCTTTGGATTGGTAATGTTCCTGATGTTCTGGGCAGGCAGCTATTGGCGTGAAGATACTCCTTTTACGGCGCCGGCCGCGGATATGCCTCAAGCCCGGTCTCGGGTCGCTGACAGGGGTGTCTTTCCCATCGCCATTGCCAGCATTGTTTGCATCGGAATCTGGCCTGCATACGCCGCATTAACCGGGCGCATTCCGCTTGCTGCTGGCGAGATGGATCCGAACAAGGTCGATGTGCAGTGGCCCGAGAGCATGCCGTTTACCGACTGGAAGCATGGATTCTCGCCAGCCCAAGCCGAAACGACCCGCTTTTTCGAAAAGGATTCACGACGAGTAGGCATGTCTGTTCTTGTCTACCGCGGCCGGCAAGATGGCGCCGGCCTGATCAGCACCGCGAACCGGCTGGTTCCCACCAAGGAACGGCATTGGCAACAACGCTCCAGTGCGACGCAGAACGTAACAACAGGCGAGCGTGTATTGGACGTGCGGGAGACACGGCTTCAACGTGAAGGACAAAAACTCCTTGTTTGGCACTGGTACACGATCAACGGTGAATTCACCGCCAGCGACTATGTTGGAAAGCTGGTGCTTGCCAGGGAGAGATTGTTCATGCGTAGCAATGAGGGAGCGTCAATCATGCTGTTCGCCCCGTTCGAGGAAGATGTAGAAGGCGCGCGTGCAGTTATGCGAAAGTTTTTGAACGATAACGTTGCTTCCCTTGATGCAAGCTTTGCGCGAACCCGTCGACCGTAGGCTACCCCCGGTCGAGTACGGTGTCCCGTCTGAAAAATGTCGTTATCCGGAGCCAAAGAGTTGAAAGACATTGTGATATTTACTGCCTCGCTGGACTTCAATGTGCGATGGAATATTGTCACCCTTGCGGAGAGGTTTCCCGAAACGAAGTTCACCGTCCTTCTTCACCGTCCGCAAAAACGGATTCGGCGGCTTGTGCATAACCAGTTTGTCAATCTGAAGCGCCACGGATGGCGTTGGATCCCATATCAGGCGGGCGAGCTCGCCCGGCTCCTTGCGCAAAGGAACAGGCTAGCACCGGTCGTGAGCCAAGACCGGCCGGGAGTCATGTTCGACTTGGAGGCACTGCAACAACATCCGAGAATCGACATACAGGTGCTGCGGAATATCAATGGAGAGGAAGCTTGTGAACTGGTAAGACGGCTTTGTCCGGACTTAGGCATCGCGCTTGCAGCGCCTATTCTCAAACAGAATCTGTTTTCCATTCCACGGTTTGGCACGATCAATCTGCACAAGGGCCGCCTGCCCGACTACCGTGGAATGCCGCCCGCATTCTGGGAACTCAAGAACGGCGAGCAGGAAGTCGGTTGTACCATACATCGGGTTGATGCCGGCCTGGACTCCGGAGACATCTTGCTAGCGCGATCGATCCCGGTCGACAAATTCTCTACCGTTGCCGGCATGCAGGCGAGGCTGCATCACCTGGGCGTCAACATGGTGTGCGAAGCAGTTGAACTGATTGCGTCAGGCCGCGCGGTGTACACGAGGCAGTGTACAGGAGGGAGGACCAATACGCGACCTCCCCTTGCAGTGGAAAGGGCCCTGTTGAAAGAACGCGCATTGCAGACGCCGGCTGAGGGCGCGCTGCGTTCGCTTTGCAAGCGCATGGTGTTTTCTTCGTATTCATGCCTCTTCAAGCCGATCCTGAACCGTGTTTACGGCATGCTGGGGAAGCAGCGGGTGATCGTGCTCCTGTATCACCGCGTCAGTGATCGCTTCCGGGATAATGTCACAATCGGCATCGAACAGTTTGACCGGCAAATGGCTTATCTCTCGGCGAATTGCACGGTAGTTTCGCTTGCCGAAATCGTTCGCGGCGACGTGCCGCGCCATTCTCTGAAACCGGTCATCGCCATTTCGTTCGATGACGGTTATCTGGACAACTTCGAGAATGCAGCACCGATCCTGTTGAAGCATAAGATCCCGTGCACCTTCTTCGTCAGCACTCGAAAAATCGCCAATAACGAACCGTTCGACCATGATTTGAAGGCACTTGGTTTCGGGCTCGACAACATGAATTGGGGGCACATAGAGCAAATGCGCAAGTGGGGCCTCCATTTCGGAAGCCATACGCTTAACCACGTCAATCTGGCGGCCGTGAGTGACGACGTCGCCTTGCAGGAACTGACCGGGTCCCTGGACGACATCCGAAGCAGGCTCGGGCAGGAAGACGTGCTGATCGCCTATCCCTATGGTGGGAAGCGCCACATCACGCCCGAGCGGCTGGAGATGATCAAAAACCTCGGTTACTCCGCTTGTTTCTCGGCCTACGGCGGATACAACCAGCTACCTTTGGACCGGTTCAATATCAAGCGTGTAGGGATCAATTGGGCCTTCGATCTCACCGCATTCCGGGCGCGGTTGAGCGGTTGGGATAAAACCGCCTGAGTATTCATATTGGCGTACGGCAATACCACGAGTGCCTCTTCGCCATTCACGGCTCTAAGGTTTTAAACCTCTGCAGGATCGATGCCTATTTGCAACGAATATTTGCCTTTTATCAATGCTGAATAATGGCTGACTTGCAGAATGGCTACTGTTTTCCGGCAACTCACCTATGGTTGCGGAGCGGGAACCGGATGTAACCGGATGTGCTAGGGCTGCCGTCATCTCACGACGCCTAGTTCTACTGCGTGGAGCGGCCAAGCCTTTCTGTTCCGCCAACGGATCCATCTCTTCCGGCCCTGCACGAACGATCCAAGCAAGCCGATGGCGAACCCAACAGTTATGAACGAAGCCCCTCTTATCGCTCATTTGATCTACGTGCTGGATTTCGGCGGCTTGGAAACCCTGCTGGTGGAACGCATCAACCGTATGCCGACAGACAAGTATCGCCATGCGGTGATCTGCCTCACAAAATACACTGACTTCGCCAAGAAGATCACCCGACCGGGCGTCGAGGTGATCGCGCTGAACAAAGCGCCCGGCCTGAGCCTGGGCACGCATGTCCGTCTCTGGCGCGAATTGCGGCGGCTGAAACCGACCATCCTCCATACCTACAATCTCTCCGCCATCGAGTACGGGTTTACCGGGCTCCTTGCCGGCGTGCCCGTGAGGGTCGCAGGTTCGCATGGCCGCGAAGCGAACGACCCCGAAGGAACGAATAAGAAGCACAATTTCCTGCGCCGGCTGCTGATCCCTTGCTATGACAGCTATTACTCTAATTCCGCGGATCTGCTCCACTGGAACCGCACGGTCATCGGAGTGCCGGACGCCAAGAACCGCCTGCTCAACAACGGCATCGATACCGATCGCTTCATGCCGGCGAAGACAAGCTCGCTGGATCGACCGCTGCACGGCTTTCCTCCGGGCTGCTTCGTTATCGGTACTGTTGGCCGCGTTCAGGAAGTGAAGCACCAGAGCGCGTTGGTTGAAGCCTTCATTCTGATGCTGGGACGCGACCCTGCACTGAAGGCA
Source organism: Noviherbaspirillum sp. (assembly GCA_035627275.1). Lineage (GTDB taxonomy): Bacteria > Pseudomonadota > Gammaproteobacteria > Burkholderiales > Burkholderiaceae_D > Noviherbaspirillum. The sequence goes on from DASPMC010000024.1 coordinate 100,706, forward strand.
CGTTTGCGGCTTGCGATCGTCGGAGAGGGACCGTTGCTTGGCGGGCTCAGGGAAAAGGTTAGGGCTGCCGGCATCGCTGACCTTGTGTGGATGCCCGGCGCGAGAAATGACGTGGACGAGGTGCTGCGCACGTTGTCCGTTTTTGCACTGCCGTCCATTGCGGAAGGTACACCAGGATCGATTCTCGAGGCCATGGCGACCGGCTTGCCGGTTGTCGCCACGCAAGTCGGCGGCATTCCGGACGTCGTTTCTCACGACGTGACCGGCCTGCTGGTTCCTCCGCGCGATCCCGAGGCGCTGGCCGATGCCCTCGCGTGCTACTGCAACGATCCGGCGCTTGCAGTACAACACGGCCACGCGGGGCGGCTGCGTGTTGAACGGCACTTCGCGATGTCATCCATGGTCAGCGCGTACACCGAGATGTACGACGTCCTATGCAAAAACAAACTCCAGGGAGCGTATAAGACATGTGTGGAATAGTCGGCATATTTGATATGCGGGACAAGCGCGACATCGATCGCCTTTTGCTCTCGCGGATGAACGAAAGCCAGCACCACCGCGGCCCGGATGAAGGCGGATTGCATACCGAACCCGGCGTGGGACTCGGGCATCGGCGCCTGTCGATCATCGATCTGTCTTCCGGCCAGCAGCCACTGTTCAACGAAGACGGCAGCGTGGTCGTCGCGTATAACGGCGAAATCTACAATTTTCAGGAGCTAATGGTCGAACTGATCAAGCTTGGCCATGTATTCCGAACCCATTGCGACACTGAAGTCATCGTCCATGCCTGGGAACAGTGGGGTGAAAGCTGCGTGGAGCGCTTCCGAGGCATGTTTGCCTTCGGACTCTGGGATCGCAACAGAAACACCTTCTTCCTCGCTCGTGATCGCCTGGGTGTCAAGCCGCTCTATTACACGGTATTGCCGAACGGGATGTTTGCATTTGCATCGGAACTGAAAGGCTTGTTCGCCTGCCCCAATCTGCCGCACGAGATGGATCCCAGGGCCGTGGAAGAATACTTTGCCTTCGGCTACGTACCGGAACCGAAGACGATATATAAGGAAGTGTTCAAGCTGTCGCCCGGCCACACACTCACCCTGAAAACGGGAAGCGCGGTGGTGAATCCCAAACGTTACTGGGATGTGCCATTCAAGCCAGTAGGCACGATTTCCGAAAAGGACGCCGAGCATGAACTGATCGAACGCCTGCACGAGGCAGTCAGTATCCGCATGGTGGCCGAAGTGCCGCTTGGCGCCTTCCTTTCGGGAGGGGTCGATTCGAGCGCCGTTGTCGCAGCGATGGCAGGCCAGAGCGCCGATCCCATCAATACCTGCTCCATTGCCTTCAGCGACCCGGCGTTCGATGAGTCCGCCTATGCACAGAAGGTTGCGGCCCACTACCGTACCCGGCACCACGTGGAGACCGTTGACATGGACGACTACGGTCTTATCGATACTCTGGCGACACTCTATGACGAGCCCTTTGCCGACAGTTCCGCCTTGCCGACCTACCGTGTCTGCCAGCTCGCACGCAAACGCGTCACGGTTGCGCTTTCGGGCGACGGCGGCGACGAAAACCTGGCAGGCTACCGCCGCTACCGGTTCACCATGGCCGAGCACCGTGTGCGCTCGAGCATGCCATACGGCATGCGCAAATCCTTGTTCGGCCTGCTGGGACGTTACTATCCGAAGGCTGACTGGGCACCCAGGATTTTCCGCGCGAAGACCACATTCGAGGCTCTGTCGCGCGACCTGGTGGAGGGATACTTTCACAATGTGTCCATGATGCCGGATCGCTTGCGCAGCCAATTGTTCAGCACGCAGTTCCGCGCCGAGCTCCAGGGATACCGCGCGGTCGAAGTCATGCGCGGGCACGCAGCGCACATGCCGCTCGATGATCCCTTGGCGCTGGTCCAGTACCTTGACCTCAAGACCTATTTGCCAGGCGATATCCTGACTAAGGTGGACCGCGCCAGCATGGCGCACGCGCTCGAAGTTCGCGAGCCGCTCCTGGACCACAAGCTGGTTGAGTGGATTTCCGGCCTGCCTTCGTCCATGAAGCTCCGGGGAGGCGAGGGCAAGTACATCTTCAAGAAGGCACTTGAGCCGCATCTTCCTCACGATGTCCTCTATCGCCGCAAGATGGGATTCGCCATTCCGCTCGCGAGTTGGCTCCGCGGTCCATTGCGGGAAAGGGTGCGCCGCGCGCTGCTGGGGCCGGACATGGCTGCCACCGGTATCTTCAACATGGCATTCCTGCGCGAGATGGTCGACCACCACCAGTCCGGACGTCGCGACTACAGTGCCGCCCTGTGGGGCCTGTTGATGTTCGAAGCCTTCCTGCGCCAGGTGCAGCAGCCGGCCGGCGAGCACGGGGTCCTTTCGCTGCAGGTCGCCTGAATAACTGGCGGCAGAAAGGAAATTACTCGTGCGAATCCTTCACATTCTGGATCATTCCATTCCGCTCCATAGCGGATATACATTCCGCACGCTCTCCATCCTGAAGGAGCAGCGTGCATTGAAATGGGAAACAGCCCAAATCACCAGCTCCAAGCATGGTCAATCGTCCATCGCCGAGGAAAGCGTCGACGAGTGGCACTTCTTCCGGACCCCGCCCTCGGCGGGGGTGATGGCAAGACTGCCGGTGCTGAACCAGCTGGCCGTCATCAACGGCCTGGCCAGCCGCCTGCACGATGTCGTGCGCAAGTTCAAGCCGGATATCCTGCATGCACATTCACCTGCCTTGAACGCCGTGGCCGCATTGCGCGTCGGGCGGGCACTTGGGCTGCCGGTCGTGTACGAAGTCAGGGCGTTCTGGGAAGATGCCGCCGTTGACCATGGCACCAGCCGTGAATGGGGCATGCGGTATCGTCTGACGCGTGCCCTGGAAAGCTATGCGGTTCGGCGCGTGGATGCTGTGACGACGATTTGCGAGGGGCTCAGGCAAGACATACTCGGCCGCGGCATTCCGGCTGAAAAGATCACGGTCATCCCCAATGCAGTGAACATCGAGGATTTCAGCGTGCAGGAAGAAGCCGATGTCGTGCTCGCGCAATCGCTCGGGGTCTATGGCAAACCGACCCTGGGTTTCATCGGGTCATTCTATGCGTATGAAGGCCTGGACATCCTGCTGCGCGCGTTGCCGCGCATGCTGTCGATAAACCCCGATATCCGAATCCTGCTAGTAGGGGGCGGCCCCCAGGAACAGACCCTCAAGCAGCTTGCGCAGCAGCTCGGGCTCATGGACAAGGTAGTGTTCACGGGGCGGGTTCCGCACAGCGAGGTCCAGCGCTATTACAACCTGATCGACGTGCTGGTTTATCCGAGGCTAAAGATGCGGCTGACCGACCTGGTGACGCCGCTCAAGCCGCTGGAAGCGATGGCGCAGGGAAGGCTGGTCCTGGCATCGGATGTCGGCGGCCATCGCGAACTGATCAATAACGGAAAAACAGGTCTCCTGTTCGAAGCAGGAAATCCCGAAGCGTTGGCGCTGCAAGCCGTCGACCTGCTTTCGCGTCCGGACACTTGGCCGGCCCTGAGGATTGCGGCGCGCGAATTTGTCGAAACAGAACGGAATTGGACAGCAAGCGTGTCGCGCTACCGCGCCGTCTACGGCCGACTGTCCGGCGACGGAGGACGGCAGTGAAGACACCGAAACTCCGCATCGCACTCGTCGGGCCGTTGCCGCCGCCCGCCGGTGGAATGGCAAATCAAACCTTGCAGCTGGCAAGGCTTCTGCGCGAGGAAGGCGCCAGCGTCGAGCTGATCCAGGTGAATCGTCCCTACCAGCCTGCCTGGATAGGCAAAATCAAGGGAGTGCGCGCGCTTTTCCGCTTGCTCCCCTATCTGTTGCATCTCTGGCGGGCGTCTCGCAAGGTCGATCTGTTCCATGTGATGGCCAACTCGGGCTGGTCGTGGCATCTTTTCGCGACACCCGCGGTGTGGATTGCCCGCCTGGCCGGCGTCCCTGTGGTCGTCAACTACCGGGGTGGCGAGGCCGACGCTTTCTTCGAAAAATCGTTTGCGCTGGTTAAGCCTACGCTCAAACGGGCAGACGCCATTGTCGTTCCCTCCGGATTTCTCGAGAACGTATTCGGAAAGCGTGCCGTTTCGACCCACGTCGTGCCAAACATCATCGACCTTGGCCGCTTTCGCAGTGAAGCGAAGCATGGACCGCGTCCATTCAGTCATGCACCTTGCATCCTGGTCGCGCGCAACCTGGAGCCGATCTATGACAACGCGACAGCGCTGCGCGCATTCCACATCGTCAAAAACACCTTTCCGGGCGCGCGGCTCGTGGTAACCGGTACTGGGCCGCAGAAGAAAGAGCTGGAAGAGCTTGCCCGTGAGCTTGGGGTGGCGGAAGCAGTAACGTTTACCGGGCATGTGAAGAACGAAGACATGGCCCGTCTTTACCGAGAGGCGGACGTCATGGTCAATCCGAGCCTCGCAGACAACATGCCGATTTCCGTACTGGAGTCGCTTGCGAGCGGCGTCCCGGTCGTCAGTACGAACGTCGGCGGAGTTCCTTATCTCGTGGAACATGACGTTACGGCCCTGCTGGTGCCCGTGCAGAACCCTGCGGCGATGGCGGACGCGATCCTCACTCTGCTCGCCGATCCGGAGAAGGCAGACAGTTTGAGAAAGGTAGGTGCGGCATCGGTTGCCCGATACAGCTGGCCGCATGTTCGCACGCGTCTGTTCGGAGTCTATGAATCGGTCCTGAGCACAGGATGCCGGCTCGCAGACGGTCCAGGTGAATAAGGCAGGATCGGGCATGTATACATCACTCGTCTCCAGCGTGCTATTCCCCTTGCACGAACGTCTCAAGGGACATCAAACGACCTCGATTCGCCGTCATATGGAGCAGACGCAATGGTGGCCAGCGGAACGTTTGCAGGCACTGCGTTTGTCCCGCCTGCAACGACTCCTCCGAGATGCGTACGACAACGTGCCGTACTACCGTCACCTGTTCGACGAGATCGGATTCGAGGCCAATGCGGTTTGTTCGGTCGACGACCTTGCGCGACTTCCGTTTCTCGACAAGGCGACTATTCGCGCGAATACCGATGCGCTCAAATCGTCGAGCGCGCAAGGGCTGGCGAGATTCAACACCGGTGGTTCGAGCGGCGAGCCGCTGATTTTCTATATCGGCAAGGAGCGCGTCAGCCATGACGTTGCCGCGAAGTGGCGTGCGACACGGTGGTGGGATGTGGACATCGGCGATCGGGAAATTGTCGTCTGGGGATCGCCCATCGAACTCGGCGCGCAAGACCGCGTGCGCGTCCTGCGTGACCGATTGTTCAGAACCCGGTTGTTGCCCGCATTCGAGATGTCGGACGGGAGGGTGGCCGGATTTCTCAATGAAATTGCGACCACGAAGCCGAAGATGCTCTTCGGGTATCCGTCGGCACTGTCTCATTTCGCGCGGCATGCGGATGCGAAGGGTCTGCGCATGGACGATCTTGGAATCCGCGTTGCCTTCGTGACCTCCGAGAGGCTGTATGACAACCAGCGAATCCAGATCAGTAAGACGTTCGGCTGCGAGGTTGCCAATGGATACGGCGGTAGAGACGCCGGTTTCATCGCACATCAATGCCCGCACGGCGGTATGCACATCACTGCGGAAGACATCATTGTCGAAATCGTCGACGCGGCTGGGAAACCGGTACCTCCCGGCGATGCCGGTGAAATCGTGGTAACTCATCTTGCGACGCGAGACTTTCCGTTCATTCGCTACCGCACCGGAGATGTCGGTTCGCTCGACAACCGGCAATGTTCCTGCGGGCGCGGGCTGCCGCTGCTCAAGGAAATTCACGGACGAAGCACGGATTTCGTCGTCGCACAGGATGGCACCGTCATGCACGGCCTGGCCCTGATCTATATCTTGCGGGATCTGCCACAGGTGCGCGCCTTCAAAATCGTACAGGAAAGTCTGAACCTTACCTCGGTGTCAGTGCAACCGGAGGGTAGACTCGGCGAGGATCTGATAGAAAAGATCAAGAAGGACTTCAAGGCAAGGCTGGGGCAAGGTGTGACAATCGCTGTCAACGAAGTGGCGGAAATACCTGCGGAGAAGTCCGGCAAGTATCGGTACGTGATCAGCAAAGTGGCAGCAGGCTGAACATGGTTGCGCTGAAATCGGCATCGCCATTGGTTCTCGTCCGGACCGTTTCACTGGCCACCTCCTGTAATGGCCGAGCTCGGCCGAGGCCGGGGAGCTGCGCGCGCGGAAGCACTCTTCATGACAGCCGCCGCCTCGGCGGCGCTGGCGGCTGACAAGGGTATCAAGTCATATGGAATTTCAAACCGAAACCCCACGCCTGACCTCGCGCATCATTCGCGCACTCGGCGATCGTGTAGCCGCGCGCCGGGGCGAGAACACCAGGCTGTGCATCGTGAACTATCACCGCGTGCTCGACAAGCGCGATCCCCTGCTGCATCCGGAACCGGACATACGCACGTTCCGCTGGCAGATGCAACTGCTGGCTGATTGCTTCAACGTGCTGCCTCTGCCCGAAGCGGTGGAAGCGCTGGCGCAAAATTCACTGCCGCCGCGCGCAGTGTGCATCACTTTCGATGACGGCTATCGCTCCGTGCACGACCACGCCCTGCCCATTCTCAAGGAATTCAAGCTTCCGTCCACCGTATTCGTCACGACAGGCCACATGACAGAGAGCAACCTGTGGAACGACAGGATCCTCGAGGCCGTGCGGCGCCTGCCTGACGGTTCGCTCGATCTGCGCGACGTCGGAATGCCGGTGTATTTCCTGTCCGGCGTCAATGAACGCAAGGGGGCACTGCACGAGATCATGGAAAGCGTGAAGTACCTCGCCCCGCACGATCGGCAAAAGGTGATCGAAAAACTCGAATCAATGACGGAACTAGACTTTCCCCACCGCCTGATGCTCAGCCGCGAAATGATCGCACGGCTTGCTGAAGAGGGTGTCGAGATCGGTGGGCACACGATATCGCACCCGATCCTCACCCGGCTCGACGATGAGGCCGCGCGTCTCGAAATTGCGGGTAGCAAACACCAACTTGAAGCAATTACCGGCAAGCCGGTCAGGCTCTTCGCCTACCCGAACGGAAAGGCGGGCAAGGATTTCAATGAACGCCATGTCCATATGGTCAAGGAAGCCGGATATGTCGCTGCCTTCACGACGGAAAGAGGGGCGGCCGGACAGCATCATGATCCGTACCAGATCCCGCGTGACCGTCCCTGGGACAAAACACCGATTCTCTTTGCCCTGCGCCTGCTACGCTGGCTTTCCCACTGAATACACAGCCATGAACAAACGCGCTCTTATCATCGCATTCCACTTCCCACCACAGTCGGTGAGCAGCGGCATCCAGCGCACACTGAGTTTTTCGAAGCACCTCGGCTCCCACGGATGGGAACCCTTGGTGCTGTCGGCAAGCGAGCTGGCTTACAGCGACACGAATCCATCGCAACTGGCCCAGTTGCCGCCGCAACTAGTCGTCAAGCGGGCGTTTGCCCTGGACGCAAAACGGCATATGGGCCTGTTGGGGCGCTATCCCGAGGTCATCGCCTTGCCTGACCGTTGGATATCGTGGTGGTTTTCCGCGGTTCCTGCCGGCCTGGCCCTGATACGCAAATACCAACCGTCGGTGATCTGGTCGACGTTCCCGCTCGCGACATCGCACCTGATCGGATTGACCTTACACCGCTTGACCGGCTTACCTTGGATTGCCGACTTCCGCGACCCGATGCTGCAGGACGATTTCCCGAATACGCCGCTGCAGCGAAGGGCATACGCGTGGATCGAACGCCAGGCAATCAAGCGATGCAGCCGTGCGGTGTTCACAACGGAAAGCGCAATGCGCACATACAAGCAGCGCTTTCCCCAGGAACTGCACGAGAAATTCACCGTTATCGAAAACGGCTACGACGAGGACGGATTCTCCGGAACGACTGCCGAGCAGACGGTCGAGGATACACGCGATGCCAAGGAAATCCGGTTGCTGCATAGCGGTGTGCTGTACCCGGAAGGACGGAACCCATCGGCATTTTTCGAGGCTCTTTCCGTTCTGAAGAAGCGGAACGCAAGCTCGGTCCGCCCATTGCGGGTCATACTGCGCGCTACGGGCGACGATGCGTATTTCCAGGCGCTTGCTAGGAAGTACGGCGTGGAGGACATTGTCGACATCGCTCCGCTCGTGTCCTATCACATTGCGCTGCGCGAAATGCTGTCCGTCGACGGCTTGTTGGTGTTTCAGGGATCGGCCTTCAATACCCAGGTACCGGCAAAAATCTATGAATACTTCAGGGCGCGCAAACCGATTCTCGGGTTGGTCGAGGCACACGGGGAAACGGCCAGAATCCTCGGCGCTGCCGGCTTTAGCAGCATGGCACCGATCGACGACGCGGCCGGTATCGTTCCTGTACTTGAGAATTTCGTCGCCGAGATCCAACAAGGGACAGCGTATGTTGCAAGCGACAGCGTCATCGAGGCGGCATCGCGCAGGCAGCGGGCTAGCGAGTTGGCGCGGGTCTTCGAGTACGCGGCAGCGACCGCATAAGGAAGCACATGCTTATTCGGGGCGGAAGCCAGACCAGCATCTTTGCCAGCGCCATCCTGTCGGTGTCCTTGCGCTGGACAGACCGCCTCATTGGATTCGTCAGTACGCTGATCCTGGCGCGTCTGCTTGCGCCCGACGACTTTGGCATCATCGCCATGGCTTCGCTTGTCGTCGGACTGGCCGATGTGCTGCTGGGCCTCGGCGTGAACGTTGCCCTGATCCAGAACCGTAACCCGACGCCGGCCCACTACGACACCGCGTGGACCTTACGCCTCGCACAGATGGCGTTTGCATCAACCACAGTGTGTCTCGCTGCACCGTATGCGGACACCTATTTCAATGACTCTCGAGTATCGCCTGTGCTTCTCGCGATGGCTGCCAGCATGCTGATTGCCGGCCTGGAGAATATCGGCGTCATTACCTTCCAGAAAGAGATGCGATTCGGGCTGGATTTCCGCTTTGTTTTCCTCAAGCGAATCGTCGGCTTTATCGTGACAGTTATCGCTGCCTGGATATTGCGCAGTTATTGGGCACTCGTCATCGGAACACTCGCGGGCCGGAGTTTCGGAGTCCTGCTCAGCTACCGGATGCATCCCATGCGCCCACGCATCAGCTTCGAAAAAATGAAGGAGATTTTCTCGGTGTCGCAGTGGGTGCTGCTGAATAACATCGGCAACTACCTCAACCGTAATCTCCACAAGATGCTGGTAGGCAGGCGCATGTCTGCCGGCGTGGTTGGCGGATACACGCTCGCGGATGAGATATCGTCAATGCCGTCGACCGAAGTCCTGTCTCCGCTCAACCGGGTACTGTTCCCAGCGTTTGTTGCGGCGAAGCATGATCAATCCGAGTTGAAACGCTTGTTCCTTCTTGCCCAAGGCGTGCAGAGCCTGCTCGGGATACCTGCAGGCGTCGGCCTGGTGCTGGTCGCGCATGAAGCCGTCCTGGTGATGCTTGGAGAAAAATGGCTGTTCATCACTCCGTTCATCCAGGTGCTGGGACTGGCCAATGTAGTAGAGGCGATTACCACGAGTAGCGGCTATGTGTTTCTCACGCTCGGAAAAGTCCGGCTGAATGCGTTTATCAACTGGATCCAAACAATTGCTTTCATCATCGCCGCCTTGCTGGTGTTCCCGGAAGCAGGTGCTCTCCAGATCGGCTGGCTCCGGGTCGCAACAGTCTTTCTCGGGCTTGGGCTTTCGCTCGGGTTGCTCTTGCGGGCACTCGAGAATGTTCGTCTGGCGGACATATTCCGCACCGTCTATCGTCCCCTTCTCGGGACAGTCGCGATGGCGATGATGGTCGACCTTGCCGGCGCCGTTGTTCAGCTTGCGCCTCTTGCGGCCCTGGCCCTCAAGATCGCTGTCGGAGCCGCCGTCTTTCCGGCTGCCGTACTCGTTCTGTGGTGGCTGGCGGGCAGACCGGCCGGTGCTGAAGCCTATTTACTGAACGAGGTCCTGTCACGGCTACGCCGGCGGTGAGCCGTTCCCTTACCCGTCCCATGTTGCGAACGATTCCTGATGGAATTTGAAGTTTGTCAACATTGAAAGAATGCGGGCCGTCTATGATTCCGCATGACAAGACGGATGCCTGCGAACTCGATAGCAACTCACCTTCTTGCCCTACTGACGTGGAAGGAAAATAGTGGAAAGCATATTGTGGGCCGTGGATCTGTTGGCCGTCGTCTACTTGTGCTTCTGGGCATTGAAGCACGACAGTCGTCGCGCGCAGACGGACAAGCGCGGCTAGGGACATGCGCGACCTGATCCTGCTCGGCCTGTTGCCGTTGATGCTGGTGGCCGTCGCCAAGCGGCCGTTCATCGCTTTGGGAATGTGGATCTGGACCGCGATGTTTTTTCCCAACGGCTGGGTCTACGGCGCCGCATCCGTGATCCGCTATAACTTGGTATTTACCAGCTTTGCCATTGGCGGCTATCTTTTGTCCAAGGACAAGCATGCCGTCCGTTGGGGGCCGATCGGTACCCTCGTCTTCATTTTCCTGTTCTGGACGACCATGTCCACCTTGACTACCATCGGCATTTCGGAGGTGGCCTGGGAATTCTGGTCCCGCTTCTTCAAGGTCGTCATGCTGTTTGCATTCGTCGTCCTGATCATGCACAAGAAGCTGCACATTGATTTCTTCCTATGGTGTCTGGTGCTGTCCATCGGCTTCTACGGTGGACTATCGGGATTGAAGTTCGTCGCCAGCGGCGGGGGACATGTGATCGCCGGGCTTCATGGCCACATATTGGGCGACCGCAACGACCTGGCTCTTGCACTCGTAATGATGCTTCCGCTGTGCGTCTATCTGTTGAACGAGTACGGGAAAAGCTCCGTGATCGCGAAGCTCATCCTGTCGCTCAGCCTTGTAGCGATGATCGTTTCAGTCATCGGTACGCAGTCGCGGGGAGGCTTGATCGCCTTGCTCGCACTCGGTTTGTATCTCTTTGCGAAAAGCAATCGGAAGCTGGTTATTCTATTCCTGATTGCCGTTGCGGTCGCCCTCAGTGCTGCACTGGTTACGGACGAGTGGCTTGCTCGCATGAACACAATCTCGAATGCCGACGAAGACGCTTCGTTCATGGGGCGCGTCGTGGCGTGGAAGCTGAGCACGATACTCGCGTTGCAACATCCCATCTTTGGAGGCGGATTCAAGGCGCTGGAAACCTTTTCCATTTGGCAGAGCCTGTCAAGCCAGTTCCACACCCTGCCTTACTTCTATACCGGTGACGCGGTTCCGGATACCGCGACAGCCCACGCCGCACACAGCATTTACTTCCAGGTCCTCGGAGATCACGGCTTCATCGCGCTTGCCGTCTACGTCGGCATCCTGGTAACCGCATTCCGTACCGCCGGCCGGGTCGCAAAGCGAGCGCGGGAACAGGTTGCAGAACCATGGATCGCGCCGCTGGCGACGATGTTGCAGCTGTCCATATTCGCTTTCGGGTTGGGCGGGGCTGCACTGAGCTTCGCCTATTTTGATCTCATTTTTGCGATCTTCGGCATCGTCGTGGTGCTGGACAAGAAGATCCTTCCTGAGAAAGTCCGACCGCTGGCAACGCCATGAACCACAACATCGCGAAGGGTCTGCTAATTCTGCTGGTTGCCATCGACCACAACGATTTTGCGCGCGATGTGATTCCTGGCTTCCTGCGGGGCCTTTCATTCCATGTCGTGGCCTTCATGGCACTGCCTTTCATCCGCCCTGCGCTTCCGCTGAACGCGGCCGCAATCGGAAAGCATTTTTTCCGTTTGTATTACCCGTTCCTCGTCTTCGCTTGCGTCACCGCAGGAGGGTATTGGCTCAGCACAGGTCGTCCGCTCGGTGACTCCCTGGTGAACCTGCTGCATGCCTTATACAGCGCGAACGTCGTCAGCCTGAAAGCCGCGACCAATATGGCGCTGCTATGGTTCCTTCCGTCACTCTTTTCACTATTGATCATAAAGGGTGGCATCGAAGAGGCTGGCCGGCCGCTCAAATACTTCTTTGTCGTTGCGGCGCTCGTGTGCCATCCGCTCATTGGTGCGGCTCCAGCCATGACACAGCATTACTTGCCCTTGGGCTTGCTTCCCGCGATGTACGTTGTTCCACTTGTTTATGTAATCGCCTTCCTTCACTTGAAGGCCTTCGAGCCGATGCCTAGGAAAATTGCCTTTCTGGTTTCTGCAATACTCTTTGCCTCGGTAAAGCATGTACAGATACAGCTGGGATTGAGCCAGGAAGTCGGGTTCGGCTTGGTATCCGATTATCGGAATCCGCTTGCGCTCCTCGTGAACGATCTTGAGGCGATCACGGGATCTCTGCTCGTCTTTCAGATGTCGAGATTCCGTCTCGGAAGTCTCTGCGAGCGTCTCGGCAGGTTCAGTCTCCAGGTTTACCTGTTCCACGCATTTATCGGCGCGGCGCTGTTTGTCGCCATCAAGCGGATGCCGGTAGCGATCGACTCGTTGACTGCGCTGGTGGTGTCAGTGGTCCTGACGCTTGGGTCAAGTATGCTCCTGGCGCAGGTCGTATTCGGTACGAAGCGTCTGAAGCCGGCGCTTTTTCCGGAAAATGGCGGAGAACTGCTTGGGACTGTTCGCCGCTTTTCCTAATGAGAACGGCCAGTTCGAAGAATTCGAACAGTCGCCGAGTAACGCATTTGATCCCTCGTAAGCCTAAGCTGCTTTGCTGTTGGCACCATATCGCATTGAATAGCGTCTGCTCGAAGCGCCATGGAACCGGGTGTTTTCCTAGTGGGGCATCACGCACGATAACACGCGCATCGCTTCGAATTTCGCCTCCGCAATAGAGATTTTCAAACTTTGACAAAGGTTCTGGAAACGCGCTATTGGATAGGATTGTCAAAACCGGCAGTATCTCTTAAAGGAGCATTTCATGACCTCCAATCTCGCCTCAGCAAGGCAAGCCATCCAGGCAGAGCTTTCACATGCCCGGCAAGGCATGGCTTTTTACTCTGCACGGGTTGATGCGCTCGAAACAGCATTGTCGCAACTCGAGAGCGTAGAGGGCGATGACACGGTGCCTACTGGCAGGAAGCGCCGCAGTTCGGCCGAAGGAAGCATTAAGAAAGGTAGCGAAGCGCAGCGTGGACGAGCAGCCCGCAGCGCGCACAACGGGCACGGCGCCGACCGGGCAGCCGGCGAGGATAGCGCGGGCCGCAGGGGGCGCCGAGCGAGCCGGAAAGCCGGCGCGTCAAAACGCACCCAAGGCGGGGACGCGCTGCCGACGACAGGCACTGATTTCTGGTTGCAGTTGGTTACTGAGGAGCCCCGGTCCGCGGTGGAGATCGCGAACGCAGCAGCTGAGGCGATAGGCCTTAAGCCCGACCAGAAGGAGAAGATTCAAAAATTGAAACAGCGTGTCGCGCCTGCGCTTGCAACACTCGTATCTGCGGAAAAGATCAGGGATTCCGGGGCAGGCAGGGCGCGCCGGTTCTTCAGGGGGGAGCGGTCTGAAATGTAGCCTTGGGCCAGCGAACAGCTGGCCCGGTCATGCGTGGCTATCGATTACAGCCTCGTTTCGAGAGGGCGACGCTGCTCTCGGCGGTTCGTTGAAAGTGCCCTGCTTTGCTTGGCAGATATTGTGAAGTGGGGTGCGGTAAGCGATCGCCAGCAAATGCAAATCTTCCTTGTTCTTTAAAAGAAGGAGCGCAAGTTCCCGGTGCCGCAAGATCTAGCGTGTTTCGACCCGCAAGGTGGATTGCAGCAGATCGGGACGATCTTTGCCTCTCCAACGACGGTTCAGGTACTCCCGCGCCGGCTTTTCTACAACATAGAACGATGCAATGCCCGACAAAAGGGCCAGTGCCAAGGCGAGAAGCGGGTTCATTCCCTCCTTGTGTACAAGCAGATAGTACGGTTGTTGCCACAGGTATATCGAAAAAGACAGCACGCCGATCTGACGCAATGGTCCGAATGACAGGACTGCCTTAACGGTCGTTGGTGCCGCCGCGAGCAAATGGAGTGTGAGCCCGAACAAGCTGATGCCAACCGTGATTCGCACAGGCATGGGAACGCTCCACCAGTGCACGGCAATGCCGATAGCCAGAAGGGCGGGATATGCGAGCCAAGGCAATTGCGGAAGTGATTTTCCGTGCAGGGCAATGGCGAGAAAAGCTGAAAGGAAAATACCGTATCCGGCAACTTCGGTCCTCAGCCACGGAGTTGCGTCATGCGCCACCAGGAAGAAATAGCCGGCAGCGGCGAGGATACATGCAACCGAAACGAGTGCGGTGGACGCCGCCGCTCTAACGACCCGTTTGCGGGCTGCCAGCGCCAGGAAGGCTAGAAGAATATAGCTGTGCTCCTCGACGGACAGCGACCAGATGTGCCCCAATGGCATTGCACCACTACTTGGAAAATAGTTGTTAATGAAAAGGGCTGCCACCAATGTTTCCGCCCAGTCTATTGGCCGGCCAAGGACGATGCGCAGGATGACGGTCGCGAGGATGAACGCAAAGGTCGCGGGGATGATGCGGGCAACGCGGCGACGAAAAAAGGTGCCGAGTGGAACTTCTGTGACGAACAGCAGACGCCCCATGAACAGGCCGGAAAGAACGAAGAACAGCCCGACTCCGATTGCGCCGAAGTTAACCCCGGGAACCGGGAAAAAGTGCCCGATCAGCAGAAAGCATATTGCCATTCCGCGCCAGCCGTCCAAATAATCCAAGCGTTCTTGTGACATCAATAGCCCTCTTTTAGTTGGTCGCATCCGGCAATTGAAGTGATCGGAACGGCTGTCACCAAGTCCGGGTTGAGGAGTTCAATGAGTTCGTATCCGGAGGCAGTCTTGCTGCCGTATTTGGGCAAGCCACTTTCGCGTGGTTGCCGCAACTTTCTCTCGCAGCTCACGGCTGGAGAAGGTGTGGTTTGCGCCGAGCAGCCTGAAACACTGTACGCGCGGCGAATGAATCAACGTCTGCCATTCGCGGGACTGCGCCAAGTCGCTGAATTCCTGCGCGGTCAGGTCATGTTCACTGAGAATCAGGAGAACCTGCCCCTTGAATCGGCTAAAGCTGTCATGCAGGCGATCGGGGAGCGACAATGTGTCGTCGTCGACCACGTCACGTGGCGCACTGCGACAGGCACGTTCAACGGAGGTCCATAGTGATCGAGCTGCGGCGGCATAGCTGAAGTTCCCGCGCGCGATTTTTCTCCAGAGATCCGTATCGAACAGGCGTGATTGATAATAGTGTCTGAGACGTGCCTTGGCCTCGCTTTCCACTGTGCGCACCCAAGGATTTACCAGTACCAGACCGCTGACACGCGGATCCTGATGTGCGTAAAACAGTGCAGCCGATGCGCCGTCGCATAATCCCCAGACCACTACCTCGCGGGTCGAGGGGGCAATATCGAACAATGCATTGACAGCCGCTCGCAGATCATCGTCCACCAACTCGAAATTACGCGGCTCGCCTTCGCTGTCCCCCATGCCGCGATAGTCGAAGCGCAGGACGGGATAACCATGCGACGCCAGCTCGCGCGCCAGCAGGACGAACTGCCGATGGCTGCCGGCACGGTACTGCGGGCCGCCGACGACAATGAGAACAGCGAGCGGCTGCGGCTGCTGCGGCATGGTGAGGATGCCGTACAGTGTGTCGTCGCCGCAGGAAAACCTGAGCGCCTGTTCTTCGTAGTTCACGCCGGTTCCTCGATGAACAGGCCGGTCGTTTCCGAAATCAGACCGGGCGCTTCCGCGATTTCCTTCGTAGCCCAGAACGATGGACCGGTGACGGCGTGCAGCCGCAGGTCGATCTGCCTGTCTGTCCATGCGCGCGCCATGTTCATTCTTGCGGCAAGGACAAGCGCCTGGTCATCCGGGACGAGTTCGAACCAGTGAATGGGAAACGAGGCTTGCTGCAGGCCTGACAGGTCAATCCCGTCGATGTCGCGAACCAGCGCGGGCGTCAGCTCGTATCCGCCAACCTCGGTCGTTTCACCGCGCGCCAGCGTATCTCGTGGACTTTGCCTTTCGCCGCCCGTCTCGCTCGTGGCGACGAGGCCAGCGGCGAGGCCCAGGCGCAGGAACTGCGTCATGTACGGGCGGCCGGCAAAGACCGGCTGCCAGAGGATGCAACGATTGGCGTCGATGCTGCCGTCAAGTGCTGTGTCGAGTGCGAGCAACGCGCCGAGCCGCAGTCCCCATAAAGTGACCGAATCGGATACATGCGCGCGCAGCCATTGCGCCGCCGACAAGAGATCCTGCTTCCAGGTTCCCCAGTCGGCGTCCTTCAATTCCCCTTCGCTGTCGCCGCAGCCGTACAGGTCGATTTGCAGGACGCCGAAGCCGGCGGCGGCGAATGCGCGCGACTGCTGGGCAGCCATGCGACGCGACATGTTCATCTCGTCGCCAAAGGGATGCACATAGAGAATCGCGCCCGCGCAGGCCTGGGAAGGAGAGGGCGCGCGGTACAGGCAGAAGCGCTTCCCCTTTGTCGTATCGAGGAAGAAGGGCTGCGCCGCGGGTGCGCGTTCTGCGCTGCTCATTGCACGAGCTTGCGATCGATCAGCGCAGACAGAGTGCCTACCGACTGGAACACGCTGGCCGTGATTTCGTCGTCGTCAAACACGATGCCGAAGCGTTCTTCCAATGCCGCAATCACATTGATGACAGCCATCGAATCGAACTCCGGCAGGTTGCCGAGCAATTCGGTGTCGGCGGTCAATGCTGCGCCGCGATGGCCGAGGTTGAGCGTATCGGCAAGGATGGATTTGACCTGTTCGAGCGATTGCATCAGGAGGCTCCGGGATCACGCGGTGTGGCAGTCCGTGCAGTCGTGATTCCTAACTGATTCATGACGTGCGAAAGCGGCGCGGGATGGCGTGAAGACACCCGGCGCGACGGACCAACGTGGATGGATAGTTTGCCGTGAATAAAATTCCTCCCGTTGCGGTTTATCAAAACGTTAACTATCTGGACAGCAATACTTAGCCAGTCGAAAGAACTTGTTGAACGCCAATTTACTGCCCAAGGAGAAGCGCTTGATTACCCACGACTCGCTATCGCCGGAGTTTCAGTCCGTCATTGATACGCAGCTTGCCCGGATCTCGAAACTGAGCTCAAGCTCCCTCGACGACACCAAGACAGTGGCCGTTGTCGGCCTCGGCTACGTGGGCCTGCCACTCGCTGTTGCCTTCGGCAAACATTTCCGCACCATCGGTTTCGATCTGTCCGAGTCCAAGGTAGAGAGCTATCGCCGTTTCATCGATCCGACCGGAGAAGTTTCCACCGAGGAACTGCGCGCGGCGAACAAGCTGAACTGCAGCACCGATCCCGCTTGCCTGGTCGACGCCGACTTCGTGATCGTCGCCGTGCCGACGCCGGTCGACGATGCGCATCAGCCGGATTTCACGCCGCTGATTGGCGCGAGCCAGAGCGTGGGCAAGCACATGAAGCGTGGCGCCATCGTGGTGTATGAATCGACCGTCTATCCCGGCGCGACCGAGGAGGTCTGCGTACCGATCCTCGAGAAGTTTTCCGGTATGCAATGGAAGAAGGACTTCCACGTCGGCTTCTCGCCGGAGCGCATCAACCCGGGTGACAAGGAACACACGCTGGCATCGATCGTGAAGATCGTCTCCGGTGACGATGCGGATACGCTGGAACAGGTTGCACACCTGTACGAGCAAGTGGTTACCGTCGGCGTGCATCGCGCATCCAGCATCAAGGTGGCCGAATCCGCCAAGGTGATCGAGAACACCCAGCGCGACCTGAACATCGCATTGATGAACGAACTGGCGATCATCTTCGACAAGCTCGGCATCGACACGCTGGAAGTGCTGCAGGCAGCCGGCACCAAGTGGAACTTCCTCAATTTCCGCCCCGGCCTCGTGGGCGGCCACTGCATCGGCGTCGATCCGTATTACCTGACGCACAAGGCCGAGATGATCGGCTACCACCCGCAGGTCATCCTGGCCGGTCGCCGCATCAATGACGGCATGGCCAAGTTCGTTGCCGAGAAGACGGTGAAGGAACTGATCGCTGCAGGCTTCCCGGTCAAGGGCAGCAAGGTCAACGTGCTCGGCCTCACCTTCAAGGAAAATTGTCCCGACCTGCGCAATTCCAAGGTCGCAGACCTGATCAGCGAGTTGAAGTCCTACGGTGTGGAAGTGTATGTGCATGACCCCGTGGCCGCCGCCGATGAGGCGCAACACGAATACGGCCTGGAACTGGTCGAGTGGCAGGCGCTGCCGCGTGCCGACGCGGTGATCGCCGCCGTTGCGCATCGCGAGTTGCTGGCGCGTCCGATCGAAGACATCCGTTCCAAGCTGGTGGAAAAAGGCTGCTTCATCGACGTTAAATCCCAGTTCGATTCGAAAAAATTCGAAAGCGCGGGCATCAGCGTGTGGAGGCTCTGATGGGCACCACCGGTAATGCGAAGTATCCCGCGCGCTACGAGCAGGTGCGGCGTCACCTGATGGGCCGTCAGTACCACTGGCTGGTGACCGGCGCGGCCGGTTTCATCGGCTCGGGACTGGTTGAAGCGCTGCTATTGCTGAACCAGAAGGTGACTGGTCTGGACAATTTTTCCACCGGCTACCAGCATAATCTCGACCTGGTCTGCGAATCGGTGGGTGAGCGCGCCTGGCAGAATTTCCGTTTCATCAACGGCGACATTCGCAGGCTGGAAGAATGCGCGCGGGCCTGCGAAGGCGTCGATTTCGTGTTGCACGAGGCGGCGTTGGGCTCGGTGCCGCGATCCATCCACGATCCGATCCTGTCCAACGCGAACAACGTGACCGGCTTCCTCAATATGCTGGTCGCCGCGCGCGATGCCAAGGTGAAGCGGTTCGTGTATGCCGCATCGAGTTCGACCTATGGCGACAGCCCGGACCTGCCGAAGGTGGAATCGGTGATCGGCCGCCCTCTGTCGCCCTATGCTGTCACCAAGTACGTCAACGAACTGTACGCCGACGTATTTGCGCGTTGCTACGAAGTCGAGACGATCGGGCTGCGTTACTTCAACGTCTTCGGTCCGCGCCAGGACCCGAACGGCGCCTATGCATCGGTCATTCCGCAATGGGTCGCCGCGCTGATCAACGACCAGCCGGTCAATATCAATGGCGACGGACATACCAGCCGGGATTTCTGCTACATCGACAATGTCGTGCAGGCGAACCTGCTGGCCGCGCTGACCGACGATCCCGAGGCCATCAATCAAGTCTACAACGTGGCACTGAACGAGCGGACAAGCCTGAACGAGCTGTACGAAATGCTGCGCGACGAACTGGTCGAAAGCTTCCCGCGCCTGCGCGGCCACCGGCCGCACCATGCGCCGTTCCGTGAAGGCGATGTGCGGCATTCGCAAGCCGACATCACCAAGGCGGCCACGCTGCTCGGCTTCGAGCCGACGCATCGTATTCGTGAAGGCCTCAGGCAGACCGTCACCTGGTTCAAGGAACATCTCGCGGTCACCTGCTGACCGCCGGATGCCGGTCATGGCACGCATCGCTGTCTACCAGGACTTTGATTCCCTTCCCGCATCTTGTTCGGCGCTGTTCCAACGCGGTGCCGCAGGAGCGGGAATCTTCCTGAGCCTGCCGTGGTTCCAGACCCTGTTCCGGTACGGCCTTGAGCATGCGTCCCTGCGCGTTTATGCGCTGCAATCCGAGGCAGGTAACGAAACACGCGTATTGCTGCCGCTGTCCCGGCCGACCCCGACGAACCGGATATTCCCGGTGCGGCGACTTGCCGCTGTCGCCAATTACTATTCCCCGGTATTCAGTCCGCTTGTTGCCGAAGATACCAACCCTTGCGACAGCCTGCTGGCCTTGGCGAAGGGCATCATGTCGGACATCGAGTGTTGCGATACCGTATCGATCTTCCCGATGGATCGCGACAGCCCGTTGTTCGCCGCAACGTTGTCCGCCTTCCTTGCCGCGGGCATGGCGGTCCAGCCTTATCATTGCTTCGGGAACTGGTATTTGAAGGTCAACGGGCGTTCGTATGATGCCTACGCAGCGACGCTCCCGCCACGCCTGCGCAACACGCTGAAGCGCAAGGGGCAGCAGCTCGCAAGCGCCGGCAGGCTGCGCATGGAAATCGTTACCGGGGGCGACAAGCTGGACGAGGCGATTGCAGCTTACGAAGCCGTCTACCGTGCAAGCTGGAAATCACCGGAAACGCATCCACAGTTCATGCCGGAGCTAATCCGTACCTGCGCGCGGGAGGGCTGGCTCAGGTTGGGTATTGCGTGGATCGACGGCGAACCTGCGGCGGCGCAGGTATGGATGGTGGATGACGGCGTTGCCTCGATCTACAAGCTGGCGTACGACCAGCGCTTCATCAGGTACTCCATCGGTTCGTTGTTGACCGCGCACCTGATGTGGCACGTGATCGACCTTGACCGTGTGAGGGAAGTCGATTTCCTGACCGGTGACGATCCGTACAAGCAGGACTGGATGTCGCACCGGCGCGAGCGGTGGGGTATTGCTGCCTTCAATTTACGCACCTTGCCGGGCCTTTCGCTGGCCGCTGTGCATTTCGGACGCAGCGCGTTGAAGCGGCTGCTGCAACGCCTTACGTCCGGCCGGCCTCGCCCTGTTTCCACCTGACGCGCTTGATCTGCAGAAAAAGGCGCCGGACAACATTTCTCGCATCCAGGGTTTTCGCTGAATTTCAGGCCGAGCCACACACAGGGCCATCAAGCCGAGCTGCAGTCTTACCGCTTGCCCGTGTTTCCACCCCGGCGCCACATCCCATATTCCAACTGCTTGGCGAACCGTTCGCGTTTTCGATCGATCACCACGAGGGCTGGGCGCCGCTGTCCAGAGGAATCGCAATCGCTACGCAGACCAGGTAATGCAGGGCACCGATGAGAATCACTACAAGCTCATGGAAATATGCTGTAATGACCCCGGCAGCACCTAAAAACACCGAGACAACGCCCCGGCAAGAAAGGAAAACCATGAAAAAACTCGCAGCCGCCCTCATGCTCACATTGCCTTTTATCCTCCCCGCCACTGCAGCTACCGAGCAACAGAACAAGATGGCAACCTGCAACAAGGAAGCCGGCGACATGAAAGGCGACGAGCGCAAGAAGTTCATGAGCGAATGCCTGAGCAGCAAGCCGAAGGCCAGCGATGCACAGAAGGCGCAGCAGGAAAAGATGAAGACCTGTAATGCCGAAGCCAAGGACAAGAAGGGCGACGAGCGCAAGAAATTCATGAGCGAGTGCCTGAAGAAGGGCTGACCGTCTGCATCGGATCGTGGCCTCTGCGGCGACACGGAGCGCCCGATCCGGCCGGTGAAAGCTTTTCCCTCACTGTATAGAATGTTCACGCAGGCGCGTGGGTGCCAGTGCCTGGCCGTGGCCTGCCTGCCGCGGGCGGCGACTGTTTCGCGTCGCATCGCTGTGAAGACCACAGATACGGATCGCCGCCGGCAGTTCAGGCATGCTTCCCGCACGTACTCGTTAGTCTTTCCCAAGGGGACGCTGGCGTCCTGGAAATCCCTTCCTATAATGAAGCATGGGAATTTTCACCGAAACCCTTCCATCTTCCGTCGCGCTCGTTGCCGCGATCTGCGCGTTCGCCGTTCTCTTGATCAACGCCCGCGCGGCTGACTGGCGGCGACTCACCGCGCCCGGTGCGTTTTCCGCCTGGTGCTTTGCCATCATCGTGCTGCCGATGATATGGCGGTTCAGCGTGCCGCTGCCAGCCGGTCCCATGCTGCATCTGGCCGGCCTGCCGATCTTCGTGCTGATGTTCGGATGCCGGCTGGCGATGTCCGGCGCCGCATTGTCGGTGATCGTCTATACCATCGCGTTCGATGCGCAGTGGGCGAACCTGGGGATGAACCTGCTCTTGCTGGCGATCGCGCCCGCTTATTGCGGTGAGGCGCTGATGCGTGCAACGGAACGCTTCCTGCCGCGCCATATGTTCGTCTACTTGCTGGGCAACGGTTTCTTCGGCACGATGGTGATGCTGGCCTTCCTCAACCTGTTGTCGCTGGGCGTGTACCAGGCGCTGGTCGCGACGACCGCGGTGGGCCTCGATGCGCTGGCCTACATGCTTCTGCTGTCCTGGGGCGAATCCTTCCTGACCGGCTTCCTGCTCACCATGTTCACGGTCTACCGGCCGGAGTGGGTGCTGACCTTCGACGACGAAGTCTACCTGCGCGGCAAGTAGGCGCCGTTACCCTTCTCCCTTCATGAACCGTCCGGCTGCGCGGATGATGGCTTCCGGCTGGTCCTTGTGCGGCGAATGTCCGCATTGCGCAATCGGCAGCGCCCGCGCGTGCGGCGCCTGGCGCTCGATGCCGTAGATCTGGTCCAGCGTGCCGTATTCGTCGCCTTCGCCCTGGATGGCCAGCACCGGGCAGCTGATGCGGGGAAGCTCGGCTTCGATGTTCCAGTCGCGGAAGGCCGGATCCAGCCAGGTGTCGTTCCAACCGAAGAAGACGGATTCGACGTCGCGGTGGTGGCGCGCCAGCCGGGCTTTCAGGTCCGCATTGAAGTAGGCATCGCGTGCCTGCCGGATGCCGGCAAGGGTGATGTCCTCGATGAAGATATGCGGCGCCATCACGACCGCGCCGCTGCACTGCCCGGGGAAGCGCGCCGCGTACAGCAAGGCGATCGAGGCGCCGTCGCTGTGCCCGAACACCCATGGCCGCTGCACATCCAACGCAGCCAGCAAGGCCGGCAGGGCTTCATGCGCCTGCTCGTGCAGGTAGTTGCGCGGCTGGCGCTCGCTGGCCGGACGCGGGGTGGACTGGCCGTAGCCGTAACGCGAGAACACCAGGCCGCGAAAGCCGTGTTCTTCGCAGAAGCGTTGGGGAAAGTCGCGCCACATCGTGATCGAGCCGAGGCCTTCGTGCAGGAAGACGACGGTCGGGTAGGCGGATTGCTCCGGGCCGACCCAGAGGTATTCGATCGAGGCGGTGGCGCCTTTCCAGGGGATCGTTGCAAACTGCATGTAGCTGCCTGTCGAGTGTGGCGAAACGCCGGAAGCGGATTCAACGCATTATTGCAGTTCGTCGCCAAACCTGCAGCGGCAGTCCCCGCCGGCACGCGAACGGCAATGCCGCTACACTTTGCTGCACCGATACCAGCGCACGCCAATGACTCCACCTGTCCCGCCGACGCACGCCGACAGCCGCTACGAAGCACTCCTCGCATGGTTCTTCGTGCTCGTCTGGGGTTCCGGTTATCTCGCCAGCAAGACGGGGATGCAGTATGCGCCGCCATTCACCTTCCTCACGCTGCGTTACAGTTTCGGCGTGCTCTGCCTCATTCCCTGGGTGCTGTTTGCACGCCCGCCATGGCCAACCGACCGGCGCGAATTCTTCCATGTCTGCATCGCCGGCTTGCTGATGCATGCTATCAACCTGAGCGGCAGCCATTACGCGCAATACCTGGGCATGTCGGCAGGCATCACTGCGCTGCTGCTGGCAACGCAACCCTTGTTCACCGCGGTATTCGCGCATCGCTTCGGCGGCGAGCGGCTGGGGCTGCCGCAGTGGGCCGGCGTGGTGCTCGGCTTTGCGGGCGTGGCGCTGGTCGTCTGGCACAAGGTCGATGTCAAGGCGGTCACGCTGGCCAGCCTGGCGGCCGTGACGATTTCGCTCGCGGCAATCACGACTGGCACGCTTTACCAGCGCGCGTTTTGCGGGAGTGCGGATTTGCGCAGCTCGGCATTCATCCAGTTCGTGCTGTCGCTCGTGGTGTTGACGCCGCTCGCATGGCGGGTGGAAGGCTTTGCGGTGCGCTGGAGCTGGCAGATGGTGGCATCCATCGTATTCCTCGTGATCCTGGCATCCATCCTCGCAGTGAATGCACTGCACATCCTGATGCGCAGGGGCCATGCGGCCAAGGTCACCAGCCTGCTGTTCCTGACGCCGATCGTCGCCGTGCTGCTGGAATGGGCGATGTTTTCCGTCGTGCCGACGGCCTTGAGCATCGCCGGCATCGTGGTGACCTGCGCCGGCGTCGCCCTGGTTTCACGAAAATAAAATCACTCCGATTTGGGCGCCGGGATGCTGTCGCAGGGATTGCTCTTGCGCCAGGGGCGTGCGGTGAACCACAGATAGTCGTGTTGCTGGCCGACCGAGCTGTAGGCATAGGCGTTGGGATCGACCGGCTCGTAGACTTCCACCAGGCCGACCGACAGCACCTTGTCTTCCGGTGCACGCGCGGCGAGGTAGAGTGGCACACCGAGGTCCTGCCGTGCATGGCCGCGGCCGATGATGCCGACGCTGCCGGTTTTCCGCGTCATGATCATCTTGTCGGCCATCACCGCGTCCCGTGCGCGCTGCGATTTCGTGATCACTTCCACCATGTGGTCCGGCACCTTGCCGCAATGGCCGGACGCGATCTCCTGCGCGAGCTGCTTGTTCCGCTCTGGCGACCACGTGCTGTCGAGTGCGAGCCGCGATTCCTCGCCTGCGCCCAATACCTGGAAGCCGTTGCGTGCCACTTCGCGCACCGCGTCGCGCGGGAGGTTGGCGGCGACCAGCGGCAGTTTTTCCTTCAGCGCCGACGCCACCAGCGGCTCGTAAAGCGGCCAGTTCCAGCCTTGACGCATCAGCCTGGACAGCTCCTGCCGTTTGGCTTCAGTTGTCCCTTCACCCTGCACGATGGTGTTGATCTGCCTTTGCTGTTCCACGTCGAATTGCTCCATGACCAGCGCGGGCTTGCGGCCGCGTTTGACCATCGCGTCGACGATCGCGGACTGGATGCGGTGATGTTCCTTGTTGTCGTGGATTTCGCCAAGCAGTACGAAGCGAGCCTCGGTCGCCCGCTCGATCACGATGGCTGGATCGACGAAACGTCCCGCCGCCACATCCCACACCTTGTCCGCCAGCGGATGCTGGTGGCCGTAGGGATTGCCATGATGCGCGCAGGCCGCGAGGGTGGCGGCCGCGACAGCGCAGAACGCGCGCTTGATGAGTCTTTTGAAAGAGTTCATGCCGGGTTTCTATCGATGCATTGTTGAAGTCGTGCGCCGGGCGTCGCGCTTGATATCCGCGACCAGCCTGGCGAGCGCGCCGGCGCTCCATGTACCGCCTTCCGGCCCGTGCAGACTGCGCTCCAGCATGTGCACGCTATTGCGCACTGAAGCGTCGTGCATGCGCCCGGCCAGCGCGCCAAGCGTTGCCGGCGGGTCGGGCAGGGTGACCGCGGCCCATGCCAGCAGGCCGTCGCGCACCGCGTGTGTGTCGGCGGCGACACACGCACGCCGCAGCTGCCATGCGATACGCAGGCGGCGGTTGCGCAGGCCGGCCAGTAACAGGATGGCGCCGGCGGCCGTCGCCAGGATCGCACCCAGGTGCCGCAGCGCCGTGCGCTGCAGGGCGGCGCCGCTGAGCGCAGCGTCCGGATTCGCAGGCGCTTCGCCAGCCACGAGGGTGCGGCCGGGCAGGCTCGCGGTCATGCCGGTATCGGTGTCGACATCCCACCAGTGCAGATGCAGCGGCGGCACGGAAAACACGCCGCTGGCAGCGGGCATGATGACGAAATCCTGCTCGCGTATCGCGATGTTGTGCTCGCCGTCGAAGCTGTTCTGCAGGCGCGGTGTACCGGGCAGCACGCCCATGCCGGGAACGCTCACATCCAGTTCCGGCAATTGCGTCGCGAGCACGCCGGTCGCCTGGATGCGCAGCGTGCGGCGGTGGGTGCCGCTTTCTTCCGTTTTCCAGCGCTCGCTCAGGGTGACGGCGTTCGCCGGCAGCCAGGGCGTGCCATCGGCCTCGATGTCGGCCGGCAGAACCGTCAGCGTGCGGGCCGACACCTCCATGCGCAGCGGGCGCGGGTTCTCGGGCGACGGGGCAGGTAGGCGGCCGGTGGCATACGCGCCGGACAATTCCAGCGTGCCGCTGGCGAAAGGAAAGACGGCATAGCGCCGCTCGTGCACATGGTAGCGCTTGCCGTCGCGCTGCGCCTCGAAGCTCCGGTCCTCCCCGATCTTGCGCAGGTCGGCGAGGCGCGCAGCGGGCCCGGCGAGCTGCACCTCGCGCACATCCACTGCATGCAGGAAGCGCAGGCGATAGACGGCCTGCGCATGCACATGCACTTCCGACCTGTCGAGTTCGGCCTCGACCAGCAGGTCGTCGGCGGCCATCGCGGGCAGCATGAATGCGAGCGGCAGCGCGTAGAGAAGGCGTTTCACCACGGCCGCTCCGATTCATCCGCGAAGCGGTTGCGGCTGGTCATGGCGCGGACAGGCATGTCGAGGTCATTGGCGTGGCTGTGCATGGCGAGCAGTATGCCACCACTGACCATCACTCTATTGGGGAGCAGAACTCCCGCACGGACTGACAGGTGACACCGTTGGCGCGCGGCTTGAGCAATCCCGACTTGAAGCGGATCGAAAAATTCGCATACGCCTCCAGGAACCGGAAAATTCGCTTGTCGCCCATCGGCCCCACGGTGCGCTCGCCCGGCACGATCGACACCTTCCCGTTTGCATCGCACTGCGCGCGCCCGGCGATCTGGAAGTTGCCCCGCTCATCGCAAAAGCCCAGGTTGTCCGTCTGCATCGCCAGCAACATCGGCAGCCAGGGTTTCATCGATTACCTCGTTTCTGCCGCCTGGCCGCGAATGATATGGCTCGCGCAGTCCGCCAACAGGGCGGCAATACGGGGCAACACGGCAAGGCGCAGTGCGGGCTGGGAACGCATGTCGGTGTTCTTCGTGTTGCGGCCCGTTTGTTCGTGCACGACGAACCACGCGGCTCAACGTGGAACCGACCCCGGGCCCGTTTCAAGACTTTTCTTTACCAAGGGAATTATCTGCGAGCCAATTGCCATTCCAGGAGGCAACGCAGGGGATTTGCCGGAATCCCTGTTTCAGATCAATTTGCCCGGGGGGAGAGGGGCGATTTGTTCCCGAAATGGGGAATGCGGGCAGGTCACTTCGATTGGGTGGCGTGCTCGGTGGCTGCCTTTGCCAGCTCCATCGCCTTGTCGTAGCTCTCGCAAGGGAAGCCGACCGGCGCAACTTGCCCGGTGCCGCGGACTTCATACGTCATCCAGTGACCGTCTTCCTGCTTGAGCGCAACGTCACCTGGCTGGCAATGTTCCGAAAGGTCATCGTCACGGTACAGGGTCACGATGTTGATGTTGTTGTGTACGGCTAAGGTAGGCATGGCGGCTCCGGTAAAAGGGCATACATGCTGCTTGGACAAGGAAATCCCCCACCGGTTTTTCATGCACACGCGCGCGATTGTTACTTGATAAATGACATCCATATAACGCGCTATATCACTGAAATTATGTCGCTTTTTCCGCAATCGTTTACTTGCGCAGCGGCGCGGAAATGAATATAGTCAACCCAAGCGCTCATGAAAAAGAGTGCGAATAGAAGAGCAGATTCACTAACTGGATCCACTCTCCAGATAGGTTAGGGGTCCAGGAATCTACTCTTGTATTCCGACGCGAAAACCCGCCCGGCGACTGCCCCGGCGGGTTTTTTTCTGTCTGTCAACTGTGCGTTTGCAACGGGCGGCATTTGCGGATTGACTACAAATGAAGACTTCGGTGTAAGATTTCGACTCTAAAAAAAATCCATCACAGGATGGGGCAGGAGACAAATAAAGCCCGCTTGGCCAGAAGCCGAGCGGGCTTTTCCATTTGCGGTGTCGCATTTTTGTCGCGTATTTGCAGGTTCGCCTGCCTCGGAAACGGTGCGCCATCGGGCCGCCGGGGAAAAAGTCTTGACCTTGCCGCACTCGAATTAACCTTGCAGACGGGAATGCACCAACACCGTGCAATATTTCTCCTGATATAACATCTTCATATATCCGATATCACGACAATAAAGCAGACACGTATATCTGGGAGGACTATAGTTCACCTGTCTCCTCCAACTCTCCTAGAATTGGATTTAACCCGCTACCGCAAGGCAGCGGGTTTTTTTTGCCCGTTTGATCCAGATGCTGGAGCAGGGCGATGCAAGTCCTTAGGATGGTCAGCAATCATTCTCAAAGGAAAGCATCATGAAAGCCGTATCGCTTCTGTTCGTCCTGATCGCCGCCATTGGTATGGCGCACGCCCAAACCATCGTTCCCAAGCTCGACCAGGAAGGCCGCAAGGGCGACATGGCCCGCCTCGCGCACAAGCAGGCGCAGGACAAGTTCAATGCCGCCGATGCGGACAAGGACAACCGCATCTCGCCGGAAGAGGCATCGAAGACTCTGCCTTATGTCGCCGAACACTTCGAGAGGTACGACAAGGACAAGGACGGCTTTCTCACATGGGAGGAGTTTGTGGGGCATAACCGGTGGAAGAAGGATTGAGGTTTGATGTGGCACGAGCGCGGGCGCTTGTGTTGGAGCACGTGATTAACTTACCCCGTCATTCCCGCGCAGGCGGGAATCCATAAGCCGGGCGATACAGCTGACTCCCTATGGATTCCCGCCTGCGCGGGAGCGACGGGGAAGGGGAGTTGGCGTGCCAACACAAGTGCCCGCATGCGGCCAGAAGATCTCGCTTCACTACGGTTACACCTTCAGTCCATCCCGCCCGAACCACCCCTCCGCGCCGCACAAAATCCAACACCAAAAACCCGCAAGTTACCCCTCTTTTCCCGTCACTTAGACACACATCACTTCGACCCGGAAATACTTGATCTGAGTCAAGGTGGCGGCGTTTTGCGCATCGCTAGAATCCTCGATGGCCAGCCGCCGCCAACCGATGCTTCACCGGCGGCCGAACAGCCCGCTGCCCCTTCAATCCAGGACCAAGAGCCACACCATGATTGCATCCATGCTTTCGCCTTTCTCCCTCGTCCTGGCCCCGGCAGCGCCCCCGCAGGTTGCCGCCTGACAGCGCGGCCATGCCCGAATTCTTTATCACCACAACCATCTAAAACAGACAGATAGCCACAGGCCAAAAGGGAGTCTATTCATGCATAAACTGGAAAGCGCAGCGATCGTCAGTGCTGCGGCACTCGCGGAGCCG
The DNA here is from genome assembly GCA_035627275.1 of Noviherbaspirillum sp. Taxonomy (GTDB): domain Bacteria; phylum Pseudomonadota; class Gammaproteobacteria; order Burkholderiales; family Burkholderiaceae_D; genus Noviherbaspirillum. Next base: position 129,650 of record DASPMC010000024.1, read on the forward strand.
CAAGACATCTCCACCGAAGTGCTGATCGAGAAATACGCGAAAGGCAACGAGACCACGATCACCCAGGTCATCACCCGCGTATCGAAAGCGCTTGCCGAGATCGAACAGCCCAAGCTGCGTAAAAAATATGCAGAAGAATTCCTGTGGGCGATGCAGAACGGCTTCATCCCCGCCGGCCGCGTCTCAAGCGCCGCCGGCACCGGCCTGCAGACCACGCTGATCAACTGCTTCGTGCAACCGGTCGGCGACTCCATCACCGAAGACGTCGGCGGCAAGCCAGGCATCTACACCGCGCTCGCGCAAGCGGCGGAAACGATGCGTCGCGGCGGTGGTGTCGGCTACAACTTCTCCGCCATCCGTCCCAAGGGTGCGATGGTCAAGGGCACCGGCTCCAGCGCCTCCGGTCCCATCTCCTACATGAAAGTCTTCGACCGCTCCTGCGAAACCGTCGAATCCGCAGGCGCGCGCCGCGGTGCGCAGATGGCCGTGCTCAATGTCGAGCACCCGGACATCGTCGACTTCATCACCGTCAAGCAGGAGAAGGGGCAGCTCAACAACTTCAACGTCTCCGTCGGCGTCACCGATGCCTTCATGCGCGCGGTCGAAAGCGACGGCGAATTCGAACTCGCGCACAAGACCGAGCCCAACGCCGACCTCAAGGCCAAGGGCGCCTACCTGCGCGACGACGGCAAGTGGGTGTACAAGAAGGTGCAGGCCCGTCTGATCTGGGACCTGATCATGCAGAGCACCTACAACGCCGCCGAGCCGGGCGTGCTCTACCTCGACCGCATCAACCAGGAAAACAACCTCGCCTACGCCGAATACATCGAAGCGACCAATCCCTGCGGCGAACAGCCGCTGCCCGACTACGGCTGCTGCTGCCTCGGCTCGCTCAACCTCACCGCCTACGTCGACAAGCCCTTCACGCCGGAAGCCAAGTTCGACTTCGACCTGCTCGCCAAGGTGACGAAGCTCGGCGTGCGCATGCTCGACAACGTCCTCATCGCCACCAAGTGGCCGCTGCCGGAACAGGCAAACGAAGCGGATGCCAAGCGCCGCCTCGGCCTCGGCTTCACCGGCCTCGGCGACGCACTCATCATGCTCGGCGTGCGCTACGACACCGAAGAAGGCCGCATGCTCGCTGCCAACATCTCGCGCGTGATGCGCGACGCCGCCTATGAAAGCTCGGTCGAACTCGCGCAGGAGCGTGGCGCCTTCCCGCTGTTCGACGCGGACAAATACCTCAAGGCCGGCTTCGCCTCCCGCCTGCCGGAAGGCCTCAAGGCCAAGATCGCCAAGCACGGCATCCGCAACTCGCACCTCACCTCGATCGCGCCGACCGGCACCATCTCGCTCGCCTTCGCCGACAACGCCTCCAACGGCATCGAGCCCGCATTCTCCTGGTTCTACAACCGCACCAAGCGCATGCCCGACGGCACCAAGAAGGACTACACCGTCGAAGACCACGCCTACCGCGTCTACCGCGCGCTCGGCAACGACACCAGCAAGCTGCCGGACGCCTTCGTCTCCGCGCTCGAGATCTCCGCCATCAACCACATGCTGATGGTCGCCGCCGTCGCCCCCTACATCGACGCCGCCATCTCCAAGACCGTCAACGTGCCGGAAGACTATCCCTACGAGGAATTCAAGGACCTCTACATGGAAGCCTGGCGCCAGGGCCTCAAGGGCATCACCACCTACCGCCCCAACGGCGTGCTCGGCGCGGTGCTCTCGGTCCCGACCGCATCGACCAACCCGCAGCCGATGCAACTGTCCGAACAGGACAAGCGCCTCGTGTTGAAAGACCTCGCCATGGCCCCGCCGCTCGCATCGCTGCGCTGGCCGTCGCGCCCGAGCCTGCCTGCCGGTGCCAACGGCTGGATCAGCGAAATCATCGACACCCCGCAAGGCGAGTTCGCGGTGGCGGTGAGCGACAAGGACGGCGTGCCCTTCGAAGTCTGGGTCCTCGGCGGCCAGCCCCCGCGCGGCCTCGACGCCATCGCCAAGACCCTGTCCACCGACATGCGCGCTAACGACCGCGGCTGGATGCGCCGCCGCCTCGCGCTGCTGTCCAACGCCTACGGCGACCCGTTCGACATGCCGATGCCGCCCACCGGCCAGATGGTGCAAGTGCCTAGCGCCACCGCGGCATTCGCCAAGCTCGTCGAATATCACTACAACCAGCTCGGCGCATTAGACAAGAAGGAAAACGACCCGACGCCGGTACTCGATGCCCTGTTCGCACCGCATGAGCCCAAGACCGGCACCGACGGCACGCTCGCCTGGGTCGCCGACGTGCGCAACCCGGCTACCGAAGACGACTTCGTGCTGATGCTGAAGGAACTGCAGATGCCCGATGGCACGCGCCGTCCGTACAGCATGTGGCTGACCGGTGGGCATCCGCATACTCTCGATGGGCTGTGCAAGCTGCTGTCGCATGACATGCGCGTGGTGGATCCGGCATGGATCGGGATGAAGCTGCGCAAGCTGCTCAACTACTCGGAACCGCGCGGTGACTTTCTCGCGCGCGTGCCTGGCAGTGAGAAGCAGGCGAGCTATCCGTCTACCGTTGCGTATATTGCGCAACTGGTGATTCATCGTTATGCGATGCTGGGCATCCTGACGGAAGAGGGGATGCCGGTGAAGGCGATGGGTGTGGTGACGGATGAGCCGGCGCATGCGCAATCGGCGAAGCCGGCGCCGACGATGCATGGGAAGCTTTGCAGGGAGTGCGGGAATACCACCGTGATCAAGAAGGATGGGTGTGAGTTTTGTACGGCCTGTGGGGCTATTGGGGCTTGCGGCTAAGCTTGATCAGAACTGCACTCGCAAAGAGAACGCCCTCCGACTGGAGGGCATTTTTTTTGGAAACGAAACGTTGTGACGGAAGGCGTTTCGCTTTTTCGCCCTATGGACTTGGCGGGGATCGTGTCTATGACAGTGATCCGCTCGATGAAAAGCTCGCCGTCGACGGCATTGAGCTGATTGTGCCGCACAGAAGAGATCGCGTCAGACCGGCTACTCAGCACCGTCGCGCACTGCGCAGATACAAATGGCGTTGGAGAATTGAGCGTCTGTTCGCTGGCTGAACAAGTACCAGCGGATACTCACGCGTTGAGAGTACGACAACCGTCGCTTTACCGGCTTCGTTCATCTTGCTTTCTCTATGATCTTGCCGCGCAGGAATTCGTGATTAGAGTTCTAGTAAAATTTCAATATCAACAAACAATAAGACATTGAACGATACAAAATGAATGAAGCACATATTGCAGGAATAGGAACAGCGCTCCCTTATCCGGTTTCGACGGAACGATTCCTGGAAATAGATGAAAAAATAAGACGCTTTCAAGGCCAGCGCGATTCCATCATTTCAAGAATGAGGAGCTTTACAAACGGTACGGGTATACATACGAGGCACTTTTCCCATCCGCTTTGGCTGCCGGAAGATAAAACGGCTGACGATTATGAGGAGGCAAAACAAGTCGCCCTCGACTACGATATCTATACGCCAAACGGATACATTCCCCCTTACTGGCAAAGAATGAAGGTTTTTAGTGAAACGGCTATCAAGCTTGCCGTGGAAGCCGCCAGGAAAGCATTGGATAACTGGGGGGGAAGGCCGGAAGACATTACTCACGTGATTACCACCTGTACCAGCGGCTGGAGCGAACCGGGAATTGCTGTGTCCATCATGCGCGAGCTGGGCCTTCCGCATGACTGCCAAAAAGCCGAACTCAATTTTAACGGCTGTTTTTGCGGTGCTACATGCCTCAGGATGGCGCGCGATGTGATCAGGGCCGGCGATGCAAAAGGCGTATTGGTTGTGGCCGTAGAGGTGGCCTCATCGCATTACGATGTAACTTCAACCGACCTTTCTTCTCTGGTCGCCCATTCACTATTTGCAGATGGGGCGGCAGCCATTGTTCTTGCTCCTGAAGGGCAGTGGAAATATACACGCACAGGAATGTCACTTGTGCCTGATAGTACCGAACTGCTTGGCCTTGTGCCACCCGTCGATCCTGAACAGACCGGATACAAGATGACATTGAGCAGGGAGGTCGGGAAACGGTTGGGCCTATATTTTAAAGAACAGCAGGGTAGCGAGTTACTGAAAAAACTCTATCCCGACTCTTCCGCGCCGAAGCCGGCATTAGGCATACACCCGGGAGGTCCTAACATACTCGATCATGTCGGTAAAGTGTTCGAGGATCTGGGGTGGGAAGACGATGCGCTGCAATCGTCGTACGACACACTGCAGAGTATCGGGAATCTGGGCTCTGCCGCCATGATGTTTGTTCTTGCGAGAAGGTTGAATTCTATTAAAGAAGACCGATTGATTACGATGGCATTCGGCCCAGGGGTCACGGTTGAGTGGGCTACGCTCGAAAAGGTGTAGTAGGGCGTTCGCTTGTTGCGGTTTATGCACATGAGTTAGGTGCTCGCCAGCGGTCAGTGCGGTAGGCTGGGATGCAATCCCAGCTATCAATGCCGCATGCGGACCTACACGCGCACCGGCGTCAATGAATGTGCCGGATTTCGCAGCGGGTGAATGAACGGTTGTGGGATTGCATCCCAGCCTACGCTTCCTGCACAACGCCAAATCAACCAAGAAATACGGACGCCCTATAATTTATCGCTAGTCGTGGAATGTCACTGGCGATTCAAGGTCCTCACTAGCGAAAATCGAAAAGCTGCAGTCAATGCTGCTACGCGCAATTCGATGCTTCACACTTGCAAGGTAATCTTCTTGATTAATTAGTTCATTATTAAGGATCAGAACTAAGTGCAACTTTGCTGGTTTTCCTCGCGCTATCGAATAATCCCGGACTTTTTGCTCCAGCTGAGAGAAGGAATGAGTCAATCCCAACAGGCGACGCAAAGCGCCTACGTACTTCACCTCGACTAGTAAGTCAGGCTCAGCGCTATTTACTGGTGTAACAATTCCGTCAAATTCGAACGCTGTTGCTCCAATCTTTATTCGCACATTCCTCGTGATTGGTCGGGCTAAGTGCCACTCCAATTTCATGAGAGCCCTCTGCTCCATTGAGACAATTCGTTGAATGTCTTCACGCAAAATACTCACGTTCGAACGCTCAGACGGAGCATCGACGGTGCCCGGTCGCTCCATTTTCACTTCTTCTCGTTCTGAAGGCTTACCCGCTCGGTCTTCGGGCATATCCTTGTGATTTCCGTTCACGCCCTCAGTATTCGGCGATTCCGTCTGCTGTACGATTGTTTCCGCAATGGCCTCTCCCGCAGCCAGCTTTTCTTGTTCGGCTTTTACTTTCCTTTCGATCTGCTCTCTAGAAAGAGTCTCGAGTTTGTATTGAAAATATTCCTTATTACCTCGAATAATTGCAGCAAGATTCTGAAGAAATTCGAGTTCCGTAACTGCGGTAGCCACCACGAAAATCGCGGCAAAATACGTCGAAGGATGATTTGCAATAAGCGCCAAGCCGACAACGAACAACAGGGCAAGCAGTCGAACTGCATGCGATTGAATTCTTGGAAAAAGTGAAAGTAGAACAAAAAAAATGGCCAACACCGTAACGGCACCAGCCAACACCTCAACAAAGGAAAGTGGAATGAGTTGGGTTGGCATAACTGGCGGTGTGGAAGGAGGTTAAGAGCTAGCCATTGTACCGAAGCAACACGCAGCTCCATCAACATTCAGCGCAGTCAATCTAATGACCAAGCGTTCGACGCGAAACATAGCCCAGGGACAGCGGCCCCGTACCCAGGCATTTATCGATGCACATCGTGTGGTGATGAAATATCAATCGCAGGTGGACATATCTTGCCGCCTCAAAATCATCGGCAGCACAACCCAAATAATGGGCCTGTTCAATGGCAGTTATTGGCTTATCCCGTTCAACAACGGTAGCCAAGAGTTTCCGCGCTTCGGCACTGAAGTACCTGATGCGCGCGCGCACCACCTTCAACGAGGTGCTCGTCGCCTGCAACTCCGCTCCCGGCAATGTACGCAAGTACAAGGACATGCCGTTGTGCAAGAAGACCCGGCGATACGTGCGCGACGTACCGAAGTTCTACGCAGCCACATCCAGCAACGAGCCATAATGAATCGCAGCAAGATCCTGCGGAGAGGGAACTTCCCGGTATCGGTCTGCTCGGAATCCAAATATAGGCGGGCTTGCATACAATCCGCCGTTCCAACGAGTCCCGGAGAGCGGAAGGTGCGGCATGCGATGCCAGCGCCGACCGCGATATATGTTGTCTTTCGACGCGAAGCACTTCCTCGCGGGTTCGGATGCCGCCGAGGTCGAGGTGTACGAGAATGAAGTGCCATCCTTCATCGGTTCCGAACTGGACAGGCTGTACGGGACGCTCTACGCCTCGCTTGCGCACTTTCATGCCTGCGACGGTCTGGCAGGTGTCAGCACCTATGTGGCGCGCTGTAACGGTACGCCGGCTGCGGTCTTTCTTTTTCACCGGGAGGCGGACAGCGTACGTGTCGTCAACGAAGGCATGCGCCTTGATGCGGCGGAAGTGGTCCGTTTTGCGCGCCACATGTTTGCGGCTTTGCCCATGACCGACGTGATTGAGTTCCACGCGGTGCAGACGGATGCGCGGCAGATTCCGTTCTTGCACCAGAAAGCCTTCTGTACCGAGGACTTCGTTGTCAACCTGCCGCCCTCGCCGCAGGAATATCTCGCGCTGCTGGGACCGGCAACACGCAAGAACCTGAAGCGTCATCGCAACCGGCTCGAGCGCGATTTTCCTTCTTTCTGCTACCGGATACTGGAACGCAGCGACGCCGACGAGTGCCGGATCCGCCGCATCATCGAACTGAGCCGCCAGCGCATCGCCGCCAAGCACGTTCGTTTCGGTATCGACGAAGAGGAGACACGCCGCATCGTCCGCATGGTGCAGCAAAGCGGACTCCTGCTGCTGGCGGAAATCGACGACCGGATCGCTGGCGGCACCATCATGTTTCGCTTTGAGAGGGATTGCTTTTCGCGTGTCAATGCCCACGATCCGGCCTTTGATGACCATCGCCTGGGCATGCTCTGCAATTACCTCGCCATATGCCATGCCATCGAAACGGGTGCCGAGCGCTTTCATCTCGGACACGGCTGGAACGACTGCAAGACGGCCCTGCTTGGCGAAGTCCAGCCTTTGCATCATCTCGCGTTGTACCGTTCTCCCGGCGCGCTGGCGCGCCATGCCGGCGCAGCTGTGCACACCGCGTGCAAGGGCTATGCGCTGACGGCGAACCGCTGGGTACTGCGCCATGCGCGCATGGACAGCAGCTTGCACTGGCGCATGGCCGGGCAACTCCTCGCGGCCTTGCGTGCGGCAAAAAGAAGTCTGCGCAATCGTTGACTGATGCGCTGCAAAGCAAGCGTAGGGCGCGCCTTGCGCACCGTTGTTTATCCGGTCTAGGGTTGGACCTCCCGGAGGTGATTTCTTCGAATCGGTGCGCGGAGCGCACACTACGCTCGCTCATCGATTGCACACCCATGGTTTCCAGTCCTGAAACCATCACGCAGTTTATCCCCGGCCTTCGAATCCACATACTTTCGTGCGTGCACATGGCGTCCGCCTGTGCTGTTCAACTCGCCCACGATTGCAAATGGTTTCATTCCAAAGGGGATCGCACATGAAAAAAACTGTCTCCCGGCTGCTCATCCTTGCCGCCGGTTCGATGTCGGCCATCGCTTCATCCGCTGTCTTGGCCGGTGTGCTCGGCGTCTATACGTCCGATTCGAACGGGTTCGACACCCATACCTTCTACTACGACGATGGCAAGGAAGTGACACTGATCGACACACAGTTCGTCCCTAAGTTGACCGAAGCGATGGTCGAAGAAGTCCGGCGCAAGACCACATCGCCAATCACCCGCGTGATCATCACGCATGCCAACCCGGACAAATACAATGGCCTGTCCTATCTGCATAAACTGGGCATCGAATCGATTGCCAGCGAAGCGGTTGCCCGCGAAATGCCGGTCGTGCATGTGTACAAGGAGAACTTCTGGGTCAACTCAGCCAAGGCGTTTCAGCCGGGCCAGTACCCAGCCTTTGAAAACGTCAAGAAAACCTTTCTCAAGAAGACCACGATTCCTCTCAAATCCGGCGAGACCATCAGCCTGTTTGAACTCAACAACCCTGGCGTAACGAACAAGCAGGTCGTCGTTCGCATCAACAAGACCGGTGACTTGATCGTGGGAGACCTGGTCCATACCAAGGCGCATTTGTGGCTGGAAGGCGGTCTGAATCAGGGGCGGCCACACGCTGACCTCAAACGCTGGAGCGAGGCTGTCGGCGAATTGCGTGCCATCGCCGGCAAAAAGCCGAACGCCAAGGTCTATGGCGGTCGCGGCGAATTTATCCCCGTGGATAGCGCGATCAAGGAGCAGCAGCGCTACCTGGCACGCGCGGACGAACTCGTCAAAACCTATGTCGGGGAGCTCGGCGAGCGTAAGCACGAGTTGCACGACCCGGAGAAAAAGACCTCGCACTACAAGGAACTGGAGCGGCGCATCGCTGCAGCCTTCCCGGACTACAAGCTGCCTTACATGATCGGCTACAGCGTCTACGGGCTGGTTGATTCGTTGACGAAATGAACCGCCTTCGGGGCGGTCTGTAAAGGTGGCGCGGTTGTGGCATCCACACCAATCCGATTAATCATGGGCATGTGGAACGGGCTGTCGATTGGCCGCCTTCTTCATTTCATCGTTATGTGGAATGTGGCGTTTATCCGGCGAATTGGGCGGCATCGACGGATGCGCCGGATCTGGCAGTGGGTGAATGAGGGATTGTTGCCGGGATTGCATCCCAGCCTACGCTGGCTATTTTGTCCTGGTTACCAGCTCCTTGATTCCTCTGATATCTTCGGCCTTCAAATCAAACTTGTCATCGCAAATTCTGTATTGCACCGTTTTCGCATTTCCGGATGCTTCCATCACTAAAGCGGATGGATAGACTCGGACTGTTTCAAGTACATAGCCACCGCTAAGATCGCTCATCTGGTACTCAGATGGCCCGACATCTAATCTCTCATCGTTTACCAGGAACCCAACTCGGCAATTCTGATAGTAACGATTCCTGGAAATCTGCGAGAACCGCAATACAAAAAGTGTGCTGTCCCGATTGCGCCCGATAAGTGAACCTGCCGAGAAGTGCCTGCTTCCTGAGTCATACTCGGTTTGGTACTCGCGATAAATCAAGCCGGTGGATTGATTAATGTTCTCGCTGATTTCAGCCGTGGCGCTCAGGCTGATAATCCCGAAGACAACAAATGTGGCAGCTTTCATGGAGACTGGCCGTTTGGGAAAAATCGAAATCATCAGGTGCCCTGTAGTCAATTTTAATGTTCGACATGAGGGGCCGCCAAAGGGCGGCTCCTCGATCGGAAGCTCGCGTAGCTTGGTAGCACAGTAGGGCGGAAAAGCGAAGTGCATTCCACCGCATGATTCGCTCCAGATACATCCAATACAGGTATTCGACGGAAGACGCTTCGCCTTTCGGTCCTAGGATCCTGTTGGGGGCTTGCTACTAAAGTTGCAATAATAACAATTTTACAATCGGTCCCGTAAGATCTCTGCGGATCAAGCCCGTCAATAGATTTTGGTCCCTGAAGCGACCCGGTCCACCGAAGTAAGCGGACTAGGTGCATGGGCGACATGACGCCAGTTAGCTGATCCAGACTCCATCTTTGATAAACAGGAGAAAGCGGACATGGGAAGCATCCTGCTGAAGATTCCCGACCTTGCTGACCATGAGCTGATTTATGACGAGCACGAGACGCGGCGGATACTCATTTTTTTCTGGCCCGGCCGGGATGCTGAGTTGGCCGGTCTGGAGGTCGGCAATGATGCTCGCCGCTTGGCACAAGCGGCACTATTGATCCGGCATTGGTTTGCTGAACCTGATTTCCTATAAATCTTGCTGCGTTGCATGCCATGTGTGGTCGGGATTTTAGCCTGGTTCGCTTGCGTCAAACGACATCGATGGTACATACGGGGATGTCGGCGATGGAGCGAAGCGATAGCAGACTGCTGCCGGTAGCAGCGCTGAATGAACGTCGGCGGCGCGCAGTGAAGCTGCGCCTGAGCGGCATGAAATTGAAGGAGGTATGCGCGCTGTCGGAACTGTCCAAAGGGGTTGTCATTGCGGCATTCCAGGCCTACCAGCGTGGCGGCTGGGATGCGGTGGCGGTACAGGAGCATCGCGGCCCGGAGAAAGGCACAGGCTGCATTTTTAATGAGCAGCAGCAACGCACGATCCGCGGATTGATTCATGCGCATACACCGGACCAATTGGGTTTGCCGTACGCGTTGTGGAGCCGGTCGGCGGTGAGCGCGCTGATTGAAAAGCAGTATGGCATGGTGCTGCCGGTACGTACGGTAGGCAGTTATTTGCAGCGCTGGGGTTTTACGCCACAGCGGCCGCTCAACAAGGCCTACGAACAGAACCCGGCGGCGGTGCAAGCCTGGCTCAACGAGGAATACCCGCGCATTGCGCGCCGGGCGAAGGAAGAAGGCGGCGAGATTCACTGGGGGGACGAAGCCGGCTTGCGCAGCGATGACGTGCGTGGCCGCAGCTATGCCCCGCGCGGAGAAACACCGGTGGTGCGCCCGAATCACCGGCGCGAGAATGTTGGCCTGATCTCGACGGTGACCAATCGCGGAACGGTACGCTGGATGGTGCTGCACAAGGCGATCAATGCAGTCCTGCTGATCGCCTTCCTGCAGAGGCTGGCGGGCGAAGCAGGACGCAAGGTGTTCCTGATCCTGGATAACCTGAAGGTGCATCATGCGCCACCGGTAGTGGCCTGGCTGGCCGAACACCGGGACCGGATCGAAGTGTTTTACCTGCCGTCCTACAGTCCGGAATTGAATCCCGATGAACTGTTGAATGCGGACTTGAAAGAGGCGGTTACCAAGAAGGCGCCAGCGCGTCACAAAGGCGAATTGAAAAAGGCTGTCATCAGCCATCTGCGCAGGATTGGCAAGTTGCCCGGCCGCGTGAAAAAGTACTTTCAACATCCGCTAGTGAAATACGCTGCATGACTGTTAGGGAGTTGAACAAACCTATGCCGGATCAATAGTGCCGCGCTGACGTATTCGGGGCCGTTGTCGCAACGTATCCGATCCGGCCTGCCGCGCCATTCGATGATGCGCTCCAGAGAGCGGATCACGCGCTCGGACGGAAGGGAGAAATCCACTTCAATGTCCAAGCCCTCGCGGTTGAAGTCATCGATCACATTGAACAACCGAATGCTGCGGCCGTCCGATAGTTGGTCATGCATGAAGTCCATCGACCACACCTGGTTGAGTGCCGTCGGTTCGGACAGCGGCTCCGGCTTCTCGCGCACCAGGCGCTTCTTCGGCTTGATGCGCAGGTTTAGTTCCAGCTCCCGGTAAATCCGGTACACACGCTTGTGATTCCAGCCATAGCCTTTAACGTTGCGCAGGTACAGGAAGCACAGGCCGAAACCCCAGTTGCGCTGGTTCGCCGTCAGACGAATCAGCCAGTCTGCAATCTCGCTGTTCTCTGAAGACAGCCTTGCTTGATACCGATAGCAGGTCTGGCTGATGCCAAACGCCTGGCATGCCACTCGAATGCTGACAGCCTTGTCTTGCACTGCCCATTGCGCCATCTCGCGTCGCCGAGATGGCGCTACCACTTTTTTTGAAGCGCCTCAGCGACGATCTCGGCCTTCAGGCGCTCTTCGGCATACATCTTCTTCAGGCGACGGTTCTCTTCTTCGAGTTCCTTGAGCCGCGCCATCATGGATGCGTCCATGCCGCCGAACTTGCTGCGCCACCGGTAAAACAGCGCAGAACTCATGCCGTGTTCCCGGCACAGTTCCGGGACCGGCGTGCCACCGTCGGCCTGTTTAAGGATGGCGATGATTTGGCTTTCCGAAAAACGGGACTTCTTCATGTAAAACTTCCTCGATTCAATGTTGAGAAAATTCTACTTTCAAAGCCGCTTAATTTCCGGGGGGATTACCTCAGGATCAAGGTGAATAGCGAGAAACGCATACTCATGGCGTGCAGGACGATAACCATCCCATCATTCAGCCGTTACGCCTGACAGTGACGGTTACGAGACGTTAGAACTCACAACTCGATATGAAGAATTTCCTCATACTGTTGGTCGCCCTTTGCTGCAGCACTGGCCATGCTTCTGAAAACGATCTGCTTGAACGTGCCGTAGGTTGCGACCTGCGAGACGAAGAAGTTGCATCATTGGTTAAGACCCTAAAGGCGACGCATCCAGACTTCAAGAAAAGCAGCCTGCAATACGCGTTGCCCACGGCAGACGTCTATCAGCTCGCCAATCCGCTCAGGGCAATCGGCTACGCATCGAACCAAGTGGTTATTACTCCTGCACGCATCTTGATGGTCCTTCCCAATGAAACGATATCGAGTGTCGTGCAAGCACTTGGTCTGAAGGAAATGCCATTTTCTCCGATGCGTCGTGAGATTCGCCCAACTGTCAGTATTGTCGCCTTTCATCTCTCACATAAAGCACTTGCAGGTAAACTGCTTCTCGGCTGCGAGTACGCAAATTCGAATAGCGCGAGCTGGTTTCAGGAGGAAAAGTGGTGAATTACACCGGCCTTCCTCATAGAATGCTTTGCCACGTTAATGGCAACGTGATTGGCGACACATCTGATACTCCTCACCGAATCGGCAACCGCGTCGTATTCTTCACCTCCTCCATCACCGCATAGGTGTGCGTCTCCCGCACCCCCTTCAACTGCAGCAACGATTTGCCGAGGAATTCACGGTAAGCGTTCATATCCTTCACCCGCGCCTTGACCAGATAGTCAAACCCGCCGGCCACCATGTGGCACTCCTGCACTTCCGGAATCACCTGCACACTGCGCTTGAAGGCTTCGAAGACTTCCGGCGTGGTGCGGTCGAGCACGACTTCGATGAAGACCAGCAGCGAGACATCAAGAAGCTGCGGATTCAGCGTCGCGCTGTAGCCGAGGATGTAACCGGCTTCCTGCAGCTTCCGCACGCGCTCCAGACACGCGGCCGGCGAGAGGTTCACCCGGGAGGCGAGTTCGACGTTGCTGATGCGGCCGTCGTTTTGCAGTTCGGAAAGTATTTTCTTGCTAATTTTGTCTAGCATTGCGGAAGCCCTGTAAGAATTTTGTTTGGAAATATTGTCCCACAAAATAGAAAATTTCGATAGTCAGCTGCATTTCCAGAATTAATCCACGGCGATCCTCTCTACAATCAAAAATCATTTTTTTCGTGGATTTTTCTCTACACCATGTTGATTTCCGCACAAGAATTCTCCGCACCGGTGCCGTTTGCCGCATTGCACGCCGATATCGACCACGCGCCGACGCCGCTGCGCGCCGCCATTACCGCGGTCTGGCGCCGTGACGAACGCGAAGCCGTGCAGTGGCTGCTGGACCAGGTCAAGCCGAACTATGCCGCGCAGGAAAAGATCCAGGATTTGGCCCGCAACCTCGTGAGCGCGGTGCGTGAAAAGCGCACCCGTTCTTCGGGTGTGGACGCGTTGATGCATGAATTTTCGCTGTCGTCCGAAGAGGGCGTGGCGCTGATGTGCCTGGCCGAAGCCTTGCTGCGCATTCCCGACCACCAGACGGCTGACCGCCTGATCGCGGACAAGATCAGCAAGGGTGACTGGCGCAAGCATCTCGGCGAATCGCCGTCGCTGTTCGTCAATGCCGCGACCTGGGGTCTGCTCATTACCGGCAAGCTGGTGGGTACCAGCAGCGAGCAGGGACTGGGTTCCGCCTTGACGCGTCTGATCGCGAAGGGCGGAGAACCGCTGATCCGCAAGGGCGTGGACCTGGCGATGCGCATGCTGGGTAACCAGTTTGTAACCGGCCAGACGATCGCCGAGGCGCTGGACAACAGCCGTGCGAATGAAGCACGCGGCTATCGCTATTCCTACGACATGTTGGGTGAAGCGGCATTGACCGAAGAGGATGCGCAGAAGTATTACGTCGCCTATGAAAATGCGGTGCATGCAATCGGCCGCGCTTCGAACGGCCGCGGCATCAAGGATGGCCCGGGTATCTCGGTGAAGCTGTCGGCGCTGCACCCGCGCTACTCGCGCGCCCAGCACGATCGCGTGATGAATGAATTGCTGCCGCGCCTGAAGCAACTCCTGCTGCTGTCGAAACAGTACAACATCGGCCTAAACATCGACGCGGAAGAAGCGGACCGTCTCGAGCTCTCGCTCGACCTGATGGAAGCGCTGGCCTTCGACAAGGATCTCGCCGGCTTCGACGGCATCGGCTTTGTGGTGCAGGCATACCAGAAGCGTTGCCCGTTCGCGATCGATTTCCTCGCCGACCTCGCACGCCGCAGCGGCCGCAAGTTCATGGTGCGCCTGGTGAAGGGCGCCTACTGGGATGCGGAAGTCAAGCGTGCGCAGGTGGACGGTATGCCGGGTTATCCGGTCTATACGCGCAAGGTGTACACCGATGTTTCCTATCTCGTGTGCGCGCAGAAGCTGTTGGGCATGACGGATGTCATCTATCCGCAGTTCGCCACGCACAATGCGCATTCTCTTGCATCGATCTTTACTTGGGCCAAGGAACGCGGCGTCACCGATTATGAATTCCAGTGCCTGCATGGCATGGGCGAGACGCTGTATGACCAGGTGGTCGGCGCCGAAAACCTTGGCAAGCCGTGCCGCATCTATGCGCCGGTCGGTTCCCATGAAACCTTGCTGGCTTACCTGGTGCGTCGCCTGCTCGAGAACGGTGCGAACTCGTCTTTCGTGAACCAGATCGTCGATGAAAACGTGTCGATCGAATCGCTGATCACCGATCCGTTCAAGACGGCAAAGCAACTGGGCGGCGAGCCGCATCCGAATATTCCGCAGCCGGTCAACATGTTCGGTGCCGAGCGCCGGAATTCCGCGGGTGTGGATATCGCGAATGAAAACGTGCTGCGCGAGATCGATATCGCGTTCCAGTCCTTCGCTTCGAAACAATGGCAGGCCTCGCCCTTGCTCGCCGTGGAAAACAGCAACGGCAGCCAGCCTCATGATATCCGCAACCCGGCCGACCACCGCGACATCGTCGGTCGCGTGATCGAGGCCGGCGCACAGGAAGTGGAAAGCGCGCTCGCATCGGCTGAAGCTTATGCAACCGATTGGCAAACGACACCGCCTGCACAGCGCGCTGCAGCCCTGGTGCGTGCAGCAGACTTGCTGGAACAGAACATCGCCGAACTGATGGCGCTGGCGATTCGTGAAGCGGGCAAGACCGTGCCGAATGCGATTGCCGAAGTGCGTGAAGCTGTGGACTTCCTTCGCTATTACGCGGCGGAGATCGAGAGCGGCCCGAATACCCAGGCACTCGGTCCGGTGGTGTGCATCAGCCCGTGGAATTTCCCGCTCGCGATTTTCGTTGGCGAAGTCAGTGCGGCGCTTGCCGCCGGCAATGTGATACTCGCCAAGCCTGCAGAACAAACGCCGTTGATTGCCTTCCGTGCCGTGCAGTTGCTGCATGAGGCAGGCGTTCCGCGCGGTGCATTGCAATTCCTGCCGGGTACCGGCGAGACCGTCGGTGCGACATTGACGGCGGATGCACGTGTGCGCGGCGTGATCTTCACAGGTTCGACCGAAGTCGCACAGCTGATCAACCGCACACTGGCAAAACGGGCCGCTGCAGAAAAGCGTGACATTCCGCTCATTGCGGAAACGGGCGGACAGAATGCAATGATCGTGGATTCGAGCGCGCTGCCCGAGCAGGTCGTGCAGGATGTATTGACGTCTGCGTTCGACAGTGCAGGTCAGCGCTGCTCCGCGCTGCGCGTGTTGTGCCTGCAGGAAGACATCGCCGACAAGACGGTAAAGATGTTGAAGGGCGCGATGCAGGAACTGCGCATCGGCAATCCGGATCGCTTGTCGGTCGATGTCGGTCCGGTGATCGATGCGGAAGCACAGCAGAACCTGCTGCGCCACATCGACAAGATGAAGTCGCAGTCGTCGAATGTGTATCAGCTGCCTTTGCCGGAGGCCTGCGGGCAAGGCACATTTGTGCCGCCGACGGTCATCGAACTGGGGTCGATCGACCAACTGCAACGCGAAGTATTCGGCCCGGTATTGCACGTCATCCGCTATCGCCGCGACGATTTGCCGAAGCTAATCGATACGATCAATGCAACCGGTTACGGCCTGACGCTTGGCATCCACTCGCGCATCGATGAAACCATCGATTTCATCATGGCGCGCGCGCATGTCGGCAATATCTATGTGAACCGCAATATCGTCGGCGCAGTCGTCGGCGTGCAGCCGTTTGGCGGCGAAGGCAAGTCGGGCACCGGTCCGAAAGCCGGTGGCCCGCTTTACCTGAAGCGCCTGCAGCGCAATGCCGTCGTCACTCGTGCGGCCCATACGATTCACCAGCAACAGCATGCGGTATTGCCGGCATTCGACAAGCTGATGAAATGGGCCGGCGCGCACGGACATACGCGGGTTGCTTCGCTTGGCGAAGGCTATGTGCATGCAAGCCTGTTGAATACTTCGCTGGTTCTGCCTGGCCCGACCGGTGAACGCAATACGCTGCACTTTGCGCCGCGCGGTGAAGTGCTGTGCTCCGCATCGAATGTGGATGTGCTGCTGAACCAGCTCGCCGCGTGCTTCGCAACGGGGAACAGTGTTGTCGTGACTTCGCTCACCGCTGCCTTGCTGCCTGCCGGCTTGCCTGAATCGGTGCGCAATGCAGTTGCTGTCATTGAGGAAAAATCCTTGTCGTTCACGCCACTGCACATGGCACTCATTGAAGCGGACCAGTCGGCTGATCTCGCAGTCCGCCTTGCCGCTCGTGACGGCGCACTGGTACCGGTGATCGAAACCAGCGGCAGCGAGGCGATTCCCTTGTGGCGCCTGGTGGCCGAACGCGCCTTGTGCGTAAATACGACCGCAGCCGGCGGCAATGCGAGCCTGATGACTCTGGGTGCCTGATGGCGGGAGATGACATCCTGGGCAGTCCTGCCCTGCATGGTCAACTCTGCCTGTCCTCCTGCATTCTTGCCGAACTGCTCAGGCAATCGCCGCGGGCAGTCGGCATCGATCAGCTGGTACAGGCTGTTGATCATCCCCTCGAAGATGTGGAACAGATGTGCCGGCGATTGTCCCGCAACGGGCTGCTGCTGCCGGATGTGGACAGGCAGGGTGTCTGGATGCTGGCCGGCGACCCGGCACGCATCACGCTTGCCGACCTGTTTTCCGCCTTGCTTGCCGGAACCGACAGGCGCGACGCCTGATTGACCCGAACATGCCGCCTTGAACAGGCGGCATTTTTTATCCATTCCCGTACAAGCGCTTGACTACGCCGAAAGCGTAGCGCGATGCCACGCTTTCGATGAATTGCATGAAGTCGTGCGCCGAGGCCTCATTGGCGCCGTCGGAGATCGTCCGGATCACCGAGAACGGCACGCCGAACTCGAAACACACTTGCGCAACCGCCGCGCCTTCCATTTCGACAGCAAGCAAGGATGGGAAAGCTGTCTTCAGCTCGATCTGTCTTGCCTGACTGTTAATGAATTCATCGCCGCTAGCGATCAAGCCGCGGAATACCCGTGGCGAACTCAGACGGAAGGTGTCGCGGTCATGGCCGGGTACCGTCTGGTCCAGATCCATCTCCAGGAAATCCGTTGCCGCATTGGCAATCCTGTCGGTCAGGTGCTTGTCCGAGGAGAAATGCGATTGTCCCAACAAGGGCACTTCATAGCGTGGAAAGAGCGGCGTCGCGTCCATGTCGTACTGGACCAGCGCATCCGCCACCACGATATCCCCAACCTGCACATCGCTTTCCACAGCCCCTGCAACGCCCGTAAACACGATATGGGACACGCCGAAGTGTTCGATGAGGGTAGCCACCGTCGCGGCCGCTGCGACCTTTCCTATGCGCGATAGCACGCACACGGTGTCGATCCCCCATAACTTGCCCGTCACGTAGTCGCGCATGCCCCTGGTGACGGTTTGCGCGTCCTGCATGGATTCGATGAGGCCGGCCTGTTCCTGGTGAAGAGCACTGACCAGGCCGAGACGAGTGATTTGTTGAGACATCGGCAAGATTTTTGATGGGTTCCGGAGTACTTATGCCGGTTTTCAAGGGAATCGATAGCGTATTGCCAATCGATGCTTGTATGCAATGGTGGCCGGTGAGGTTTTCGGGGTTTTTTTAAATTGGTTTTGATATATATGAATAGTAGTGATGTTAACAACTGCCGGAATCTGTGGATAAGTCGGTAAACCGTAAACGTTTCAGTTGTTTACGCGGGGAATAAACGCCGGGATAACAGGTGTATGTGCAAAGGACAGTTTTTGAATAAAAAATCGGCTGTGCAGAACTCGCGGGTTTTTCCCCAACTGCTCAAGCGGCTGTCCATAGAGTTATCCACAGGCGTGGGTAGCTAAAGTGTTTTTCTGCTATTGAAAATGCCGGTTTGGCATGTCCGGAGAAAGGAAGCCGGGTTTTTGAAATGCAGCTGCTTGCCGTATTCGTAAGCTTGCATTTCCGATGCCGTTCTTTCATGCACGCTATGCGCGCATGTTTTTATAAAGTCCGTTTGCTAACGGGTTGTTGTGTTGGCTTTACTGCAAAACGCTTCCCTTCATCCCGGCGTAGGCGGGGATCCATAGGGAGGTCGTTCAAGCAAACTCAGTATGGGTTCCCGCCTGTGCGGGAACGATGGGCAAAAGACTTTAATTGCAACTCTGTCGGTACCCGTCTTCAATCGCATAAAGCGCGTCAGAAATTCCTTTTCGTATGAAAAAACAACCAAAATTCCAGTGCGCCGTCCGATAAAGTTTTCCGGGGTTTTTGAATAAGAGTTTATATATACAAATAGTAGTAAACGTTAACACCTGCCATTCCCTGTGGATAACTCGGTAAACCGTAAACGGTTCAGTTGTTTACGTGCCGGATAAGGTCTTGAATAACCGCTGTACGGGCAAAGGACAGATCTTGGATAAAAAAGACCTGTGCATAAAAGACCGTGTTTACTCCCAAACAAGTCACGGCTTATCCAACGACTTACCCACAGCTGTTATCAAATTCGCCACAAATCGCGCAGCAGCGAGAATACGGCGGCGATGGTCGGCTCGTTTTTGCGCTTGGCCAGCGTGATGAAGGACAGTTCGGTCGACAGGCTGACTGCATCTGCAATGACGAGGCCGTGGGCATGGGCTTCGCGCAGGGCGATCGATTCGCGCACCAGTGACAGGCCGACGCCGGATTTCACCAGGTCGAGCATGGAGGGCTCCTGGTCGACCAGCGCGACCTTGTTTGGGGTGAGCTTCAACTGGCCGAAGGTTTTGGTCAGCAGGCGGTTGTGCGCCGATTCCGGCGGTGTCCAGATCCAGGGCAGTTTCGCCAATGCCGTCCAGTCCTTGCCCGTGACACGGTTTTTCCAGCCTTGCGGTGCGACCACGTTGTAGGTGAAGGAAGTCAGCGGCAGGTGGTGGAATTCCTTGCCCGGCGTGCCGAGGAAATAACCGACATCCAGCGCGCCCGATTTCACTTGCTGGAATACCCAGCCGGACATGCCGTGTTGCAGTTGTGTGGATAACTGGGGATAAGTCTCGACCAGCCGTTTCAGGAAAGGTCCGAGGCGGATGAATTCCGGATCCAGGATGGTGCCGATGGAAAGCGTGCCGGACAGCGTAGTATGCAGGGCGGCAACGCCTTCGCGGAATTCGGCGACGCTGGCCATTACCCGTTCCGCATAGGGCAGCACTTTGGCGCCGTCGTCGGTCAGAGACATGCCGGCCGGCGTGCGGGTGAACAGGACCAAGTCCAGGCTAGCCTGCAGGGCTTTGATCTGCAGGCTGACCGCAGGCTGGGTCAGGTGCAATTTTTCGGCGGCGCGGGTGAGGTTGCCTTCACGGGCGACGGTGACGAAGGCGCGTAACTGGGTGAGGTCCATGGATTCATTATAAGAGGTTCTTATATTGGTCTTGACAAGAACTCATTGGATTCCACGCATTGGCAGGAATATGCTGTCAACATGTTTTCGAAATCGGTCAATCATCCAAAGGATTTCTTATGACGAAGCCTCTCATCCAGCACTACATCGGCGGCCGCGCGGCCGAATCGACCAGCGGCCGCAAGCAGGCCGTGTTCAATCCCGCTACCGGAGAAGTCAGCGCGGAAGTCGTGCTGGCAAGTGTCGAGGAAGTCAATGCCGCAGTCGATGCCGCCCGTGCCGCAGCGCCGGCCTGGGCCGACACCGCGCCGCTCAAGCGTGCCCGCATCCTGTCCAAGTTCAAGGAACTGATCGAGAAACACCACGATGACCTCGCAGCCGCGATCACGCGCGAGCACGGCAAGGTGTTTTCCGATGCCAAGGGCGAAGTGGTGCGCGGCCTGGAAGTGGTGGAATTCGCGACCGGTATTCCGCAGCTGATGAAGACGCAGTTCACCGACAACATCGGCGGCGGCATCGACAACTGGCAACTGCGCCAGCCGCTGGGTGTGACCGCCGGCATCACGCCGTTCAACTTCCCGTTCATGGTGCCGATGTGGATGGCGCCGATGGCGATCGCGACCGGCAACACCTTCATCCTGAAGCCGTCCGAGCGCGATCCTTCGCCTTCACTGATGGTTGCCGACCTGTTCAAGCAGGCAGGCCTGCCGGATGGCGTGTTCAACGTCGTGCAGGGCGACAAGGTGGCGGTCGATACGCTGCTGCATCATCCGCATGTGAATGCCGTGTCTTTCGTCGGTTCGACGCCGATCGCCGAGTACATCTATACCGAAGGCGTCAAGCGCAAGGGCGCATACCCGATGCGTGTGCAGGCGCTGGGCGGCGCGAAGAACCACCTGGTAGTGATGCCGGACGCAAATCTCGATCAGGCGGTCGATGCACTGATCGGCGCAGCTTACGGTTCCGCCGGCGAGCGCTGCATGGCGATCTCGGTTGCCGTTGCGGTAGGCAGTGTCGCCGACAAGCTGGTCGAGGCACTGATCCCGCGTGTGAAGGCGTTGAAGATCAAGAACGGCATGGAAGCCGATGCCGAAATGGGCCCGGTCGTCACCGCGCAGCACAAGGACAAGATCGAAGGCTATATCGAGGATGGCGTGCGTTCCGGCGCGAAGCTGCTGGTTGACGGTCGCGGGTTGAAGGTGCCGGGTCACGAGAATGGCTTCTTCCTCGGCGGCTCGCTGTTCGACCATGTCACGCCGGAGATGAAGATTTACAAGGAAGAGATCTTCGGGCCGGTGCTGTGCGTGGTGCGTGTGCCTGACTTTGCGTCTGCCGTTGAATTGATCAACGCGCATGAGTTCGCCAATGGGGTATCGTTGTTCACTTCCGATGGCAATACCGCGCGCGAGTTTTCGCGCCGCATCGAAGTGGGCATGGTCGGCATCAATGTGCCGATCCCGGTGCCAATGGCCTGGCATTCCTTCGGCGGCTGGAAGCGCTCGTTGTTCGGCGACTTGCATGCGTATGGCGAGGAGGGTATTCGCTTCTATACGCGTTACAAGTCGGTAATGCAGCGCTGGCCGGATTCGATTGCGAAAGGTGCTGAGTTCACAATGCCGGTTGCAAAATGATTTGTTCTTAGCATGTAAGTGCAGCGTTTCCTTCTCTTGCAAGGATTGCAGGCGGGTTGTTGAGGTCGATTTGTTCTTGTAAGTTACCCGTCATCCCCGCGCAGGCGGGGATCCATAGGCAGGTAGCTCGAGCAAACTCCGTATGGGTTCCCGCCTGCGCGAGAACGACGAGGGAAGATACTGCAAGATCGACTATCAGTACCCGCACGCATGCAATCGATGTAATAGGGGAAGGAGTCCGTAAGGCGATCGTAAGCCCAAGGGCTGATGATCCTCACACCCCAATTGTCCTGGAGCCCCCATGGAATCCGCAGGAACTTACGACTACATCATCATCGGTGCCGGCACCGCCGGCTGCGTGCTCGCCAACCGCCTTGCGCAGGACAAGGGCGTCTCCGTGCTGCTGCTGGAAGCCGGCCGCAAGGACGACTACATCTGGATCCACATCCCGGTCGGCTATCTCTACTGCATCAACAATCCGCGCACCGACTGGCTGTTCCGCACCGAGTCCGATCCCGGCCTCAACGGCCGCGCGCTGATTTATCCGCGCGGGAAAGTCCTGGGTGGCTGCTCGTCGATCAACGGCATGATCTACATGCGCGGCCAGGCGCGCGACTATGACCAGTGGGCGGAACTGACCGGCGACGACGGCTGGCGCTGGCAGAATGTGCTGCCGGTGTTCAGGAAGAGCGAGGATTACCACAAGGGCGCCGATGCCTTCCACGGTGCCGGGGGCGAATGGCGCGTGGAAAAGCAGCGCCTGTCCTGGGAAATCCTCGATGCCTTCCGTGATGCGGCAGCGCAGCGCGGCATTCCGAAGGTGGATGATTTCAACCGCGGCGACAATGAGGGCTGCGGCTATTTCGAAGTGAACCAGAAGAAAGGCTTCCGCTGGAACACGGCGCAGGCCTTCCTCAAACCTACCAACGGACGCAAGGGCAAGCTCGATATCATGACCGGCTGTCATGTGAAGCGCTTGCGCATCCAGCAAACTGAAAGTGGACTAGTGTGCACCGGTGTCGAGTTCACAGGAGGTGGTACAGAGTGGTTCGCCGAGGCCAAACGCGAAACGATTTCTACTGCCGGCGCAATCGGTTCGCCGCAGATCCTGCAGCTCTCGGGCGTCGGCCCGGCATCGCTACTGCAGAAGCATGGCATACCGGTCGTGGTCGACCTGCCCGGTGTGGGCGAAAACCTGCAGGACCACTTGCAGCTGCGCATGGCATTCAAAGTGAAGGGCGTGAAGACGCTCAACACCATGGCGAACAACTGGTTCGGCAAGATGCAGATCGGCATGCAGTATGCATTGAACCGCAGCGGGCCGATGTCGATGGCGCCCTCGCAGCTCGGAGCCTTCACCCGTTCCGATCCTTCGCAGCCGACGGCCAATCTGGAGTATCACGTGCAGCCCTTGTCGCTGGAGAAATTCGGCGAACCGCTGCATGCCTTCCCGGCATTTACCGCGAGTGTGTGCAACCTGCGTCCGACCTCGCGCGGGCATGTACGCATTGCATCCGGGGATCCCTATGCAGCACCCAAGATCACGCCGAATTACCTGAGCACACCGGAAGACCGCAAAGTCGCGGCCGATGCATTGAAGATCACGCGCGATATCGTCGCTGCGCCAGCATTGCAGAAATATTCACCGGAAGAATTCAAACCGGGCCTGCATTACCGCACCGAGGAAGAACTGGCGAAGGCGGCGGGCGACATCGGCACGACGATCTTCCATCCGATCGGCACCTGCAAGATGGGCAGGGGGGACGACCCGTTCGCAGTGGTCGATAGCCAGATGCGGGTACGCGGCGTCAAAGGCCTGCGCGTGGTCGATGCCTCGGTGATGCCGTTGATCACGTCGGGCAATACCAACTCACCGACCATCATGATTGCGGAAAAGGCAGCCGAATGGATTCGTGCGGCAAGCAAGGAAACGGCTGCTGAAAAGCCGGCCATCCTTGTCGCCGAAGCCGTATAAGTTATGCATGATCTGCATAGTTCCATGCTGACAAAGCATTGGATTTGCTGCACTGCGTTCCCATAACCTGCTGCACCAGTGACCTGCTCCACTTCCGGTGACATAACAGGCGCGCGTGGTCATGAACGTAGCGCGTCGCCGATCCAGCGATTGCTTGGGGTATCGCGCGGACGACGACAGCCGGAATGGGGCAGGGCACGCCTTTTTTTGAAGGTGGGTGCATGGCTCAACACGAAGAATTCATCCTGGGAAACGCAACGCTGCATCTGCAACTGTCCACTGCACTGGCAGTGATGACACAACTCATTTGCAATGCATCGCGTCCGCCGACTGCGCAACAACTTTCCGAGTCGCTGGACGTGTCGCTACGCTACCTGCGCAAGCTGTTGCGTACCTTGTCTGCGGGCGGCCTGCTCAAGCCGCACGAAAAGAATGCGGACACCTGGGTATGCACACAAGCTCCACACACGATTTCTCTTGCGGACATTTACCATTGCCTGATGTCGGAGAAGGAAGAGTCGTCCATGCCGTTCATCGCTGCTGCTCAATCCGATGCAACGACGTCCACTGCAGAATTGCTGATGATGCAGGCGACGATGGCGATCAACCAGATCGTGCTGCAGCACCTGCAGCGCTTCGACCTGGGACGATTGAAGGTTGCCGAATCGGCGATGCTGTTCACTGCATCGTTGCGCGAGAAAGCCCGTGTGCACGGCAGCGACATGCTGACGCACGTCGATGAATTGTCGCCGCGCGTTGAACAAGCATCGCTCGCTGTTCAGCAATAAGATCGGTTCTGCTGCGTCCATGCGCAATGCCTTGCTTGCGCATTACTTGACTTGATCACAAGCAAGTATTTTTTCTTCATGCTAACATCGCCGCGTGCCTGATATCGATACATGTCAAGTATTGATACAGGCCAAACAATCGGCAGATGGTTTGTCTGCTGTATTGCCACCCCCCTAGTCGTACTGTGTACTGTGCATCAGCGTTATGCACGTCCTTTTGGTTAATGGCCACGGGCTGATTCGGCTCAAGGCAATGGAGAGCGCTATCCGCGTTCTCCTGCAGTCAACAGGGAGAATTCATGGCGGATGTGGTTTTGGAGACGCGGCAGCTGACGAAAGAATTCAAGGGATTCACTGCCGTCAACAATGTCAGTCTGAAGGTGCAGCGCGGGCATATCCATGCGCTGATCGGTCCTAATGGCGCCGGCAAGACGACATGCTTCAACCTGCTTACCAAGTTCCTCGTCCCTACGTCGGGACATATCCTCTTCAACGGCAAAGACATCACGATGGACAAGCCTGCGCAGATTGCGCGCAAGGGCATCATCCGGTCTTTCCAGATTTCAGCCGTGTTTCCACACCTGACGGTGATGGAAAACGTGCGCATCGGACTGCAACGTCCCCTGGGTAATTCCTTTCATTTCTGGACCAGCGAAAACAAGCTGAGCGTGCTCAACGACCGCGCGATGCAGCTGCTCGCCGAGGTTGACCTGGAGAAGTTCGCCGACACGGTCACCGTCGATTTGCCTTACGGCCGCAAGCGCGCGCTCGAGATCGCGACGACGCTGGCGATGGAGCCCGAGCTCATGCTGCTCGACGAACCGACGCAGGGCATGGGACATGAAGACGTGCACCGCGTCACCGAGCTGATCAAGAAGGTTTCCGCGGGACGGACTATCCTGATGGTGGAGCACAACATGAGCGTGATCGCCGGGATCAGCGACCGCATCTCGGTGCTTCAGCGCGGCGCGGTGCTTGCCGAGGGCACGTATGAAGAAGTTTCGAAGAATCCCCAGGTGATGGAAGCCTACATGGGCACCAGCACCGGCATACTCGAAGGAGCGCACTGAATGGCTGGATCAGCGGCATTGGAAATCACCAACCTGCACGCCTGGTACGGCGAGTCGCACATCCTGCATGACGTCAATCTTTCTGTGAACCACGGTGAAGTCGTGACTTTGCTTGGCCGTAACGGCGCGGGCCGTACGACGACGTTGCGCGCGATCATGGGGCTGACCGGCAGCCGCAAGGGATCGATCAAGATCAACGGCACCGAGGCGATCAGCCTGCCCACCTACAAGGTGGCGCATCTCGGCGTTGGGTACTGCCCCGAGGAACGGGGCATTTTTTCGTCGCTGTCGGCGGAAGAAAACCTGATGCTGCCGCCCTTCGTGTCGAAGACGGACAAGGGCATGTCGGTTGAGGAAATCTACGAGATGTTCCCCAACCTCAAGGAACGCAAGTCGAGCCAGGGCACGCGCCTGTCTGGTGGCGAGCAGCAGATGCTGGCGGTCGCGCGCATCTTGCGCACCGGCGCACGCCTGTTGCTGCTGGATGAAATCTCCGAGGGCCTCGCTCCCGTCATCGTGCAGGCGCTGGCGCGCATGATCACCACCCTCAAGGCGAAGGGCTACACCATCGTGATGGTGGAACAGAACTTCCGCTTTGCCGCGCCGCTGGCCGACCGCTTCTATGTGATGGAACACGGCCAGATCGTGGAAACTTTTGCAGCATCCGAACTGGATAACAAGATGCCCGTGCTGCATTCGCTGCTCGGGGTATAACAAGCCACTACTAGCCACAAGCTGGAACACCAAGGAGATCGCAATGAAATTGAAAGCAATTGCAGTTGCAGTATCGGCCACCTGTGCATTCGCCGCAGCGGGCAGCGCATCGGCGCAAGTGTCGGGCGACGTCGTTCGCATCGGTATCATCACCGACATGTCCGGCCTGTATGCCGACATCGACGGCCAGGGCGGCGTGGAAGCGATCAAGATGGCGGTTGCCGATTTCGGCGGCAACGTTGCCGGCAAGAAGATCGAAGTCATCAGCGCAGACCACCAGAACAAGGCTGACATCGCCGCATCCAAGGCGCGCGAATGGTTTGACCAGCAGGGCGTCGACATGCTGATCGGCGGCACCAACTCCGGCGCCAACCTGGCGATGGCGAAGGTGGCTGCGGAAAAGAAAAAGCCCTTCATCTCGATCGGCGCTGCGACCGCACGCCTGACCAATGAAGAGTGCAGTCCCTATACCGTGCACTACGCGTACGACACCGTCGCGCTGGCCAAGGGCACCGGTTCCGCCATCGTGAAGCAGGGCGGCAAGAGCTGGTTCTTCCTGACCGCGGACTACGCGTTCGGCGCCTCGCTCGAGAAAGACACGGCCGATGTCGTGAAGGCTGCCGGCGGCACCGTAGTCGGCAGCGTGAAGCATCCGCTGTCCGCGTCCGACTTCTCGTCCTTCCTGCTGCAGGCCCAGTCGTCCAAGGCGCAGATCCTCGGCCTGGCCAATGCCGGCGGCGACACCATCAACTCGATCAAGGCCGCGAACGAGTTCGGCATCACCAAGTCGATGAAGCTGGCCGGCCTGCTGATGTTCATCAACGACGTGCACTCGCTCGGCCTGAACCTGACGCAAGGCATGTACCTGACCGACGGCTGGTACTGGGACCTGAATGACGACACCCGCAAGTGGTCCAAGCGCTACTTCGAAAAGATGAAGAAGATGCCGTCCATGCTGCAGGCGGGCGATTATTCGGCCACCGCGCATTACCTGAACGCGGTGAAGGCGGTGAACTCCGACGAC
Organism: Noviherbaspirillum sp.; assembly: GCA_035627275.1. Taxonomy (GTDB): domain Bacteria; phylum Pseudomonadota; class Gammaproteobacteria; order Burkholderiales; family Burkholderiaceae_D; genus Noviherbaspirillum. Next base: position 156,761 of record DASPMC010000024.1, read on the forward strand.
GCCGACAAGGTGATGGCGCAGATGAAGAAGACCAAGGTCAACGACTTCTTCGCCAAGGGCGGCGAGATCCGTCCGGACGGCCGCATGGTGCACGATATGTACCTGATGGAAGTGAAGAAGCCGGCGGATTCGAAGTATCCGTGGGACTACTACAAGGTCGCACAGACGATTCCGGCAGCACAGGCCTGGACGACCAAGGCCGAATCGAAGTGCGCGTTGTGGAAGTAAATCTCGCGCACCTGACATAGAGAGGCTGTACACCCCTCTCCCGCACGCGGGGCGAAGGCAGGGTTTCGCAAACCACTGGTTTGCGCTGCCGGAGCCGATTCGGCTTGCAAGCCGAGCCGTGGGGCGCGGAGCGGGGGCAGGGGTGAGGGGAATTGCCAAGACAGGCGATCGCCGAACTTGTGCACTCCTTGCTCAAGCACATTCGAACAACAACCCGGCGCAGACAACAACTCCGTTCCACGCGCTTCCCGTTCAGCAGCAACTTTCTTTACTCTGCCTATGGAATTATTCGGCATCCCCCTGCAGGCCTTGCTGAGCCAACTGCTGCTCGGCCTCGTCAACGGTTCCTTCTACGCGATGCTCTCGCTGGGCCTGGCCGTCATCTTCGGCTTGCTCAACGTCATCAACTTCGCGCACGGCGCGCTGTACATGATGGGCGCCTTCCTCGCATGGATGGGCATGAACTATTTCGAGATCAATTACTGGGTGATGCTGATCCTGGGGCCGATCCTGGTCGGCATCTTCGGCATCTTCATCGAGAAGAGCATGCTGCGCTGGCTGTACAAGCTGGACCACCTGTACGGCCTGCTGCTGACCTTCGGCATCACGCTGATGATCGAAGGCTTGTTCCGTTCCTTCTACGGTGTGTCGGGGCAACCCTACTCGGTACCGGAGGCGCTGTCCGGCGCATTCAACCTCGGCTTCATGATCCTGCCGAAGTACCGTGCATGGGTTGTGCTCGCATCGCTCATCATCTGCTTCGCCACCTGGTTCGTGATCGAGAAGACCAAGCTCGGCGCCTACCTGCGTGCGGGGACCGAGAATCCGAAGCTGGTCGAGGCCTTCGGCATCAATGTGCCGTTGATGGTGACCTTGACCTACGGCTTCGGCGTGGCGCTCGCTGCGTTTGCCGGCGTGCTGGCGGCACCCGTGATCCAGGTATCGCCGCTGATGGGTTCCAACCTGATCATCGTCGTGTTCGCGGTGGTGGTGATCGGCGGCATGGGCTCGATCATGGGTTCGATCATCACCGGCCTGGGCCTGGGCGTGATCGAAGGATTCACCCGCGTGTTCTATCCGCAGCTGTCGGCTACCGTGGTGTTCATCATCATGGCGATCGTGCTGCTGATCCGGCCCGCCGGTCTGTTTGGCAAAGAGAAATAAAAGGGGAGCACAGGATGAACAGGAAAGTTGGTTACGCAATTGCCATCGTCGGTGCGCTGGCATTGCCGTTCTTCGTCTACCCGGTGTTTCTGATGAAGGTGTTGTGCTTCGCCTTGTTTGCGTGCGCGTTCAACCTGCTGATCGGTTTCACCGGGCTGCTGTCCTTCGGACATGCGGCATTCTTTGGCGGCGCGGGTTACGTCGCCGGTCACACGATCAAGGTGATGGGCTGGCCGTTTGAGCTCGGCATCGTTGCCGGCATTGTGGCGGCGGCGCTGATTGGGCTGGTGATGGGCAGCCTGGCGATTCGCAGGCAGGGCATCTACTTCACGATGATCACGCTCGCGTTGGCGCAAATGTTGTTCTTCGTGTGCTTGCAGGCGCCGTTCACTGGTGGCGAGGATGGTCTTCAGGGCGTGCCGCGCGGGAAGCTGCTGGGCGTGGTGGATCTGGCGAACGACATGACCCTGTACTACGTGGTGCTGGCGATTTTCATCGCCGGCTTTGCGCTGATCGTGCGCACCGTGCATTCGCCGTTCGGCCAAGTGCTGAAGGCGGTGAAGGAAAACGAGCCGCGTGCGATCTCGCTCGGTTACGATGTCGACAAGTACAAGCTGCTGGCATTCGTCCTTTCCGCTTCGCTTGCCGGTCTTGCGGGTGCTACTAAAACTGTAGTGCTCGGCTTCGAGACGCTGACCGACGTGCACTGGAGCATGTCTGGCTTGGTGGTGCTGATGACGCTGGTCGGCGGCCTCGGCACGCTGACTGGTCCGATCGTCGGCGCGATCCTGATCATTGCGCTGGAGAACAAGCTGGGCGACTTCGGCAACTGGATGGCGACGGTGACGAGCATCGAGTGGTTCCGCACACTGGGCGAGTCGGTCACCATCGTCACCGGCTTCATCTTCATCGTCTGCGTGCTGGCCTTCCGCCGCGGCATCGTCGGCGAACTGGGGGCACTGTTCAAACGGACGTCGCCGGGTACTGCGCATTAACGATCAGCGGTCGCGTAAAAAAAACGGCAGCCTGGGCTGCCGTTTTTGTTTGGCGGACACGATTGCTTAGAGTGCCGCTGCGTAGATCGCCCTCGCATCGGCGCGCGTTACTTCGCGCGGGTTATTGGTCAGCAGGCGCGTCTGCAGCATTGCATCGTCCGCCAGGCGGTCGAGGTCGGCTTCGCTGATACCAACCTGGCGCAGTTGGGTTTCGATGCCGGTGCGGTGCGCGATTTCATCCATCTTGTCGATCAGCACTTGGGTGCGTGCTTCCGCGCTGCCGGTCACGCCGGGTGCAAGAATCTCGGCAAGCTCGGCATACATGGCGGCGGCATTCGGCGCGTTGAAGCGCAGCACATGCGGCAGAACCAGGGAGTTCGACAAGCCGTGCGGGACATGGAAAATGCCGCCAATCGGGTAGGCGAGGGCATGCACGGCGGCACAGGGTGCGTTGGCGAAAGATTGGCCGGCCAACATTGCACCAAGCAACATCGCTTGGCGCGCTTCAAGGTTCTTCCCGTCTTCGCAAGCGGTGATGATATTACTCGACAGCAAGCTCAGTGCCTGGCGGGCAAGCATGTCGGACAAGGGATTCTTTTTCAGCTTGGTTGTGTAAGCCTCGATCGCATGCACCATGGCATCGATGCCGGTGGCGGCCGTAACTTTCGGCGGCAGACCGACCGTCAGTTCGGCATCCAGGATGGCGAGGTCGGCATACAGCTGCGGCGACACGACACCCATCTTGGTGGTTGCGCCAGTGGTGACGATGGAGATAGGCGTGACTTCCGATCCGGTACCGGCGGTAGTAGGTACTTGCACCAGCGGAAGACGAGCGCCCTTGACGTTGCCGATGCCATACATCGACTTGAGCTCCTGGTCGCTGTCGACCAGCACCGCGATCAGCTTGGCCACATCCATCGAGCTGCCGCCGCCCAAGCCGATCACCAGGTCGACCTCATTCTTGCGAGCATCGGCGACGGCTTGCAGGACCACCGGCTCCGGCGGATCGGCAACGACATCCGAGAAGATGCTGACGGTCAAGCCGGCGTCACGAAGGCTGGCAATCGGGGCATCGACGAGTCCGGTTTTCAGGAAGCCGCCGTCGGTGACGATCAGGGCACGGCGGGAGTTCGGGAAATGCTGGTTGACCAGCGCGCCGATCCGCTTCGCTGCGCCAGTCTCCGATACGATGTGCGGGACGGTGCTGAAGGTGAACGCGCCAAGGGCTGCGGTTGTAGTCATCTTGTCTCCTTTGGTGGAGCTTCTATTGTAGCAAGGGGCGTGCAACGAGGCGTTGACCCACAAGAAGTCCAGCCGGTTAAGCTTGCTTACAAATGCCGTACTGCATGTTGTGGATTTGGTATAGCGCCGGGAAGGGACAGGGACTAGGATGCAATTTGATATCGACGGGAAACATTTCCCGGGTTTGTCCGTCCAATGTTTCACGTGAAACATTCATCCATCGAATTCCCTATGACTGATTCCGGCACCATCTTCCAGCGTACCCAGGCTGGGCGCGATGAAATACATCAAAAAAGCCACGGACTCACGCAGAGCGAACGGCTCGTCCTAATTATGGTGGACGGCGTTTCCACCTATAGCCAGATCAGGGCGAAGTTGCCGGTGCTGAAGGAAGAGCGGTTCGACCGCGCTTTCCAGAAGCTGCAATTGAAAGAGCTGGTGCTGGAAGTGTTCATGCCGGTAGATGACCAGGCTCCGGACGAAATCGAGCGGACGGTAATTGATCGATTCCTCGAACAGGATCCGATGGATCCGGTCACGATTATGATGACGGATCACGAGGAGGAGATGGAATTTCTTGTTCCGTCTCATCCCACCCAGCCGGCGGGGCGAGCAGCTGAACCGCTTCCCCTCCTGACTGATGTACAGATTTCAACTGCCGATCCGGCGATGGCAACCGTTCCAGCGAGCGCACCGACAGCCGCAGCAACCGCTGTTGTTGAGCCTACCAAGTCAAATGAGATGCCCGAGCCGGCGGTGGATGCGCTGCACGCGCAGCTTGTCGATTCCCTCGCCGAAGAGGTTCGGGCGAAGAGGGCGCTCAAGCCCATTCCGCCGGCGCGCATGGAACAAATGCAGCCTGCAGCCGCTGTGGCTGCCGCACCGCAATCTGAGCCTTCACCCTTCACCGCCGTGCACTGGGGCTACTGGCTGATCGTGTCCGGACTCTCATTCATCCTTGGTTTTGTGCTGGCCCGAATCACGATCTGATTGTTTCACGTGAAACAAAGCCACCCAAAGGGTGACTAACGGAAGCGGGCGGGGTGAAAAACAATTTATAATCTCGCCTCCGGCGCATCGTCCGCCGCCTACTTCCTCACCGTCTCTTCGAGGCGAAATATGCTTTTTCCTACTGAATTTGACGTCATCGTCGTCGGCGGCGGCCACGCCGGTACCGAAGCTGCGCTTGCTTCCGCCCGCATGGGGCAGAAGACGCTGCTACTTACCCACAACATTGAGACCCTGGGCCAGATGTCCTGCAACCCGTCCATCGGCGGCATTGGCAAGGGGCACCTGGTCAAGGAAGTGGACGCCATGGGCGGCGCAATGGCCATAGCCACGGACGAAGCCGGTATCCAGTTCCGAATCCTGAATTCCTCCAAAGGGCCGGCCGTCCGCGCCACCCGCGCCCAAGCCGACCGTATTTTGTACAAGAAGGCGATCCGCGGCCGCCTGGAGAACCAGCCGAACCTGTGGCTGTTCCAGCAGGCGGTCGACGACCTGATGGTGGAGGGCGATCGCGTGGTCGGTGCTGTGACCCAGGTCGGTATCCGCTTCCGCAGTCGCGCCGTGGTGCTGACCGCAGGCACCTTCCTCGACGGGAAGATCCACGTTGGCCTCAATAATTATGCCGCCGGCCGCGCTGGCGATCCGCCTGCGGTTTCCCTGTCCGCGCGCCTGAAGGAGTTGAAGCTGCCACAAGGTCGCCTGAAGACCGGCACGCCGCCGCGCATCGACGGCCGCACCATTGATTTTTCCGTAATGGAAGAGCAGCCGGGCGACCTCGACCCGATCCCGGTGTTTTCGGTCATGGGTTCGGTCAACATGCATCCCCAGCAGTTGCCGTGCTGGATCACCCACACCAACGAGCGCACCCACGACATCATCCGCGGCGGATTGGACCGTAGCCCGATGTACACCGGCGTGATCGAAGGCGTTGGTCCGCGTTACTGCCCGTCAATCGAAGACAAGATCCATCGCTTTGCCGACAAGTCTTCGCACCAGATTTTCCTGGAGCCGGAAGGCCTGACCACCAACGAGTTCTACCCGAACGGCATCTCGACCAGCCTGCCCTTCGACGTGCAGCTCGAACTCGTGCACTCGATGCGTGGACTGGAAAATGCGCACATCCTGCGTCCCGGCTATGCAATCGAATACGACTACTTCGACCCGCGCGGCTTGAAGGCATCGCTCGAGACCAAGGCGATCCAGGGTCTGTTCTTCGCCGGTCAGATCAACGGCACCACCGGCTATGAAGAAGCCGCTGCCCAAGGCATGCTCGCCGGCATCAACGCCGCTTTGCTGACTCAAGGGCGCGAAGCGTGGACGCCGCGCCGTGACGAAGCCTACCTTGGCGTGCTGGTCGACGACCTGATCACCAAGGGCGTGCAGGAACCCTACCGCATGTTCACCAGCCGCGCCGAATACCGCCTCAGCCTGCGTGAAGATAATGCTGACATGCGCCTGACCGAAATCGGCCGCGAACTCGGCTGTGTCGGCGACGCCCAGTGGGAAGTCTTTGAACGCAAGCGTGAAGCTGTCGCCCGCGAGCTGGAGCGCCTCAAGTCCACCTGGGTCAACCCGCGCATTCTTCCGGAAGCGGAAGCTGAACGTGTGCTGGGTAAAGCGATTGAACGAGAGTATGCGCTCACTGATCTTCTGCGCCGCCCCAACGTGAGCTATGAAAGCCTGATGACCCTGAAAGGCACCGAAGGCCAGGATCTCGCCGGTCCTGGCGTGACCGACGGCGCGGTCGCCGAACAGGTCGAAATCTCGGTGAAGTACGCCGGCTATATCGACCGCCAGGCGCGCGAAGTCGAACGCCACGACTACTACGAAAACCTGAAGCTGCCGGTCGAAATCGATTACATGGAAGTCCGCGGCCTCTCGGTCGAAGTGCGCCAGAAGCTGAACAAGCACCGTCCCGAAACCCTCGGCCAGGCATCTCGCATCTCCGGCATCACGCCTGCAGCGATCTCGCTGCTGCTGGTGCACCTGAAGAAGGGCGGATTCAAGGAATTCGCCAACGCACCTGCTGAAGCGTGAGGACTGCCGGACGATGACATCTTTTTCCCGCGATGAACTGACGCGCACGCTCGCCGAAGGCGCGCGCACGCTGCAGCTCGACCTGAGCGAGAAGCAGTTGGCGCAGCTGATGGACTACCTTGCGCTGCTGTCGAAGTGGAACGCGGTTTATAACCTCACCGCGTTGCGCGACCCGAAGCAGATGGTCACGCACCACCTGCTCGATTCGCTCGCTGTTGTACCCGCGTTCGCCGGCGCGACAAACATCCTCGACGTTGGTGCAGGCGGCGGTCTGCCCGGTATCGTACTCGCGATTGCGCGTCCCGACATGCACGTGTCGCTGGTCGACACCGTGCACAAGAAGACCGCTTTCCTCACCCAGGTGAAAGCGGAACTCGGCCTCGCCAATGTCACCGTCTATACCGGCCGCGTGGAGCAGCTGAAGGTGCCGCAGAAGTTCGACGTCATCACCTCGCGCGCCTTCGCCGAACTGAATGACTTCGTCACCTGGTCCGGCCATCTGCTGGAAGAGGGCGGCCGCTTCATCGCCCTGAAGGGCGTGATGCCGAACGAAGAAATCGCACGCCTTCCTGCCGGATGGAAAGTCGGCAAGGTAGAATCCTTGACCGTGCCCGGCCTCGGCGCCGAGCGCCATCTCGTATTCATCGAAGCAGGAGAACAGGCATGAGCGCGCTGTTTCATTCCGTCGGCATCAAACTCACGACCAACTAAAACAACATGGCCAAGATATTCTGCGTCGCCAACCAGAAGGGCGGCGTCGGTAAAACGACAACGGCAGTCAACCTCGCAGCCGGTCTGGCGAAAATCAACCAGCGCGTGCTGCTGGTCGACCTCGATCCGCAGGGAAACGCCACCATGGGCGCGGGCATCAACAAGGCCGAACTCGAATCGTCGGTCTATGAAGTGCTGCTCGGCCTGGCCGACATCAAGACCGCGCGCAAGACATCCGAGACAGGCGGCTTCGATGTGTTACCTGCCAATCGTGAACTCGCAGGCGCCGAAGTCGAAATGGTGGAACTCGACAACCGCGAGAAGCGCCTGAAGGATGCGATCAACGCTGTCGCCAGCGACTACGACTTCGTGCTGATCGACTGCCCGCCTGCCTTGTCGATGCTGACGCTGAACGGCCTGTGCGCCGCGCACGGCGTGATCATCCCCATGCAGTGCGAATACTACGCACTCGAAGGCTTGTCCGATCTCGTGAACACGATCAAGAAAGTGCACGGCAAGCTCAACACCGACCTCAAGATCATCGGCCTGCTGCGCGTGATGTTCGATCCGCGCATGACGCTTTCGCAGCAGGTCTCCGCGCAACTCGAACAGCACTTCGGCGACAAGGTCTTCAAGACCATCATTCCGCGCAACGTGCGTCTGGCGGAAGCGCCGTCCTATGGCATGCCCGGCGTTACTTTCGATCCCTCGTCGAAGGGGGCGCAGGCATATATCTCCTTCGGCGCCGAGATGGTCGAGCGCATCAAGTCAATGTAAGGCAAGAACATGGCTGTCAAGAAAACCAAGGGACTCGGCCGCGGCCTCGACGCGCTGCTCGGCGGATCTTCCGACATCGAAGAAGCGGTACCCACTGTTGCCGGTTCTCCTTCAACTCTGAACGTGACGCAGATGCAGGCCGGCAAATACCAGCCGCGTACGCGCATGGACGAAGGTGCGCTGCAGGAACTCGCCGCATCGATCAAGGCGCAGGGTTTGATGCAGCCCATCCTCGTGCGCCCCGTCAACGGCGACGGCCGCTATGAAATCATCGCCGGCGAACGCCGCTTCCGCGCCGCGCAGATCGCAGGTCTTACCGAAGTACCGGTGCTGGTGAAGGACGTCGATGACCAGGCCGCCGCTGCGATGGCGCTGATCGAAAACATCCAGCGCGAAGACCTCAATCCGCTGGAAGAGGCGCAGGGCATCCATCGCCTGATCAGCGATTTCAATTTCACGCATGAACAGGCCGCCGGCGCGGTAGGCCGATCGCGCAGCGCGGTGTCCAACCTGCTGCGCCTGCTGAATCTCGCCAAGCCCGTGCAGACGATGCTGATGGCTGGCGATATCGACATGGGCCATGCGCGCGCATTGCTTGCGACTGACTCCGCGACTCAGATCACGCTCGCCAACCAGATCGTCGCCAAGCGCATGTCGGTGCGCGAAGCAGAAAAACTGGTGGTGAAAGCGACTACTGAACAAGCCGGTGCCAAGACGCGCGCAAACAAGGAAAAGTCGCGCGACCTCACGCGCCTCGAAGAAGAATTGTCCGACGCACTTGCAACGCAAGTGGTGATCAAGGTCGGTGCCAAGAACAAGGGCCAGCTTATCATCGACTTCGCCAACCTCGACGTGCTCGACGACCTGATCGGCAAACTGCGCGGCAGCGCATGAAGACAAGCATCCTCATCCTCCCCGGCCTCTTCAACTCGGGCCACGGCCACTGGCAAACCGTATGGGAAAGCGTGCTGCCGAATGCGCGCCGCGTGCAGCAGCACGACTGGGACAAACCCAAGCGCGGCGATTGGGTTACAGTCCTCGACGCGGCAATCGCCGCTGCGGAAGGTGAGGTTGTCCTGGCGGCGCACAGTCTCGGCTGCGCACTGACTGCATGGTGGGCCACGCTGCACGCCGACTCCTCGCACCTGCAGAAAGTTAAAGGCGCGCTGCTGATCGCGCCGCCAGATGTGGAGCGTGACGATTTTCCTGATTTCGTCACCGGCTTCGCACCAATGCCCCAGACACGGCTGCCGTTCAACACCATAGTCGCCGCGTCGTCCGACGATCCGTGGTGTGCATTGCCGCGTGCGCAGGCATGGGCAAAGAAATGGGGCGCGCAGTTCCACGACATCGGCCCGCGCGGTCACATCAATGCCGACAGCGGGTTGGGCGACTGGCCGCAGGGGCGCGACTGGCTTGCAAGCCTAACGCGGTGATCTCTATCTACAGCATTACCTGCCTGGCTCGGTCTTCCACACAAGCGGGAAGACATCCTAAGCAAATAGGCTAGACGCAGCAGTGCCTGAAATCGCGATGAATTAGGAAGGGCGCACTTTCGATCACTCGATCGCCGCCAACTCATCCTCCTGCGCCTTGCGCATCTCCGCCATCCGGATCGCATACTTCTGCAGTTGCAGGTCTTCTTCGCTGACCGGTTCCCAAGTCGGCACCGGCACCGTATCGCCGGCGCCATCCACCGCGACGAACACGATCATGCAGCGGGTTGTCTTCTTGCGCGCTCCCGTCTTAGGATCGGTCGCGGACACATCGATCGCGATATGGATGCTCGAATTCCCCGTATGCACGACAGTCGCCGTCACCTCGACGACTTGGCCGATGAAGATAGGTTTATAGAAGCGGATACCGCCCACGTACACCGTGACGCAGTAGTAACCGCTCCAGCCGACCGCGCAGGCATAGCCGGCCTGGTCGATCCATTTCATGACGGCGCCGCCATGGACTTTACCGCCAAAGTTGACGTCGGTTGGCTCCGCCAGGAATCGAAGGGTGATGGAGCGAGGGGCGGGCCGGAGGGTGTCCATGGTCGTGTCCTTAAAGGGCAATGAATGCAAATGCAAACATAGGCATCCATAACAATAAGCATGCCATCAGGCAGCTTTCATTAGGCTTTCAGTAACTAATTGATTTGGAATAGAAAAGTACAACTAGGCCGCATTGGCGTGCACCGAGCCAGTGCGAAAGCACGAAGCGGTGCAGCCTACTCGTCCGGAATTCCGCGCAAATCGCGCGGATTACGTATTCCTGCAAAGAAGAATACCGTAGTTTTACGGTAGTCCATACCTGGGATTTCCGCTAGTCAAAGGTTTGACGGGCTCTGTGGAAAACACTTATAATCCCGGGGTTTCACGAGACGCACCACCAAGAAATACCGCGGCCCGTCGCCGGTGCTTTCAGGAGCAGAAAGCCCCACGGATTGCACCAAAGCGGACCACTATGCTACGCGTCGTCCTCCTGCAGTTTTTGACCACGGTCATAACCGGCCTGATTGCCGGCATGATCGGAGGATGGCACGCGCTATTGTCTGCGCTTCTTGGGGGACTGTGCTGTGTTGTGCCGAACGGCTTGTTTGCCCTGCGATTGTTTACCAACGCGCGCAAGCCTGGGGCCGTCAACCCGATGACCTTTTTCATCGGCGAATTTATCAAGATTGCATTGACTGTCGCGCTACTCGGCGCGGTGGTATGGCTGTATCGCGATTTGAACTGGCTGGCGCTACTCGCCGCTTTCATCGTGGCGCTGAAAAGTTACATCATCTTAATATTTAGGCACTGACCATGGCATCCACTGGACACGCTCCGACCGCATCAGAATACATAGTCCACCACCTCGGACACTTCTCCACTCATCATCAGGACAAGATCGTCGATTTCTCGATCATCAACATGGACACCGTTTTCTGGTCCGTGACGATGGGCGTGCTCGGCTGCTTCCTGATGTGGCTGGCCGCCCGCAAGGCAACCTCCGGTGTACCGGGCCGTTTTCAGGCCTTCGTTGAAATGGTCGTCGAAATGGTCGAAGACCAGTCCAAGGCGATCGTCCACGGCGACCGCCGCTTCATCGCCCCGCTGGCCCTGACCGTCTTCGTCTGGGTTGCGCTGATGAACTCGCTGGACTTCCTGCCGGTGGACATGTTCGCCTCGCTGTTCTCCCTGCTCGGCCTCGAGAACGTCATCCCCTACCACCGCGTGGTGCCGACCGCCGACCTGAACGGCACCCTCGGCATGTCCCTCGGCGTGCTGGCTGTCGTCATCTATTACAACCTCAAGATCAAGGGCGTCGGCGGCTGGCTGCACGAGTGGCTCGCTGCACCGTTCGGCATCTATATGGCGCCGTTCAACGTCCTGCTGAACGCAATCGAATATGTTGCCCGTACCGTTTCCCTCGGCATGCGACTCTTCGGCAACATGTATGCAGGCGAACTGCTGTTCCTGCTGATCGCCCTGCTCGGCTCGATGGCCACCGCTTTCGGCTTCATCGGCCATGTGATCGCCGGCTCGATGTGGGCAATCTTCCACATCCTGATCGTGTTCCTCCAGGCGTTCATCTTCATGATGCTGACGCTCGTGTATATCGGCCAGGCCCACGAAGCTCACTAAAGAATCCTCAGGATAGTTGTACGTAACGAAGTTTGTTTTTAGTTTTTGTTTTTAACCTTAACCTTTTGAAGGAACTCTCATGACTGACATCTCTTTTGTTGCTTTGGCTTGCGGCTTGATCATTGGCCTGGGTGCTATCGGCGCATGTATCGGTATCGCCATCATGGGCGGCAAGTACCTCGAAGCATCCGCACGTCAGCCTGAACTGATGAACACCCTGCAGACCAAGATGTTCCTGCTGGCTGGTCTGATCGACGCAGCGTTCCTGATCGGT